>CAYOPN010000085.1:0-2680 GCA_964405835.1 uncultured Elusimicrobia bacterium | reverse complement strand
CCCTCCCCTCGCGGGGAGGGGAAAAAGATTTGTTCCCTCACCCGGAAGGGGGAGGGGCAGGGTGGGGGAAGCCTTTTGCTGGCGGTTTCCATTTTCTTCTTTTGCGTTTCAATGGTCTCCGCCAAGCCGCCGGAGGTGGTCATTCCAAAACTGGAATTCAAACCGGCCAAGGCCGAGCGCGCGCAGCTTAAAAATGGCGTTGTGGTCTACATTATGGAAGACCACGAATTGCCGCTCGTAAATTTGAATATCCGCATGAAGGTCAGCCCGGCCGATGAGAATGTGCCGGATGGGTTCGGGTTCCTGGGTTCGGTCTGGCGCAGCGGCGGCACGGTCTCGCGCTCGCCCGAGAAGTTGAACAACGAACTCGAACGGCTGGCGATTTCCGTCGAAACCGGCGCCGACAACGAAACGCTGACGGTGTCGCTTTCCTGCTTGTCAAAAGACCTTGAACAAGGGCTCGTGATATTCGAAGACATTCTGCGGCATCCGGCTTTTGATCGACAGCAGTTGTCGCTGGTCAAGGCCAAGACGCTGGAGAATTTGCGGCGGAAAAACGAAACGCCAAACCAGATCGCGCGGCGCGCGTTCCGCGACGTGAGCTACGGGCAGGACCATGTTTATTCGCAGGAGCCCACCGAGGAATCGGTCAAAAAAATATCCCGCGCCGATTTGATCGAGCTTCACAAAAAGACCGTGGTCCCCGATCATGCGGTGATGGCGATGGCGGGAGATTTCGACAAGGCGGCCTTGCTCACGCGTCTGGAAACGCTATTTGCGAATTGGCCCGCTTCGGGCCGCACCGTCCCGCCCTACGATTTTTCGGTCAAGACGTCGACGTTCGCCGCGATCTATTTCGTTGAGAAAGACGCGAACCAGTCGCGTATCACCATGGGACGTGTTGGGCCGGCGCGCCACAATCCGGACCATTTTCCGTTGTTGCTGGCTGATTACATACTGGGCAGCGGGGGGCCGTCGCGGTTGTTCGGGGAAATCCGCTCGCGGCTCGGGCTCGCGTACGTGGTGGGAAGTTTTCTGCAAGAGCCGGCGGGGCCGGGGTTGATTGGTGTCGGTTGCCAGACCAAGGCGCCGTCGACCGTGGCTGCCGTCCAGGCGATCCAAAAGGAAGTGGACGCGTTCCAGCGTAATGGCGCGCGCGCGGACGAAATCGCGTTGGCCAAAGAATCAACGATCAATTCCTACGTGTTCGGGTTCGATTCGATGTGGGACGTGGCCAACGTTCGCGCGTCCAATGAGTTTTACGGGTTTGCGCCGGATTATCCCGATACCGCGGCCGCGCGCATCCGCGCGGTCACCGCAGCGGACATCGCGCGCGTGGCCAAACGCTACTACGACCGAAACAATTGGAAAGTAATGGTGGTGGGAGACGATAAGAAGTTCGGCGCGCCGCTCGAGACCCTGGGTACCGTAACGCGGGTCCCGCTTTCCGACATTCCCTAATTAACCGAGTTTTTTCCTAAAGACCAACCCGGCGATCCCGATCGCTTCTATCACAATGCCGAGACGGACCATTCCACCTACCTGGTCTTTCTGGATTTTTCCCTGCTTGAGCAGCATGGCCGGCGCGACGAGGAAACCGATTCCGGCCAACAGCATCACGATGGACGCGAACAAGGCAAATTTCTGTATCCCGCTTGAAGCCGAGGCCGGTCCGATGCTGACTTGCTGTGGCATCATGGCCATCGTCAATGCAATGACATTCTTGTGGGTGCGGACAAACAACGCGTTGTCGGGCGATTTTTTTACAAGCGCGCTGTATTCGTCCAACAATTCTTCCAGCAGGCCGATTTTCTGGGCCACGGTCACGTAATAGGTGTGCGCTTGTTCGTTGGTGGGATCGAGTTGGGCGGCCTTGCGGAACGCATCGAAGGAATAACGCAGAAACATTTTGTCGGTCTTGGCTTTTTCACGGCACAACAGACCGATTTCGAGGTGGGAGGCCGCGTGCAATGGATCGGCGATCACGGCGCGCCGGAAAGACGTCAGCGCGGCGTCGTTCTGACCCTGTTTTTTTTGTTCGAGGCCGGTTTGGTAATGATCTATTGCTTCCATCGCGGGGGTGATTTTGGTGGAATCACACCATGAAGTCAAGCGACGGTCTTTCGTCGCCCTGGAAATTCTCAATCCAGGGCCCACTTTTCCGGTAAAAATGGATCCTGGATTAAAACATTCCAGGATGACGAGCATTAACATTGTTCTTATTGAACCGGAAATCCCCCAGAACACGGGCAATATTGGGCGGACTTGCGTCGGGTTGAACGCCACGCTGCATTTGGTGGGACAACTGGGTTTCTCGCTGGACGAGAAAGACCTGAAACGCGCCGGCCTGGATTATTGGCCGAAGTTGTTGCTCGAGCGTCATCTCTCATGGGAAGGTTTTCTGGATTCGGTCGCCAAACGGCACGGCGACCAAGTCGCCCCGCTTCATTTTTTTTCCACGCACGGCGCCACGTCCATCTGGGACATAAAATTCGAAGCGCCTTGTTATCTCATCTTCGGTTCCGAAAGCCGCGGCTTTCCACCGTCGTTTTATGAACGGTACAAAGAAAAATTGGTCCGCCTGCCGGTGGATGGTCCGATACGCTCGTTGAATCTTTCCACCGCCGTCGGAATGGCCGCGTTTGAGGTGGTCCGGCAGTTTCAATCCGTTCATCGGTTA
>CAYOPN010000084.1:0-2716 GCA_964405835.1 uncultured Elusimicrobia bacterium | reverse complement strand
GCACAAGCGCACCAGTGCTTCCCGGTTCTCCCGGCGGAACGTCGCTATCGTCTTGGCAAAAGGGGCAAAAGGTGCCGTTGATGACAACTGACAAACTTTTGTCACTTGTCATCAACGTCACCGAATCCCGCCGTCACCGAATCCCGCGTCACCGAATCCCGAATCCGCTGGGAACGTAGATCGGCGACAACTCCGCTGCGCGGTGAAGCCGCGCCAACGTCATTGCGTCCCGGCGATCGGTTTTCACACGGTCTCCGCTGGGTTTGGGTATCAGTGATGGCGCAACGACCATGCAGTCGATGCCTTTCTCTGCGAGATAACGTTGAAGAGCGAAGCCGGTAGGACCGGCTTCGTAAACAACCCGGGGCTGTTTTCCCTGGGAAATGAGCTTCCGTAAGACTTTGTGCACCGCTTCGTGATTCCCGCTGACCGGACCGTAACTCCTCACTTCCCGATCTTCCGTATCTGCAACTGCGACATTGATTGTTTGCTTATGGACATCTAGACCGACAAACGTGTTACAATTATTCATGACTCGCCTCCTTGGATTTGGGTAAGAACCAGTGATGGTTCCGGCGCCCGACAGATTAACAACGGGGAGGCGGGTCTCTTTTTTTCTTTGATGCTTTTCTTCTCTTCTTCCTTTATCCTTCCTCTCAGTACCGCCTCGCGGCGGTCATTATGTCTATGCCGCATAGGTGCTTATGAGTGTTTGTAAGACGTGTAAATCATCATCCAGCGATACTGAACTCGTCTGTCCGTTCTGTGGTTTGGATAAGATCAATCCAGATCCAACTGGCTCACGTCTTAGTAAGCCCCAAAAAGTAAAACGTTTACTTGTCAGGTTGTTTTGGACGGCGTGGGCAATCGGGTTCATTTATGCGTGCATTAAATTTGGGCGGTCAATTTTTGCGGCATAACCAGCGGCCAGACCGTGGAGAAAGTCCAACTGAAATAAAGCCGTAGCTGTTCGCGAGGGGAAACGAACAGGAATTCTTCGAACTTCTGGCTAACTTACCGCCTGAATCAACCTTGGAACGCCCAGAATCTTAATTGCCCGCTTCAAGTTGTACGTCAGAACGGTCAGTGAAGCGTGTGTTGTGCTAATCTTCGCGCCGTTCGATGCAATTCCAATCCCTTTCCCAACGGCTCCGCTTAGCGCTTAAAGAAGACGCGGTTTCTTCTGACCTCACCACGCTCGCCATCCCGAAAGTCCGTTCCTCAAAACTAAAAGCAATTGTTCTCGCCAAAGCCAAAGGGGTGTTAAGCGGCGCGTTCCTCGCACCCCTTGTGTTCAAGCAGTTGGATAAAAAAGCGCGCGTGCGTTTGTTGAAAAAAGACGGCACCACGGTCCGCCCCGGCGATCGTGTCGCGATCATTTCCTGCTCGGCACCGGCGCTGTTGGGCGGCGAGCGAACGTTTCTTAATTTGCTTTGCCATTTGAGCGGTGTTGCCACTTCCACACGAAAATTTGTCGATTCGGTGAAAGGCACCAAGGCCGCGATCGTCGACACGCGGAAAACCACGCCGCTCTGGCGCGATCTGGAAAAACAAGCGGTCATAGCCGGCGGCGGGGAAAACCACCGGTTCTCGCTCGGCGACGCAGTGCTTGTGAAAGACAATCACCACCAACTTTTGCGGAAAGGCGGGCCGCGTGCGCGGGAAGTTTACGGCGCGGGGTCGCCGTTGCGGCGCAAAAAGGGCCGGGTTGGTTTTGTGGCGATCGAAGCGGCGACGCTGCCGCAGGTTTGGGAGGCGATCAAGGCGCGGCCGGACATCATTTTGTTGGACAACATGCCGATAAATCGCATAAAAGCCTCTATCGTTTTCATTAAGGCCGCGCGCGAGGCGCTCTCATCGGACAAGCCTCTGATCGAAATTTCGGGCGGCGTTACGCTGCAAAATTCAAAACAGTACGCGTTGCTGGGCGTGGACCGGATCTCGATTGGTGCCATGACACATTCCGCGCCGGCGTTGGATTTTTCACTGGAGGTTACGAATGGGGGTTTCTGAGCTTTACCAGGTTACTAATCGCCTCAAGGTGGATTTGCCCTGGCTGACGGAAGTGAAGTTCTTCGAAAAAGTCGATTCAACGCAAAACCGCATTCTCCAATTTCTCCCCAAAACCGGCGAAGGCGCCGTGTTGATCCTCGCAGAAACCCAAAGCAAAGGCGTCGGCCGCCATGGCCGTCCCTGGCAATCCCCGGTGGGAGGACTCTGGTTCTCGCTCGCGCTTCCATTAAAAACCATGTCCCTGGCGCAGGCCGCTCCCTTTTCCATCGTCGCTGCGCTCCAAGTCGCCACGTCCCTCAAAGAAGTGAACGCGCTCGACTGCGACATCAAATGGCCGAACGACATTCTTTACGGCGGTAAGAAAGTGGCGGGTCTGTTGACCAACACCGTCACAAAATTCCGCAATCCCTGGATGATCATCGGCATCGGCATCAACGTGAACAATCCAATTCCCTCCGATTTGTCCAAGATAGCCACTTCCATTTCCGCCATTCGCAAACAATCTCAAGGCCGATCAAGATTGTTAGAAGCGGTGTTGACCGCCATTAAAACGGCCTGGACAGACTTTGATAAGACCGGTTTTGGTCCCTATCAAAAAGCCGTTGAAGCACGGTTGATCGGCGTTGGGAAAAAGGTTGAGATCAAGGTCGGTTCCAAGACAGTCCAAGGGACCATGACGGCCGTTGATACGCAGGGGAACCTT
>CAYOPN010000083.1:0-4492 GCA_964405835.1 uncultured Elusimicrobia bacterium | reverse complement strand
TTGACCTGAGCAAGGTCCGCGCCGCATTGGCATCATCCGGGTCCGGCGTTGGTCTCGGGCGATTCAATCGGATTTTTGACGGCACCACTTCCGCAGGGGCTCTCCAAATATTTGTCGATCGTTTTGCGCAGGCCGGGAAATTGGATGTGTTCATGCAGTTGATGACTGGAGAATACTCTCGGGGGGCCGACCTCGCGAAATCAGTGACGTTGTTGCTGGAGCAAAAAAATGGTGCTTTGGCCGAAAAACTGGCGGATATGTTCATCGAAGCGGCCGGAACAAAAAATGCCTTTAACAATTTGGTTGATGCCCTCTTGGTTGTAAGAACGCCCAAGATGGCGGAAGGCATCGCAGCGCTATTGGATGCAAAAGTGCCTCAGTCCACACTGATTACCTTCCTTATTCAGACCCGCTCGCAAAAGGTCGGTTTCTCGCCGTTCCTCATAGAGCATGGGAGCGAAGCGGGCAAGTCGTTGGCAAAGGCGCTGGAATCATCCGGTGTGAAGGGGGCGCTGGAGGTTTCGCGTAGCGAGACACTGCTTTCGCCAGAGGAAACTGTTTCGAGGAAAACGGCGGAAGAAACTAAACCGGAACCCGTTGAGACGAAAGGTGAGGCGTTGACCGCCGAAACAGTGGTGAACCCCGGCACTGGTCCGCGTCTTTCCATCGCCATCCGCGCGATGTGGGTGGAACGCCTCCACGGCCGCGCGGCGGCCTTGGTGTTTCGTATTCGCGCTGCCGAAGGTGCTTCCGAGACAGAGTTGGCGAAGATCGCGCAGGGGGGCGTGGAAAAAGGCGTGGATTATTCTGTTAACTGGAGAGGCATTTACGAAATAATCATACCGAAGTCCGATAATCTGAAGAACCCGGTGGCCCGGCGTATCCTGGTCGATCGGAATGGAAATGTTCGTTTCGATGTGATGCACAAACAAGCCAGTGATGTTATCCATGGTCTTGATGCTGATGTTTTGCACAGAATCGTTGATGGTGTGGGTGAAGGCGACGTTATCATGATTAAAGGAAAATCCGAGACCGTCACAGGTTATTTAAAAGCCGCTGCCCGACAGGCTCTGATGAATTATTCTCAGGTGGTGAGCTTGCTAGGCAAATCAGCGGAAGGCCGCGCTCATTTGTCCAGTATCGTTGATATGCCGCTGGGCGCCGATATTGTTATTGGGGACCGTAACGTCAAAAATTCCGAGTTTTTGAAAGCTGAAGCCAAGCGGACATTGGTTTCTTTCGTTAAAGCGGAAAAAGTGAAAAGCAGCGAGCAGTCCGAGAAAGGGAAAACTACCACCGAGGTAAAGGCCAATTCCGAAGTCCTCGCCAGCCAACTTGAAAACGCACTGTACGCCATCCGGTTGCAGGGAGGGATAGAGGCTACTTTCGGCGATCGCCTGTGGAGTTGGAGGGGGCATCGGGCGCTGGTTGCCTCATTTGTGAAAGCCAATTTGATTGATCGCATCGGCCAGCAAATGAACAGCTACTACAATGAAGCAAACTTAAAGAGACTGCACGGAGACGCGGACTTGTTCGGAAGCGTTATCGATATTGAATACAACGCGAACATCAAACGATACGAATCCAAAGTGGTTGATGAGAAAGCAAATAAGGCAGAGGGATTATCTTCCAAAAATGATCCGGATGGGAAGCGTCGCGAACGCGTGAATTCGGCGGCCGGGAAAATTAACCGGGTGTTGCGTTTGTTCGAAAAGGAAAGTGGGAAACGATTGACTGAGAACCAAGCCAAAAAGTACGTGTCGGATATGTTGTGGAACTTGAATATGGTTATTGAAGCGCCGCTGGGAGCTGGTAAAACCGATGTTCTCTTGCGCGTTGTGCCGCAGCTCATTATGGAAATTTATTCCGGCCACATCCGCAAAGTGGTGGTGGTGTTCACCGATAACGCAAAGTTGAACGAGTATATGGGCGGCAACAAGAATGAGAGCGACGGCGGTCGTGTTCAGGCGGTCCGTGAGGCGGACGTGGATAAAGCGCAGTTCGCCAATACGGTGTCTCGATTGGATCGGGATGGAATTGTCATTGCGACAACGCGCCAGGCTTTGAAAAGCGTTCTTATGAGCTTGTACGACCCCAAAGGGTTGCCGACAGAAAACGGCGGAATCAAGAAGTTGGCGTCGTTGCTGTTTGAAAACACGCACTCCATGTGGGATGAAATCCATGAAATCCCCGACACGCCGGATTTGATCCGTGGCTCGGCCACGACTGACATTATGAAGCATGCTCTGTACGAAAAGCGGTTTTTGCCGGCCACGAAACTGGTTTACGATTACGTAATAAAGCTCTACGAAGGTCGCGTAGATAAGTCGGTTTCGTTTGAGAAATTTTCGGAAATGATGCGTGATGGAATAATTAAGGCGTCGGATGGCGAGTCCGTCATCAAGGAAAACAAGGAAGATGGTTCTTATTATATGTCGGACGGTGCGGTCAAAGACATCACCAAGGGCAGTGATATCAAGGCGGCCAACAGTGATTCCAACCTGATTTACGTTCGGAGCGCTATTCGCGCTTTCACGGACGCGATCACCGGCGTGCAAGGGACCGATTTTGGAAATATTGCGCGCGGCGGGAAGGAGCGCAACGGCGGCGACATCAACCCCAATCGAATCGTGCCCATTTCAGAAAACCGTCCGAACGCCGACATGCGATTTGGAGATCCGTGGCAAGCCATGGCCAAACAATTGATTGGCGCGTTACGCATGGATGCCAAAGTTGATGGCCGAGCGATAGAGTTTGAAGAGTCTATGAAGCTTGTTCAGACCAATCCCGATTCCGTCAGGGTCACCGATATTCACGTGATGAGTATGTTTGGAACTAAAACAGGTGTTAGCGGTACTCCTAGAAGAGTTCAGATTTATTTCAAATTGTTGCTCGGGCTAAAAACCCGGTTCCTCGACAATAGTGGGTCCAAGTTGGGTGTCGAAGATACCACACTGAACCGCTTCCGGCCGACCGATAACCGCAATCCGATCGCGGAGAAGGATCAACTGTTTGGTATGAAAAATTTTGAAACTTTCGCTGCGAAGTTTAAAGAGCGCTTTCAAAATGGAAAATATGATGGTGACCATGTGGTTTTTAAAGCTGAAGATCTAACCGTCAACGATAACCAAGCGCGTCAATTATTCTTGGATGCAACAACGGGGCGCATTCGTCTTATGCAATTCGGCGAATTCATCTTTATATACGACCGATCAGGAAAAGAGTTGGGCACTGTCGAGGCGGACGTCTTGAAGGAAGCGCTGGTTCCGGAAAACTGGTCATTGAAATACACCGATGCGGATGGGAAAGGACAAACGCTCGATATCCGTGAGGGGGGCGTGAAAGAATTGGCGATCTTCCTCGACAAAGGCGGCATCACAGGGTCCGACTTAAAAACCTACAAGTTGTTCTTTGCTGACGGAAAAAATGTGGAAGAGATGAAAAGCAAAGTGCTGGCCGACGCGCGCCGGAATGGCGATTCTCAGCTTGATGCGACGATTGGAGAAGGCGATAGTATTTCCTTGTTTCGCGAAAATGTTCGTCATGTCGGCATGTATGGCCTAAAAACCTCCGATACTCGCTTTGCGCAATCTGAGGGCCGAATGCGCCCCAACCACCCATTGATAGGAGACGTTGCCGGAAACTTCAATAAAAACAAAAAAGAAATCTGGTTCTTGGGTGATGAAACAGTGACGGGGAACTTCAATAAACTAGAACAACATCTCAACCGGAATGAGGCACGGTCGCAGCGAGCTCTTTTTCAACGAGGGGTGGCGTCGGGGTTGGAATTAGGCATGGTCAAGCGGCTGTTGAACGCACAGGCCAGCGCCAAACCCGGTGAAGTGAATGCCATTATTCAAACCCGGACACGGTTCCAGAGCGCGGCGGGCGGAAACGACCGGTTGGGGCCTTCAACTGGCGATAGTGCCTTTACGGTTTTAAAGAACTGCATTGAACAGATGCAGCATTTGTTTAACGTGGAGTCGGGGGTGGGTAAAGGACAATTGTCACGTGATCTTCGTGCTTACTTTCAGGCGAAGGCGGCCAATCGAGTGGAATTGGCGCCCGAAGGATCAGGTGTCTTGCGCCGGGATACGCGGGGTGGCGAAGATCTTATTTCGCTGAAAGCCAATGCCGAATTCGATGGCCAAGGCATCGCCTCCATGGAATTTTCCGCCGCCGTTGGTGAAATTAACCGACGATTTTCAAAGCAAGACTTGCAATTTAAATCTGCGGATGGCAGCGGTGATCATAGGCCCAGCGTCTCTGTGAAGTTGGACGTGAAAGCGGCGGCCCTCCGTCAGGGACTTACCGACGCGCAGGCCACGCGGCTTCAAAACGAAGTGGGCGCGCGCAAAGATTTGTTTGAGGAAGGCACCGAACGGTTCACGCCGGAAGGCGCTGCGATTGTGCAGCAGGCGATTTCGTTGGGGGGCTACGGGCGCGATGACGTGGCCAATCTCACCGCCGGTGCTGTGGCCGCCGGCGCCAG
>CAYOPN010000082.1:0-5638 GCA_964405835.1 uncultured Elusimicrobia bacterium | reverse complement strand
GGGTGGGGGAAAACCGAAGCGATTGCTCCGGGCATGCCCCACCCCTGGCCCCTCCCCTTGCGGGGAGGGGAACCAGTACATTTTTGGGGTTCCTGCGGAGTTGGGGGATGATCAAGGTCCAAGGCGTGGAGAAATCGTTTGGGCGCAATCATGTTTTGCGCGGCGTGGATTTGGAAATCAAAGACGGCGAGACCATCACGATCATGGGCGGGTCCGGTACCGGAAAAAGCGTGTTGATCAAACACCTGGTCGGACTCCTCAAGCCGGACAAAGGCCGCATTTTCATCGACAACCAGGAAATCACGGCCATGAACGAAGATGAGTTGTTCCAGGTACAGAAACGGTTCGGATATTTGTTTCAGGGCGCCGCGCTTTTTGACTCGATGACGGTCGGAGAGAACATCGCGTTCGGCATCCGCAACTTGAGGCCGGACCTAAAAAAGAACTTAAAGGACGTCATTGTCGAGAAATTGTCTGTGGTGGGCTTGAGACCAGAGGTCGCGCAGCTCAAGCCGGCCGAACTTTCCGGCGGAATGAAAAAACGCGTCGGTTTGGCGCGGGCCATCGCCTATGAGCCGGATTATATTTTGTACGATGAACCGACGACGGGACTTGACCCAATCATGTCGGACGTGATCAATGATTTGATTTTGGGTCTGCAAAAAAAGTTGGGTGTGACATCGGTCGTGGTGACGCACGACATGACGTCCGCCTATAAGATTTCCAACCGGATGGCGATGTTGTACGAAGGCCGTATCGTTTCCATCGGAACGCCAGCCGAGATTCGCGGCACGACAAACCCGTTGGTCAAACAATTCGTCACCGGCTCCTCGCAGGGGCCGATCCAGATGAAAGTAAGGGCGGTTGAATAGTTGAACAACGAAACAAGAGTCGGCTTGTTTTTACTGGCGGCGATAGGGGCGATTCTCACTTCCATCCTAACGCTTGGCAACGTCCAATTTTTTTCCCGCAGCCACCGCTATTTCGTTGATTTCCAGAACGTTGAAGCTCTCCCACCCAAGGCTGCCGTGAAAGTCGCCGGCGTCGAGATCGGAAAAGTCCGCAAAGTAGAACTCGTCAACGGCCGCGCGCGCGTGACCATCGACATCAACCCCGACGTGCCCGTCTACGCCGACGCCGTGGCCCGCGTCGATTCCACCGGCATCATCGGCACCAAATTTATTGATCTGAACCCCGGCACGCAGGGCCAACCTGAGCTGCCCCACAAATCCGCGATTCGCGGCGTTGAAGGCGCATCGCTCAATCAGATGATCGCGAAACTGGGTTCCTTGTTCGAAGAAGACGAAAAACACGGCGATGCCGTCGGCAATTTCAAAGAAACCATGGCGAACATCCGCAACATCTCGCGCGCGCTGAACCAGGCGATGGGCCAGCATGGGACAGAAATGGAAGAGATCGTGATGAACGTGCGTGACCTGACGGCCAGCATCAAGGCCTTCTCCGCCGACTTGGAAGATATTTCGGGCGATAAGAAAGAAGACATCAAAGTGATGATCGAAAAATTCCGCGGCGTCGGCGAAAAACTCGACATCTTGCTGGCGAAGGTCAACCGCGGCGAAGGCGCGATCGGCGCGCTTTTGAACGACAAAGAGACCGAGAAGGACGTGAAAGAAACCGTGTCTTCAGCCAAGAAACTCCTCGGCGGATTCACCCGGATGAATGTGTACTGGAACTACCGGTACCGTTATGATTCCGTGGACGACGAAGGGAGAAACGATTTGTCCCTCAAGTTGGTCCCACGCCCCGGCAAGTTTTACGCGTTTGGCGCAACCAACATCAACACCAAGGACGTGAACGACGAAGAACACACGCTGTTCGAGCGGCAGAACCGCATCTCGGCCGTCATCGGGTCGGATTTTGGTCCATTCACCGGCTACGTGGGCGCGTTGTACTCCCGCGGCGGTGGCGGCATCAATTTCCGTCCATTCTTCATGTATCCCAAATTGAACCGCCGTATCGAACTTAATGCGGAACTGTCGGACCCCAAACGCGACCGCATGGTGCAGGGACGGCATTTGGATACGCCGCTCGTGAACGCCGGCGCGCACGTGGCAATCACCAATTGGTTGTGGGTGGGCGCCCGGGCCCAGGATATTTATGAGCGCGCCTCATTTCAGACGTACATGAACATTATTTTCCGCGATGCTGACATCGCTTCGCTGTTCGGGTTGGCCAGCGTGGCGCGATAAGGAGACGTGTAATGAAATCGGTATCGACCCGGCTTTATTCACTCTCGCAAGTGGGCGGGCAGTGCGTGATGGTGCTGGAAGAAATTGATGGTCCGCGCCTGTTGCCGATCTGGATCGGCCTCTATGAGGGCGGCGCGATCGGCATGGCGCTGTCGGGCCAGCAATTTCCGCGGCCGCTCACGCACGACCTGTTTATGATCGTGATGCAACAGCTGGAAGCAAAAATTAAACACATCGTGATAACGGAACTTAAAGACTCGACGTTTTTCGCCGAGGTTTGTTTGTTGGACGGAACGAAAGAGATTGTGATCGACGCGCGGCCGAGCGATTCGGTGGCACTGGCGGTCCGCGCGAACTGCCCGATCCTGGTGACCGAGGCCGTGTTCAAGGCCTGTCCGGAACTGCTCAAGCCGATCAGCGAAGAAGAAGTGAACGATTTTAAAAAGAAGTTAGACACGATGACCCCGGAGGACTTTTTCAAGGATTTGAAAAAGGGGAAGCCACCGGAAGAAGAACAAGGAGCCTAATTTATGTTTCATGTTTTAAGAGGTTTGGCGTTGGTGTTGGGGCCCGTTGTGGGTTACACGGTCGGCAAGACGGGGGACGCGGCGTTGGTGGGTCTCGGCGTGGCCGCGTTGGTGGTCGCAATTGAGCTTGTGATCGAGCGCATTCCGCTCGACGTTCTTATTTTCGGCGCGATCGGCGGCGTGGTCGGTGTGTTCGTGGCCAAAGGCATCGACTGGCTGGTTTTCAAAATGGACAACCCGAGCCTGTATCAATTCATTTCCGACAAATCGCTTTTGGTGAACCTGGTGCTCGCGTATCTCGGCTGCATGATCGCGGTGCGCAAAAAAAGCGAAGTCGATCTGCTGGAAAAGAACCTGGTGGTGAAATCATCCAAGACCAAGGAAGTGAAAATCATCGACACCTCCGTCTTGATCGACGGTCGCATTGCGGACGTGGTCGAGACCGGTTTTTTGACCGGCAATCTGATCGTGCCGCGTTTTGTGCTTCAGGAACTACAAACGGTCGCTGACTCTTCGGATGCGACCAAGCGCCAGCGCGGACGCCGCGGCCTCGATATTTTAAAGCGCATTCAGGACAGCCAGGAAGTCGCGGTCAAGATTTACGACAAAGATTATCCGAACATCAAAGAAGTGGACGCGAAATTGGTGGAGCTGGCCAAGGAAATGGACGGCAAGGTGGCGACGACCGATTTCAACTTGAGCAAAGTGGCCGCGCTGCAGGGCGTGCCGGTGTTGAACGTAAACGATCTCGCGGGCGCGCTTAAGTCCGTGGTGTTGCCGGGGGACACGTTGACGCTTTTTCTCGCCAAGGAAGGCAAAGAGAAACAACAGGCGGTCGGTTATTTGGACGATGGAACAATGGTCGTCGTGGACGACGGCCGCCGTTTCCTCGGCAAACGCGTGAGCGCCTACGTGAATTCCATTTTGCAAACACCGGCCGGCCGTATGATTTTTGCGCGCGCCCAGGAAGTGAAAGAGGCCCCACACGTTGACGAGAAACATCCCGCGGCGGGCGGCGCTCCTGCAACTCCCGAAGCTCCCAACGCGCAGCACACCTGATTTTTGTGCCGTCGGGCGTCGTTTTATTGGCCGCCGGCGCAGGACGGCGTTTGGGTGGTGAAAAACCGAAACAATTCCTGTCTCTGAACGGGCGGCCGTTGTTCATGGCGCCTTTTTCCATTTTCGCGCGGATGCCGTCGGTCCGCGAAATTGTGGTGGTCACCTCGGCCGCCAACCGGAAATTTGTGGAAACCCAGCTGCGTAAGTCAAAGACCCGCAAGAACGTCGCCGTCGTGGAAGGCGGCGCGCGCCGCGGCGACTCGGTGAGAAACGGCGTGAAAGCGCTTTCGTCCTTCATCGATGTCGTGCTCGTGCACGACGCGGCAAGGCCGATGGTCACCGCCGATATCGCGCGCCGCGTCGAAGTGGCCGCCAAGAAAACCGGCGCCGCGCTCGCGGCCTGGCCGCTCGCGGACACACTCAAACTCTCCACGACAGATCACCGCGTGAAGAAAACCATTCCACGCAAACAACTTTGGCTCGCACAGACACCACAAGGATTTCGTCGCGATGTTGCGCTCAAATGTCTGTTAAAGCCATCAGCAACCGCAACAGACGACGTGGAGCTTGCGCAACGTAAAGGCTTCAAGGTCGCTATTGTAGAAGGGAGCGCAACCAATTTTAAAGTGACGTACCCAACTGATTTGAACCTATGCCGATTACTTTCAAAATAATGACACGCCCCCAACAAATTACTGTTCCCCTCCCCAGCGGAGAGGGGGAAGGGGTGGGGAAAAACCGAAGCATGCGCTCCGGGCTGACCCCACCCCTGTCCCCTCCCCTGACGGGGAGGGGAACCGAATGTTTTGGGGGAGCCGGCCTATGATCCGGACGGGTTTCGGATTCGACAGCCATTTGTTCGCGGAAGACGGCGCTCTCATGCTCGGCGCGCTGAAGTTTCCGGGAACGCCCGCGCTCCGTGGGCATTCGGACGGTGACGCGGTGCTGCACGCGGTCATCGATGCGATTTTGGGCGCGGCCGCGCTCGGCGACATTGGCGACATGTATCCGGACACGTCCAAGAAACTGAAGGGGATCTCGAGCGAGAAACTTTTGAAAGGCGCGCTGGTCAAGGTCCGCAAAGCCGGTTGGAAGCCTGCGCACGTGGACGCGACTATTCTTGCGGATCAGCCCCGGCTCGGGCCCGTCAAAGTGAAAATGAAAAACAAACTCGCGAAACTTCTAGGCATTAAGCCAACCGCAGTGAGCATCAAAGCAAAGACCCAAGAAGGATTGACGCTCTTTCGGGCTCCCGGGGGGATTGCCGTATGGGCAGTGGCCACGCTCTCCAATTAACCAACACACTCTCCGGAAAAAAAGAAGAATTCAAACCACTCCAGCCAGGTAAAGTTGGGCTCTACGTGTGCGGCATCACGCCGTATGACGAGACCCACGTCGGACACGCGCGTTGCTATGTCGTGTTCGATGTTCTCAAGCGCGTGTTGTTGTCGCACGGATACAAAGTAACGCATATCCAGAACTTCACGGACGTCGATGACAAAATCATCAAGCGTGCCAACGAAGTAGGTCTTCCCGCCGAGTCCTATCCAAAACCGTTCATCAAAAGTTTTCAGGAATACATGAAGCAGTTGAACGTATTGCCCGCCGATGAATACCCGCTCGTGACCACGCACATGAAAGAGATCGTTGCGCTGATTGAGAAGTTGGTGAAGCGCGGATACGCCTACGCGATGGAAGGCGACGTTTATTATTCGGTCCGCAAGTTTGGCGATCCGTACGTCGCGCTTTCGAAGCGAAACCTGGAAGAGATGATCGCCGGCGCGCGCGTTGACGTGAACGAGAAGAAAAAAGACCCGCTCGACTTCGCGCTGTGGAAAAAAG
>CAYOPN010000081.1:0-5795 GCA_964405835.1 uncultured Elusimicrobia bacterium | reverse complement strand
GTTCGGCGATATCATCACGGACTTGGGCGCCATGGTCCAAGGCGGCATGGGTATTGCGGCGGGCGGCAACATCAACCCGCAAGGTGTTTCCATGTTTGAGCCCATCGGCGGTTCCGCGCCCAAATACACCGGCAAAAACGTCATCAACCCGCTGGCCGCGATTTGCGCGGGCGGAATGTTGCTCACGGAGGTCGGTCAATCCGAGGCGGGGAACGCAATTGAAGCCGCCGTCTACAAAGCGCTTCAATCTGGAAAGATTAAAAGTTTGGCGGCCGGCAAGATGGGAATGTCGACCACAGAAGTCGGCGACTTCGTCGCTTCTCTTATCTAAGTAACTTTTAAGAGAATTTTTCCGAGTTGCTGTTTTCCTTCCATGTAGTCGTGGGCGTTGCTCACGTCGGCAAGAGAGAAGATTTTGTCCACCAAGGGAACGATGCTGCCATTGAAAACGGCGGCGCTTAAATCCTGGAATTCCCTTTGTGTCCCCATCTTGGCGCCGAGAATGGTGAGGTCGCGACTAAAGATGTAGCGCAAATCCAATGTTACCGTCGGGCCTGTGGTTGCCCCGCACGTCACCAGCCGACCGTAACGGCGGAGGGATTTCACGCTTTTTTCAAATGTCGCCGGTCCCACGTGCTCAAAAACAACGTCAGCGCCGCGCATGTCCGTGCTTTTTAATGCCCACCGTGAAAAATCCGTGTCTTTTTCTTCCAGAAAAACGTCATCGGCCCCCAGAGATTTTAATTTGCTGACTTTATGGCGGCTGCTGGTCACGGCCAATACGTGGGCGCCTTTGAGTTTGGCGATTTGAATTGCCGCGACGCCCACGCCGCTGCCCGCTCCGATAATCAAAACCGATTCGCCCGCGACCAATTTTGCGCGTCCTAACAACATGTGCCAGGCGGTCAAATAGGCGAGGGGGTACGATGCTGCTTGCCCGAAGGAAAGTGAGTCCGGAATGGCAGCGACGTTTAGGTCGGGAACGGTCACGAACTCCGCGTAAGTCCCGTGCCGTTTGGTGCCGATAAATTCAAAGTTATCGCACTGATTGTCTTGCCCGCGTTTGCAGGCGGCGCAAGTCCCGTCACTGATGCCGGGAAAAATCACGACCCGGTCGCCAATCGACACGCCTTCCGCTTGGGGCCCCATGGCTTCCACGATTCCCGCGCCGTCGCAACCAAGAATATGGGGGAGTTTGACCGGATAAGCGGGGCTGCCTTTGCGGACCCAAATGTCAACGTGGTTCAAACCGGCGTAGGCGAGCTTTATCAGGATTTCGTTTTCTTTTGGTTCCGGGGTTGGAACATCGGCCAAGGTGAGGACATCGGGAGCGCCAAATTGGTTGACCTGAATCGCCTTCATACACCCTCCACAAAACGCACAAATGGGTTGAAATCACGAGGCTTCTACCATAAATACGTAGAGCACTTCAGGTTTTGACGCCCGAGGGAGATGAATGACAAAAATGACTCTACTTTTCGCCACTTTTCTGGTCTCACCGGCCTCTCCCAGCCTGTGGGCCTGGAGTTGGGATTCCCCCGAAAACGTCATGCCGACCCTCCGCGACGACCTCGATCGCGAAATTGCCGCCTACCGGCAACAAGTCTTAAACGGTATGAACTTGCACGATCGCATCATCGCGCTGGATCGATTGATTGATAATTACAAACCCATGGGCATCAATGTCGCGGAGCTTGAAACCGAACGCGAACGTTTGATACTCGAAGAGAAACAACAGCAGTTGCGCGTGTCTCAAGCTCAGGACCAAGCCACAATCCTCTACGAGCGCGGTGTTTCCGAATACAAAGAGGGCAATTACGAAACCTCGCGCCTCACTTTCCTCGAAGCCGAACGCTTGCTGCCGCAAGACACCGCCATAAAAGAAACTCGCCGCCGGCTGGCGAACATCACGCCGATCCTGGAAAGCGAAGTGGGAAGCGGCAAAGATTCCCAACTTATTCGCCTTGCGATTTCCCGTTATCTTGAGAACGACGCGAAGCGCGCGTTGAACGCGCTCGTTTACGCGTCCGACAAAAAAATCAACCGCGCGGAGTTGCCGCGCTTGCGCCGCCTCATTGAAGCCGATCATCCCGAAGTGGAAATGCCCGCGCTTCCCTCGGGCATAACGCTGGTCGACCACAAATTGCAATTGACGTTGGAGGCCATCTATGACGGCCGCTATTTGTCGGCGATCACCGAATGCACGGACGTGCTTGATCTCGAACCGACCAATGTGATGGCGCTGACCCGTCTCGGTTCGGCCTATTACGCGATGAACGAGCGGGAAAAAGCCAAGCAGATTTGGACGCGCGCTCTGCAGTACGACCCCAACAATGATGTGCTCAAGAAATTTCTCTATGGCGGAAAAGGAACGGTCCATGTCGAACGCCGCTAAGTCCTTTTTCTCGCTTTTGATTTTCGCGACCACGTTGGTTTCACCGGTCGCGGCCGAATCGTCGCTCGACAGCGAGCGGTTGGATTTGGAAACGCGCATGCAGAAGCGCGTGGAAGAAGCGCTTGGGAAAATTTTGCCGGCCGGCCAATTTGTGGTCGTAATCCGGGTCGAGCCGCTGGCCCGGGTGAGCGACACCGGGGAAACCGAACAACGGGACCAAAGCGGTTTCTATCTCCCAGGCGTTCCGGTCCGAAAATCGTTCGATAACACCAGCGAGCAGATGCAAAACCTGGTCGACACGTTGAAACCCGACCCCAAGATGTTCCACCGCTTTATCCGTCGCATCCAAGTAACACTGGTACTTGATCAAGAGCTTTCGGAAGAGACGGTCATAAAGGTCCGCGACCTTACGCGTCAAATGCTGAGTCTTGACGCCGCGCGCGGGGACACGCTTGATATCCAACGGACTGTTTTTTCGAAGCCCGCGGCGATGCTGAATCCGACCGGTATGTTGCGGTTGCAATCCGAACTCAAGAGTTATTGGGCGCTCGTGTTGCTCGTCTTGATCCTCATCTGCCTCGCCGTGTTTTTCTTGTTTATGTTCGGGCCACTGCGCGGGTTCTTGAACAATTTCGTGCAAATCTTGCCCACCTTGAAAGCGCAGGATGCGGCGCGCGGGCGCATGGATATGCAATATATGCCTGGTTATATGCCTTCCTACGGATTGCCGCCTCCACCGGCGGCCGGCGCGGCCGGATCGGCCGCGTTCTCGGGTTCTTTGCAAGTGGAAAACCCCAACAAGATGGTGTTGCCGTTCGGGTTCGTCCGCGAAGACCATTTGGGAAACTTGGCGATCTTGTTATCGCGTGAAACGCCGGAAAAGGCGGCCGTTGTCCTCGGGTATTTGCCGCCGGAGTGGATCAGCCGCGTGCTGGCGCGGCTCGAGCCCGCGATGCAGTCCGAAGTGGCGGCCCATCTCGCCACGACCCGTCAGCTTTTGCCGGAACAGGTAGAAGACATCGAACAGGATTTGAAACGCCGCCTGGATTACCTCATCGGCGGTCCGGACCGGATCTTTGCGATTTATGAATCACTGGAGGTTGAGGCGCAGAAGCGGATGTTGGAAAGCTTAAAAGAGTCCCGCCCGGAAATTGTTGAAGAGCTCCGCGCGCGCACGTTGATGTTTGAAGATTTGGAACGGTTGGATGCGCCCTCGCTTAAGGCCGTCCTGCGCGAAGTGGATTTGCAGACGATCGTGACCAGTTTGCGCGGCGTGCCGGAATCGCTGATCAAACAGATTCTCGAGCACATGAGCGAAGGCAAGGCCGAGATCGTTAAGCAAGAGTTGGAATTGAACGAAGGGGCCGCCGTCGGCAAGGCGACCTTGGATGCGCAGCGCAAAGTTGTGTTGATTGCGAAACGCCTCGAGCGCGAAGGCCAGATCAATATCCCGCACGTGGAAGATGTTCCGGCATCGCGATTTGGCTCGTCACTGCGTTCGACTTTGAAGCTTCCTCCGGGAATGAAATTGGAAGACACGATCCCCGTGGAACCCGAAACCCCCGGCGTTAAAGGCGGCAAGGAAGACATCCGCGAAAAAATCAAAAAATTTATGAACCGCCGCGGCGATCCGGGGACAACGGAGCGTTACCCAATAAATCCGCCGCGCCAAGAACCGCCGGACCGGAAGGCTAGCTAATGGATTTAATGACATTAATGGGATGGGGGATCGGACTTGGGGCCATCGTCTGGGTGCTTCAGGCCGGTGGCACCCTGCATTTCTTTTTCAACATGAATGCGGCGGTGCTGGTGTTCGGCGGTACGCTGGGAGCCACGTTGATCACCTATCCTTGGGCCACGTTAAAACGGATTCCGATAGCGCTCCTGTTATTTATGTTCCCGGGCCGGCGGGAGTCGCCGGACAGTATGATGGCACGGCTTATGGCGCTGTCGAATCGTGCGCGCCGCAGCAGCATGGAAAGCCTTGAACAGGACATGCGGGGCACGCGGGACAATTTTCTCGCCAACGGGCTGAAAATGATCGCGGATGGTTTGCCGGCGGCGGTTGTGCGGGGCAACCTGGAAAAGGAAATTTACTTCACTCGCCTGCGTCACGGAGAAGTGGCCAATGTGTTCCGCAACATGGCCACCTACGCGCCCATTTTCGGGTTATTAGGCACCCTGATCGGCGTCGTGGAAGTGATGCTGAACCTGACCGATCCGCGCACGATGGGCATGCATATGGCGGTTGCCATGACGGCCACGTTTTACGGGATCTTCGGCGCGAACTTTTTGTTCCTCCCTATCGCCGGAAAACTTCAAGCTTATTCTGAACAAGAACTCTTCCTCAAAGAAGTCATGATCGAAGGGATCCTTTCTATTCAGCGACAGGAAGTGCCAGCCATTTTGGGGCGCCGGCTTGAAGCCTATCTGAACCGGCGCAACCGCGTGAAAATAGCCGCCGACCCAAAGGCGGTAACCGATAAACGGAACGTAGCGTGATCCACCGTTTGGCGCGTTTTCGTCACGACACACGGCTCGAGACAATCTGGCTCACCATTTACGCTGATCTGATCACGAACATGATGTTGGTTTTTCTCGCGCTCTACGGTTTGACCGTGATGGGTGACGACGCGCTTACGCGCGCGATCCAATCCATGAAATTGACCGAGGCCTATACGCTCAAAGACAAAGAATTGGAATTCAAAGACCTCGCGCCCGCGCTTCGCACCAAATTTCGCGACGCTTCCAACATCAAAATTACCGAGGAGATCGGCGCTGTGCGCATCGAATTTGGGGAAAAAGTTTTATTTGAATCCGGAAGGGCCGTGCCGCAGTCAACCGCGGTCGAGGCCGTTGCCGTCGTGTCGGAACTATTGCAAGGCATGGATCACACCATCGTGGTGGAAGGGCACACGGACGCGATCCCGCTTCGCGGTGGTCTCTTCAAGGACAACAGTGAGCTTTCGATGGCCCGGGCGATGTCGATTGTCCAACTGATGATCAAAAACGGGTTGCCCGCCGATCAAATCGCGGCGGCGGCCTATGGGTCCTACCGACCCCGCGCGACCAATAGCACCGCTCTGGGACGCAGCATCAACCGCCGTGTTGAAATTGCGCTCTTCAAGGACTTCCCTCATGTCCATAAATGATGAAAACGAAGACGACGATTTTTCCCGGCAGCCACCGTTCTCTTGCGACGAAGAAGGGGAAGAAAAAGAAGTGGGTGAAGAGAACGTCGAAGTGGTCGAGTCCCAATTCAAACCCACCGCCGTAGCGGGGGAACGCCGTTCATCCCGGCAGCTTTGGCTCATTTCCTATTCGGACTTCATGACCATCCTCATGGTTTTTTTCTTGGCGATGTATGGATACACCTACTTGGCCAAGATGTCTCTTCTGA
>CAYOPN010000080.1:0-6769 GCA_964405835.1 uncultured Elusimicrobia bacterium | reverse complement strand
TTTATTCAAACCGGCCTTGCGCCAGATGATACGCGGTTCCGGCTTGCTTGGCCAGCGCTTCATTGTGCGTGACCAATATGGTCGCAACGCCTCCGCGTTGGACTTCAGAAAAAATCAAGTCGGTCACATTTTTGGCCGTATTCAAGTCCAAATTCCCGGTCGGCTCGTCGCATAACAGCAGTTTCGGCTTGCGGACCAGCGCGCGCGCGAGCGCCACGCGCTGCTGTTCCCCGCCCGACAACTGATGCGGCTTGTGCGTCAACCGTTCACCGAGCCCCAACCGGTCCAGAAGCGACCGGGCGGACTTTTCCGCCATCATCAAATCGTCGCCAGCCAAGCGTGGCGGCACCAGCACATTTTCAAGCACGTTAAATTCCGGCAGCAAATAGTGAAATTGAAAAAGAAATCCAATGGTATCCAACCGTTCGCGCGCGCGCTCGTCTTCGGACAAGGCCCCGGCTTTTTTTCCTCGTAACAATATTTCTCCCGCGGTCGGTTTTTCCATAAGTCCGGCGATATGAAGGAACGTGGATTTTCCCGAACCGGAAGGCCCCAATATAGCCACCGATTGTCCTTCCTTTAACTCGAACGCGAGATCGCGCAGGATTTCGAGGTGGCCAAACGATTTGGAAATCCCCTGAAGTTCGAGAATGTTAGCCATAGCGGATGGCATCCAACGGGTCGAGTTCCGCGGCACGCCGCGCGGGATAGAGCGTCGCAATCAACACAATGAAGCAAGCAGCCACAATGACCGTCGCGATATCGATTGGGTCCAAACGGACGGGAAGACGGTCGATGTAATAAACGTCGGCGGGCAATCGAATAAAATTTGTGCGCGCCAAAATCATGGAAACGCCAATCCCCAAAACGGAACCGATGGCAGTGCCCACCACGCCCATCAAAATGCCTTGATAGAGAAAAATCCGGTGGATCGTTTTCCGGGTCGCGCCCATGGCGCGCAGGATCCCAATCTCCCGGATTTTCTGGGTAATGGACAAAAGCAAATTGCTAACGATCATGACCGACGCCACCAAAGTCACCATGGTGAGGATGATAAACATCACGGTCTTCTCGAGTTTCAGCGCTGAGAAAAGGTTGCGGTTGAGCGACAGCCACGAGCGGACCCAGAACGCGCCTTGGAATTTGTTCTGTAAATCACGCGCGACAACATCGGCCTTGTCCACGTTTTTAAGGCGCACGCCGATACCCGAAACATTTTTCCCCATATCAAAAAGCCCCTGGGCCGACTTGATGTCGATGTAGGCGAGCGACGAATCGTAATCGTAAAGACCCGATTGCACAAAACCTGCGACCACAAACAAATGCGCTTGCGGCACCGACATCGCGGTGATGCCGGCGCCAGGGGTGATGATCCAGACCGTGTCTCCCACGCGCGCGCCCAGATTCCGCGCGAGTTCTTTTCCAAGGAAAATATTTGGTTTCTTTCCCGCCATGGCGGGCGCCAAGAGTTTCCATTCCCCTTCCTGCAATTTGTTCATGAGGTTGGCCACGCGAGGTTCGCGTTCCGGATCAATTCCTTTCAACATGGCGCCAGAATTCTGGCTGCCGTGGCCCATGAGCACTTGGCCCGACACATATGGCGACCATGTGTCGACCAAAGGCTCCGCGCCGAGGATTTTTTCAAACGAATTGCCGCTGAGATCGGTCTGCCCAAAAAACGATGTGATGATCACGTGCGGTTGAATGCCGAGGATTTTTTGACGGATGTCATCGCGAAAACCACTCATGACCGATAACGTGACAATGAGCGCCGCCACGCCGAGCGCGACACTCCCGGTGGCGAGCCAGCCGATCATCCAGCCGTAGGCGCCTTGGCGGCGATTGGTCAGATAACGATGGGCGAGATAAAGTTCGGCGGCCATCAACGGCTCACGCCGATTGAGGTTTGAGGAGCGGGAACAGAATAACTTCGCGGATGGAAGCGCAGCCGGTCAGAATCATGGTCAAACGGTCGACACCAATACCAAGACCGCCGGCGGGCGGCATGCCGTGTTCGAGCGCCAAAATAAATTCTTCGTCCTTGGGCATCGCTTCTTCGTCGCCGGACTGGCGTTTGGCCAACTCTTCTCCAAATTTGCGCCGTTGTTCGTCGGGATCGTTTTGTTCGGTGTAAGCGTTCGCCACTTCTTCTTTCGCGATGAACAGTTCAAAACGGTCCGATAACAGCGGTTCGGTCGGCTTTGTTTTTGCGAGCGGAGAAAAAGCCGAAGGGTAGTCCAGCACAAACGTGGGCTTGTCCAAATGCACCAAGATGCGTTCATCGAACAACAAATCGAAAAGCTTCCGTTCGGTCGCGTCTTTCGGGATCTTTAAACCTTTCGCCGTGGCGGCCTCGGCCCATTTCTTGTTTTTGCAGAGTTCGATCATATCCAGGTTCAAATGTTTTTTAAACAAATCGATGAGCGACGCGCGGTCGAATTTTTCCTGGATGTTGCAGGTTTCTTTGCGGTAATTAATGGTAGTGACACCAAGCGTTTTGGCCGCGTTCTGAATCAGTGCCTCGGCCAAGTCCATCATATCCTCCACATTGGCGTATGCCTGATAGGCTTCAAGGATCGTGAACTCCGGATTGTGGCGCGTGTCGATGCCTTCGTTCCGGAACGCGCGGCCAATTTCGTAAACGCGTTCAAAGCCACCGACCAAAAGCCGCTTTAAATAAAGCTCGGGCGCGATGCGCATGTACATTTTCGTGTCGAGCGCCTCGTGGTGCGTGATAAATGGTTTTGCTGCGGCGCCGCCGGGGATGGCCTGCATGAGCGGTGTTTCCACCTCAACGAATTCCCGTTCGGCCAATGTTTGGCGCAGCGAGTTCACAATAGCCGAGCGCTGCAAGAAACGCGCTTTGCTTTCGGTATTCGTGCCCAAATCCAATTCGCGTTGGCGCGCGCGCATTTCGGCGTCGGTCATGCCGTGGAATTTCTCGGGCCACGGACGCAGCGACTTGGAAAGCATTTCGTAAGACTTGATCTGAAGTGTCAGTTCCCCCGTTTTGGTGCGGCACATGGAACCGGTCACGCCAATAATATCGCCCAAATCGATGTCGTGCAGAAAAGCTTTGTAGTTGTCCGCGCCGATGTCGGCCACGTTGAACTTGAGTTGCATCTGGCCGGAATTGTCTTTGATATGCGCAAAACAAAGTTTTCCCAGATCGCGCCGCGTCATGAGACGGCCCGCCAATTGCAAGACGGCGGAATCCGCGGGTGATGGGCTTCCCTCAATCTTCGGAACTTTGGAATCGAATTCTTTCAGCGCCTGGGCGAGCGTGTGCGAACGCTGATACCGGTGTCCGTAAGGGGTTTTTCCGGCCGCGGCAAGACGGTCTTTCTTTTCACGGCGTTGGCTGACGAGCTGCTCAATCGCAGCCGTCGACTCTGAGGAGGACGGGGGTGTGGGGTTCAAGATTTGGGTTGGATGGATTCTTGGATCTTAAGGCGAAGCGTTTTCGGATCGAAGGGTTTTTCGATGTAGGCCTTCACGTTGGCGGACATGGCGAACACATCGCGCAACTGGCCCTTCGCGGTGAGGATGATAATAGGAATGTTGCGTGTGGCGGGATTGTCCAACAACTGCGTTTGCACGGTGTAGCCGTCCATCTCTGGCATCATCACGTCGAGCAAAATCAAATCGGGCACGCTGTCCTTGGCGGCGGTCAGCGCTTCACGGCCGTTGAACGCGGTTGCGACCGCATAGCCGTCTTTTTCCAAAAGAAATTTCAAGAGTTCAACCACGTCTTTTTCGTCGTCAACAACCAGAATTTTCGCCACAAAACCTCCTATGAATTGGCGCGGAGTGTAGCATCTTTCTTGGTGGCCTTCCAATCAAGATACGACTTGATAAACGGGTCCAGCTCGCCGTCCATCACCGCCTGAATATTCCCCGTTTCATAGTCCGAACGGAGGTCTTTCACGAGCTGATATGGCATAAATACATAGGAACGGATCTGGTGCCCCCAGGCAATTTGCCCGCGTTCATCGTAATGTTTCTCGAGCGCCGCGCGCTGTTTTTCTTGTTCCAGGTCGAACAATTTCGATTTCAAAATTTTCATGGCAAATTCGCGGTTCTTGATTTGCGATCGTTCCTGCTGACAGGCAACCACCACACCAGTCGGAATGTGCGTGATGCGGATGGCCGATTCCGTTTTGTTCACGTGCTGTCCGCCGGCGCCGGAGGAACGGTACGTGTCGATTTTTAAATCAGCGTCTTTGATTTCGATGACAATATCGTCGTCGATTTCCGGAATCACATCGAGCGAGGCGAAAGACGTGTGGCGCCGTGCGTTGGAATCAAAAGGAGAAATTCGGACCAACCGGTGCACGCCCATCTCGGCCTTGAGAAGTCCGTAAGCGTATTGGCCGCGCACGACCGCTGTCACACTGCGCAAACCGGCGCCGTCACCGGGAATATAATCGGAAATTTCCAACTTCATCCCTTTGCGTTCAACCCAACGCGTGTACATGCGCAACAACATATCCGCCCAATCGGCCGCTTCCGTTCCCCCCGCGCCCGCGTGCAGCGTGAGAATGGCGTCAGAATTGTCGTGCGGTCCGTTCAACAGCGCGCGGATTTCCAATTCGTTTAGTGTTTTTTGGAGTTGGTCGAGGCCGGTGGAAACTTCTTTTTCTTCTTTTTCGTCTTTGGCTTCTTCCGCCAGTTCAAGGTGGGCCGACAAATCTTGCAAACGCGCGTGCAGGTCGTTCCAAGTTTTTATTGCCGACTTGGCGGCGTCCAGATCGCGCATGACGCCTTTGGCTTTTTGCGCATTGGACCAGAATTCAGGATGGGCGGATTCTTGTTCTAGGCGGGCGACGATGTCTTTCTTGCCGGGCAGGTCAAAGAAACCTCCCCATGTCATCGACCTTTTTGGAAAGGGTTTCGATTTGATTTTTTAATTCGCGTGACATAGCCGGGAGTATAACATAGAGAAAAAAGTGGGCTCTTGGTAAAGCGGAACGGACTCAACGAACATTCCTTTTACCAGCAGATCGGAACGGTATCGCACCGTTCCTGACATGTCGATGACCGCCGAAATGCCGGTATTCGCAGCACGCAAGACCGGCCGGCCGTTTTCCACCGCGCGAAATTGGTTGGCAACAAAATGCTGCTCGGGCGCGGCGCTGTCCAGAAACCAGCCGTCGTTTGTGATATTCACGATGATATCGGCCCCTTGTTGGACACTTTTATAAATCAACGGCGCGAAGAATGCCTCGTAACAAATGTTTGGCGCTACTTTGCCCCCCTTTACATCGAACATGACCGGCCTATCCCCCGCGTCAAACGTGCCCAAATGGCCGAGATAGGGCACGTACTTCCGCAAAAATCCGCCAAACGGAATATATTCACCGAACGGCACCATCTTTTGTTTGGCGTACTGGGCAGCGATTTCTCCATCCGCATGTATTAAAAATGCGGCGTTGTATTCCTTTTCATCGAGGCGCGTCACCGAACCAATCAAATGAGGAACGCCTGATTTCATCACAACATTTTTGACCCACTCCACGTATTCCGGGTCGTTGGGAAACCATCCTGGCACAGAACTTTCCGGCCATATGATGAGGTCCGGCTCGATTTTCGCGGCGGCCTCAACGAGTTCTTCGTACCGTTGGCGAATGCCGGCTTCGTAGGCAGCGTCCCATTTCTGATACTGATTTATATTGCCTTGAAGGAGCGCGATCTTCATCGTCGGGCCGTTTTCCATGGCGAGTTGCTTCTTATCCCGGATTTGTCCTCCAACTATCAACAATAAGATCAGCATCAATGCCGTGCAAGCAAATGCAATGTTCGTGGCGGGACGACGTTCCCGGAAGAAAGAAGCGACCGTCGCGTTCACGTATATTAATAGGAAAGAAATCAACGGTTCCCCTCCGTACGCGGCCCACTGCAACAGCGGAACATTGCGCACTTGCGTGTGCGCAAACAGGGCCCAAGGGAATCCGGTCATTATCTTGCAGCGGACCAATTCCAAAAGCGCCCATATTAGGGCCACAAACAACGGACGGAAAACGTTGGCGGGCAATCGACCATAAATTTCTGCGAAGAGGCCGAAGTAACAAGCCAATACGCCAGCCAATCCCAACCACGAAATCAGCGTTACCGGAAATCCAACTTGAGCGGCGTTGAACGTCTTCCACAGCCAGAAGAAAATAATCAGGTTGGCGACGAAACCGGCGATGAACCCATGCAGGAAACGCGGGCGTTCAATAAGAAGCAGCGGAACAAGTGCGACCCAGGCGAGGTAATGGAGATTAAAGGAAGGAAAGGCGAGCGCGTAAAGGACGCCCGCTATCGTCGCCCTGGAAATTCTCAATCCAGGGCCCACTTTAAATTGGATCCTGGATTACTGCATTCCAGGATGACGAACTCATTGGCCGTGGCACTTCTTGTATTTTTTTCCGCTCCCGCAAGGACACGCGTCGTTCCGGCCGATTTTCTCGACTTCGATCGGCGCCGCTGGCGACTTTCCAGGAAGGGGCAGCACACCTTTCGGTATCCCGTTGGCTGGTTGGGTCGGTTTTGATTGACCACTCATACCAGCGACCTCGTCTTTTTGCGTGATCATTGGAACAGGCGTTGCTTCTTTCTGCTTGGTCGTTTCGGCGGCGGCTACGGAAATATGGAAAATATATTCAAGGAACGTGTCGCGCACACGAATCATCATCGATTCAAAGAGGCGGAACCCTTCTTTTTGGAATTCGATCAACGGGTCCTTCTGTCCGTAAGCGCGCAGGAAAATGCCGCGCCGCAATTGCTC
>CAYOPN010000079.1:0-6878 GCA_964405835.1 uncultured Elusimicrobia bacterium | reverse complement strand
TATCTGGAAGTCCGCCAGTACATGAACAACGAACCATATCCGCTGTTGCGTCTCTCGGTCCCCTGGCGGGCCGCCGCCGACGCGACCGTTGTCACGCTGATCAGGCTGTCGATGCCGCGCGTGTCGCAGCAATTTCTGTACTTTCAATTTTGATGAACAGGCCCTTCAACACATTATTCCTTGCCGGACTTTTTTTCGTGGCCATCAATGTCCTCGCCGCTTTTCTGCCCCAGAAAAATTGGTCTCATTTCGTACGAACCGTGCCGTTTTTCTGGAACACATTGGGGCAGAAACCCCTTGACTGGCTTGTGCTCGGCGATTCGATCCCGGGTTGCGGTATTTCACCCCAGGTCCTAGAAAAAGAATTGGGCGGCGCGTGTTTCAACGCGGCGACCTATGCTGGCCACAACACACTGAAAGACGCTTGGATCACACGCCGTTATTTTGAATCCCAACCGCGACTCAAAGCGGTCCTCATTGTTCATGGCCTGCATGTGTGGAACAGCTCATCGGATGATTATGACTGGGCCCTGTTGCCGCTGCGGGACTCCTTCACGCTCGAACCCCGGCCGAAAATCCCGTTCGAAAAAATAATCCCGCTTTTTCTCATGCGTTCTGTGACCATCGACCGCTGGCAAGTCCGTTTTCCGCCGCTGGTTTCGCCTGCCCCCGGTCGAAACATCGAATTGACCGGTACTGGTTTTAGGCCCGCCATGGCCCGGCGGTGGAACTTTCCAAAATCGGGTCCCGTGAAAATATGGCTTCCTGGAGAAACCGATGCTCTCTCCTCCAACGCTCTCCGTATGCTGGCCAGCATGAACGCATTGGCTGAGGAAAAAGGGTTCGATATTTTCATCGCACATCAACCGGTGTGGAAAGAAGCGTTGGCCGACGACGCCGTCTACGCCGCCAAAGTCGCTGAAGCCCACGCGCTGTTGCGGCGCACCGCCGCGTCTTTTTCGCGGGTCCATTTTCTGGAAGCCGATACGGCCGTGCCCGCCCGGTATTTTAACGACGAAAACCACCTCTATTACCCGGGCGCTGTGTATTACTCGACCCGGATTGCCGCGGCGCTGAAGGCAATCTGGGCCAGACCGTAATCGATTGAGGTACAATCCGCCCACGAATTCAAATCCAAAGTAATTTCAGGAGATCCAAATGTTAACGCTTAAAAAGAAAATGATGGTTTTGACACTTGTTATAACGGGTGGGTTTATGGCTATCGTGAATGCGGAAGAGTTACCGACGGCTTCGGTCCGGATCGGGCCCGCGCTTCCGTTGGTGGGAGATTTGGAAGACATCGCCGACACGGGCCTTTCGATCGGCGTGCAGGCGACGCACAAGGTGAACCCGTTGGACAGTTATGGCGTCGACGTAAATTACTTTACGTTCGGAGAAGATTCCGAACAGAACGTGGAGACATCCGTCAGCATCATCAGCACGCTCGTGCTCACGCGCCACTCCTTCTCCAACGCAAACAGCGCCAGCCCATTTCTTGAAGGCGGCGTGGGTTTCGCGCGGACCCAGGTCAATATCGATAACGTGAATTCCTCGGGCGCCCCCATCCAGCGCGGGTCCAACGAAGAAGACATCAGCCCGACGTTTATGATCGGCGCCGGCGTCGATATGCCGATCTCCGGCGGTGCTTCGTTCGGTTTCAGCGTCGACTATCAGCACTTCTTCTTTAAAGTCGGCGACGTGGACGGCGGCGGATCGCTGAGCATCCTCGCCCATCTGCGGGTATAACCAGTTGAAACGCGCGCTCGTCGCGTGCACGGCGCTGTTATTGTGCGGGCCCTTGATGGCGCAAACGCTGAAATTGGGGTCCACGCCATGGCTGCCGTTTACCGGTGAGAAAGGCGGGCCACGTCTGGTGATTGAATTGGTGGAGGAGGCGCTCTCGCGCGCCGGCATTGATTCCCATGTCACGATCGTGCGCGAAGGCTCGCTGACGCCGCAGATCAAAGCGAAGAAGCTCGATGGCAGCCCGGCCATGTGGCGCGATGACGAGCGCGACAAGTTCCTCGAGTTTTCGGCGCCGCTGTTGGAGAACCGGCTGATGCTCGTCGGAAAGAAGGGCGCGGACGTGCGCGCGAAAGACCTGGGCACGCTCGGCGGCAAACGCATCGGCATTGTCGAAGGATACGCCTACGGCGACGCGGTCGAGAAGGCCAAAGAAGTGAAATTCGTGCGCGGCGTGAGCCATCAGGACAACCTGTCCCAGCTGCTCGCGGGTTCTCTCGATTACGTTCTGATTGAAGACCTGTTGCTCAATCAGATGCTGATGGTCCAGGCCAAAGACATCAAAGACCATTTGGAGACCGGCGAAGAACCGCTGTTGGTGCGCTCGTTGCATTTCGCGCTGAGAAAGGACGTGCCGAACGCGGTCGGGATCATGCAGAAGTTCAATTCCGAGATCAAACGGATGCAGACCGACGGCACCTACAACCGGATCCTAAAGATGAACTGGATCAGCATCGACGCGAACGGTGACGGAAAGCCCGAGTTGGTCTCAAGTTCCGGCCGGGTTGGCAAGAAACCGCCCGAAAGCGGCTACAAGGTTTTCTACTCGAACCTGGTCAAAGTGGCGGCCAGCGGATATTTGGTTGAAGGTAGCGTGTACGAAGACTGGGCCCATGTTCCGGAAAAAAACAAAGTGGACAACACCGAGGAGAAATACGTGAAACCGGTGCCGGTGGTGCAGTGGAAATTTTGAAAATGTCTGTACCGCGCCGTGCGTGTCTCCTAGCGAACCGATGAACTTCACTTTTTTGTCCGCGCTCCAAACCGCCATCAGCCCGGTCATTCTCATATCCGGCGTCGGACTTTTGCTTTTAACAATGACCAACCGCCTGGGGCGGACCATCGACCGGGCGCGCGCGTTGTCTTCCATAGGAAAACCGGACGAAAACCGAATCGCCGGTCAACTCGCCATATTGCTCAAGCGCGCGAAAATTTTGCGCGCCGCCATTCTGTTGGCCTCGCTTAGCGCGCTCTTATCGGCGATCATGGTGATACTTCTGTTTCTCGCGCTGTTATTGAAGATGGAATGGATCCATCTCATCGCCGGGATATTCATCACGAGCATGGCGGCGTTAATTGGATCCCTTGTGTTGTTTATGCGCGACGTCAATCAATCGCTCGGGGCCCTGTTGGCGCAACTGCCCAAATAGGACCGAATTGCGGTCTATTTGTAGCGGCGCCAGGCGAAACGCAAGCCGGTGGCCAGGATAACGAGTGGTATGGCCACGAGAATCACGATACTCCAGTAATACCCTTTAATAAGCTCGGTCGAGGCGCCCATGCGCAGCGTTTCGCGGCAGAGCGAACATGTCCCCGCCCACGCCGGCGATCCGACCCCGGCCGCGAACGCGATGAGCGCGGCGCGGCGGAACATCAGTGGTACCGCAGCGGCAGGTGGTAGACGAGGTCCGGAAACAGCGCGGCCACAAACGCCAACGCGAGCAGGATGGGAATTCCCGGCAAAAGCCAGGCGATGGGACGGTCGTGTTTGATGTGCATGAAAAACAAACCGATCATCAACGTCTTACCGATCGTGGTTCCCGCCATAAGAATCACCCCGGCGTTTTTCGGGACACCGCCCCAAACGATCAACACTTCCACGAGCGTAAGAACAACCAGCCAACCGTAAATGATGACAGCGGTCCGCTTGGACATTATTGACGTTGTCGCGCTCATAGCAGGCACAGGAAAGCGAACAGGACCACCCACACGGCATCGATGAAATGCCAGTAGAGTCCCGAGCTTTCGATCCGCACATAATTTTCCGCTGAGAAACGGCCCACCCGCGTTTGGAAATAGAGCACGATCAGGAGGATCACGCCCGAGAGCACGTGCAGGCCGTGAAACCCGGTGAGCAGGTAGTAGCACGATCCGAACAGGTTGCTCGAGATTGTGAAGCCGCGCTCGACCATGTGGATGTAGTCGATAATTTTAATGACGAGAAACACGAGCCCCAAGAACGCGGTGGAAAGAAGCAACCGCGCCGACTTCCCGGTATCGCCGCGCTGAATGGCCGAGACCGCGAGCACCATGGTCAGGCTGGAGGTAAGAAGCACGGTCGTGTTGATGGTGAGCAGCGGCACGTTCAACACCGACCACGAATTCGGCCAATCGGCGCTGCCAAGCCTGAGCACGATGTAGCTTCCGATCAGGCCCGTGAAAAACATGATCTCCGAAACCAGAAACACCCACATGCCGAATTTCCCCGGCGCCATCTCCGGGACCGCGGGTGGCGCGGCGGCATCCAAAACTTTCATGTGACTCATGCGACCTCCTTAACTCCGTCCCAGCTGCGCGCCGCGCGGATCGTTTTGCAAAAGCCAATCGCGTCCCGTCAGGCCCGGCACGCCAAACTCATGCGGCCCGCAGGTGACCACCGGTGTCGTGTCAAAATTATGGACGGGCGGCGGAGACATCGTGGTCCAGGCCAAGCTTCCGGCTTGCCACGGGTTTTCCTCGGAACGCCGTCCCCACCCCAGCGTAAAGATCAGGTTAATAATGAAGATGAGTTGAGAGGCGCCGAGCGCAAACGCCGACCACCACAGGATCGGCTGCATCCACTGGATCGGCTTCAAAAAATCGTAGATGCCTGGGTCCGCCAAACGGCGCATGTGCCCGTGAAGCCCGCTGAGCATCATGACCGCGAAGAGCACGTTCAAACTCAAGAAGCTCGCCCAGAAATGGATTTTCCCAGCGGTCTCGTTAAGCCGTTTGCCGAACATTTTCGGGGCCCAAAAATAAATCAACGCGTAAACGCCGAGCAGCACGCTGGCGGCCAACGTGAAATGAAAATGGCCCACCACAAAATACGTGTCGTGGATGTAGACGTCGAACGCCTGCATCGCGTTGAAAAGACCCGTCAAGCCGCCGATCGTGAACACGAACACAACACCGAGCGCGAACAACATCGGCGTCGGAAAACGCAGCGAGCCGCGCCATAACGTGGCAAGCCAATTAAGAAAAAACACCGCGGTCGGCACGCTGACCATGACGGTCAACACCATGAACACTTTTCCGACGAGCGGGTTCATGCCGGCCGTGAACATGTGATGGCCCCACACAATCCCCGAGAGCGTGGTCACGCACAACATGGAGATCACGGTCGCCGTGTAACCGAACGCGGGTTTGCGTGAGAACACCGAAAGCAGATCGGCCACCATGCCCCAGACCGGAAGAATCAGAATGTAAACCTCCGGATGCCCGAAACCCCAGAACAAATGTTGATACAAAAGCACCTGTCCGCCCGCGCGCGGCGCGAGCGGCCCCGCCGTGAAAAACGCGGTGCCAAGCCGCCGGTCGGCCAAGACCATGAAAAGCGCCGCCGCCACCAGCGGCAACCAGATCGTGTTGAGCACCGAACTATAAAAAAGACCCCACAACGTCAGCGGCAAACGGCGAAGTTTCATGCCGGGCGCGCGCAATTGGAAAATGGTCGTGATGTAATTGATGCCGCCCATCATGATCGACACGGCGTCGAGCGCGAGGCCGAGGATAAACAGGTCCTGTCCCCAGCCGGGCGTCGCCACGGTGCTTGAAGACAACGGCGCGTAGACGGTCCATCCGGTGCCGGCCGCGCCGCCCGGAACAAAAAAGGACGCGAGCAGAATCACGCTGCCCACAAACAAGAACCAAAACGACAACATGTTCACGGTTGGGAACGCCATGTCGCGCGCGCCCACTTCGAGCGGAATCAAATAATTTCCAAACGCGCCGATCAGGATCGGGGTGATCGCGAAGAAAACCATGATTGTGCCGTGGTTTGTGAAAAGCATCGTGTAGATTTCCGGCGTGACCGCGCCGCCGGATTCCCCAAACAAAAAATTTCCAATCAGAGGCACCGGCTTCCACGGATGGGCGACTTGCCAGCGAATGATCAGGGCCATCACGCCGCCCATCAGCAGAAAGAAAAACCCGCTCAACATGTATTGAAGGCCCACCACCTTGTGGTTGGTGGAGAAAATATACCGCCGAATAAACGACGGCTTGTGATCGTTCATGACTTCGACTCCTTCAGGTTTGCCGGTCCGCCCGCGACCAAGCCGCGGTTCCAATCCCATCCCCAGGCCGGCGACGGGTTCGTCTCGGTTTCCTGGAGGCGCGCCTGAAGCCAGGCGTCAAACACGTCCGGTTCATCCACGACAAAACTTCCTTTCATCTGGTAGTGGCCCAACCCGCAATGCTGCGCGCAAGCGATATTGAATACGCCGGTTTTTTCGGGCGTGAAATAAAGCGAGGTGACCATGCCGGGCACGGCGTCTTGCTTGATGCGCAGGTTCGGCAGGAAAAAACTGTGGATCACATCTTTGGAGGTGAGCTGGACAAACACCGCGCGATTGACCGGCACGTGCAGTTCGTTCATGGTGACGATATCGTCATTGGTGCCAAACAACCCGTCGGCCCCGGCGTAACGGATGTTCCAAGCAAACTGCTGCGGCATGACTTCGACGCGGACCGCGCTGGTGACATCCGGCGGGTTACCGAACATGGATTTCCAGACCCGGTGGTCCTGATACGCCAAATTCACGTCCAACAGCAGAAACACCAACAACGCCAAGGACAAGGTCAGCGTCAACGGGCCTTTCGTATCGCCATGGGTATAAAAAGGGAACCGGCCCTCGCGGCGCCGGTAGCGAATAATAAAGGTCAAAAGAATGATGATGACAAGGACGCCCACGCCGGCGGTCCACGCCGTGGAGTACCAAAACAAACGGTCCATCTCGGACGCGACGGCCGACAAACTCTCTGGAAACCAACGGTCAAACAATCTTTTCACCTCATGAATTATTTTGTGCGCGGATACTGTACATGGGCATGAAAAGCGCGAATATGATTTGCGTCATATTGGCTACAATGCG
>CAYOPN010000078.1:0-6908 GCA_964405835.1 uncultured Elusimicrobia bacterium | reverse complement strand
AAATATGGCCTGGCCATCGTGCTTTGCTTCGTTGGCGTGAAGATGATCATCTCGCATCATCACCCCATCCCCATCGCGTTTTCATTGGGCGTAGTGGCCAGTATATTGGCGATATCGATCGGCGCGTCGTTCCTGTTTCCAAAGAAGGAACCGCTACCGGCACAACCCAAGTAAAATAAGGAACCTCCCTAACCGTTCCGTGTTATTTCTCGCACAGGAGGACACTCTATGAACCGTCTCAAAACATTGATGTTGCTTGCGGCAATGACCGCGTTGTTGTTATGGATCGGCCAGGCGCTCGGAGGACAACAGGGGCTGGTCTTTGCTCTGGTGTTCGCGACCATCCTCAACTTTGGCTCCTACTGGTTTTCCGACAAGATCGTGCTCCGCATGTACAACGCGCAGCCGGCCGACGAAAACAATGCCCCGGAACTCTATTCGGTTGTCCGCAACCTGGCCGCGAAGATCAACATGCCGATGCCCAAGGTCTACCTGATCCCGCAGGAAGCGCCGAACGCTTTTGCGACGGGCCGGAACCCCGAGAACGCGGCCGTGGCCGCCACCGTGGGGCTTTTGGAGATGTTGAACCGCGACGAATTGGAAGGCGTTTTGGCCCATGAGCTCGGCCACGTGGCCAACCGCGACACGCTTATTTCAACACTCGCCGCCACGATCGCGGGCGCGCTCAGCCATTTGGCCAACATGGCGATGTGGGGCATGATGTTCAGCGGTGGACGCGGGCGTGACGATGACCGCGGTGGAAACCCCTTGGTGGGATTGATCGGTATTGTGATTGCGCCGATCGCGGCCATGCTGATCCAGATGGCGATCTCGCGTTCACGGGAATTTTTGGCGGACGAATCGGGCGCGCATTACACGGGCAACCCGTTGGCGCTCGCGAGCGCGCTTAAGAAGATCGAAGGATGGAAGAAGCAGATCCCGATGACCGCAGGCTCGCCGGCCACCGCGCACCTGTTCATCATCAACCCGTTCTCAGGTCACGGCATGGCGAATTTGTTCAGCACGCACCCCGCCACCGCGGAGCGCGTTAAAAGACTCGAGGAAATGGCGTACCGCGGACCTGTACTTGTTGCGGACTGATGCGGTAAAAACTATTTGATGGAGTGACTTAAGCACGACTGTCTGTGTCGGGCTTTGGAACGGAATCAAATAGTTTTTACCGCAATAAGGCTGCGCGGGCGGAGAGCGCGGATTTCCGGGCTGCTTCGACGGTGTTTCCCAACGCCGTCAGGTGGCCCATTTTTCGGCCCGGACGCGGCTGAGATTTCCCGTAAAGATGCAGCTTGACGTCCGGCAAACTCAGCGCCTTTTCCCACCGCGGCTGCCCTTTGGCCCAAACGTCGCCCAACAAATTTACCATCGCGGCCGGTTTTAGCTGTTCGGTCGACCCCAGCGGCAACCCGCACACGGCGCGGACCTGTTGTTCGAACTGGCTGGTCACGAACGCGTCGATGGTCAAATGGCCGGAATTATGCGGACGCGGCGCGAGTTCGTTAACAATTAACTCGTCGTTTTCCTTTAAGAACATCTCCACGCACATCACGCCCACCACTTTGAGCGACTCAAAAATCCCGCGCGCAAGTTCCACGGCCTTTTTCGCCACCTTCGGCGATATCCGTGCTGGAGCGATGGTCACGTCCAAAATATGGTTTTTGTGTTCGTTCTCCATGACACCGAACGTTGCAAACTCTCCGTCCATTCCGCGCGCCGCGATCACCGACACTTCCTTCTCAAACCGGACAAACCCTTCCAACACGGCCTCGGGCCGGTCCGTCATTCCCGAATGTCTTATTCGGGAATCCATAGCTTCCCATATTGGTCCAAGGTCCTGGATCCCCGCTTTCGCGGGGATGACGACTTGGCCTTTGCCGTCATAACCGAACCCGGCGGTTTTCAACACAGCCGGCGTGCCGATCTTTTTGACGGCCATGGTGAGCTCGGGCTTGGAGCGCACGCGCTGGAACGGCGCCACTGGAAACCCGTATTCAGAGAGAAACGTTTTTTCGCGGAGCCGGTTCTGCGCCACGTGCAGCACATTCGCGCGGGGATGGACCGGCACGTGTTTGGCCACGAGATTCACCGACTCAACCGGAATATTTTCAAACTCGAAGGTAACGACATCGACGCTTTTCGCAAACTCCTGAAGCTTTTCCGTGTCGTCATAAGAAGCGGTCCATTCTTTATCGGAGACTTGGCCGGTCGGCGTGTCGGTTTCGGGAGAAAAGGTGTGCACGCGGTAACCCATGCGGCGCGCCGCGATCGCGAACATGCGGCCCAATTGGCCGCTGCCGAGAACGCCGATGGTGGCGCCCGGAAAAAGAGGCGGGTTCGGCTTCATTTCGGGAGTTTGGATTTGAGGACGGTGTTGGTCTGGATCTTGCGGAAACGTTTGAGCTTGGCTTTGAGGTCGGGCCGGCGCGTGGCGAGGATCTGGACGGCCAGGTAACCGGCGTTCTTGGCGCCCGGAGCTCCGATGGCCAGTGTGCCAACCGGTATGCCGGCCGGCATCTGGGCAATGGATAAAAGGGAATCGAGGCCGTTGAGCGCCTTGCTTTCGACGGGCACGCCCAGGACCGGTAGCGTAGTGTAAGCGGCGGCCATGCCCGGCAGGTGGGCCGCGCCGCCGGCGCCCGCGATAACGACCTCAACGCCACGGCCTTCCACGCGCGAAACGTATTCGGCCAACAAGCGCGGCGTTCGGTGCGCAGAGACGACGTGTTTTTCGTGCGGCACGCCGAAATGTTCCAGCACAGCGCTCGCGTTCTTCATCGTGTCCCAATCGGAAGTGCTGCCCATGATAATGGCGACCAATGGTTTCGTCATAGGGCGGGAAGATATCAAATTGAAAACGCTTGATTTGACACGCTGTACGTATTAGAAAGGACTTATGACAGGGCTTATTAAATCCATCGGAATGTCCGGTCTGCTCGACATCGCGCTGATGTCGATCCTCATCTATACCCTCATCGTCTGGTTCAAGCGCTCGAAGGCCGTGTTCGTTTTGATCGGCCTGTTTATTGTCGGACTCATCTACAACGCGGCGCGCGAATTCAACCTCCAACTTCTCGCCGCCGTGTTCCAAGGTTTTTTCACGGTCATCCTGATCGCGATCATCGTGATCTTCCAGGAAGAAATCAAACATTTGTTCGAGCGCGTCGCGCTGTGGAGTTTGAATCGCGGAACACCACGCCAACAAGTGCTGCATTTGTCGCGCAAAGAGACCCAGACGCTGGTGCGGGCGGTCAAAGATTTGGCGGACGCGAAGATCGGCGCGCTGATTGTGCTGCGCGGCCGCGATGCGATCATCCGCCACATCAACGGCGGCTGGGACCTGCACGGCGAACTGAGCGAACCCGTGTTGAAAAGTTTGTTTGATCCGCATTCGATCGGCCATGACGGCGCGCTGATTATCGACGGCAACCGCATCCTGCAGTTCGGTTGCCACCTGCCACTTTCCAAAGATTTGAAGAAAGTCCCCGCCGGAGGAACGCGCCACGCGGCAGCGCTGGGCCTGGCCGAACTCACCGACGCGTTTTGCATCGTGGTGTCGGAAGAGCGAGGAACCATCTCGGTGGCCAAGGACGGCGAGATCGAGGTGGTGGAAGACACCGAGCGGCTGAACCTGATGCTCGAGCGGTTCTACGACGACACCCGGCCAGCCGCGCACAAACAAAGCTGGACCGAGCACCTCACCCACAATTTCAAAGAAAAACTGATTGCGGTGACCCTGACGATGGGGCTGTGGTTTTTCTATGTGCACGAAGGCCGCCTGACCTACAAGGCCTACCGCGTCCCGGTCGAATACACAAACCTTCCTGCCAACCTAAAGGTGACCGACATTATCCCAGGGAGTGTTGAAGTAACTCTGTCGGGTCCGCGCCGCTATTTCTACTTTATCAGCTCCAACCGCATCCGCCTGACGCTGAACATGGTCAATCAAGAACAGGGTTTCCACATCAAGACCATCCAGCGCTCCAACCTGACGTATCCAGAAAAGCTCTCCCTCGAGACCATCGCCCCCAGCAAAGTCAAATTGGTCCTGCGCCCCAACTAAACCCCTACCAAAACACTCCATAAACAGGCCGTTTTTACGAGGCGTTTTTTGCCTTCGTCAAATCTTCACCCGTCGTTAAGGCAATCTTAAGCCAACGTTCTTATCTTGTTTACAAGAGCAGCAGAGCAGTACAGAACAAACGAAATTGATGGTTTAGGAGGCTTTATGAAGAAGTTAGTTTTGGTTCTAGGAATTCTCTTCTGTTATCAAGGTATGGCAAAGGCAGGAATTTGCAGTTTTACCCCATACACATATGAAGGAACCAACGTTCAGGGTGATGGCTTTTTTACTTATATTCCTGACCGTGGAGAATTAGCAGGCGTGCCACAAGCATTTGGGGCAGTGTCTTTCTATCTCAGATATGGGACACATGCCGCGATGGAATGGTCCGGAAATTTACCGGGCCCCGGAAACGTTCAAAATAGCGGCCCAATATTCTATAGGCCCCTACCTGAGAATTGTTATCCCTTCATTATGGGTACATCCGTTCAAACCAAAAAAATGGGAACTACTGGCAATGGAGGAACCTATGGCACGAGCACACCTCCCATGCCTCCCACACCTCCCCCGTTAGACTGAAATAAAAGCTGAAAGTTTGTAAACGTTAAAAACCTCCGCGCTGGAAACCCTGGCGCGGGGGTTTTTATATTTGGTTCTTCTTTAGGTCGGCGAGGGGGTAGAAGGTGCCGCGCCAGTCGATGCCGCCGCGAAAGTTCCTGGGCTACCGGCTTCGCTTATGCCGTCAGAATTTTGATGAGCGATTCCAAATTGCAGATGGTCACGGTGAGGCCATCGATATTTCTCTCCATTGACCGATCGACATCTTGAGCGACCACAAAATTCTCCCCCTTGGGATGCGCTTTCCGAAACGCCTGCAGGTTGGACAGGTTAACATCCTTTCCCGACCATTTGCATTCTATCGCCAAGGGCGGCCTGTTTCGGGGAGCCAAGATGAAATCAACTTCATGCCCCCGCTTGTCCCGCCAGTATTGGACCTCACGGCTCTGCAAATGGGCAAATAATTCATTCAGGACAAAGTGCTCCCATAGAGTCCCCAGGTCATCGTTTCGGAGCTCATGCCACCCGCGGTAATAACACACAAAACCCGTGTCAAAGGCATACACTTTTGGAGCAGAGATTATTTCCGTAGCTCGATGCGTGCTGTAGGGCGTTATGACATGGACGACAAACGTTGCCTCCATAACACGGAGGTAGTTGGAAATGGTGGTGCGACTGACTTCGCACGGCTGCGAAAAACTGGACGCTTCAAAAATCCCCCCGCTTTGAACCATGAGAAGCTCGGCAAATTTCAAGAAGGAATGCCGTCTCTCCAACCGGAAAAGCTCCTGGATGTCTTTGGCCCAATAGGAATCCATCCACTCCTGAAAATCTTTTTCGGGCAGGACGTCCGATTCGCAAAAGGAAGGCAATCCCCCGAACAGCAGTCGATGTTTGAGGCTTTTCACCTGGAAATCCTTCAAGTCGGTTGAAATCATTGGGGTGAGCCACAACTCGGATTTCCGGCCCGTTAACGTGTCTTTGAAGCGAGCGGAGGCGCCCAAGGTGGAAGAGCCGGTGGCGATGACGTGGGTTTTTGGATAATGGTCGGCGGCGATTTTTAGCAACTCGGAGGGATTATCGAGACGATGGATTTCATCGAGTACGATCTTTTTATTTTTCACGCTATCGAGGAAGGCTTGAGGATCTTCCATCAGGCGCCGCGTTCGGGGCAACTCACAGTCAAAATATTCAATCTGGGGAATGGTTTGGCACAAGGTCGTTTTTCCAACGCGGCGTACGCCGGAAAGCCACAGGACGGACCGGTGAGCCCAGGCTTCTTCCAGGCGCTTTGACCAAAATCGCCGGTGCACCAAATGCAAGTCGTTCTTCATTTGGTAGCACTATACGAAATCACGTCCACCGATGATAATTCTTTCGAAAAAAGGACTACTTGTAGAAATGCCCCTCGCACCGGGACATACGGCGCGGGGGTTTTTATTTATTTTGGAAGGTTGTCTAGGTTGTAGACGAACCAGGGAAGAAGTTCGTCGTTTTTCTTTAGCCCGTCTTTGAACAAGACTTTTAGGCGCGCGCCCTTTTCCGGCACCCTTTGAGAATGATCACGGTAAATGCCGGAGTTGGGGTCCGGGAGTTTTCCTTCGATCTGGCGCCAGAATATAATTGTAACGGTGCCATTTTTCTTCAAAGCACGTTTTGCTTTATTTTTATCGATCGATAGCACCGTGCATTCGGCCTTGACCTTTCTTAGGGTCGTGTCCGTCCACTCCCCATGATCTCCCGATTCAAAATAGCCGGCTTTGCGCGTCTCCGCCGTGTCGGTCACACTTTGGACCGCGACGTCCATGACCAAAGAAGATGCGGCTTTCTGTACATCAAGTCCCTGTCCCATTAACGACTGTTCCACGGTTGGTCCCGCCTTTAGTGAAGATTGAAAAAGCATCACAACGAAAAACAAAAGTCCTTTTTTCATAATAAATCCTTTTCCGGATCAATATCGTCGAGTTTCAGCTTCTGTCGAGGGATCTGGAACGTGTCCGCTTGCTGTTGAAGTAGAGAAACAATGGTGTGCATCGCCATCAGGTAACCCAACTTATACGGATCTCCGGTTGTTCCAAGGTCGCGCTTCGCTTCCAACGCAGCCTCCTTGATCAAAAAACCAGTGTCCATCAGGTAGTATTCGTAAACTTTTTTCATTGGCCCAATCAGAAATCCCAGCCGATCGAAATTTTGTGGCCGGCGCCCAAGTCCCCGAACAAGCTTAACGCATAGTCGAGAGCGAACTTGTTGATACCCACCCCGAGCCCCATGCTAA
>CAYOPN010000077.1:0-6964 GCA_964405835.1 uncultured Elusimicrobia bacterium | reverse complement strand
ATTTGCGAGGGACTTTAAATCGGTGCAGGAAACGCGGGAGTTGGGCGTCGCGAGGACTAAACAAGGCTCGCGCGTGCGGCTGAAAGACATCGCCACGGTGCGCGATTATTATCTGGAACCCGAATCCTACGCGCGCATCAACAACCAACCGTCCGTTTCCATTTATGTCCAGAAAGAAAGCGGCGCGAACACGATCAAGGCAGCCAAGGGCGTCATTGCGACCGTGGCCGATTATCAGAAGACCATATCGCGCGATATCGGCATTGGCGTGTCGATCGACCAATCGGTGGCCATCAAACAGGCCATTTCCGACGTGCGCGGCGCGCTGACCGAAGGCGCGCTCTTGACCGCGTTCATTTTGTGGCTATTCTTGCGGCGTTTTAACCAGGTCGGCGTCATTATCCTTTCGATCCCGGTCGCCGTGCTCGGCACATTTTTCGTGATGTTGATCCACGGAATTTTCCTGGAACGGACCGGCAGCGCGCCGATGTTCACCATCAATGTGATGTCCTTACTAGGCATCGCCCTCGGCATCGGCCGCATGGTAGACGATTCCATCGTAGTCTTCGAAAACATCCTCCACCGCCTGAAGGGGTCAAGTCTGCGTTTTTCACCTAGCGTTAAAGGGCGGGAAGGGGTCAAGTCTGGGATTTGCGACAAAAGAGTTCAGGGTTTGTCGCAAATCCCAGACTTGACCCCTTCTGTGACCCCTTCTGAGGTGGCGATTGAGGCTACGCGGGAGATGGCGTTGGCGGTTGCGTCCTCGACGTTGATTATGGTCGTGATCTTTGTGCCGATTGTGCTTTTTAGCGAGGACATTCGCCGCCAATTTGCGGATGTCGCGTTTACGGTCATTGTTTCGTTGTTGGCGTCTTTGGTGATGGCGTTTACGCTGGTGCCGCTTATCGCGTCCCGCCTCAAAATGAGCGCGGACCTCGCCGACCGCTCCGACATGTTTCCGCGCGAGAAAAAATTCATCGAGTGGTGCGAGACCAAATGGGCCCGGTTTCGTCATCCCGTCGAAACTCGTCATCCCGGCGAAAGCCGGGATCCAGGTCTTAAACCTGGTTTTAAAGACAAGTTAACAGCCTGGATCCCGGCTTTCGCCGGGATGACGGGGAGAGTTGCGGGAATGACGGCGCCCTCTGCTGGATTGGCGTCCGTTCGATTGCGTGTGCGGAACACGTTCGTCTGGACTCTTTTTTTTCTGGCCGCGCTCATCCTCACGCGCGTGGTCTATTGGTTCTTTTCAAAGGCCATGCCGCCGTCCGTGCTCATCCTCTATATGGGGCTGATTTTTTCGCCGCTGTTCGTATTGGCCGCGCAGAAGCGGTTCAATGAATTCTTGCGGTATGCCACCGGCTGGTCGGTCCGGCACCGGCGCGATGTGTTGTTGGGCGTGGTCATCTCGATCATGGTCTCGATTTTTATTTACTCCCATTTGCCGAAAGAATTTCTGGGCGGCGGCGGGAAAGACGAATTCATTATTTTCGTTGAACTGCCGTCCGGTTCCAAACTCGACGTGTCAGACAAGGTGGTGGCCGCGGTCGAAAATGAAATTAACGCGTTGCCCGAAGTAAAACAGGTGGTCAAGACGGTGTCGGCACGCGTCGAGGGATGGTCGTCCAAGGTGTATGTGACGCTCGCGAAGGGCCACGAACGCACACGCACCGCCGAATCGATCATTGAAGAGCTGCGCCCGAAACTAAAGAGCATCGGCGGTCAGTACGAGGCGTTCATTTATTTTTCGGAAGCGTCGAGCGCGAAAGAGTTGACGCTCGACCTGTTCGGGAAAGACTATTTGCAGTTGCGCGACCTGGCGGTTGAAACGGCCAAACGCATGCAACAGGTGCCCGGCATGCGCGACGTGAAATTGCGCTACAAGCCCGGTCAACCCGAGATCCGCATGGAAGTCGACCATGAACGGGCCGCTATGTTCGGTTTAAATTCCAAAGACATCGCGGACAGTCTGCACGCGCAAATCCGCGGCCTGCGCGCGACCTATTTCAACGCGGGCAACGAACAGGTTGAGACCGTCGGTCGCCTGTCGGAGGAAGACCGGCGCACGGTCGAGAACTTGAGCAATCTGACGCTCATGTCGAACGGCCAGAAGCGCCGCATCGTGCCGGTGCAGCAAGTCATTGAGTTGGAACATGGTTTTACGCCCAGCGAAGTATGGCGGCGGAACAAGGAGCGCGTGATACAGGTATCGGGCAACCGTGACAAGCTGGCGCTGTCGACCGCGGTCGATCAAGTGAAGCGAGCGCTTCAGGACATGCACGTGCCGGTGGGGTATCACTACGAATTCGGCGGTGACTACCAAAAACTCGTTAAAAGCGAACGGGAGTTCTTGTACGCGTTCATCGTGATGATCACGTTGGTCTACATGGTGCTGGCTTGTTTTTTTGAGTCCTACAGTCAGCCGTTCCTCATGTTGTTGACGATCCCGCTCGCGACCGCCGGGTCGCTCCCGGCCCTGTGGGCCACGGGCACGTCGATCAACATGGGGGTCTATATCGGGCTTTTGATGTTGGGGGGAACCGTCACATCAAACGCGGTCATTCTGATCGACCGGCTGAACAGCGTCCGTCAGACACGTAGTTTATTGCGCGCGACGCTGAAAGCGGGCATAGAAAGGTCCCGGCCTATATTTATGACGTCCCTTTCAACCATTGCGGCCATGCTGCCATTGACGATTGCGCGGGGGGAATCTGCCGACTTGTGGGCGCCGTTGGCGCTAACGGTGGTGACGGGGATCGCGGTGTCGTCGGTGCTCACACTCTTTGTGGTGCCGGCGGCGTATGTGGGGTTGGAGGATTTGAAAGCCAAGTACCAATCCTCAATTCTCAAGCTTCAACCGATCAAGCGATCTATAAAATAAATCCATTGTTCGGTTGAAGCTTGATGATTGAGCATTGAGAATTGTCGTTATCTATTGCGCTGTTGCTGCTCGGCCACGCGGCGGTTCATCTCGTTGATCCGGTTGATTTCCTCTATGGTGCGCAGCGACCTCTGAACGGCCGCGTCGTTGGCGGTTGGAAAGGGGTCAGGTCTTGTTGCGTCAAGACCTGACCCCTTTCCACGTTTTTTGGCTTCTTCTAGGTCCTTGGAGGTATAGGTCCGGATGGTCCGGCCGTCCGGTAAACGCTCTTCCTTGCCAAAAGCAGGCAGTTCGAGGGGCTTTTCCTGGAAAGCCATAGCTACTTTGCGGTCGTCCAGAATTTGGCGAGATAACAAATACACTCCGCCAAGAAACCCAGCAACGACGACAGAAATTAAGAGGGGTTTTTTCCACTTCATGGATTTCTTCTAATCCAATCCCAACGCAAACACAAGAGTGTGATTAAGTTCTTTTATTTTCGCGTCACTCAAAGTCGACACATACTGCTTCAACCGACTTTTTGAAACGGTCAAAAGCACATCACAATTGATGACTGATGGTTTTGGCAGACCTTGTTCTATCCCAACTTTTAATTCTACTGGTAAGGTTCTTTCTTGTGTTGTCACAATCGCAACCGTAACCACATCTCTTTTAACGATCGCACTATTTCGCGTAATCAGAACCACAGGACGATAACCGGAAGGCGCAGGAAGATTAGCCCACCAAATAGCGCCTCTCTGCATCACCATGGGTAATCTTTCGCGATATCTTCAGCGGCACTCTTAAGCATTGCATCCACTTCGGCCAATTCTTCTTTCGTCTCGGGCATGCGACGGTATCCCTCGGCATACTGGGCTTCCATTTCTTTGACTTTTCTTGCCTTCATTGTTTCGTGAAACGCGTCGATAAGGATTTCGCTCCGGCTTTTCCCGGTTTCTTTTCGCATCTTTTCAATTAACGCATAGTCCTCATTAGGAATTGTAATCGCTGTTTTCATTGTTTTTGCCATGGGAGGGGGCTCTCCTTTGTGGTGGTATGACCACGGTATGACCGACAGTATAACCATGGTATGCCAAATGTCAAGAAAGCGCAAATTCACCGCTTTTTAACCGGGATTTCATGCGTTTTTAATGCATTTGGCGCTATAAGTAGCCGTCATCCCCGAATGTCTTAATCGGGGATCTCTACCAGGAATTGCCCTGGTGCGAAAGTAATAGAGGCCCCCGATAGAGATATTCGGGGGCGACGGGCGGCTGTTACAAGTTGTTACAACATTGTTACAACTAATTTACAAGTCGTTAATGCGTTCTTAATGCAGACTAATTACACTGGAGCATGATGAAGCGAAATCCGTCGAGAAATGTGACCGTTTCCCAGAAAATAACCGCCATCGTGGTGGCGGTTATTTATTTGCAGGTCAATGTGGCGTGGGCTGGCGTTCCCACCATTTCTTTCGCAGAACATACTTCTAATTTCCAAGCGCAATTTTCGGTTTTCTTTTCCCGCCTCTTCTCCTCTTCCAGCCCGTCGTTTAAAAATCCGCAGTCGAACCAGGTGTTTGTTTTTAACCGCAATCCTCAAGACGAGTTGCTCCGCCAACAGCAAAACAACTGGGATCGCCGTTCTCCCGACAAGGTGGACGACAAGAAAGTGGACGCGGCCACCGCGTCGGAAACCGTTATCACGGATACGCGTTCTCTCGGCGGCACGGCGGGGGGGGCCTTCAAAGAGCGGGTACAAGCTATCACCGGGGGAACCGATGTAAGCAATTTGCGGGTGAAAGACGCGGCCGAACTGATGTCGGAAGGCGACGCGGCCGCTTTCTTGAAAACCTTCAACCCCGAGCAAAAAGTCACGGTGTCGGTGGAGCAGGACAAAAAGACCGGCGAGGTGAAAAACGTCATTCTTCGTGTCCTCGGCAAGGACGAATCAAAAGGCGAAGTCCTCTTTAGTAACAAGGCAGCTCAGCCGCAGGTGAATATTTTCACCAAGCAGACCGCCAACAACCCGGCGCAGCGCAAGGAGGCGGCCGAAGTCAAACAGCAGGTGCAACGCGATATTGCGGCCGATAAAAAGACCGCGCTCGCGATGAAAGCCAGGGGCGATACCATTGAAGTCGGCGGAAAAATTGTCGGCGTGGATTGGGACGAGAAATCGCAACAGGCCATTCCGGTGGATGCGAAGGGCAAACGGATCGAAGGCGCGGTGTTCGATGCCGTCGTCAAAAATACGGCCGGTCAGTCGTTCAAAGTCAAGATGGCCGTCAACCACATCGAATTCTCCGGGGGCCAGACCATGGTCCGCGGCGCCATCGTGGGCATCACCAAAGATATGGGCACCTTTGAAGACGGCGAAGTTGGCAACGCGGCTTCCGGAGCGGCGCGTCCGCAGGGCGGCATGGCCAGCAAGAATTTGGATGTGGTGATCCCCGAGAAGGGCGGCAAGACCACGTTCACCGCCAAAGCCGGGACGTCGGGGCAGGTTTCCATGACGGCCGCCATCCAAGGCGGCGCGGTCAATCCCGATAGCGTGGCTTATCAGCCGGTCACGCACGATTCGCAGAACGTCAGCATCTACAAGAACAACGTCAAAGACGCCAATCTTCTCGCGAAATCAACCCCGGTCCAGAAATTTGATTTGCAAGGCGGCGGGCATATTGGTGTTTACAAATGGGAAGTGACCAAAGGCGCCGAAGACTTTAAGGTGCCGGACAGCAAAGGCAACAAGATCAGTGTCCTCGATTTTTACGGTGTGCAGAAGGACCGGCAGTTTGTGGTGAATGCGGCGGGGTTTACGGTGGGGCGCGCCGCTTCCGATCATCTGGGGAAAACCCGGCAAATTGTTTTCACCCCAACACCGGAAGGCCGGCAAGCGGCCGAAGGCTTTTTTGAGAATGGGGTCAAGCAGGGTGTCCAGTCCGTTTTGACCAGCGAGAACGGTGTGGCGAGCAAAGTGCTCACGACCAAGTCGGATTTTAAGACGGTTGTTACCACTCTCGAGAAAATTGGCGCACTGCAGTTTTCGGGCAAAGATTTGAATGGCATCCAACAATCGATCAAGCAGGTCATTGGAAACATCCCCGATATTGAAGGCTACAGTCATCAGTCGATAGTTTCGAACGACGGCGGCACCGCCGACCTGTTGGTTGTCACCGAGAGTAACAAGGGGACCCTCCAGATATCCGCCACGACCTCCAATGAGAAGCTCGCTGGAAAATTGTTTGGGGCCGAAACAGTCCAAAAGCTCAACGGGAATTTTCAAAACATTTTCTTGATGGCGGGCAAAGATATTCCCTCAAACGCGCAATTCCTGTACACGGGCGGCGGAAACAACGTCCGGCTCGGCGCGGTTTTTAAAGTTCCCGGCACCGACAAGACCGCCAGCATCACGCTCGCCGCGAACGTTACCAACCCCAACGCCCTCGGTGTTTCGATGGACCGCAATGCCATTGGTTATGTGCACGGGAATGCCGAGCTTGCGAAGCTGGACGAGGCGGGGCCAGCGTCGATTTCTGAGTTGAAGCCCACCAGCAAAGATTTCGAAGCGGCGGTGGCGGGCCTCAAGACCGGTGAAACGAACGTGGCCGTGCAGCAGATGACGGTGTTGCCGAACGGTTCCACCGTTCTCACTTACAGCCTCGATTTCAAAATGGACGGCAAGGAAAAGACCATGCAGGTGGGCGTGCTGGCGAAAGAGCAGCCCATCGTCATGACCGGTGGCGAAACCACCATCGGCCGGATGAAAGTCGAAGTGCCGCTTTTTAATCGCGTGGAGATGGACCCGGCCACGGGCCAATTTTTGCCAAAGAACGGATCGTTCGCGCATCTGAATGGCGTGCGCGTCACCAATGACACCGGTTCCTACAAGCTCAATTACGACAAAGCCACGAACCAGATTTCCGTTGAAGTCCTGTCGCACGCGCCCACCGCCACTTTCAATGGGCAAAAGGCGCCGCTTAGCGGCACTGCGGTGTTTTCGGGCGGCCGCATTTTCCATCAGTTCCAACAGCAGCTCGAGGTCAAGGGCGCGACGGTGCGTCTCTCCGAAACACAGTCCCAGGAAAACTCCACGGTTTACGCCAAC
>CAYOPN010000076.1:0-7784 GCA_964405835.1 uncultured Elusimicrobia bacterium | reverse complement strand
GAGGGCATGGTCCTCATCGTCGAAAAAATCGACGGCGCGGAGAATAGCTGGACATTGAGCGGCGTTGTGACTGAAGGTAATGGAATTGGAACGATTATTCCGTTCGGAATCTTGTCGCGAAACCCCGCAACACCGAACTACGTGACTGTCACGCTCAACACCGCTCCCGGCAAGACGCCGGCCGTCGTTCAATGGCCTATCGGCCGGGTTGTTAACGGCAACGTTCAATTTGATCCTATTATTGTCCGCACCGGGCCGGACCACCTGCTTGACCCTGTGGGCCCGGGCATGCCCGCTGAAAAGACGCATGACGGAACATTGACGTCGTTCCATCCGCTTGTGAGCGGCTTCCAAATTCTCGAGAACACCAAAGGCGTGCCGGTTTCGCCGGTGTTCAATGTACCGCAGTCGATGCTTTCCGGCATCAGCCAAAGCGTCAGAGATTCGTTGGTCGTATTGCTCGATGAAGTGGAGAAATTGGTTTTTAAAGTTCCTTCCACTCGTTCGGCTCGTCAAAATTTCAGCGAAGCGCGTTCCATCTTCGCACCCGGGCGGATTGATTCTGTTTTGAGTTCCAATCGGTTGATGGATGTCGACCCGGATATTGTGGTTTCTCGCAACGGTCGTGGTGTCATTACGGGCGTTTATTTGGCCAACGGCTACGGCACCTACGATGGTTGGGAAGAAAATGCGGGATTTGTTGCCATCACGAATGCCGAACTTCAAGATCTGGGTGGAACGGAGTTCTACAAGGTGAGCAAAGCGGGAGATGCGATCTTCTTTAGTCCAATCTCGCTCACGCCTTCCTTCCTGGGTACTTTGCCGGCTTCCGGTGAAAAGGCGGTCCCAAGCACGGTCATCGCTGAACAAACGCGCGTGGCTCAACGCGAGCTCCGGAATTTCGGGTACGTGGGCCGTGCCGCGGCTGTAATGCTGGGTTTCATCTTCACGAATTTGATCCGCCCGCTCGTCAGCAACCGCTTCCTTATCTCCCTATTTGTTTCGTTCTCCATGATGCTGGCCACCCCCGCCAAAGCCATGGGCTTCGGTGATGTGACCGTCGCTGCCGAAAAGAATATGTGGACTGCTTCTCTTAAAGCGCCGCTATCGCCGATCGCCACTTCCGGCGTGACCATGGCGGGCTATGAATTCATGAAAGCGGGCTTCCAAAATATCGCCGAGCGCGCCATGGCGCAACCGCCCGTTGTCATCTCGTCGCAGGATTTTGAGCGGGACATTGTTCAAGCCGGCCAGCTGACATCGCCCGACGACACGCATTATTTCTCGCCGGCGGTTTTTAAGGCGCGTTACGACGGCGCTGAGAAGATGGTCCGCTGGACCACCCAGGAGTTTACCGTGGACGGCGCGACCAAGGTGGTTTGGCGCGATGCCGCCGAACTCAGCCGCATAACGCTGCACACGCTCAATGGCGCGACGCCGCTGGAGTATTTGAACCAACCCATTCTGGACATGTTTTTGGCCATGCCTGTTTCGGGGGACGTCGACGATGTGGAAAACTTCATGGATGGCCGGAAGTTTGGGGCACTTGCTCGCCAGATTGACACGGCGATGTTGCTTCGCGGCCGCGAAGCAGAACTGCAGGCCTTTGGCATGGACCTGAATTTTGTGAAACAGCATTTTCCGACACTGGGTTTGATCGCGAACCCGGTCGGCCAAGACGCGCAGGCGATGGCCAAAGCAACAGTGGAATTTAAAGAATTCGTCTATGGTGAATTGGTAAACGCCGTCCCGGCCGCGACCCATAGCGTGGGGCTCCATTCAAAGTCCGTCAGCGGCCAATCCACCGAGGCGTTCCAGCAAGTGAACCCGCCGTTCGATGGAATTTCTCCCATCAGCGATAACGACCGCGGCGCGGTGGCCGGCTTGGCTTCGATCGGCATGCAGTTGCCGGTCCTGTTCTCCAACACCAACACCAAAACGGGCAAAGAAGAAGTGGTCTTGGTGTATCCCGATGGTTCGTTTACACAAATTTTCCCCGCGTCTCTTCGGTTGCCAAATCAAATGGTGCGAGCGTTCAAAGGAAACACCAAAGCTCAGCAGCGTTACCAGACGCCGTACATGGGCAGCGCCGTGCCGGGCCAGCCGAACTTGTTCGCCAATGAGGCTGAGAAAAAACTTGGCGAGGGCATCATCGATCTGTTTATGCAGATCCTGCGCAATGACGACGGTTCTCCACGGAAAGAATTGACCCCGCGGGATGTGTCCCGAATTTTGGACGCGCTCCGCGCCTACACGCTTGACCCCGACATGACCCAAGAAACATTTGTCGCCAAATCGGGCGCGGCAAAGATCGGTATAGAGAAATTGGTGCAGCAACTTGGCAAGCAGATGCGCGAAATAGCCCCGCTCGGATCGAAGATGCGCGGCGTCGTCAACAATGGATTGGTTCCGTTTAACCGCGTCCTGGGCCACAATTTTGGCGTACTTCCGGCGTTGGCCCGGGCGGGAATCTCTCCGCAGAAATTGCTTCCGTGGCTTACCGAGAAAGTCGGGGCGGACATGGGGATTGTGCTGCTTTCTCCCAGCGAAGCCGAAGACGAGTTAGAGGAATATGGGGCGGAGCCGACGGACGGCGAAACCGCCGATAAGCTGGTATCGCAAATGATGGCTTGGTCCGGATTCCATGAAAACCCGGGCCAGGCGGTGCCGGGCGAGTGGTATTACACCTGGGATTGGTTTGAAGCGATTGTTCGCGGCAAAGACCGTGACCCGGCCGAGCAGGCAAAAGCATTGGGGCGTTTGCTGACGCCGTTTGCAAAATTGGTGGGAGACCGTTTGGGTTCGCCCGAGATCGGCGACGCAGTGGCAAATTATGAAATTGAGGTCGTCACACAGGAACAGTTTAATGGCGTCGGTCGTGGAGAAGTCGATTCGGCCAACCGCAAAATTAGGATCGTGGTCAATCCTCGGGCGAGAAACATGCCGGAAGAGATGGCCTTGGCGTCCGGCGTCTTAATGCACGAAGTGGTCCATCCTTTCGTGGATGCGATTTTATTGAAACAGGGCATTCGTCCGGACAGCGTGTCGCGTGCCAAACTCGAAGGCGCGATCAATGCCATTGTCATTAGTTTGTTGGAGTCAAGAAACGCCTATGGAATGGCGCGAATTTTCCGGAAGGACGTTCTTCAGCGCATTGTCGCTCAAGATAAATCAGGTGCCGTTATGTTCATTCCTCTTGTCGATGCGAAGGCTCTGACGCCCGGGGAACGCGCGATGCTGCGTGATATGGCGGCCAAATCGGGCGGTCTGCGCCAAATTGTCGTTCTCGATTTGAAGAACGAAGCCAGCGGCGACGCGTTCGACGGGCTGGAAATTTTCCGTCCGTCCAAATTGCAAATGCCGGTTGAAGAGAAAGACAACGCCTTGATTTACTTTGCGCGCCAGCGCGGCACGCGTTCCATCGGCATCCTGGCCAGCGAACAAACTCGCCCGGCCATCGAAGCGCTCTACCCCGAGGTGAAAGATTTCATCATCCCGATCATGCCGGGCCTCCTCGACGCCGCCGTCCTCGAAAAAGCCATCCTCACCCTCATCGCCCAACAAGCGTAAGCTCGAGTATAATCGCCGCGCATAAACGTTCCACCCCTCTGGAGAACACATGCGAAAGAGGCAGCAAATGTTAACGAAGAAACAAATCAGCCGTCTTATCACTGAAGTTGAAATGTCTTACCCGGACTCCAAGGCGAGATTTGCTCGTGCAAGAAAGGAATCTAAAGCCGGCAAAGGTATTTCTTTAGAGCAATATCTAAAAAAGCGAAAGAACTCCTTCCTACGAAAAGCCGCCTGACGTATGCATCGGGTCATAATCTTGCCTCAGGCGGAGGCAGATCTGGATCAGTTGTACGACCCTCTCCTGTCGACAATCATTGCGAGAATTCAGTTGCTCGCAATCTTTCCGTATTTGGGGCCAACATTCGATAACCCTTACAAGGATTACAGGCAGCTAACTGTCGGAATTATGAAGGTAATTTATCGGATTAGCGAGGACGCCGTGGAAATTGCGTTTATCCGGCATGGGAGACGCAATTCTCCTTGGTTAATGTGATGTGTCGACCAAACAGGCTTAAGCTCGTATATAATCGCCGCGCATAAACGTTCCACCCCTCCGGCACCGTTCAACTATTTCGAATAATGTCGGTGCCGTCCCGACAATTTTATTTAAATCATCGAACGGGACGGAGAACAGATGCGCAAGAGGCAGAAAATGAAATCACAGAAAAAACCATTGACCCCCGCTCAATTGGCCATGGCGGAGTTTATGTCGCTTCCAAACTGGCGAGAAATTGTGACAACAATTAAAAGGGAAGCCAAAGAAGGCAAAGGTATTACCTTGGAGGAATATCTTGCTCAGCGTGCCCACCGTTTAAAGGAATCCCCTCAGAAAAAAGCCGCGTAGTGTAGTCCGACGACAACGCGCGCGTTAAATGCTGAAATAGCGCACCCCTCGATCATTGATCGAATGAATTACTTGCATTTCATATATACGAAACACGCCAAACAACGAATGCTCGAGCGGGGATTGTCCATCCGTCACGTTGAAGCGACGGTGCGGATTCCGATGGGTGTTCGGTCGAGTTTTGCCGGCCGCCAGATTGCCAGAAAACGTTTCGGCAAGAAAATTGCCGAAATTATTTTCAAACAAGTTAAGGGGCGTATTGTGATCATTACGGGATATTGGGTGGAGGGCTCAAAGCCATGAACATTACTTTTGATAAAGAAGCCGACGCGCTCTATATAAAGCTTCAGCCTTCAAAAAAGACCAAGAAAACGGTGGTTCTGCGTGAAGGGGTTCTCGTGGACTACGATGCCTCGGGAAAGGTTTTTGGTATCGAGATTTTGGACGCGAGCCAGCGGATGCCTCTGAAAGAGTTGGCAAAAGTCATTACCAATTTACCGTCGGAGACAAAAAAGAAGGCGTGAAAATTTATTTGATGCGTCATGCGGAGGCGGTGCCGGCGGGGGGGTGGGGAAAGTCCGATGCCGAACGGCCTCTCACCAAAATGGGGGTCGCCAAACTGGAAGCCGGCCTTAAGGAAATGAAACGCACCGGCTTTTCCGTTGCTTTGATCGTCACCAGCCCCTATCTCCGCGCCGTTGAGACCGCCCGCCTTGTTTCCAAAGTCCTCGGACTTCCCGACCCCGTTGTTCGCAACGAAATCGGTTCCGGTGCCCACCACAGTGCGCTGCATAAGCTCGCGCTCGAACTTGCCGCCAAATCCCCTGTATTGATAGTAGGCCACATGCCCGAGATTGCGATCTACGGCACGCGCATCGCCAACGAACCACGCATCATGGACGAAGGGCTCCAGCCCGCGGACATCGTCGCGTTCGATTATGAAGACATGACGCAGCCGGTCGGCGGCGGAAAACTTTTATGGTGGAGGAAGATAGAAGATTGGAAAACCCTTTGATTCCCGCTGAGGCCCTCGAAGGCCTCATGAAAAAAGCGTTTCAGGAACAGACCGTGAACCCAGGCTTGTTCTGGGACGCGTTCGTGAATGCGCACCTGGTCGTGCCGCTGGCGGAGAAAATCGTCAGCGATGACGACCGCCAGATCCCGATGCTGCTGGGTGTCGATCCCGATGGAAAAAATGTCGTTTGGCTTTTTACATCCTCCCAAACCATGGTCGAGTACATTGAAAAAGACCTGAAGTATTTGACGATGCCCGCCAAGGACCTGCTGAAACGGCTCACCGGCAGCAAACACGAGATTGTTTTGATCGGACCGGACGGCATCACGTTGAATCTGCATCCGGATTTGGTCGCCTCTCTGGCCGAGGGCAAGGTCCCCGACCAGCCGGCCGAGGAAATCCGCCATATTCCGAAAGACACGGCGGTCCACGTGGGAAAGCCCACCGATGATTCAAGCAAGCTGGAAACGCGGTTCCTTGAAATGTTTCGCTCGCACCCGGAAGTTTTGGAAGCCACCTTCATCCAGATTGCCGATGACGCCGGTTCCCGCTTGTTATTGGGGTTGCGGTTGGTGGACGAGTCCCGCGAATCGTTCCGGAAGACCGCCGAACTTATTGCCAAAGCCGCCGAAGGCGTACTCGAAAAAGGGAAAACCATGGACATCACGCTCCTGAGCCGTTCCATGAAAGACGCGTTCGAAAAATTCGGGACGCCCTTCTACAAGAAATGAAATTTGCACGTTCTTTATTCCTCTTAATTTTTTTCGCGGCTGGCGCGTGGGCCTCCGACCCGATCGCGGATTTTTCGAAGCGTGTCAAAAAAATCACGTTGAAAAATGGCATGCGCATCCTGGTGGTAGAGCGGCCCACGTCTCAAACGGTCGCTTTCAATATGTATATCCGCACGGGCGGCATGGACGATGAATCGGGGAAAACCGGCCTCGCGCATATGTTTGAGCACATGCTTTTTAAAGGCACGAAGACCATCGGGACGAAAGATTACGAGAAAGAAAAAATAATCCTGGACGCCATCGATAAGGCCGAAGCCAAGGGCGATACGCTGAAGATCGAAGAGTTGAACAAGAAACACGAAGCGCTGCTTGAGCCCGAAGAGTATTGGCGCATCTACGAACAAGCCGGCGGCCAGGGGCTTAACGCGTCAACGGGTTACGATTACACGAATTATTCGGTCTCGCTTCCGAAAAATTATTTGAAACTCTGGTTCGCAATGGAGGAAGACCGCATCCGCAATCCGGTCCTGCGCGAGTTCTACAAGGAGCGTTCGGTGGTGCTGGAAGAACGCCGCATGCGCATCGACACATCGCCGCAAGGAAGATTGTGGGAGGCGTTTATGGCCGCGGCCTTCGTGGCGCACCCGTACGGCCGTCCCATTGTTGGATGGGAAAGCGACATTTCGCGCGTTACGCGCGCCGACGCCACGGCATTTTTCCGTCAGCATTACGATGTGAGCCGTTTGGTCGTCGGCATTGTGGGTGGCGTTAAGGCCTCTGAAGTGGAAGCGCTTTGCCGCAAACATTTTGAGCCGATCCCGTCGGTGCCCCAGCAGGAGTCGGCGCGGATTTCGGTCGAACCTGTTCAGCAAGGGGAGCGCCGCGTGCTGGTTGAGTTCGATGCGGAACCGACACTGGTCATGGGTTTTCATAGGCCCGATATGCGCAGCGCGGACGAACCGGCATTCAACGTGCTCTCCGATATTTTGACGCTCGGCCGCACCTCCCGATTTAACCGCAATGTCGTCGAAAAGAAGCGCGTGGGCGTCTCGGCCTGGGCGTCGCCGTCATTCCCAGGCGAACGCGCGCCGAATTTGTTCGTGATGGGCGGCGCGCCGCGTTCTCCGCATGACGCCAAAGATTTGGAAGAGGCGCTGTGGGACGAAGTTGAAAAAATTAAAAAAGACGGCCCCACCGCGGAAGAGCTGGAGAAAGTAAAAAACAATCTGGAATCGAATGTGATCCGCGGTCTCGCCTCGAACGACGGACTGGCCTCGCAGCTGGCCTATCATGAGGCGGTCGCGGGCGATTGGGAATTTCTCATCAATTTGATCCAAGGGATCCGCAAAGTGACGGCCGAAGACGTGAAACGCGTCGCCACCCAATACCTCACCGAATCCAACCGCACGGTCGCCACCGTTGTGAGGAAACCGAAGTGAACGATAAAAACCACCCCACCCCTGCCCCCTCCCCTCGCGGGGAGGGGAAAAAGATTTGTTCCCTCACCCGTAAGGGGGAGGGGCAGGGTGGGGGAAGCCTTTTTCTGGCGGTTTCCATTTTCTTCTTGTGCGTTTCAATGGTCTCCGCCAAGCCGCCGGAGGTGGTCATTCCAAACCTGGAA
>CAYOPN010000075.1:0-8216 GCA_964405835.1 uncultured Elusimicrobia bacterium | reverse complement strand
CATGTTCCGCAAACGAGGGCTTTTAATCAGCAAGAAGCCGCAATAAACGAGGAAGAAAAACTGGAGAAAATCCAGTGATTGAAAGAGCATAGCGTGCGGGGGAATCTTATCATTAGATATACAATTCCCCCCATGTCCAGAAAAAACCTGACGTTCGCGCTGCTTTTTTTTCTGCAGGTCCTCTCCGCAGCGACGCCGGAACCGGAGTCTTCCCAGGTTTATTCGCGGTTTGCGTTCGGGTCTTGCGCGCGGCAGACCGCGCCCCAGCCGGTTTGGAAGGGCGTGAAATTTAGAGACCCCCAGTTGTTCATGTTTATCGGAGACAATGTTTACGCGGACACGCGCGACGCGAAAGTCATGAAGGCCGCATACGCGCAATGGAAAAAGGTCCCGCAATTGGACCTCTTGATGCATTCGGTTCCCTTTGTGGCAATCTGGGACGACCACGATTATGGCGAGAACGACGCCGGCGGAGACTTCCCGTTCAAAGAAACATCGAAACAAATATTCCTGGATTTTTTTAAAGCGAAGGAAAACGATGTGCGGTGGAAACGGCCCGGTCTCTACGCCGCCTACATGTTTGGTCCGCCGGAAAAAAGAGTGCAGGTGATCCTGCTTGATACGCGTTATTTCCGCAGCCCGCTTAAGTCCGCCGGCGAACGCGGCCGCTACCTGCCCGATTCCGATCCCTCCAAAACCATGCTCGGCGCCGAACAATGGGCCTGGCTGGAACAGCAACTGCGTGAACCGGCCGCCGTGCGGTTGATTGTGTCCTCGATCCAGGTGGTGGCGGAAGACCATCCGTTCGAGAAATGGGCCAATTTTCCGTTGGAGCGGAAAAAGTTATTCGATTTGGTCCGAACGACCGGCGCCAAGGGAGTGGTTTTTTTAAGCGGGGACCGGCATTTCGCGGAGCTGTCGGTGGAGAAAGCGGCCGGGAATTATCCGTTGTACGACCTGACATCGAGTTCGCTCAACGCGCCGATTGGACGCCACCGGGAAAAGAACCGCCACCGCGTGGGAGAAATGGTCACCGCCGCCAACTTCGGGATGGTGGAAATTGACTGGACGGACAAAGGCCCGATTGTCTCGCTGGCAATTTGCAGTGAAGCGGGCGGGACCGTTTTGCAGCGAAAAATTAAAGCGTGAGGCTTTCCTTGAGGGACGTCACCGGTTCTTTCAATATGTCGCGCAACAGGCCGTCTTCCAGACCGTAGGCCCAACCATGCACGGCCAACGACTGGCCCCGTTTCCATGCATCCCGCACGATCGTTGATTCGCAGACATTGCGCACCTGCTCTTGGATGTTCAATTCGCAAAGCCGTCTTGCTTGGGCCTCGGCGCCGCTGAGTTTGTTCAGTTCCGCTTCGTATTTGTCACGCACGTCGGCGCAATGGCGCAGCCAATTGCTTACAAGGCCCACTTCCTGCCGGTCAACCACGGCCCGCACGCCGCCGCAGCCATAATGCCCGCAGACAATAATGTGCTGCACTTTCAAGATCTCAACCGCGTATTGCATGACGGACAGACAATTCAGATCGGTGTGGACCACCAGGTTCGCCACGTTCCGGTGCACGAACAGTTCGCCGGGCAGAAGCCCGACAATTTCGTTGGCGGGAACCCGGCTGTCCGAACAGCCGATCCATAAATATTTTGGCGCCTGTTGTTCGGCCAGCCGGCGGAAAAAGGCGGCGTCTTGTTTGGTCATTTGTTTCGACCAGGCGCGGTTGTTGTCAAACAGATTGGTCAGTTTCATCGGAATGGGGCCCCCGTCACTGGAATTTCATAAAAGCCAAGGCGGGAATAATACCATGGACAAGCTCTTCTTTACGCTGCGCGCGCTGCGCCACAGAAATTACCGGCTCTTTTTCGCGGGCCAGGCGGTCTCGCTCGTCGGCACCTGGATGACCAACACGGCCTCGAGCTGGCTTGTGTACCGGTTGACGGGGTCCGCGTTTCTGCTCGGTGTGGTCGGTTTTGCGAGCCAGTTCCCGGCCTTTTTGTTGGCGCCTGTCGCCGGCGTGTACGTCGACCGGTGGAACAAACAACGGCTCTTGATCGCCTGCCAGGCATTATCGATGGGGCAGTCTCTGCTCTTGGCGGCTTTTACGTTGACCGGCCACATCACTTATCCCGTCATCATCGCGCTGAGTCTTTTGCAGGGGCTTGTGAACGCTTTTGAAATTCCCTGCCGCCAATCGTTTGTGGTTTCGCTGGTCCAGGAAAAAGACGATATCGGCAACGCGATCGCGTTGAATTCCACCATGTTCAACCTGGCCCGCCTGCTCGGGCCCATGCTGGCCGGGCTGCTGATCGCCGCCACCAACGAAGGCACCTGTTTTCTCATCGACGGTGTGAGTTACCTGGCCGTCATCGCGTCCTTGACGGCGTTATCGGTACCGAAAAAAGCGGAGGCCCCGCCCGCGGCGACGGGGACCTTGACGCAACTGCGCGAAGGTTGGAATTACGTGATGGGTTCCAAATTAATGCGCTCGATCATTCTGTTGTTGGCCTTGATCAGTTTGGTGGGCGTTCCGTTCAATGTGTTAATTCCGATCATCGCTTCGAAAGTCCTGCACGGAGGCCCGCACACATTGGGATTTTTGATGGCCTCATCGGGCTGCGGCGCGATGCTCGGCGCGTTGTGGTTGGCGTCGCGCCAGAACGCGGCGGGTCTCAAGCGCGCCATCCCCTTCGCGGGCGTGGTGTTTGGTACTGGTTTGATTGCGTTGGCCGGCTCGACCAATTTATGGCTTTCGATGGCCTGCATTGTGGTTTCGAGCGCGGGCCTCATGGTCCAAATCGCGGGCAGCAACACATTGCTTCAGACCACGGTGGAAGATTCCAAACGCGGACGCGTCATGAGTTTTTTCATTATGGCGCTGTTGGGCACGGCCCCGGTCGGCGCGCTTTTGGCGGGCACATTGGGCGACCATTTTGGCGCTCCGCGCACACTGGTCCTCGGCGGAATCAGCTCCATCTTGGGGGCGGTTTGGTTCGTAAAGAAAGGTTGAAATAACCGGGGGCGCTCCCTACAATTCCCTATGTCTTCCCGGCCTTGCCTCGCCCCACAGAAATACGAGTTGGTTTTCTGCATCTTTTTGGTGATGCTGGCGTTTCTCTACCGTGACAATGCCCACCTGGTCTATCCTCACATTCTGTACCTGTTTATCGCGTTGCTTTCCATCAATCTCGCCGCCAACTTTGCGCTGAAAAAGTGGGGAGGCGCGCCCTGGCTTTCGGCGCTGTTCATCCTCGCGAACTGCGCCACCATCTCGGCCATTTTGAATTTTTCGGGCAAGGAGGAATCCAATCTCTGGGTGTTGTTCCTTTTGCCCATCTACACGGTCTGCATGCTCTTAAACGGAAAAGAAGTGTTGTGGATCACCTTCGGCGTTATCAGCTTCAACTGGGCGTTTCACCAGTTTTCCGTCGAACGGTGGGAGACCGAGATGATGTTTTTTGTGATGCTCAAAAGCGGCATTTTTGTGTTCGCGGCTGCCGGAACGTGGTCGATTGTGGCGCGGGACCGCCGCGCGCGGGAGCGCATTGTTCGCCAGAAAGAAGAGCTGCTCGCCTTGGAGAACAAGCTTCACGAACAGACCGATCAGGTTGTGCAGATGGAAAAAATGGCGGACATCGGTCAATTGACCTCGGGCGTCGCGCACGACTTAAACAATCCGATCACGGTCATCATCGGCACGGTCAAGATGATGCTTGAGGACGATCAAGTCGATAAATCGCTGCGGCCGGACTTGGAGCGGATCCTGCGTTCGGGAGAACTCTGCCGCGTCATCACGTTAAATCTGCTCGGTCTCGTCAAACAAAACGAATTTAAATATGCGGTCCGCAACATCAACGACGTGCTTGAGACCGTCCTGGCGATGTATGAAAACACGTTGACGGCGGGGTCGGTGCGCGTGGAGAGAAAATTCACCGAAGGTTTGCCGCTGGTGGCGGTGAGCGAGTCGCATCTCCAACGCGTGTTTTTGAACCTGCTCGCGAACGCGAAGTCCGCCATGAAAAACGGCGGCGTGGTGACGCTCACGACCCGCATTTTCTCGGGCCGGCGTCATGGCGAAGGCGAGATGATTGAAATTCTCGTCGAGGACAATGGGCCCGGCATCGCGCCGGAGGCCATGCCGAAACTGTTTAAACCTTTCAATACAACCAAGGGCCCCGAAGGAACGGGCCTGGGGCTCTATTTGAGCCGCGAAATCATCAACCGCCACAATGGCGTGCTGCAGGCCAGCAACAACCCGAAAGGAGGCGCGCGTTTCGCGATCTTGTTGCCGGTCGAACAACTTCAATCCCAAAACGCCGAAGCCGCCTAAACGGCCATGAAGATGTATTCTCTCCACATGAAAAAAATTTCCCTGATGTTCTTCGCTTCCACGCTGGCCGTCCCCATGTTTGTTTTTCCCGTCGATAAAAAACCCACCAAAAAATTCGATAATGCGCCCATCGTGAAAACCGAAGAAGAATGGAAAAAGCAGCTGAGCGACGAGCAATACGACGTCTGTTTCCGCAAAGGGACCGAGCGCGCATTCACCGGAAAATACTGGGACAACCACGACAAGGGAATGTATTACTGCGTGGCCTGCGGCCAGGAGCTGTTTAAATCCGACACCAAATTTGATTCCGGCACCGGCTGGCCCAGCTTCTGGGACCCGGCCGTCAAAGCCAACATCAAGACCGAAACCGACACCTCCCACGGCATGAAACGCACCGAAGTGATGTGCTCGCGTTGCGGCGCTCACCTGGGCCACGTGTTCGAGGATGGGCCAAGGCCCACCGGTCTGCGTTACTGCATTAACTCGGCTTCGCTCCGCTTCGAAAAAGCCACGAAGTAGTTTCTCTTAGGATTTAGGGTTTAGCTCTTAACTCTTAGAGTTTTCCCTGCAGAAGAAATCCTAAGAATTAAGAACTAAATCCTAAACTCTAAGAGAACAGCACTGGCATCCCCCTCGGCAGCTCTGTTACTCTTACGGCATGCGTCGCTCGGCCTGGCCCATCTTTGTATTCCTGTTGATAATCCAACTTGTTTTTTCGGCCGCGCTTTTTTCCAATGAATCGTTCCTGATCGGCGAAGAGCGCGCGGGCGCGCCGGTTTTGCTCAACCAGTTTTACGAGGAGCGTGGCGGCGCGCTCGCGTGGTTTAAAGACGGCGCTCCCGTGCCGGCTGTTCGGGACTTATTAAACGCGATTCGCCAGGCCGACCGCGAAGGCCTTGTTCCATCGGAATACCATCTCGCCGCCATCACCGATCTGCTTGACGCTTACGATTGGGTCAACGAGCCGCCCGCTTCCGAGGCCGCCAAACAACTCGACATGTTATTGACCGACGCGTTTTTAAGTTACGGGTCGGATTTGGTTTCCGGCCGCACCAACCCCTACGATGTGGATGACGATTGGTTCGCGGGCCGGCGCACCGGCGATTTGCCGCTCACGCTGGAAAACGCCTTGGAATCCGGCCACGTTCGCCAGGCGCTTAATTCCCTGCTTCCCACGAACCCCGTTTACCAGCGTTTGCGCGCCGCGCTGGCGCGCTACCGTCAAATGCAAAAAAACCGCGGCTGGCCGCATGTTTCGGCGGGACCGGCCATCAAGAAGGGCGATCGCGACCCGCGCTTGATCACGCTTCGCCGGCGTCTGCATTTGGAAGGTTTCTTGAACCAACGCCCGAGCCGGAAACCGGTTTTTGATTTGGCGCTGGAACGCGCGCTGAAACGCTTCCAGGTCCAGCACGGGCTCGAACCGGACGGCGTGCTTGGAAAGGACACGGTAAATGCGCTCAATGTTTCTGTTGAAGACCGCGTGCGGCAGATCCAGCTCAACATGGAACGCTGCCGCTGGCTGCCCGACAACCTGGGCGTCCGGTATATTTTTGTGAATGTGCCATCTTTTACCTTGCAATTAATAGAGGATGGGCGTGAAACTATGTCCATGCGCGTGGTGGTCGGAAGAAAAATGCGTCAAACGCCGGTGTTCTCGAGCACCATGACCCATATTGTTTTTAACCCGCCATGGTCGGTTCCGCACAATGTCGCAAAGCTCGATATTCTCGACCACATCCGCGAGGAGCCCGATTATTTGACCAGCCATAATTTCGAGGTGTACGAAGATCATGGCGTGAAAGCCAAAATCATTGAGCCGGCCTTGGTCGATTGGACGACCGTTACGCCCGAGAATTTGAAGTTCCGTTTCCGCCAAAAACCGGGGCCGCTCAACGCGCTTGGCCGCGTAAAATTTCTTCTGCCGAACCGGTTTGACGTGTATTTGCACGACACGCCGTCCCGTTCGCTGTTCTCAAAAAATGTCCGCGATTTTAGTTCCGGTTGTATCCGACTTGAAAAACCTGTTGAATTGGCGACGCATCTTTTACAAGGAGACGCCCGCTGGACGCCCGAAAAGATCGAAGACGCCATCGCCAAGGGGACCGAGCAAATCGTCCCACTTCCGGAAAAGCTTCCCGTCCACCTGATGTATTGGACCGCCTGGGTGGATGAGCAGGACAATGTTCAGTTTCGCGACGATATCTACGGACGCGACGCCGCATTGGCCGAGGCCTTAAACCCGGAGCCCGCGCTATGAAGAAGACCCTAACCTTCCTCATCTTGTTCACGACCGTTTTTTCCGCATCGAAGCCGCGCGTTTCAACGGCCACGAAATTCGTCGGTTATTCCCCTGAGAAAACCTGTTTTTCTGTTTCCTACCGCGGCGAGTCTTCGCCTTACAAGGTGACGCCTCTTTTTGTTTTGCCAGGCGAAGAAATCACGCTTACCATGGAGCCGATGAACCCCGAAGCCGGGTTCGACGTCCAAGGCAACGTGGGGGCGTGGACGGCCGTGTCTCCTGTTAAATGGACATGGAAAGCGCCCTCCAAGGCGGGAGTCACCAAAGCGCGGGTGGCCGAATTGGTGTCGGGCGACGCGATGGACCTGAGTATTTTCGTGATGGTGCCGTTTGAGAAGGCCAAGAGCGGAACGCTGAACGGCTACAAAATCGGCACGTATCCCAAATCCGCGTTGAAAAAAGGCTACACGATGCCGCGCGGATTCATTGAAGTGACCAACGAGAACAAGCACACGCCGGTCTCGCCGCATTTCACGCTGGGGCAATTTCTATGCAAACAATCCGCCGGCGGTTCGCCGAAATACGTGGTGCTGCGCGAGCGGCTGATTCTAAAGCTCGAATACATTCTTGAGCACGTGAACGCCGAAGGGATCCCGGCGAAGACCTTTTCCGTCATGAGCGGGTACCGAACGCCCCATTACAACAAGTCGCTCGGCAATGTGAAAATGAGCCGCCACATGTGGGGGGACGCGGCGGATATCTACATCAACGACGATCCGGGCGTGATCGGCATGGAGGATTTAAACGGCGACGGGAAATCCGATGCGAAAGACGCGCAATTGCTTTACGAGGTGGTGGAAGAGTTGAACGACGAGCCCGCTTTCAAGAAGTTTCTCGGCGGCCTGGGCTGGTACAAACCCACCAAATCACACGGGCCGTTCGTGCACGTCGATGCGCGGGGTACGGCGGCGCGGTGGAGTAGCAATTAATTTAGAGTTTAGGGTTTAGCTCTTAACTCTTAGGATTTCTTCTGCAGATAAACTCTAAGAGTTAAGAGCTAAACTCTAAATCCTAAGAAGGATTGGGGATAATCCTTTCAGCCCCAAAGTACGGTGCCAACGCTTTCGGTATCCGCACCGACCCATCCGCCTGCTGGCCGTTCTCCAAAATCGCCGCCACCGTCCTTCCCACCGCCAATCCGGATCCGTTCAACGTGCAGCCGAAAGATCGTTTCTTGTCTTTGCTGACGACCTTGAAGTCCATGCGGCGCGCTTGGAAATCACCGCAGGTCGAACAAGAGGAAATTTCCCGCCAGATGTTCTCACCGGGCATCCAAACTTCCAAATCGTAGGTTTTGGCCGAGGAGAAACCCATGTCGCCCGTGCAAAGCGCGAGAACGCGGTAGGGCAATTCCAGCCGCTTTAACACCTCTTCCGCGTGTTGGGTCAATAACTCGTGCTCTTTCAACGAATCTTCCATTTTGCAGAATCGCACGAGCTCAACTTTGTCGAATTGATGGTTGCGGATGAGCCCGCGCGTGTCCTTGCCGGCCGAACCGGCTTCGCGGCGGAAACACGGCGTGAGCGCGGTGACCGCGACCGGCAATTGTTCCTCGGTGAGCGCGTTCTCGCGCAGCAGGT
>CAYOPN010000074.1:0-8621 GCA_964405835.1 uncultured Elusimicrobia bacterium | reverse complement strand
TGGCAAATTGTATCACGTCTTCCACCGCCGAGAGCCGCACTTCGTCCGAGCGGACCACACCCTTTTTCAAATGTTTGGGTCCCACCTCAAACTGCGGCTTGACCATCGCGACAACAACGCCGTCCGGCGCCACCAGCGTTTTTACGTGGCCCAGGATGTTTTTCAGCGAAATAAAGGACGCATCAATCACACAGAAGCTGGGCAAGGAACCGAAACGGTCCGGCTGCACGTGCAAGATGTGCGTTTCTTCCAACGATAATACGCGCGGGTCGTTCCGGAGCGACACGTCGAGCTGCCCCTTTCCCACATCGATGGCGATCACCTGTTTCGCGCCGCGCTGCAGCAAACAATCGGTGAACCCGCCCGTTGAAGCGCCCACGTCCATGCAGATCTGGCCAGCCGGAGACAATTTAAAGTCTTCGAGCGCGCCTTCCAATTTTTCCCCGCCGCGCGAGACGTATTTGGGTCCGGCAATCAGCTCAATATTTTTGGTGAGAGGGACCGTGTGCCCCACTTTTAGAACGACCTCATCGCCAACGCGGACCTGTCCCGCCAGGATCAAAGCTTGGGCTTTCGTACGGGTGGCGGCAAGCCCACGCTCCACCAACAAGACATCGAGGCGTTCTTTGCGTTTAGGTTTTTCTTCGGGCGAGGAGCGGGTCAGTTGGAAAGGATGCTGCGGCCGCCGGCGCGGACGTGGCGGACGGTCTTGGCAATGTTCTCGGAGGTGAGACCCACGAGGCTGCGGAGCTTGGATTGCGTTCCGTGCTCAATAAATTTGTCCGGAATACCAATGCTGGTGATCGAAAAATTTTCGCCTTCCAACAACTCGCGAATGGCGCTACCAAAGCCGCCGGCCACCGCATTTTCTTCGACGGTCAAAATGGCGGAGACGCCTTTCAGCGATTCCAAAAGCCAGGCTTTATCGATTGGTTTAACAAAGCGAGCGTTGATTACCTTGGCATTGATACCTTCTTTCGCGAGTGACTCCGCCGCTTCAATCGACGGATAAACCATATTGCCAATGGCGAGAACAGCGACCTCGCTACCCTCGCGGACAATCTCCCCTTTCCCCCACGGCAAAAGACGGAACGTGGTTTCCAGCGGAACGCCGACGCCGGCGCCGCGCGGATAACGGATCGCGACCGGACCTTGGCGATGATTGAGCGCGGTCTTCAACATATGCTGAAGCTCGTTCTCGTCTTTGGGCGCCATCACCGTGATATTCGGGAACATGCGCAAGTACGATAAATCAAACACGCCGTGGTGCGTGGCGCCGTCGTCGCCGACGAGACCGCCGCGGTCCAAGCAGAAAACCACCGGAAGTTTCTGGAGCGCGATATCGTGCTGGATCTGGTCGAATGCGCGCTGCAAGAAGGTGGAGTAAATAGCGACAACGGGTTTAATGCCGCCGCAGGCAAGGCCGCCGGCGAATGTCACCGCGTGTTGTTCGCCGAGACCAACGTCGAAATAACGTTCTTTAAATTTGTCCCGGAACATGTCGAGGCCAGTCCCTTCTGGCATCGCGGCCGTGATGGCCACAATCTTTTCATCTTCCTTGGCTAATTTGCAAAGCGCTTGCCCGAAAACCTTGGTGTAAGCCGGAGGACCGTCCGGCGCTTTGGCCATTTCTCCCGACTCCGGGTTCCATTTGCTCACACCGTGGTACTTGATCGGATCGCTCTCGGCTTTGTCGTAGCCGCGGCCTTTTTTGGTGACCACGTGCAATAAAACCGGGCCTTTCAATGTCTTAACGCCCTGCAGCACTTCGATCAGCTTCGGCAAATCATGGCCGTCGACAGGACCGAGGTAGCTGAACCCCATTTCTTCAAACAGGAGTCCTGGGAACAACAAAACCTTAATGCGCTTGGCGATGCGGAGCAGGTGGCTGCCCCAGAAATTGAGGCGGGTCAGGAATTGACGGACGCGTTTTTCAAAACGGGTGTACGCGCCACCGGTGAGAAACTTGGCAAGGAAAGCGCCCACGGCGCCGACACGGTGAGAGATGAACATCTGGTTGTCGTTGAGCACGACGATGAGGTCGGAAGCGAGGTTGCCGGCATTCTGGAGTCCTTCGAACGCCATGCCACCGGTGATGGATCCGTCGTTGACGACGGCGACGACTTTGTAGTCCTGCTTGAGCACGTCGCGGGCAGCGGCAAAACCGAGCGCGGCGGAAATCGCAGTGGAAGCATGGCCCGCGCCGAACGCGTCATGCTCGGACTCCGCGCGGTTCAAGAAACCGCTCACGCCGCCGAACTGGCGCAGCGTATGGAAATTTTCCCAGCGGCCGGTGAGGAGTTTGTGTGCGTAGGCTTGATGGCCGGTATCGAAGATCAACTTATCGGTGGGCGAATCAAAAACGTAATGGAGCGCGACGATCAGATCGGTGCATCCCAAGGAGGCGCCCAAGTGACCGCCGGTTTGGGCGGTCACTTCAATAATCTTCCCCCGGATTTCCCTGGCAACATCAGGTAAAAGTTCAGGCTTTAAATTTCGAATATCGGATGGGTTTTTGATCATATTTAGGAGCGGCATGGGCCGGATTGTACACCTTTTTCCGTCAGAATCGAGGTCATTTTCTTGTCGTGAACGCCGCGCGGCAGCACCGGATAATATTGGTTGCAATAGAACAGGCCGACGTGTTTGGCGCGCGGGGTTTTCTTAAGAATCCGGTCATAAACACCGCCGCCGTACCCCAACCGGAAGCCATCGCGGTCAAACCCAAGCCCCGGGACCAGGACCAAATCGATGGACCCGAACGGGAACGCGGCCTTTTTCTTTACGAACTCGAACGGGCCGTAGTGGGTCTTCTTCAATTCGTCCCCTTTCTGGAACACCGCAAAAAACGGCTTGTCAAAACCACGCGATGTGACCGGGATCAGGACTTTTTTTCCATCTTTCCACGCCTGTTCGATCAATCCGTGGGTCACAACCTCACTCCCAAATCCAATAAAGGAGGCAATGACTTTGGCCCTCTTATAATAAGAGGTCTTAAGAAGGTGACGGACGATCGCGCGGCTCCAATCGCTGCGCTGTCTATAGGGGATGGCCTGGCGCTCCCGGATCAAAGCGCGGCGGAACCAGCGCTTGACCTCGTCGATGGGTATCACCTCACCGGGTTTTTCTTTCGCCATTCGTCGAGACGCTGCTTGATTTCAACTTCGTATCCTTGGTCGGAAGGTGTGTAGAAATCCACGCGGTCGGGCATGTAAGTCTGCTTCACGTGATGACCGGGACTATCGTGAGGATAAATGTAATCAACGCCATGACCGCGCGATTTTCCATCGCCGCTCGAGTCTTTGATCGCGTTTGGTATTTCCCGCCGTTTGCCGGACTTCACTTCTTCTTCGGCGCGCGCGAGCGCCACGTACGCCGCGTTGGATTTGGGCGCCGTCGTCACGTAGGTCACGGCCTGCGCCAACGGGATCCGCGCTTCCGGCATTCCGACCATTTCAACCATACGCGCCGCGGCGGCCGCGACGGTGATGGCTTGAGGGTCCGCATTACCGACGTCTTCGGCCGCAAAAATCATGATGCGCCGCGCCACAAAACGCGGGTCTTCGCCGGCCAAAAGCATTTTCGCCATCCAATAGAGCGCGGCGTCGGGGTCGCTGCCGCGCATGGACTTGATGAAAGCGGAAATCGTGTCGTAATGCTCGTCGCCGGATTTGTCGTAACGGATCGGCCGGCGCTGAGTGGAAGACTGCGCAACCGCCAATGAAATCTCGATGACGTTGCCCTCAATCGGCGTCGTGGTGGCCACGGCCAGTTCCAGCGCGTTCAACAAACGCCGCGCGTCTCCCTCGGCCCAACGGATCAAATGTTTCTTCGCTTCCGGATTGATGCTGGTCTCGTGCGCGCCGAGCCCCCGTTCTTTTTCATTTAAAGCGAGGTCGAATATTTTTTCGAGCGCGGCCTCGCTGAGTGGTTTGAACTCAAACGCGGTCGAACGCGACATCAATGCCGCGTTCACATAAAAATAAGGGTTTTCGGTGGTGAGCCCCACCAGCGTGAGGTTGCCACGCTCGACGTCGGGCAACAACGCGTCTTGCTGGGAACGGTTGAAGTGATGGATTTCATCAACAATAAGGAGGGTCCGTTGGCCGTTGGCCTGTTTGCGGTCCAGCGCGCGCTTGACCACGTTCCGGAGCTCGGCCACGCCGGCGGTCACCGCGTTCACATATTCAATGGCGGCCTGGGATTTTTTGGCAGCGAGACGCGCCAACGCGGTCTTGCCGGTCCCCGGGGGACCAAAGAAAATACTGGAACCAAGACGGTCGGCCTCGATGGCGCGGCGGAGCAAACTACCCTGGGAAATTAAATGCTCCTGGCCTATGAACTCCTGCCAATCGCGCGGCGCCATGCGCGCGGCCAATGGGGACGTGGATGTAATGACGGGTTGGGGCTTGGTTTGAAAAAGGTCCAACGACTTAGCCCTTCAGGGCCGCGGTGAGCGTCTGGTTTAAAGCCTCGAGGCGGGCGGTGATATCCTCCTCCCCTTTTGGCTGGCCCTTCTCTTTGAGTTGCAGGTAGTCGAGCGCAATGTTCACCGCGGCAAGCACCGCCACTTTCTGCGTGTCGACAATCGAAAAATTATCAGCGATCTCGCGCATGCGTTCGTCCACGAACGAAGCGAGGCTCTGCAGTTCCAGCGGCGTCAAGCCACCCGGGTCCATTTCGTAGTCGCGGCCGAAGATCTGGACGCGGACGCGCTCCGTGAAAAGGTTCTTCATAGAAGGCCTCCGTTCGCTTGTGAGGCCAGCGTGGTTTCAACCAATAGATGTTTGTCAATTTTCTTGGAGAGGCGGACGAGGCGGGAGCGGATTTGTTCTTTGTCTTGCTTCATGCGTTCAATTTCGCGGGAGGCGGACTGCAGTTCGCGGACTTGAGAACGGAGGGTCTCCACTTCGGAGAGCAGCAATTGCCGGTCTTTTTTCACATCGGCCAATTCACGTACCACTTGGCTTACGCGCGCTGTCAGCTCGTCGATGATTTCCATGGCCGCGACCATATCACATCAACGCAAAAACAATCAAATTTCGCACCGTGAAAATAAAATTGGTTGACACGCGAAAAACTTTTCTGGTATTTGTCCTCCATCGCCAGCAACGATGCGGGGCGAGCAGCAACGGCAACGTAAGCCTTCTTGGAATATTTCCAAGAAGGCTTTTTTTATGCCCGAACGGCTCCCCCGTGCAGCAAAATTCAAGGAGGCAAAGCACATGACTAGTCAAAAAAGGGGGAGCATCCTGCGGTTCCTGGGGATGGCACTTCCATTTATCGCAGTTGCTTCAATGACAATGGCCGAGGGGCCAACCATCAGCGGGTATGTTGAGACGAATTGGATTCAAGATCTAAACAATCCGATATCTGGACAAACCACGCTTCAAGGCTATTACAATGACAACGACGGAGACATTAATAGCAACGCTCATATCGCGATCGCCGGCCCCATCGGTGATAAAGCGACGTACGCGGTCGAAATTGACGCCGGCAACGAAGCAAAATTGACTTCCGCCGATGACGATATCGACATTCAAGAAGCCTACCTCACCTACACCGGCGACTCAAAACTCGGGTTCAAAGTCGGTAAGTTTGCCACGTTCCAAGGAATCGAAGTCCTTGAAGCGCCGGCGAACCCCACCATCTCCCGTGGTTACCTCTACGGCTTGGCCGAGTGCTTTACGCACGTCGGCGGCGTCGCGACCTATGTTCTCGGCAAATTGGATTTTGCCGCGGGCGTTGTTAACGGTTGGGACCTGAACGACGACAACAACGACAGCAAAACGGCTGTCTGGAAAGTCGGCTTCAGCGGCGGCGACCCATTGGCGTTGACTCTCTCCGGTTATCATGGAGCCGAACAAGCGGAAACGGATGACGACCTCTCCACCGCACTGGTCAATGAGAACACCGACACCTCCGGCAACCTTCGCTCCAACGTCGACCTCACGGGTGTGACAAAGTTGATCCCCATGGTTGACCTGTGGTTCCAATTCAACTACGGCCAAGAAGACGCCGTTGTTGATAAAGACGGAGACACTGTGAATGATGACCTGGGCAAATGGTCCGGCGCTGGCATTCAACCCATCGTGAAATTCGGAGAGAAATTCTCCATCGGCGCTCGCGCGGAATACTTCGCGGACCCGGATGGCGCTCGTACCGGAACCGACGACTTGACCGCCACGAACTTCACGATCACACCGTCGTTCGCGTTTGTTCCCGGCGTCATTGTTCGCGCGGAATATCGTTACGACAGAGCCAACAAGAAAATCTGGGTGGACGACAAAGGCACAATGGAAGACACCGCCAATACTGTCGGTCTTCAGTTCATCGGACAGTTCTAAACATCCTCATCTTTGATCCGCCTACGGCGGGTCAGCTTTACGAGAGTCTCGCGCTTTACTTTCCCCCGGGCGCGGGACTTCTCGTTTTAGCGGGGGTTGTTCCACTCCAATTCGCGCCGTTCGTGGTTCCAACCCATCACGGAAGCAAATGCATCGAACTCTTTGCGCAGCGCGGCCGGTTCCTTCTTGGACATGAGGAACGGTAATGCGCCCAAGCGGCGGTACAAATAATCCCCCCACCGGACCGCCATGGTGCGGTGCACAATGTCGGGGATGTCTTTTTCCGGATAGGCCACGGTGTCGGAAAAAACCAACGGCACGCGCGCCGAGTTTTTACGCTGAGGAATTCCAAGCAGACCGGCAATTTCCACGGCCACACGGCGGAAATCCGTCAATTTGACGCCCGCGATATGAAACACGCCGTTCTCATTGATGATGTCGTGTTCACGTGATTTCTGAAAAGAATCAAGCCCTGCTTGAGAGCGCAAAGGACGGATGCCGGAGTCCGACTTGAGAATACTTTTCTCATTGATGCGGGCATTCGGGAAATACTCTTTGACCAGCGCCTGCAAGTAGTCCAGTTCTTTCGATGTCGGCTGCGGCCGGTCGCTGGATTCCTCGGCAGTGAGCGGACGCTCAGTGGTCCCCACCCGCGTATAAACAAATCCGTCTTCATCGCGCCGCAACGCGAATACCAAGCGATTGTCGCTCGCGCTTACGTAGTACGACTTCTCAGCAATGGCCGGATAGATATCAATGTGAGAACCAGCCACGCGGTCAATCCATTTGTTCCGCAGCGCCGGGGCCTTCTTTTCGCGCGCGCGAACATCATCCAGATGCGGACCGGTGGCATTGATCAACCGTTTGGCGGTGCACGTGGCAACTTCGCCGGTTTCCCGGTCTTTTAATGTGAGAAGAATCCCCTTTCCCGTCCGCTCGTATTCGATGAGTTCAATGTAATTTAAAGCCGTCCCTCCCAACGCGTTAGCGCTTTGAAGGTTTGCAATCGTGAGGCGTGCGTCGTCGGTCTCCGAGTCCCAAAAGCGAAACACGGCCTTCACGCGGCGCGCATCAAGTTCAGGAACATGTTTGGCAATGGATTTTTCGCTGAAAGCGGCGATCGGCGGCGAGAACACCTGGCCCTGCAGCAACTGGATGAAATAGTAAAGCCACACGCCGCTCAACACACTGAGCGAAGAACGCGGATCGGACTTGGAGAGCGCGAAATAAATCGGTTTGGGGCGGACCAACGGGGGCGCGATACGGCCCAGAATTTTCCTCTCACGTGACGCGCCCACGACAAAAACAAAATTGGTCCAGGCTTGACCGACGCGACCGTGCTTAAGATGCACCCACACTTGCTCAAGATACCGGATCCCCGCATGGATCAATTTGCTGGAAACGCTACTGGTTCCCGAAGCGAAGTCGTTCTTTTCAAACAAGTAAACGGATTTGGCGCCACGAAGAGCGAGTTCGCGAAGTAGGCCCGCACCGACAATGCCTCCACCAATGATAGCGATGTCGATTGGTTCGGGATTTTGTTTTAAGCGTTCCCAGTGCTGGCGGCGAGTACGAAACGAAAATTCGGCGGGATTAGCGGGGCTGGGCGCCACAGGCGTGTTGAAGCGCGGTCTTGATTTTCTCGACCGTCGCGGAGATTTCGGCCTCGGCCAGCGTGTGCTCAGGATGTTGAAGACGCACGCGGAACGCCAGACTCTTTTGGGTCGGCTGCAACGAACCGCCTTCAAACAAATCGAATGGAAACACCTCGGTCAAGAGCGGTCCGCCGGCTTTGTTGACCACGCGCTCAATCTCCCCCCACGCCTTGGACTTGTCAATCACAACCGCGATGTCGCGTTCAACAAAGGGATATTTCGGCAAAGCGGACGCTTTCTCGACGCGCTTGGAATGGAAAACAGCCGTGCTCACCTCAAACGCCGCGCACGGCATTGTAATGTCCAGTTTGGCAGCCAACTTCGGATGCAGCATCCCGGCGGTCCCGACCGGTTGTTTTCGCCACATAATGTCGAAAGCCTGATATGGATGGAACGTGGGATTGCCTGAAGAAGGGACCAATTCCCAGTCAATATGAAAGGTTTTAGATAAGGAGGCGAGAATGCTCTTGAGATAAAAAATATCGGCTTCTTTTTCGCCGGCGGCCCATGTTTTTGGAGTAACGCTACCGCAAATAACCACACCCAACCGTTTCTCTTCGGTCACACCATCACTGCTCTTCTGAAACACGTGACCAACTTCAAACAAAGAGACGGAGGA
>CAYOPN010000073.1:0-8638 GCA_964405835.1 uncultured Elusimicrobia bacterium | reverse complement strand
AAACCACGCTCATGAATTTCAATATCGCGGCCTCCGTTGTGGAAATTCATCCCGGGCCGGTGATTACGCGTTACGATTTGGAGCCTGCGCCCGGCGTAAAAATTTCTTCTATCTCAAGCCGCGCCGACGATCTGGCGCTCGCTATGAAAGCGATGGGCATACGCGTGCTCGCTCCAATCCCGGGCAAAGGCGCGGTCGGAATCGAAATCCCCAACTCGCATCCCGAAACCGTTGTGCTCAAGGAACTCCTGGCCCGTCCCGAATTTCAAAACCATCCGTCGCCGCTCGCATTCGTCCTCGGAAAAACCGTTTCTGGTGAACCGTACATTGTCGATCTGGCCGCGATGCCGCACATGCTGGTCGCCGGCGCGACCGGGTCCGGCAAAAGCGTGGTGGTCCACGCACTGATCAGCTCCATTCTCTACCGGATGCCGCCCGACCTGGTCAAATTCGTGATGATCGATCCCAAGCGCCTCGAACTTCCTTCTTATTCCATGATCCCTCACCTTTATGATCCGCGTGTGCCCCCGATGCAGGCCGAGGTCATCACCAACTCCAAACAGGCCGCCAAAGCGCTCATGCGGCTCGTGAAAGTCATGGAGTACCGCTACGATTTGTTCGCGAAGGCCAATGTCCGGAACATCGATTCCTACAACCGCAAACGCAAAGAGGCGGGCCAGCCGCCGGAATATTTCCTGGTGGTCATTATCGACGAGCTCGCTGATTTGATGTTGACCGCACCCAAGGAAGTGGAAGATTCCGTGCAGCGCCTGGCGCAAATGGCGCGCGCGGTGGGGATCCATCTGGTGCTCGCGACCCAGCGCCCGTCCGTCGACGTGATCACGGGTGTCATCAAGGCCAATTTGCCGGCGCGCATTGCGCTCCGCGTGGCGTCCGCGATTGATTCGCGCGTGATCGTTGACTCGATCGGCGCCGAATGTTTGCTCGGAAAAGGCGACATGTTGTTCCTTCCGCCCGCGCAAGCCGAGCCGATCCGCGTTCAAGGCGCCTATGTGTCCGAGAAAGACGTTGAGAACCTCATGACGCACGTGAAACAGTTCGGCCTGCCGTCCTACAACGATTTGTTCAGCTCCGGCAGCGCGCTCGAGTTCGCGGTCGAAGACAAGAAGGAAATGAAGGATTTGATCGAAGGCCTCAAACTCGTTCTCGAGCGCCATCGCGTTTCACAGGACCTGCTTAAGGCCCATTTCGGGAGTTCCGCGCGCGCGACCAACTTGTTGTCGCTCATGGAAGTCAAAGAATTCATCAAGAAACCCGAGGGCTCGAACAAGTGGGAAATCAATTTCGACATGATCGAGGAGTTCCTCGGAAAAGTGAACATGATCCCCGAAGAAGAACCGACGGTATGAGGCTAAAGCTTGCCGGGGCGACAATGCTGCTTATGTTTGCAGTTTCCACTCTTCGGGCTTCCTACGACATCAACACGATCATGATCGAGCTCGAGAACCGGGAGAAGACTCTAAACACCGTGCAATTCGATTTTAAACAGGAAATCAATTTCATTCAGATGAACAACAAGACCACGGTAGTGGGTGAGGCGCTGTTCGGGAAAGCGGGAAAGCTCCGCATCACGAAGAGTTCACCGGACAACCAGGTCACGGTTTCCGACGGAAAAAAAGTCTGGGTCTACAATCCCAAGGCCAGGCAAGTGTGGGAAGGTTCTTCCAAGAAATGGCTGGAGTCGGGCGTAATGCCGAAAGGAATGGTGCCGCTCAGCAATTACGTGGGGGATCTGCGGAAAAATTTTGATTTGAGTCTGGTTGAAAGCGACGTTTCAAACGAAGTGCGCATCCTGGCCGAACCCAAGAAAAAGGGCTTGGACTACAAGATCGAGCTGACCGTTTCGACCGAACTGTGGCTTCCCATAAAAACGTTTTATTCGTCCGGTTCCGCCGAGGTGCGGACGCTTTTATCAAAACATCAGATCAACCCGTCGACCCCGGAATCGGTTTTCCGCTTTTCCGTCCCCAAAGGGACGGACGTCATTCCGTTTAATTGAGGACCTAATCAATACATGAGCGACCAAGACGCGCCACCCATTGTTCCGCAACAACCGTCCAAATCCGAATTGATCCGCCAAATTTCGGCAGCCCTTCTAGAACGCCGCACGTCCCGTTCGTTGACCTTGGAGAAGGTCAGCCAGGCCATCAAGATCCGTCAGCCGTATCTGGCCGCGTTGGAGAAAGGGGAATGGAATGAGTTGCCCGGCGAAGTTTTTGTCCGAGGGTTCATCCGGCGTTACGCTCAATATATGGGACTGGATGGGGACAAGCTAATCGCTCCGTACGTGAACATTTCCGAGTCTCCGGTCGAGAAGAAACCGTCGCCATCCACCGTGCCCGAGCGGCATGGTGAGTTTGGCAAGACCCAGTTGTTGTGGGGGTTCCTCGGGGTCATTTTTATCATCGGTTTCTTGAAAGTCATTAAACAGGACCACAAAACGCCATCGAAACCGGCCTCCGCCTCGCAGGCACCTGCCCCCCGTAGCCTTGGCGAAGGGGGGGCTGCCCCGGTGGAAGCCATGAAGTCCGAGGAGCCGAAACCGGTGCTTGCGAAACACCAGATTGAAGTGTATTCGCCCTATCCATTATGGCTTCGTGTGAACGCGGCTGAGAAGAGTTTTGAAGGGTTCATCCCGCAGTCATCCACCTGGACGTGGAAAGGCGAAGGGGAATTCACGGTGCGTTTGGGTCATACGAAAGAAGTTAATTTGATCTTCGACGGTAAATTGATCGCGCTCGGCGAAGACCAAAAGAAAATCGTCCTGCCTGTGCAATGAACATCAACTTTCCAACGCAGCTGACGCTGCTGCGTTTGTTTCTGGTCCCGTTCTTTTTGGTGTTTACCATCCAGGACAATCTTGCCACCCGCATCGCGGCCTTGATCATCTTTATAGGCGCCAGCATCACCGACCTCTACGACGGAAAAATCGCGCGGGAGCGAAATCAGGTCACCACACTCGGAATTTTCCTGGATCCGTTGGCCGATAAATTCCTAATTTCTTCCGCGTTCGTTGCGTTTGTTCAGATCCCCGAAATTTACGTTCCAGCCTGGATGGTTATTCTCATTATTGGCCGCGAATTCCTCATTACCGGCCTACGCACACTGGCCGCTTCCAGAGGCCGCATCATTCCAGCTGCACCTGCCGGCAAATTCAAAACAACGTCACAAATTGTGGCCATCATCACCATCTTGGTAATTCTCTGCGTTAATTCATTCTTGGAACGGTTTGGCGGCCTGCCGGCCGAAAGCTTGCAGGTCGACACCTTCTGGTACACCATCTCCTGGTTGTTGCGCGGCGGCCCCTATTGGTTGACGTTTGTAACGTCCATCCTGACAATCTTGTCGGGTTACTTGTATCTCCGGCAAAATATGGATTTGTTGCACGAAGATGGAAAACCCTCCCGCTAACCCGCCTTCTTTGTTCGACCGGCTGTCCGTTTTCTTTGCCACGGGCCTCTACATCAGCGTCCTTCCCGCAAAAATTGTCGAACGGTTTAAACATCAACCTCACGGCCAGGCGCTTATGCAGAGAAAATGGACCGGGGCCGGCTTTTTCGGCTCGCTCGAGGGGGCCATTACCTACTTGTTGCTGCCCGTGTCGCTTGCCAACGCGTGGTGGATGATCGGGCTTGGAATAGTTTTCGCCGTTTACGTCGGGGGGCGCGCGGAACGCGTTCTCAATAGCCACGACGACGCCCGCATTGTTATCGATGAATGGATCGGCACCTGGATCGCGTTGTGGGGCCTTGGGCAAAACCGTTTTGGCGCGTTGGTGTTGGCCGTCATTTTGTTCCGTGTGTTCGACGTCTTCAAAGGCCCGATCGGCCGCCGACTGCAGAATTTGTCCGGCGGCTGGGGCGTGGCCATGGACGATATTTACGCCGGCCTCGCCGCCAACCTCTGCTGGCGCCTCGGCGTGCTTTTCCTTCCCGGCGTTCTCTGATACAATCCAAGGCGTTGTTTTCTCCCTCGGAAACGCGCTGATCCAAATAATCATCCCTCGCTAGGAGGCCTCATGGCAGCAGAAAAAGCAAAGAAGACGTCCGAAACCCCCGTCACAAAAGAAGACAAAGAACGCTCATTGAAGTTGGCGTTGGCAGCAATCGAAAAGTCGTATGGGAAAGAAGCATTGATGCGCTTGGGAGAAAAGGCGACCGAGAAAATCGAAGTGATCCCGACAGGTTCCGTGGCATTGGACCTGGCGATTGGCGTGGGTGGAATTCCGCGCGGACGCGTGATCGAGATCTACGGGCCGGAATCCTCCGGTAAATCAACCCTCTGCATGAGCATCGTGGCGCAGGCCCAGAAGCATGGCGGCACAGCGGCCTACATCGATGCCGAACACTCCATGGACCCGGTGTACGCGAAGAAGCTCGGTGTCGACATCGACAACTTGCTGATCTCGCAGCCGGATTCGGGCGAACAGGCGCTGGAAATCACCGAACAGTTGGTCCGTTCGGGCGCGGTCGAGATCATTGTGATCGACTCGACGGCGGCGTTGGTCCCTCGCTCTGAAATTGAAGGGGAAATGGGGCAAGCATCGGTCGGCGTGCAAGCGCGGCTGATGTCCCAGGCGCTCCGCAAGCTCACCGCCCTCCTCAATAAATCCAAAACCACCGTCATCTTCATCAATCAATTACGTCAAAAGATCGGTGTTCTCTACGGAAACCCGGAAACGACCCCGGGCGGGTTGGCGCTCAAGTTTTACGCCAGCGTCCGCTTGGACATTCGCCGCGTCGAAGCCATCAAAGACGGCGAAGTCGTGATCGGAAACCATGTGCGCGTGAAAGTGGTGAAGAACAAAGTGTCACCGCCGTTCCGCCAGGCCGAATTCGATATTTACTTCGGCAACGGTATCGCCCGTGAAGCGGGTCTTATCGACATGGGCGCGCAGTCGGGCCTTCTTGAAAAGTCCGGCGCGTGGTACCTCTACAATGGCGAGAAGTTGGGCCAGGGCCGCGAGAACGCGGTGGACTTCCTGAAAGCCAACCCCAAGACGGCCAATCAACTCGAAGAGGCGATCCGCAAGCAGTACGCCGCTAACGAGGCCTCCTCCGCTAAAGCTTCGGAGGCCAAGGCCTCTGCGGTGTTGGCCAAGGCTGAACCGAAAGGCGCGGCAGCTCCGGCGAAAGCGCCGGCCGCCGTTGGGAAAAAATAGACTTCCAACAATTAAAATCGAAGTGGCTTGATTATCTTCGCGTCGAGCGCGGTCTCTCTCAGAACGCGCTCGACGCGTACAGCCACGATCTGCACCTCTTCTCCACCTTCCTCACCGAAACCAAGACTCAGCTTTCCGACGTAAAACCTTCCGTTATCTCGGACTTTCTGTTCGACCAACAGGACAAAGGCAAAGGCCCTGCATCGATCTCGCGTTATTTGCAGGCGTTGCGCCACTTCTTCCGGTTTCTCGTGAATGAGGAGCTTTTGGAAGTAAATCCCGCGGATTCGATCCCGCTTCCAAGAAAACCCCAGCGACTTCCGAAAACATTGGGCGTGCAAGACGTGACAAAACTCCTGACTACGGAGGAGCGCCCGTCCAATAACAAACCCTCCAAGGCGCGAGTGGAACGTACGTTGCGTTACATGGCCGCGTTCGAGCTGTTGTACGCGACCGGCATGCGAATATCGGAGCTGGCCGACCTCAAAGACAATCAATTGGACCTTCAAGACGGCACCGCGCGCGTGTTCGGCAAGCGCAACAAGGAACGTTTGGTGCAGGTGGGGAGCTACGCCAAAAATATTCTGCGGCGATATTTAGAAATGAGGAACACCGTTCGGAAGAAAGTGCTCGTGGGCGGGGGGAACGACTACGTGTTCACGAGTTCGGAGGGCGGCAAAATCAGCCGCAGCACATTCTGGGGCAATCTAAGGAAGGCCGGCGTGCGAGCGGGACTCAATAAGAATGTCAGCCCGCATATGCTGCGCCATTCGTTCGCGACACATTTGCTTCAAGGCGGGGCCGATTTACGCGTTGTGCAGGAGCTTTTGGGTCACGCTGACATTGGGACGACGCAGATTTATACGCATGTGGACCGGACGCATTTGATCGAAGCCCATAAACGCTTTCATCCACGGGCATAATTAATCTACTATTCGAATCCCTCCTGATACCCCTCCGTCACTGACGGAGAATTCCAATGAAATTGCATTTGTCTGTTTCTGATATTCAAAAGAAAATATTCCTGATTCGGAATCAAAAAGTCATGTTTGATCGTGATTTGGCGGCTCTTTATGGAGTTGAGACGTTCAACTTAAATAAGGCCGTGAAAAGAAATCTTGATCGTTTTCCTTCTGACTTTATGTTTCGTCTTACCAGGGAAGAAGTCGAAGCTTTAAGATTCCAATTTGGAATCTTAAAAAGAGGCCAACATTCAAAATACCTGCCAGTGGTATTTACAAGAGAAGGGGTTGCGATGTTATCCAGTGTTTTACGAAGCAAACTGGCCGTCAGGGTTAATATCGAAATAATGCGTGCGTTTATCCGGTTTAGTAGAGGTGCTTTTAATCGAAAGTTAATCTCTCAAAGATTGGAGAAAATTGAATCCCATCTGAAAGTGCATGATGGGAAAATTCTTGATGTTTTCGATTCGTTGCGAAGATTAATGGGTATTCAGACTGCAAACAAAAGGAAGATCGGGTTTAAAAGGTAGGGTCAGCTGTATTTCTTAATGAGGATGGCGCCGCCGAGTCCTCCGGCGGCGCAGGCGGCGGCGAGACCGAGGCGGCCGTTGGGGTCTTGTTTCATGGCGTAGAGCAGGTTGAGCACGATGCGGGTGCCCGTGGCGGCGAGTGGGTGGCCGAGCGGGATACTTCCTCCGTTCGGGTTTAAGGTCTTCTTCTCCCAGAGCTTCTGCCAGTCCTGGTTGAATTGTTTCTTTCCGACGTGGAAAATTGACAAACAGGTGGCCGCGAAGGCTTCGTGCAGTTCGACGTGGTCGATATCGCTAAACTTCGTGCCGTCTTTGTCGAGCGCGTCCTGCGTGGCGAACGCCGGCGCAATGCCCATGTGGGCGGGGTCGATGCCGTAGAAGGCCCACGATGAAAGCTCGCCGAGAATCTCCAACCCCAGATCTTTCGCGACCTCTTCCGACGTCACAATAACGGCCGCCGCCCCATCGGAACGCGCGCAGGAATTGAACAGCGTGACCGTGGCCTGCGCTTGAGGGGTAAATTTGGTCCCTTTCATGTGTTCGCCGTACTTGTCGTAGAAATCTTTGATGGTGAATTGCTCGCCACCGAACAGAACCGGCGCTTTCTTGATCATTTCCGGTTTCTGAACCAAGCTTTTGCGCAGCATCACGTATTCATCCTGTTCCAAAAGCGTTTTTCCGTCGGAAACGACCGGCATGACGTGGGATTTGTAGAAGCCGTTCTCCTGGGCCTCATAGCAACGTTTAAAAGTTTCGTACGCGTAGGCGTCCTGTTGCTCGCGCGTGATGCCGAACATCTGCGCGCAGACTTCAGCGGTGGCGGCCATATTCAAATGGCGGATCGGATCGGTAAGTCCTTCTTCCATGGTGTCCGTGATAGACACTTCCGGGTCAGTCCAGAGCGCAGCCCAATTCTCTTTGACGGCTTCAATGGAACGCAGGGACTTGGCCGACCGCGGACCGCGAATGGCATAGGGGAAAGTGGACATGGACTCGGTGCCGCCCGCGATATAGACATCTCCTTCGCCCATCACGATGTGGCGCGCCGCTGAGCAAATGGCTTCCATGCCGGACACGCAATTTTCCTGGATGGTCAGAGCGTGGGCTTTCTCGGGAAGGCGCCCGGCTTTTAAGGCCGCGATGCGGGCAATGTTGGGAGCATGGGATCCTTGTCCGACCCATCCGACGATGACGCCGTCGATGCGCGAGGGGTCGAGGTTGGAACGCTTGATGAGCTCACGGATCACCGAGCCCATCAGGTCTTCGGGCGGAACCGTCGCCAAGCTCTTCGATAGATGACCGATGGCGGTCCGCAAACCCGAACACAGCACAATTTTTTTTGAATTCGCCGTCATGTTCATAACGATCCAAGCCTAACGCCGGCTCCTCTTTTTGTCAATCGAAAATAGCATTGATATTTCGCGTCATTTCGTTAAACTCCGTGCATGTCTTCGACAAACACTTCCGATAAAGCGCTTGCCGAAAAAGTCATCGCTGCGCAGAAGTCCATCAAGGCCCAAATCGCCAAAGTCATTGTGGGCCAAGACGCGGTCGTCGAGCAATTGCTGCTTTCCATTTTTGTTGAAGGGCATTGTCTGATTGTCGGTGTTCCCGGACTGGCAAAAACACTGCTGGTCTCGACGTTGGCCAAGACACTCGACCTTAATTTTAATCGCGTTCAGTTCACGCCCGACCTGATGCCCTCCGATATCACGGGTACCGAAGTGATCCAGGAAGACAAAGCCAGCCGCGAACGCATCTTCAAATTTATCCAAGGGCCCATTTTCGCGAACGTTGTTCTCGCGGATGAAATCAACCGCACCCCGCCGAAGACCCAGGCGGCGCTCCTTCAAGCCATGCAGGAACGCCGCGTGACCGTCGGCGGTCAGACCCACGAATTGCCGGCGCCCTTCTTCGTGCTGGCCACCCAGAACCCGATCGAACAGGAAGGCACCTACCCGCTG
>CAYOPN010000072.1:0-8648 GCA_964405835.1 uncultured Elusimicrobia bacterium | reverse complement strand
CGACAACACGCGTTTGCTCACCACGCTCACCCGCTTGCGGGACGCGGGGAACACGCCGATTGTGGTCGAACATGACGAAGAGACGATCCGCATGGCGGACTGGCTCGTGGACTTGGGGCCGGGCGCCGGCATTCATGGGGGCGAGATCGTCGCTGAAGGGCCGCCGTCCGAGGTCCTCAAAAATCCCAAATCGCTGACCGCGCAATATTTGGGCGGAGGAAAAGGCATTCGCGTTCCCGATGAGCGTCGCGCGACCGGGAAAGAATGGTTGTCCGTGTTCGGCGCCGAGCAATTCAATTTGAAAGGGATCGACATCAAGATTCCGCTGGGCGTTTTCGTGGCGGTCACGGGCGTGTCGGGGTCCGGAAAATCAACGTTTGTGCATGAGATTTTGCACAAAGGCCTCGCGAAAATTCTCCATCAATCGAAAGAGGAACCGGGAAAACACAAGGCGATCAAGGGCGTCGAACATTTGGACAAGGTGATCGTGGTCGATCAAGACCCGATCGGCCGTACGCCGAGATCGAACCCGGCGACCTACACGGGCGCCTACGCGCCGATCCGCGAGTTGTTTGCGCAGGTGCCGGAAGCCAAGCGGCGGGGTTTCGGCCCGGGTCGTTTTTCTTTCAACGTGAAAGGCGGGCGGTGCGAGAATTGCCAGGGAGACGGGACGCTGAAGATCTCCATGCAGTTCCTGCCCGACGTGTACGTGGTCTGCGATGTTTGCAAAGGAGCGCGCTTTAATGAAGACACGCTCACCATCAAGTACAAGGGGAAATCCATCGCGCAAGTCCTCGACATGACCATCGAAGAGGCTTCTGAATTTTTCGCGCCGATACCGCTGGTCGCGCGCATCCTCAAAACATTGACCGACGTGGGCTTGGGCTACATGAAAATCGGCCAGTCGGCGACCACGCTTTCCGGCGGAGAAGCGCAGCGGGTCAAACTTGCCACTGAACTTTCCAAGCGCGCCACGGGGCGCACGCTTTACATTCTCGATGAACCGACTACCGGGCTCCATTTTGCTGACGTCGACAAACTTTTGCAAGTGCTGCACCGTTTGGTGGACGCCAAAAACACCGTGGTCGTGATTGAACACAACCTGGACGTCATAAAAACGGCCGACTGGATCATCGATTTGGGACCGGAAGGCGGTGACCGCGGTGGCGAGTTGGTCGCGGCGGGTACACCGGAACAAGTGGCGCAAATAAGCGCGTCTCACACGGCGCGTTATTTGTCCCCTTTGCTAAAACCGTCTCAGAATTACGATATACTCCCGGCCTAAAATTCGTCGCTCCCGCATGTAGTTAGCGGGAGCCTCTACCGGGAATTGCCCTGGTGCGAAAATAATAGAGGTCCCCGATAGAGACATTCGGGGACGACGAGAATTTCTAAAAACAAAGTTAGGAGGAGTACAGTGAAATACCGTTTAAACGCATGGATGTTGCTTTCCGTTTTGTTGGGAGGATTTGTTCTGACCGGTTGTCCACCAAAGAAAAAGCTGGCGATCGAAGAGAAGCCCGCCGAAGAAGTTGTTGTTGAAGATCCAAATGCCGCCGATGCCGCCAACAAACAGTTGGCGCCGGGCGATATTGAAATCATGCAGGACTGGACCGATGTTCCTTCTCTCCAAGCCGTCCAATTCGATTACGATTCCGCCACGTTGAATGACGCCGCGCGCGCCACGCTCAAAACCAACGTCGCTATCATCAAAAAACTTCCGAAGACCGTTTCCGTCCGCGTGGAAGGCCATTGCGACGATCGCGGCACCGTCGAATACAACATCGCGCTCGGCCAGCGCCGCGCGAGCGCCGTTCGCTCCTATTACGCCACGGCCGGTATTGCAAAGACCCGTCTCGACACCATTTCGTTCGGTGAAGAACGTCCGATTTGCAATGAGATGACCGACGGCTGCTGGGCCCGCAACCGTCGCGGCGCCACGAAAGTCAAAAACCCGACGAACGTCATCATCAAAGCCGGTGACCTGAAATAATCATGAAGCGTTGGGCGCCACCGCTTCTTTGTTTGCTGGTCCTGCCCGCTTGTGTGACGCGGCAAGACATCCGCGGGATCCAGACCGACATTTACAACATCCAGCAGAGTATTGAGTCGCGACTGGGTGGTGTTAAGGACCAGACCGACAATGTGCAGACCTCGCAGGCGGACCTCTTGCAAGAGATCCGCGACCTGAGCGGCAACCTAACCGTGCTCAAGTCCGAGCTCAACGACTATCAGCAGCGGATGCAGGTGATGTCCGCGCGGCTGGATGATCTTGAGGCATCCTTGACCGCGCGCATGGATTCCCAAATTGAGTTGCTTTCCGGGTCCAAATTCGTCGAGAAGCCGCTGCCGAGCACCGCGTTCAATCTGGCCAACACGGACTTTGCGCGTGGAAAATATTCCGAAGCCATCACCGGTTACCGGAGTTTCATCAAACAATATCCGAAGAGCGAGAAAGTGTCTGAAGCGCGCCTTAAACTTGGTGATGCATTGGCCAAACAGAAGGACTACGAGGGCGCCATCGATTCCTACGAGGAATTACTGAAAACGGCTCCGCAGAACCCGAACGCGCCGGCCGCTATGATGCGGAAAGGGGCCACGTTCGAGACCCAGGGAAAAAAGGCCCAGGCCCGCGAATCGTACATGGCGCTATTGAAAAGTTATCCGCATTCAAACGAAGCCAAAACGGCGCAAGAACGTTTGCGTTCGCTCCAATCCGACACCAATAAACCATGAAATCCCTCGTCATCCCGGCGAAAGCCGGGACCCAGGCTTTAAACACGTATTTAAAAAACAGGCTCAAAACCTGGGCCCCGGCTTTCGCCGGGGTGACGGTTTTGGCTTTGGTTTCATCCGCCGTGTTCGCGGCGGACCCGATCGATGTCCAAATCGATCGCGCTCGCGAAAAATTCAATCTCGGGTTCTCCGATTTTGTCTCTTCCGACAAGAACGTGAGTTCCGACCAAGTGAACGCGTATCAATCCGTTATTTTCGCCGACCTGGATTTCTCGCGGCTGTTCAACATTGTCCGCAACGGCCCGCTCGTTAAATCGAAGGGCGACGCGTTGGAATGGGCGAAGCTTGGGTCCGATATTGTGTTGTCGGCCTCCGTGCGCGGACGCGGCGCGGACTTGTTTGAAATCACGGCCAAGCTGAACGATTCGCGTTCCGGCAAGGAAGTGTTGAGCCTTTCAAAAAGAGGCTCGCGCGTTGAAAGCCGCATGGTTTCTCATCAGATATCAAACGAGATCGTGAAATACTTCACGGGAAAACCCGGAATCTTCAACTCCAAAATCGTTTTTGTGAACGACGCGACGGGCCGCAAAGAGCTTTGCATCGCCGATTACGATGGGAAAAATTTCCGCCGGCTCACCAACGATAACTCCATTGCGATCCTGCCGCGCATCTCTCCGGACGTCACCAAAATCATCTTTACGTCCTACAAAGCGGGCAATCCGGACCTGCACGTGTTGAACCTTGACGGTTCCGGCCGACGCAAGCTCTCCGCGAAAGCGGGTTTGAACGTTTCGCCTTCCTGGGCGCCGAACAGCCAGGAAATCGCCGTGACCTTGTCGAAAGACGGCCCGCCCAATATTTACTTGATCGACCTGCAAGGAAACGTCAAACAACGCTTGACGGATGCGCAGACGGCCGACACCGCTCCCTGTTTTTCACCGGACGGGTCGCAGATCGCTTTCACCTCCGACCGCGCGGGCGCGCCGCATATCTACATCATGAACATCGACGGCTCCGGCCTGCGCCGCATCACCACCGCGAGCCATTGTGACTCGGCCGCCTGGTCGCCGGATGGTCAAACCATTCTTTACGTGAAAGGCGAAGAAGGGAAATTCGACATTTATTCCATTGAAGTGCTGACCGGCCTCGAACGGCGTTTAACGTGGGGCCAGGGCGATAGCGAGAACCCTTCATGGTCGCCGGATGGCCGCTTCGTGCTCTTCACGTCCAACCGTCGCGGCAAGATGGAATTGTTCGTGATGATGGCCGACGGCAGTGAACAGCGGGCCATCCCGGTCAACTCCGGAAAATCCTTCACTCCGCACTGGTCCAACTAACATGAAGTCCCGCGACTTCCTCTCCGTCGCCGATTTCTCGAAGACGGAACTTTGGGACCTGTTGTTGTTGTCCGCGAAGCTCAAGAAAAAGAAACAGGTCAAATCGCTCGCGGGAAAGTCCGTCGGACTTATCTTTCAGAAACCCTCCACCCGCACCGCCGTTTCGTTCGCGGTCGGCGTGGGACAATTGGGCGGAATGCCGCTCATCTTGAACGCGGACGTCCTTCAAATCAAGCGCGGCGAGTCGCCGCGCGACACCGCGCGGGTGCTTTCCCGCTATCTGGACGCCATTGTTATCCGCGCCAACCGCCATTCCGATGTGTTGGAAATGGCCGGCTACGCCACGATCCCGATCATCAATGGTCTCACTGACATGGAGCATCCATGCCAAATTTTGGCCGACTTGCTTACGATCATGGAACACCGCAAAATGAAACATCCGAAAGCGTTGGCGGGCTTCCGACTTACGTATCTCGGCGACGGGAACAACATCGCCCATTCCTGGATGCTGGCCGCAGCAATACTCGGCATGAAATTGACGCTGGCCTGCCCGGCCGGTTACGAACCGAAAGCGACGTTTCGCGAGAAAGCAAAAGAGTTGGCTTCTCCCGGCGCAGAAATCAATGTGCTGAAAGACCCGCTCGTCGCCGCTCGCGGCGCCGACGCGATTTATACCGATGTCTGGACTTCCATGGGGCAGGAGGATGAAGTTCACCGTCGCCAATCCATTTTTGCGCCGTATCAGTTAAATGCCAGCGTGCTTGCGCAAGCGAAACCCAAAGCGCTGGCAATGCACTGCTTGCCTGCGCACCGGGGCGAAGAAATTACCGAGGATGTGTTGGAAGGCCCACAGTCGGTCATTTTCGACCAAGCCGAGAACCGCCTGCACGTGCAGAAGGCCGTTTTGATGACGTTGCTCTCCTCGAAGAAGAAATGATCTTCGCGATCGGCGCGGACAAGCCGGAAATCCATCCCACTGCTTTCATCCATCCCACGGCCGAAATTTCGGGCAAAGTGAAAATCGGCGCGCGCGCATCCATTTGGGGCGGCTGCATTTTGCGCGGCGACGTCGACTGGATTGAGATCGGTGAAGACTCGAACGTGCAGGACGGCACCGTTTTCCATACGTCCCACGGCATCCCGGCCAAACTCGGCAAAGGCGTTACGGTGGGCCACCGCGCGGTGATCCATGGCGCCACAGTCAAAGACTATTCGCTGATCGGCATGAGCGTTACGCTGTTGGACAATGCTGTTGTCGAAGAGAATTGTTTGATCGGCGCGGCGGCCGTGGTCAAAGAGAACGGTGTGATCCCAAAAGGCAGCCTCGCGTTCGGCATTCCCGCCAAAGTCATCCGCGCGATACGTCCCGAAGAAACAAAAATCATCGTTGACCGCGCGGCCCACTACATCGAATACGCCGCTACTTATTCCGCCGCCCTTAAAAAAGCCGACCTGCTGTAATGAGCACTCCGTTCTGCGTTGCTTATGTCACGGCGCCGGCCGGAAAAAAGGCCGTTCAGATCGCCAATAAAATTGTGTCCACGCGTCTCGCCGCTTGCGTCAACATCGTTCCGGCTGTGCGGTCCATCTATTGGTGGAAAGGGAAAAAGGCCAGCGATAAAGAATCGCTCCTTATTATTAAGACCCGCAAAGCCCTTCTCAAGAAGCTCGTTCAATTGGTGCAGCGCATCCATCCCTACACGGTGCCGGAAATTATCGCGCTGCCGATCCAGGAAGGGAACCGCTCTTATCTGCAATGGCTCAACGCCGAAACCCGCTGATCCTCGCCTCCGCTTCGCCGCGCCGCCGCATCCTCATGCGGAAAGCCGGATTCCGTTTTCGGATTATTCCGAGCCACGTGTCGGAGCGCGTCGCGTACGGGCTGACACCATCACAACGCGTTGCTGCGCTGGCACTCAAGAAAGCCCGGGCCATCGCCAAAAAATTTCCGGATGCGGTCGTGCTGGGCGCCGATACATTGGTCTTCATCAACAAACATGCGGTGGGAAAACCAACCGGCCCAAAACACGCCGAGCGCATGCTCGCAGAACTTTCGGGGCGTTGGCAGGATGTTATTACCGGGGTTGCGATCGTCTGGGCAGGAGGAAAGCGCAGCGTTAAAAACGCGATGATCTCTCGAGTTAAATTTCGTCCTCTAAATCGTGACGAGATCCGGAAGGCCGCGCGCCGTCATTTGGACAAAGCGGGTTCTTACGCGGTGCAAGAGAAGGGGGACAGTTTTGTGGAGGAGATCCGGGGAGACTATGACAATGTGGTGGGGCTGCCGATGCGGCTTGTGAAGCGGTTACTGCGCGGGTTGCCCCATGCGCTGACGAAAGGTCTCTGACACGATATTGATCTTCAACGTTGAGTTGAGTTGGTTCAACCAGTCGCTAAAAACCAAATTTGTTTCTTTTTCCAGCAGTTCTTGCCGCAAAATTTCCGGGTTCGCTTGAATCTCCTTCTTTTTCTTAGCGTCGGTATCTGATTTTAGCCGCGTCTCAAGCGCGTCTTTTAACTGGGCGTCGGAAATGTGCACGCTGGTCGCGATCAACGAATTAAGTTGCCGGCCGGCAATGTCTTTCTTGTGCGTTTTTTCGAAATCACGCGGACCCATTTGAAATACCTGGAACAAAACGCGGTAGTAGGTTTCGGGGTCGAACTTTCCTTCTTTTTGAAAAGCCGGGATGTTTTCGAGTTGCAGGCGTAATACCTGATCGGGGACCGAGATGCCGTATTTTTTTGATTCCTGAAAGAACACTTCCTGACGGATCAATTCTTGGAAGGCCTGCCCCTGGATCTGTTGCCGTTGCTCTGGGGTGGTGGCCGTGGTGTCGCGTTGGCGCATCATCTGATTGTAGAACCGGTCGAAATCAATCTGGGCGATTTTCTTGCCGTTGATTTTCATGATCGTGTCCTGCGAGGACTGCACCATGGAGTTTCCGCCGATGCCGAACAAGAGCAATCCGACGATACAAGCGGCCATCGATACCATAACGATTTTGCGGTGTTTGCGGAAGAAGCGAAACATGGACCGAACATTACAAGAAAAGTAATCGCGGGCAAAGTCTTTGGCTATTGTAAATATGTATTTGATATTAATTGGGCGGATTCAAAAAAAATCATAGGGGTGAGCCGATGGCGTTCGCGCGTTTAATCCGATGTCGCTTATTATTTTTGTTGATGTTCCTATCTTGCATTTTTTTCCTTCAAGCCCGAGTCGCCGCCCATGGAATGACGCGTGTTGGAGAAAATGCCCAAAATACAATAACTAAGATCCCCGTCGTTGATGGATTCGCCTACGTGGCGGATGCCACCATCCTCTATAAAATAAATTCCACTTCGCTTGCTTTGGTTGATTCATTGACTCTGCCGGCAGGCAGTATCTTCTCCACTACACTCGACTCCGCTAATGGTTTTATTTATTTGGGAACTAACTTGGTCGGAACTACCTGCCGCCTATATAAAATCCGATTGTCCGATTTTTCGAACCAGGGGTTCACCATCCTTACTTCCACCAATGTCAATGGTGGTGCCATTGATTCTCAAGGAAACGGGTATTTTCTCGGTCTCAGGGGAGGATTGGACAAGGTACGGCTTTCCGACTTGACTGTACTTATCTCGACACGGATTACGGGGTTCCCATTCCCAACATACCATGAGATCATTTTGGATGAAACGCGCGGCTATCTATATGCCTCCGAATATACTTTGGGTACCAGTATTCATCGTATTCGGATGGACACGTTGGCCGTGGCCAATTCGCTCGTCAGATCAGAGCCTAAATTCACAGAATCGGGAATACCCATTATGCATGGGAGATATTTGTATATGGGGAATTACAACCTTACTTCTCCGGGTGTGTTGCGCGTTGACCTGGATGATTTCAGTACCCAGTCTTATCTCGAATTCGTTTCGTCGCCGACGGCGGTCCAAGTATGGACTGCTACGCTGGATAGTACGAATGGCTTTGCCTACTTTGGGACTTATCCCGACCCATACAGCATTCCGTCAGTTATTTATAAGGTGCGTCTTTCCGATTTCAGCGAAATTGGTTCTTTGACGTTGGATTTTGCTGACGGTCCTCTCTGGGGGCGTGGATACGATTCGGCGACCAATGCTATTTTTATGTCAGGGAATAAAACGGTGAGAGTAACCGTTTCCAATGTGCCGGGCGGCAGTTCGGCCGGCATGACCCAAAACCCCTATCCGAATCCGTTCCGTCCAGGCCGGGGGCACACAGGGATAACGTTAACGGGTTTTGACGGGGGCCAATCGATCAAGATCTTTACGGTTGGCGGCTCGCTTGTTCGCGAGCTCAACGCTAATTCTTCGGGGAGTACGCTCTGGGATGGAAAGAATAGCGATGGTCAAACCGTTTCCAGCGGTATCTATTTCATAACAACTGATAGCGGCGTGAAATACAAAGTGGCGGTGCAGAAATGAGATACGGCAAAGCGGCTTTGATTTTCTCTTTAACCCTGATTACAAACGGTTTAATAAGGGCGGAAGACGAAGGCGTCGCGCAAGTGTTGCGGTTGGGCGCGGGCGCGCGGGCAGCAGGAATGGGCGAGG
>CAYOPN010000071.1:0-8906 GCA_964405835.1 uncultured Elusimicrobia bacterium | reverse complement strand
GGTCGATGTCCCTAATGAGAAATCCGCCAAAATGGACGCGGCCATGACGGGCCAGATGCGCCAGTTTTTTGTCACCGACGTCAATTGGCTTCGCCATTCTCTCGTTGCGTTGGAAAATAAACCATCGGACATTATTGATTTGACGCGATTGTCCGAAGGAAAAATTCGGTCGCATATGAACCGGCCCCCCGCTGAAAACCGGGCCGCGACCGAAGTTAAAATTAATTGGCCCCAATTGTTCCGCGCGGTGTGCGGAGACACGTTGCCCGAAAAAATCCGTGAAGTCGTTTCCCGGATGGACCTCAGTGTCCCGCACGATATGGAAATGACCTACATGGAAAAACTCATTTCACAGATCGCTTCCTACAAAACCGGCCAACCACCGCAAATTCATCCCTATCCGGGAAATTTTGAACTGGACCCCGCTTCCGCCGAACGCTGGCAGGAATTCTGCCGGGCCCTGGCAGCGCAAGAGCTGACGGACGAACAACGGCTGGTCTTGCTCAACGACATCTGGTTCATTCCCCGTGGGAAAATCCTGTTTCAGCCAAAAGAAACACACTTTAATATCGGTCGTAAAAGGTCATTTGTTCTGGCCATGATTGACCGGACCGTGGATTCGCACATCGGCAACGAAGCCGTTCCTTTTTATTTGGTCTCCCACCCGACAGGACGCGCTCCCCATTACAGCGGCGGATTTTGGAGAGGAAGAGATGCAAAAGGAAATGACCGTTCCTTCCTTTACCTCAATGCTGCCGAGTTGCGCCAAAAAGCAATGGGGCGGCCCCGCATTCCCAACGACTTCCTCAACCATGTACCACCCCAATTCCAAAGTCTGGCCGGGATTTTATGGGTGATGACCCTTTCGCAAAACTACATGTTCCTTCAAGCGGCCCTCGCTTATCTGTATCAAAAGGAAAATGGCATGAATGAAGATGCAGAAATGTTCATGCTGCAAGTGGGTTTGACGTCGCCCTATTCCAACGTACTTCTGAATTTCAATCTTGAAGATCTGGCCGGTAAACAATCCAGCCTATTATCGGGAATCCAATCGGTATTGACCCACTTGGTCCAGATCAATAACTTTGGTTCATCCCATACCGACGAAAATGCTCTGCAGCGGCTGAAAGGACTGGACAATCTTCTCGTTTCGGCGCAAATGACCCGCCGGATCCTGGATCTCGATCCACAAGCACGTCCTTTGCCGATAGCTATTCCGTGGGGAGCCATCTATCAGGAAACGGCCAATACGTTCTTTACGGATGACGCACCGCGAAACCGGTTGAAAGAGGCGGTATCCCGGTATTTCGCCAATCTTCCCCGCGTGGACGCCCCCTACCCCGATCCCGATCTCGAAAAAATACTTGCCGAGAGAAAAGTTGAGATGGAACTCAATTACCAGGCCGGACTTCCGAAAGAACCCATGCCCGCCATGCCGGCGCTAAGGGAGGACCAAATTGTGTTCGAAGGCCCTTGGCCCCTGCCCATTCAGCACGCGTTCCGTTTGATGCTGGCCAAATGGGACCTCGCTGACCGGTATGTGCTGAAAACGGGGAACGGCAATAAAATCAAGAGCAAATACGGAGAAGACCACACTGTGATGATCGAGGTGCCCCAAGCCAAACTGCAGCTAAGCAAGCAAGGTGTCCGGGACCTGCTGGAAGAACTCAACAGCAGTGGGGAGCCAAAACTACAGGACGAGAAATACAACGAAATCATCTCGAGATCGCATGCAATCAATAGTATTTCCGATATTGATAAAGCGTTCGCGGAACGGGACAGAGAGCGCATGAAATGGCTGGTGGAAAAATTAAGAATAGCGGCACAAACATGGCTGCCGCCGTACCACGAAGAATTCCAAAAACGCAGCATGCAGGAATTTTGGCTTAACCAGCGTCAGGGTCGAGATCGCGTTCATGGTCCGGCCCTCACCGAATCGGAATTTATAGTGATCGACGAAATGATCGATAAGGCGATCGCCGCAAAACAAGCCAAGGCGAAACCCGAGAAGAAGCCGGAACCAAAACCCGTTGAAACCAAACCAGCGCCCGCGCCGGAACCGGTCAAAGTGGAAGTGGACCCGTTGAGCAACGTGATGGATTTGTGGAAATTGTCGGACGGCGACCCTAAACAGTGGGACGCTATCATTCGGGAATTTCCCAAGGATTTCATCATCACCGCCGAGAAAGCGAAAGAACTCTATCGCACCAATCCAAATTTAAAGCCATGGCGTGAAAAACAGCCGGCCGGCATGGATGCCTTAGCGGAGGAATATTTATTTAACGCGAAAAATATCGCAGCCGCGCGCCAAGTACCGGTGAATGTGGTGGAAAAATGGCTGGCCAATGTATTGAAGGCCCGCATGGTCCGGCCATCCCCCCCGGAGTTGCGGGCAATCCTCAATAAGCATCATTTCCGTCCGGGACCGGCCGCGATCGAACGGCGTATTTCCGTCGAAATAGTGACCCATTGGTTCCTAGACATGTTTAACGACTATTATAAAGCCGCCGGATCAAACTTCAAGAAATTGCCGGAGGCCGCGCAAAAATTCTTTCTCGAAACGGATTCGCTCCAACCTCAGCGCAACACCACGCCCAGCGATACGGACATGCTGGCCTTGGCCGTTGATCATCATCTGGATGTCCAGGCCATCGCCGACGCGCGGCGCGTGGAATACAAACAGGCGCAACAATGGCTCGAGCAGTTCTTCATTACATCGCGGCCGGAATTGCGTTGCCGTCCGCTGGCGACCGCGAAGGCATTTCCTGGTCTTGTGGAAGACGACGTAAAAAAATGGCTGGAGAAAACACCGGGCACCAAAGAACGCCGGGAGAAAAGGCCCGCCGATGCGGATTTCTTGGATGTTCTGATTGAAAACGATAACGATTTTCAGGCGGTTGCCGTCCATTACGAAGTGCCGCTGGATGTTGTTTTGGGTTGGAAAATATCGGGCAATGCGAAATTCCAAGCCGACTACGATTCCCTTTTTAATCCCCCCGAAGCGGTGCCGGCCGCCGCACCGGCCATTGAACCAGTCGAACCCGAACAACAGGTCGACTTGGAAGATTTGCGCGCGCTGACGGACCTGCTGGAAGACCCGTCCTTGACCACCAAGGACCGGGCGGAAACAATGCAGAATTTGCGGCTCACCAACCCGGAGCTCATGAACACCGACCCGTCAACACTGGCGTTAAAGACCAGCGTGACGGAAAAACTCAAAACAAAGACAGACGATCCCATGCGCGTCCTGAAAGACAAAGACGCCTATAAAATTTCCCATGTGCTGTTGGCGGGGAAAACGCCGGACGACAGAAAAGTCTGGACCAGCGGGTACGAAGTGGTCCCGTTCTCTTTGCGGCTCACGCCGGCACCTGGAACAAATTTGAATTTCACGCGGCTCTACGTGCGCGGCGCCGACCGGAACGAATTCAAACTCAAACGGGGACCGGAAGGGTCTGGTTACCTGATTGCCGAAGGCAATCTGTTCTTGCGCCATAAACAGCCCGGCGAACTCCACACGTTCCGGTTCTTCGCGGTGGATGACAAATCCGTTCCCGGCACGTCGTACCGCGGCGCCAAAGAAGACGACGCCGAGGTTTCCGTGCGATACACCGGTTACGGAAAAATGACGCGCGCACAGGCATTGACCTATCTGGAGATCTTATCCGCGCGTTTGGCGCGCCGCTACGGAAGCAACCGCGGGTTGCATATCACCCGCATGCAAGAAAGCATCGAACACTTGATGCTTGCCGATTTTGCCCACGGCAGAAAGGCCGGGGAAAACAGCGTGGAACGGCTCATTGAGGACGCGCGAGCGGCCGCCAAAATAAAAATGGACGCATCCAAAGCTCCTAAGGCCGTCAAAGAGTATCTCGAAAAAACGTACCTGGACCCGAATGCTCCGCTTCCTTCCCTCGATCCGGAAAAAGAGGATAAGGTCCTATCGGGCGACCTTCAACCGCTGAACGCTTATTTTGATTCGGTCCGGATCATGCTTTCCATCCGTGAAAAATTCAAAAAGGTCCTCGACTCTCCGTTGCCGCCAACCAAAGGCGAAGAGAACGAACGCTCTTTCGCTGAACGAGCCGCCATTTACGAATTGCTTGTCCGCTCTGTAAGTCCGAACAAAGGCGCCGTGTTCAATTCGCCCCGAAACGCGCGCGCTACCATGTCGCTGGCGGTCCACTTGGCTCTCAACGCCAAGGCCGAAGCCGAAAGGAAAGGGGAAGATTTTTCCTGGAACGCCGTATTCGTCGTAGACGATAAACTCATGGTGGAATGGCGAGAGGCCATGGCGCATCTGGACATTCATGAAGGATCGATTGACATCCTCGACCTGACCCCCGGCACGCTTCTCGAACGAATGACGCGTCTAAAGCAGGCGCCGCCGAAAAACACGCCACGGATTATTTTTGTGTCCCCCGATTTTTTGGTCCGTACTCCGGTGAATGGAAACGGCAATGGGAACGGAAACGGACATCACAGTGGCGAACAGGTCCTGACGCATTTGAAAAAAAACCTGGGCCTGGTTGTGGTGGGCGGCGCCCATCAATTGACTGGCGACAACGAGATCTCGTCGATGTTGGGAGACCTGCTTCAGGACAACCCAACCGCCATGAAAATTGCGCTCACGCGGGCCACGTCCGTGAACGGCATCCCGGCCTTATTGAAACTTTTGAACTTCGCCAACGTGGGCGTGGCCAAAACCACCATCCTGAACCCCGACAACGATAACACCGAGGAAAAATTCAATCTGGAAATACCCGGGCATCGTGAGGCTTTCTTCCGGCTTGTAACGCAATACTTGCTCGACTTTGACCCGGAGCGCGTTTTTGGAAATGAAGGCAATCCTGTTCCCACGGTGAAACATCTCGACATTCCCTACGTCTTGCTCGACGACCAAATGCAGGAATTGTTTGGCCTGCTGGTAAATTATTACCGCGATAACGGACTCGCCGGGCTGTTCGGATGGGAAAGCGCGATGATCAAATTGTTTGGGCGAAGCTCCAAAAAACGGAACCCCAAACACGAGGCTCTCAGAGCGCGTATTTTAGCGGAACTCAAAGAAAACCCGGGCGCCAAGTTCCTCATCGTAGCGCACCATTTGGAGGACAACGCCGCTCTGATCCGGTTATTTTCGGACCTGGGGGCCCTCCATTATTCCGGTGACGAGCAAGTAAAAAACAACCGGACCCAGCTGGAAGTGAACCGGGCCGCGTTCGAAACCAATCCGGCTGTCCGTGTGTTGGTCACCACTCCAAAACAATGGGGTGACAAGGGCAACCCGGACGTCAAAGGCATCACGCACATCATTTATTATGACGCGCCGCGGAACGCCCACGATTACGAATTCATCACTCCGCAGCGCCGTCCCCGCGAAGACGTCAAGGAACTGCGTGTGCTCCAAATGACCGCCATGGCCAACCCGGACTGGCTGGCGGGACCGGCCCAAGTTTTGACCGAAGAATTCCGGAAAGCGTTTTTCGAGCGGCTCTACGAAGCGGACCGCGCCGCCCGCATCCACTCCGTTCGGAATGTCATGGCGCAGATCCTCGCACTGGGTCAACCGGATTCTCCCGAAACCAAACGTCTGATGGAATGGCTGCAATTGCAGACCGACCGGCTTAACAAGTCATTCCATGCGGAAGACGTTGTGACCGGGGAATTGGAAGACCCGACCGTTGCCTTGGCCCCCACGACCGTGTCCGGAAAAGAAAAATTGGAATTCGACGCGGAGCAGCGGGAAAAGATTTACGAAAACATCACGAAGATATTTGCGGCAGAAAAAATGTTCCTTCATAACCAAGGTGCGCGGACCCAGAAGGCACTTGAAGATACCTATCACATCCTGGATATGCTCCAAACTGGCCCCAAGGACAGGAAACCGACGCAAGAATCAAAGGACCAGAAAATTTATGAGCTGATTGGAGACGCCATTGTCAACGCCTCCAGCCTTGAGAATGGGGCAACGGTGCTTCAAAATTGGTCGTTGTTCTTTTCCCTGTTGGTCAACTCGAAAGCATCGCTCCCAGTCAAAGAGCTTTTCTTGAGGGCCGTGTGGAACAAGGCCATCAAAAATAACGAATTGATCCCGTCTGAAAGAGTTGAGGTGGAAATCAAACTACCGTTCACGTACAAACCCATAAAGACAAAAGGGAAAAAGGAAGAAATAAAAATAGCCGCGCTGGAGAACGCCCTTAACACGCTCGTGTCATTTAAGACCATGGCCAAAGGCAAGAAAAAAGTCGTTGAAGAGCTTATGGCGGAAACGGCCGAAAAACCGGGCGGGGTGCCGCTTCTTATGAACTGGACCGCGGCGTTGAACACCGTCGCCGACGCAAAACATTTTGACGAAACGACCAAAGTGCTTTTCGCCGCGCACCTACGCAAGAATTATTTTCGGAAAGGAAAAATGGTCGAGTCCGGCACCCTTAAGATCAGAGACGGGATCCTGTTCAACTACGATTTGACGGCAAAAGAAGACCCCGAATGGTGGGATGAATTCCTGCTGTATTTCTTCCGTCACCACAATCCCGGCGCGCCCGAAGCGGACATGCTCAAGTGGTATTACGAATTCCTTCACACCTTCTACGATTGGGCCGACCACGGCCGTTTGCAAAATTCCGAAGGTGAAAGCGACATCTTCGATGGATTCAGAGGGCACGTACGAGACCTCTACAAAAAACTGACCGGCTCCCCCGTTTTCCGCGAGCACCTCCTCAACCTCCAGGTCAACAAATTGGACGGCGCGCCAGGGTCTTACGGCCCCTCCTACGATCAAACCGTGCGCGGCGTGTTCATTGAGACGTGGTACTTCGCGCTGATCGCGCTGCCTATTGTCTTCTTTGATTCGGTTATGGGCCCACTCATTTCCATCGTTCTCACGGTCCTTTTAATTCGACGGTTCGTCACCGGCCACAAATTTATTCCGTTTTCCGATCGCGCCAGCTTCTCCCGCTACGCGACCAAGGTGTTCTGGATGTTGAACGTGCTCGGCATCGGCGCAACCGCATTGGGATTTGCCATGGCCGGAACATCCGTATGGGAAAGCGTTAGCGCTTATTGGATTCCACAATTGTTGGTGCTGTTACTGCATCTCATTATTTATTTCTTCTTCAAATACAACGGATACAACGGCCGGTTTGGACCGTCGCACACGCACAAACACAACAAGTGGATGGCTGAAGTCCACAGCCTTTTGGAAATGTTCGGCACCATTAATCACCTGCAGGTCATCAGTGATACGTTCGCTTGGGGGCCGCACTTTAAAAACCTGAAACAAGGCATCATCCGGGCCATCGAACAAGCGCCGGAAGGGAAACCCGCCGTGGTGTTCGGCGCGGGCAGCTTGTTTGATATTCCCAATGAACTTTTTAGCTCTCGCAAATTCTCAAAAATCTACCTGATTGATGTGGACTTCCAGCAAATGTCCGATGCCGTGGAGCGCCGCGGTTGGGCGCCTTTGCGGCAGGAAGGAAAACTGGTGTTGCTGCCCATGGATGCCTCCGGGTTCTCATCCACGTACGCCAATGAATTGATCACTAGGATGGATGCAACGGATGACGTGGTGGAATCCTTAAAGATCATGATCAAGGGGCTCGATCGGATCCCTCCCTCGGCCATTGAACCCGTTGACATTCCGGGCGTCACCAATAAGAGCGTCGGGCTGGTGATATCTTCCATGTTCGCTGGGAATGCAACCGGGTTTATTCCACTCCTGTTTGAACGGCATATTGCCCGCCGGTTTGGGTTGCCCTTGCCGGTTGGAGCCGAAAATGTTTTTGCCGAGTACGAGGAAACGTTGGGAATGCGGGAAGCCGTGGGCAAGCTGAACTCGAACTTGGATGAAGCGCATGCTGACACGCTGCATGGCTTGGTCGCGCCCGACGGCGTGATTTATTTTGCGGATCATGCCGTGAACATTGAGGCCGAGGCGACATGGAAACGCGGCGGACAAGTCCTTTCGCGGACGGAATGGACCAAACCCGATGGCCACACTGTCCAGGGCCTGCTCCTCCGGCCTGCCCGGACCCGGACCGAAGAACTAACCCATCTCATGATGGTGGGCCGACTGGCTGCATCCCAACCCTAGCTTTTGGTAGAAACCAGGCACGGAGGCAACCATGTCTGAGATCACATCCATTTTGAAAGAGAAACGCGTGTTCAAGCCGCGTCCGGAATTTTCCGCGGCGGCGCATGTGAAAAGTCTCCGCGATTACGAAAAGACCTACAACGCTTCCGTAAAAAACCCCGAAAAGTTTTGGGCCGCCCAGGCCAAAGCCCACCTCAGCTGGTTCAAACCCTGGAACAAAGTCCTCGAATGGAAAGCCCCGTTTTCAAAGTGGTTCCTCGGTGGAAAAATTAACGCCTCCTATAATTGTCTCGACCGGCACGTAGCGTCGTGGCGCAAGAACAAAGCAGCCATTATCTGGGAAGGCGAGCCCGGCGACCAACGCGTCCTGACGTACAACCAACTTCATATTGAAGTCTGCAAATTCGCTAACGCGCTTAAGAATCAGGGCGTGAAGAAAGGCGATCGCATCATTATTTACATGCCGATGGTGCCGGAGTTGGCGATAGCTATGCTGGCCTGCGCGCGGATCGGAGCAACCCACTCCGTCGTGTTCGGTGGTTTCAGCGCGCAATCGTTGGTCGACCGCATCACCGACGCGCAAGCGACGTTCGTGATCACGGCCGACGGCGGTTTCCGCCGCGGCGCGCCGGTCAATCTCAAAGACGCGGTTGATGAAGCGCTCAAGAATTGCCCCGGGATAAAGAGCGTCATCGTCTATCAGCGCACCAAACAAATCATCCATATGCAGGCGGGCCGCGACCATTGGTGGCATGACGTCATCAACCAGCAATCGTCCGACTGCAAACCCGAAGCGCTCGACAGCGAACATCCG
>CAYOPN010000070.1:0-9218 GCA_964405835.1 uncultured Elusimicrobia bacterium | reverse complement strand
AATCCCCAACATCTGCAGTGCAACCACCAGACCGGCAATAATGAAGAAAATGGGAGAAATGCCCGAACCATTAAGCGAAGCCATCCCGAAGAGAGATGGCCCCCCTCTGAAATTCAGGCTGGGGACTTCGGGGAAAACACCGCGGGCCAAGGACCACAGGCCGAAGCCGATGAGACTGATGGACAAAAACAGGGAGGTAAGGGTGGTAGTGGCGTTGCCGCCGTTAGGACGGGAAGGAACGGGGTTGTAACCGGTTACGTCACGGAAAACGGCACGGATATCGCCCCGACGCGAAAGCTGGGAATAGGCTCGGTTTAAAATGGCCGCATCGGGCGGCGCGCGGCCGTTCAGCCCGTCTTTCTCCCAGCGGGTCTTGAGTGTGTCTACCACGTTCTTCGTTAAATCGGCGCCCTTCAAATCCGGCGTGAGGGCTTGCTGGTTTTTCACGAGCGTCGCGAATTCCTTGGCGAACGCTTTCGTGTCTTTCTTGGCGCCGGAATATTGCTGCAAGACAATGCGTGCCTTCACATTATTGACGCTGGTCGCAACTCGGCCGTCCGCGATCGCAAGACCGCGCTCGTACGCATCTTGCACCAATTGATAATCCGAGATGCGGCCGTCTTTCGTCGTCTTGCGAAGTTTCAAATCATTTTCCGTAGAAGCAAACGTTCTAAACACAACAAACTCGATTTTCTTGCGAAGATCGTCCGACGGCTTCCGGCGCATTTCCAAAAACATTGGCAACAATTCGTTCACCAGCAGCTCAAAATCATAAGACTCTTTCGCGTACTCGTATTCCATTACGGAGCGCATCTTTTGAAGGATCGTGGCATCCACCTTTATAAAATCCTCTGCCAGCTTAACGTTGTTCTCGGCTAGCAATAAATAATCTTCCATGGTCGTGGCATCGGGCGTAACAGCAAGCCGCGGATTTTGCACCAAGGCGTCATTAATGCGTGCGCGCGCTTGAACTTTGGCCTCGTACAACGGGACTGGCTCGGTTGGGGGCGTGGCGGCGGGTTTATTCAACTCTTCCAATTTGGGCGCTTCGCGTTTCTCGCCGGGCTTTTTCGGCAACAAAAGATCTTTGAGTGTCTCGTAAATCTTGGCGCTGATTTCTGCGTCGGTCGAGAACCGGCGCATTCCTCGCAAATAACGCTCCGTTTCTCCGTCGTTCATTACTGTATTAATAATGTTGGCTTTGGCTGCCTCAAAATCAGCCGGTTGCGGATCCGCATGGATGCGCAGGAATTCGTCTTGGATAGTGCGCAAGAGCAAACCACGACCGGCCAAAAGCGCGACCTCGATATCAATGCGCAGCTTGGCGGCCACGTAGTTGCGCACACGGTTGCCCAGCGTGGTCTTGGCGGCCGCCTCATCACCACCATTCATATCTTTGAATGCTTTTTGTTCAGCAGCCGTCGTCAAATTCCACAACGAATCATCGCGCAAATCCTTGCCGGTGGTTGCGTTCAGTAGGTTTTCGATGCGAGGGATCCAAATCGGTTCATTTTCTGGAATGGCTTCCGTCCCGAAATCCAAGATGACATTCGCTTTGCCCACCATTTTTTGGAAATCGGATATTGATCCCGCTTTTGACGCAATGGTGGATTCCAAAGCATTGGTGTGCCGCAACACTTTTCTAAGCAATACATTGGAGGGATTCTGCATTGCCGGCCCTGCCATCATCGAAGTTAGTGAGTTATAAAAACCCGGCGTGTCATAGCGACGGCCACCTTCGGGTCCATCAAAATAGAGTCCAAGGAACGCCCCAGGAGGACCGACCCAGCTCATCAGCGCGAATACGTCGGCATCTCCTTTTCCGATATTGAGCATTTGGGCCATTTTCAAAGCAACCATCGAACGGCGATAGATACGTTGGTCATAACCCAATAGTCTTGTCCAAGATGGAATCGCATTGCGAAGCGCCAATTCAATACCCCGTACCGATGAAACCAGTACGATCAACGTTAAAAATACACCTGTCACGATATAAAAGGAAAGTTGATTGACCGCCAAGGTGAGCCCCACCATTAATGCGATTGCGGTCCATTTAATCGGCGCTGGCAACCCGCGCTGCATTTCCGCCAGCGTGGTGAGCGGACGGATGAAAACTTCAAATACGCGCAGGCTGTTGTTGGCCGCGTCAAGTAATGCCCACAGCGGCGCGCGGTAGAAAATATCTCCGATGTTCTGCCAGCGATCCCGTTGCTCTAAAACAATCCGGTCTATGAAAAAGATAACGATAACAGCCGCCGCAAACGACGCCAAAGGCAGCCATTGCGAGATGAAAACAGTCGCTAGCGATCCCCCCAATAAGGGCAGATAAAGCAGAAATGGCAACCAGCGGGATGCCCACGTTTGACGGTCAAAAGTGGAGTTAAACAGGAACGGACCGGCCCACCAGCCGTAGGACACCATGAGGATTTGCGGGAACCAGATCAAGAATTTCAGCGGATCGAACGACGCTCCCGAAAGGAGCATCAGCGTCAACAACACACCCGGCACAATGCCTTGTTGAAGGAAGAGAAATTGGACATCGAACGGATTCCGGCCCAAGGCACCGCCTTTACCGCCCGTTTTCAAGAATTTTGCTTTTCTCGCAAATCCTTTGGTGACCGCGTCAGAGTATTGAGGAACGATGGTGGTGGCGAATGGAAATATAGGCCAAGCCAGCTTCCACAAATAGTAAAGGGTCCCGCGTATCCAACCGCGCTCTTCAACAAACATGGAAAGCGCGCCGTAACCAATGGCCTGAGAAATAAGCAGGCTTGAGAAGAACAGCGAGATTGGAAGCCCAAACCAAGGGTTGAAGTTCAAGAAATAGAAAATCACGAGCACATTAACGGTCGTGCGGAACACCGAAGGCTTCTTGAGATAGAACGCGTAGCTCATTAGTGCGTCGAGCTTTACACTCCAATGTTGATAGGGGCTAAACATCAATTTTGTAAAGAGGGGCGAGTAAATTGACTCGGGAGCGTCGCCGGCCCATTTGCGCAGAGGGTTTAGCGCGCCACCCCATTGGTTACTCAGCCCTTTGCCGAGCTTGTAATAGGTCAAGTGACCGGTGCTGCCGCCCATCGACAAGATTCGTTCAGCTGTTTTCGCGTCTTCGGCCACCATATGAGCCGGCAAGCCTTCCAAGTTACTGATCATCTGCCGGCGGTACACGAATTTTCCATAGGCTTCGAGCGCGCCGATTTCGCGCTTGGTCGGCTGTTCGCCGCGCAGCCATCCCATCTCCATAACACCCATTACAAAAGCTTGCGGAGAAATCGGTGCTGTGAAAATATAGCCAGTGTAAACCGAAACTCCCAAAGTTGAATCAATGTCAAATTCGCGGGCAACATTTGGCACCATCCAGGTTTCATGAATGTCATGACGCATGTCGAAGTCGTTGGCGATTACCATTTCGCCGTACACATTGATGTCGGTATGCTGCCAGCCTTCGTATTTTTCCTGGTGTGAATCCGATTTTCCTTTGCGCGCGCCGTACTGAAGGTCCACTCTTTCTTTGACCAAGAATTCGACGTAGCCCCTCTCGACTTCGTAGGCCGGAATCTCTTTTGGGTCGGCCGGCCGCGGAGGATAAGGCAAACCGTCGTCTCGCAAGAGTTTCAGGTATTCGTTGAGCGAGAGACCGGTAAGGTTTTGTCCGTTGAAGGTTTTGTCCTTATAGTAGGGCCGCAGCCGTTTATCGATCAAGTTTTCGGCAACCAGCGTGTGATTGATCACAATCTGGACTTTCTGTTCGATCAATTCATTTAGTTCCTTCTCTTCCGGTTCGCGGCCATATTTTTCCTTAAAAAATTTCCGGATGTAATAACCGTAGACTCTCCGGGCTTTCACGGCGCCCTTGAAGTTGGCGTAAATGGTTTGGGAGCGCATATTGAACCAATGCTCAATCATCTTGATGCCTTCCGGGTTGTTCGCCCTTGTAATGTGCGTCACCACATGATTCGGCTTGGTCCGCGCCAATTCCAAATCCAACCGTTGCTCAAGCTTGAGCAAACCGGCGTCTTGAAGCTTCGTAATCAAATTATCGAACTGCCCTGGGTAAGCATCGGCCAACATGCCCAATTGAGTCTGACTGGTACCGTCAACAACCTTGTTCATCTCCTCCCACACCACCAGCGGCGGTTCACCGTAACCACTAATCTGGTAAGTAACGGAACGCAACTCCTCGTTGGTCTTTGGATCGGCCGGGATGTCTTTGCGGAAAGCTTTATTCACCCAGTCTTGAATCCAGCCGCGCGTTTCGGCCAAACGCACTTTCCGCAACGAATTCTGGAAGGAATTCATTTTGGATTGGGATGACGGGTCGGCCTGAAGGGCGCGTGCCGCGCGGTCGATTGCTTCAAATTCTTTTTTCGTTACGGCGGCTTCCTCGTGCCAATCGGGAAGAGTAACTTCCACGAATTTCGTGAGCAATTCCGGGTTAATGGCCAGCATTTCCGGAATTAACTGAAGAGCGCCTTTGTCGTGGCTTTTCATGTTGACGGCCATCAGCGCGAAAATTGAACCGAGGATGGCGCCGAGCAGGACCGTCGGCCATGCCACAATGCCGGCAATCAAAAGTGCCACCGGGGCGGCAACCAACACGAACGCGATACCAAGGGTAATAGGCCGTGCCGGGAGGCGGGTGGCATCGCTGTCAAACGCGCGCGCCCGCGCAAATTCGTAGCGACGCAAAACGAACACGCGCACAAAACCTTTAAGCAGGTTTGAAATGCCGAAATAGGTCAGGAAGAACATATCTTTGAGCGGGTTAAAAGACAGCATCAACATGACTCCGCGGAGCCACGGCTCCAACACTCCGACGCCCGTGATTTCAAACGGGATCGGCATAAAGATGATGGTGCCAACCAAGAAAGCGCAGATGAAAGACGCAAAGCCAAACGACGTCAATGACACCATCGACCAGAAGAACGCGGCGCGTGCTTCTTTCAGAGTGCTCTTGCCGCGGTATTTCGGATAGGTGGTTTTGTTGATGTAGAGCCCCAGCAAGAGAAGACCCGCGGCCAATGGGATACCGATTGTCATGGCCGCGACCGCCACCACGGAACCCACCGCGGCGGTCGCAAAAGTAGTCGTGATGGGCCCGGCCAATAAGGAACCCGCCAGTAATATTAAGGAGCTACCGATCAGATAGCGGCGCAATCCACCAACATAGGATTTGGAAATGGCCCGCGTGTAATGGAACTGTGCGAGCAGGAAGGCACTGCCAACCGCGAGCGCAATCACCCATGGGGCGACCCCGATCGCCACCATGAAGGCCACCAAGCCAACCGTGATGGCTGACTTGGCCACAATACCCGGCCAGCGTGTGCGCCACACGCGCGGGTCTGTGATGACTTTGAACACGTGCGCGATGGTCGTGTTCTCGTTCCCTTCGCGGTCGTAGCGTGGGATTTCCAACAAATCTTGTGTGTCCCAAACAAGCGGACGAATGTTCGCGGTCACGATGTCTTGGATCAAACCGGACTTCATGTTGCCTTTCTGTTTTCCGAAACCGTAATGGCCGGCCGAGATCCGGGCCAAGAGATTATTGGCGGTATCCTGGTTCTTCTTGAAAGCGGGGTTGTCCCGAATTGCTTGAGGCAAGCGACCGTCTTCGGTCATATCGGAGGCGCCGTCCAGATAACGGAAGAATTCGTTGAAGTCTTCCCAATTGACCAGAAACGTCCATATTTTCTCGCGGTCTGATCCACTCGCATCTTTTTCATAGGAAAGGCCGGGCAAGCGCATGTCGCGGTTCGACTCCATGCGCACCGTCATCTGGTCGCGATGGACCTGGTACCAGAAGTTCTCGTGATGCTTCATGAAATCCCTGATGTCTTTGGGTTGTTTCTTCTCGACAAAAATCATGTCTCGGATTTTGTTTGCGTACCATTTCACGGCTGGGTAGTTCGTGTTCATGACCGGGATATAACGCGGCAGGATTTGGTTCACGAGAATGTAGTCTTCGAGCGTTGTGGCGCCCCAACCGATCACCGGCGCGCCGTGGCCTGCGGTCGCTTCGTTGCCGTCTTCGGGCCGGACAATCTTCCGGCTTTCCACCACAAAAATGTTCTTGATGATATCGGAGTGGTTCATGCGCTGGTTTTTGTCTCGGTCCACGCTGTAGGCCTTGGCAACGGCATCGAGCGGGATGGCAGGAGTGAGCTCTTTGATCAAATGTTCCACGTAGAAATTGTTGTCGAATTCTTTTGGATCAAGACCGGCAAGGTCGAACAATTTGCCCGCTTCTTCGCGAATGATTTCCGCCACCGTAGGCTTAAGACGGCCAAAATCGTCCCAATAGGCCTCCCGGAAGAGTTGCTGCAGAATTCTCTCTCGCACTTGCACCTTCGTCACATTACCGGGCGCGTTGGATTTCACACGCGCGATGGTTGCGGCAATCTGCTGTGAAGTTAAGAATCCGTTGTCTTGGAAGCTATCGGTGATATTGCGAATCGAATCAATGATGGTGACAGTGTCCCCGTTAAAATAGGTCGCGCCCCCGAAATCAAGCCTGCTCCAAAACGCCTCGAACTCTTCGTTTGTGGCGTGCTTCATTTCCGCCCGGAGTTCGTTTTTCATGGACTCATTCACGAAATCGACGCGGTTGCGGAAGCTGATATAAACGGAGGCGTCGGTGCGCGAACCGATTTGCTGGAGATCTTGGAGCAAGGCCGTGTTCGCGTTGGTTTTTTTCCGGCGCGCCAGGAACGGCAGCAGAATGTTCCACACGGCGATGCTGATCGCAAGCACGCCGCCCAGAACAATGGCCACCCACTGGGTGCTTTGCACAAAGCGTTGGATGCGCGGCCAGCTGGGATCGCCTTGGAAAATCTCCTGCGTGCGATCAAGCGAGAGCTTAATGAACCGGTTTTCTTTTAACGCCCGATTGAAAATGCGTTTGCCTTCGCCAACGCGGGCATTGTCCGGCAGCAACTTGCCGAGCGGGCTGTTGAAGAAATTGCTGAACAGGTTCAGTGTGCCGATGTATTCGTCGGTCCGCTCTTCACCGTCCTGGATTTTCATCAAGAACACGCCGTTCTTGATCACGATAAACCCGGGCTTGGGTGAAATCACGTCTTCAACCAGCGTGCGGCCCGGATCTTCTTCTTTGACCACCAGATAACGGTTGGTGAAGGTTTTCAATCCTTCCGGCGTTTGGACCTGAATATCTTCCGTCAAGGCGGCAAACTTAAATGTGTTGATGAGTTCCTGCTTCAAAGCTGTTTCCTTGCCGTTCTCATCGGTATGAATTTTGAAACCACCGCTATGGGACGGGATGCTCAGGTCGTTGTAAAACATGCGGATGGTCTCTGCCTGGCTGGGTTTTCCCGTGTAACCATCGAATAATGGCCGGCCATCGTCGCGAAACGCGCGTTCTTTCAACGCTCCGCCCTGGCGCGTGTCCCCCTCAACCAAATAATAGAGCGAAGACCCACGCAATTTGAGTCCCGAAATGCGCGACAAAATAGGACCGCGCGCGCCCCGCACGTAATTTTCGGTGATGACGCGGCGCGGAATGTCTTCGTGGAACAACAGCACGTACATGCCCTGCACGTCTTCGATGGAGCCGCCTTCCTCGACATCTTCCGGATCGCCCGCGTAAATGAGGCGGTCGACAAAGCGCGCGGACTCGCGATCAGCCACGTAACCAGTCTCGAGCACGGGGTTCGTTCCTTTGTGCCCGTATTTGATTTCTTTCAAGCTGCCGCGGTTCGTTTTGATTTCTTCAACGGACGACGTGATGGCGCTGAAACGGAACTGCTTCACGTTTTGGCCCATGAACTTAAATTTCTCGAACGGGTCGGCCCCCGGTTCAAACGCAATAGGACTGATCTGCCCTCCCCCATTTGCGGCCACCATTTGCAAGCCTTTCTGGGTCAGGTATTCGACGTCGCCGTTGTCGCGCTTATTTGCCGAGTTGGATTTCTGGAATAAATATTCCTTGCCGTCCAAAACCACCGTGCTGACCGTGTCGTCGGCCACTTTGTGCACGGCCAATTTGCCTTTGTCGAAATCGACGAAGCTGCGGAAGATCAGCGACTCTTTGAAGTTGGCCTTGACCCAGTCCAATGTCACTTCGCTGGGCTTGGCCGGTTTGCCGATGCCGTACCGCACTTCCACTTTGATGCCATGCTCGTTGGTGACTTCGACGCGGGTCGTGGACAAAATATCGTTACCGACCCGCCCTTCGCTTTGGCGCAACGACTCCATGCGGATGCCTTTTTTGGGATCCATGACGAGACTGAAAAGCGGTGATCGGCTGGTCGGCTCCATGACGCCACCGCTCTCGCGGAACGGCGTCCCGTCCAAGCGGAACAGGAACGACTGCGACAAGGTCGGGATGGATTGACCGCGCAAACGGGAGGCTGGATAAAGAATCGCCGGGCTGCCGTTCACGGCCGGTTGAAGGAAATCGCTGTAGGTGAACTGCGTGTCCGCCAGGACCTTCCATCCATCGCTGACGACTTTGACCGCGGCGGCGTATTTTTCGTTCATCTCCGCGCGCGTCCTGGTTTTGTTCTTCAAAATCTCCAACGCCGCTGTTGCGCGCTCATAGGGTTCGATTTTGTTTTCACCGAAATAACGCCCGTCTTTCTTGTGGGTCAACGCGCCGTCTTCAACCGCGCGGATTTCGCGGAACGCCAGGTTCATACCGATGTCAATGATGAAGTTCGAGAACTCGCCGTTCTCACGCGGTTCGGCCACCGACAAGCTGAGCGGCTTGATGATTTTTCCGTCGCGGTAATGGAAATCGATACCGAACCGCTCGTTCCAGGGCTCAAATTCATCGTGGATCTTCAGGCCCAAACGGTGCTGCGTGCGGTCCCACTTTAAGACCTCTTGATGTTTGTTGAAAAGCGCCGTGTATTTCTTGACTGGCTGTCCTTCCGATTGGCCGGTCTCCGGATTGTAAAGCGGCGTGATATCGTAAGCCAACGCATCCGGCGACAGCGCCCGCGCGTCCTCGTCGAACCCCAATTCCTTCAATTGACGGGCAACGTCGGCCACTTCCAGGTCCACATTCAAGATGGAGCGCGACATTTTGTTACCCACTTTCTTTCCGTGGATTTCGTAGGTGTCTTCTCCTATTCCTTGAAGCGCGCGCATCTTTTTATACGTATCCAGCTGTTCAAGCCCACCGAACCGGTTGCGGATGTCCGAACCCGCCGCGGCTCCTTCCAAATCAACCTTGTAGAACGGCAGGCTGATGCGCT
>CAYOPN010000069.1:0-9255 GCA_964405835.1 uncultured Elusimicrobia bacterium | reverse complement strand
GTCCGCTCGGACGAAGTGCGGCTCTCGGCGGTGGAAGACGTGATACAATTTGCCACGCAACAAGGTTTTTACTATCTCGAACAAACGCCGGCCCGCATCAAAGGCCCGAAGGGAAACCAGGAACACTTCATTTATTTAAAAACATAATGGCCACCTACAACGTCAAAGACATCGAAGCCAAATGGCAGAAAATTTGGGAGGAGCGGAAAAGTTTCTCCGCGCCCGATCCCACGCCCGAACGCCCGGCTTATTTCATGCTGGTCATGTTCCCGTATCCGTCCGGAAACCTGCACATGGGGCACGTCCGTAATTACACAATCGGCGATGTGCTGGCCCGCTTTCATCGTCGGCGCGGCCGTTCCGTAATGCATCCGATCGGCTGGGACTCGTTTGGACTGCCCGCCGAAAATGCCGCGATCAAAAACAAAACCGACCCCGCCACCTGGACCTGGAAAAACATCGACACGATGCGCGCGCAGTTGAAAACGCTGGCCATTTCCTACGACTGGGACCGCGAGATCGCCACCTGCCATCCGGATTATTACCGCTGGAATCAATGGATTTTCATCAAGATGTTCGAGAAAGGCCTGGCCTACCGCAAAAAAGCGCCAGTGAATTGGTGCAATACCTGCCTCACGGTGCTTGCGAACGAACAGGTCCACGACGGAAAATGCTGGCGTTGCGACAACCCGGTCGTACAAAAAGAACTGGTGCAATGGTTCTTTAAAATCACACAGTACGCCGAAGAACTGCTGACGGGCCACAATCAGCTCAAAAAAACTGCGACGCAAAAAGGATGGCCCGAACAAGTCATTACCATGCAGAACAACTGGATTGGAAAGTCCTGGGGCGCGCATGCTGATTTTATTTCGGACAAAGGACCCATTCGCGTGTTTACCACGCGACCCGACACACTTTATGGCGCGACGTTCTTGGTACTTGCACCCGAGCATCCAATGGTGGACGCGCTGACAAAACCGGACCGCGAAGAGGCCGTTGAGGAATATCGCGAGAAAGCAAAGAATATGGGCCGCATTGCGCGCACTGCCGAGAACCGCGAGAAGACGGGCGAATTCACGGGCAGCTTCGCCACCAATCCGCTGACCGGCACCGAAGTGCCGATCTGGATTGCCGACTACGTGCTGACGGATTACGGCACCGGCGCGATCATGGCCGTTCCCGCGCACGACCAGCGCGACTACGATTTTGCAATGAAATACAAGATTCCGATCATGCAGGTAATCAAGCCGAGCGAAGGTGTCATTCCGTCGGGAAGAGCTTACGAGGGCGACGGCGTGTTGGTGAATTCGGGGCCGTACTCGGGTCTCTCCATCAATGAGGCCAAAAGAAAAATGGCCGCGGAGCTGGAAAAGAAAAAGCAAGGCGGTCCTGCGACAACGTACAAATTGCGTGATTGGCTCTTGTCGCGCCAGCGTTATTGGGGAACGCCGATCCCGATGATCAATTGTTCGAAATGCGGCCTTGTTCCCGTCAAAGAAACCGATTTGCCGGTCAAATTGCCGACCAATGTGAAGTTCACCGGCGAGGGGGCGTCTCCGCTTGCGCAAGCCGAGGACTGGATCAACACGCCCTGTACCAAATGCGGCGGCCCCGGCCGGCGCGAGACGGACACGATGGACACGTTCGTCGATTCCAGCTGGTACTACGCGCGGTACACGGATCCCAAGAACGACAAGTTGCCGTTCGCCCGCGCGAACGCCGACAAGTGGGTCCCGGTCCATCAATACGTGGGCGGCAGCGAGCACGCGGTCATGCATCTCATTTATTCCCGTTTTTTCCACAAAGTGTTGCGCGATATGGGGATGGTCAAATCCGACGAGCCGTTCGCGTCCTTGCTCACGCAGGGCATGGTCACGCTCGGTGGAACGGCGATGTCGAAATCAAAAGGAAATGTGGTCGATCCGCTCGAAGTGATTTCAAAATACGGCGCTGACACGTGCCGCCTGTTCATTTTGTTCGCGGCGCCACCGACCCAGCAATTGGAATGGTCGGACAAACAAATTGAAGGGATCTGGCGGTTCTTGAACCGCGTTTGGCGGTTGGCGCAGGTGTTTGTCGGCACCGACGAGGAAAAGGGACTCAAACGCACGTCCGAGTCCGAAGAGAAGATCGACGCGACCGAGCTCACGCGCCGCGTGCACGTGACCATTCAGCGCGTGACGCGCGACATTGAAGATGATTTCGGTTTTAATACCGCCATTTCCGCGATCATGGAACTGGTTAATTCGATTTACATCTATCCGGGACTCGGCGATGCCGTTTCCAAAGAAGCGGTAGAGACCGTGATTCAGCTGCTGTCCCCGTTTGCGTCACATATGTCGGAAGAGCTGTGGCAGCAATTTGGACACAAGGAGTTGCTCGTCAACGCGCCCTGGCCCAAGGCCGACTCCGCCAAGTTATCGTCGGGGAACGTGGATATTGTTGTGCAGGTGAACGGCAAGTTGAGAGAGAAACTCAGCCTGGGGAACAATTTGCAGGAAAAAGAAGTGACGTCGCAGGCGCTGGCAGCCCTCGAAAAGAAGGGCATCAAGCTCTCGCCGAAGCGTGTTATCTATGTTCCGAATAAATTGGTAAATTTCGTCGGCTAAAAAAGGAGTCATAATCAATGAAATTTCGCGTTCTTGTTGCTGCCGCTCTCGCCGCAATGTCATTTCAGCTCACCGGATGCGGGGGGACCCAATCCGAATACGTGCCTCCGGCAATCATTCTTCCACCGCATATTAAATCGATCGGCGTAAAACCTTTTGAAAACGAAACGTCTCAGCCCGCCATCAACAACAAGCTCTGGCTCGCCACCACCGATGAGTTCATCCGCGACGGCCGCATTGCGTACGAGAACGATGCGAACAAAGCCGACGGCGTGGTGGTCGGTACCATCAAGCAATACCGTGAGACCGAATTAAATCATGACGCGAACCTCGTCCCGATCGAATACCAGCTGTGGATCGTCATGGAACTGAAGTTCCTCGACAAATCCAACAACCAATATTTGTGGGAGGAGCCGCTGCTCGAACAGAAGCTCCGTTATTTCACCGAGACCCAGCCCGGCGGCAAAACCGTTGAGGAAGCCCGCGAGGAGCTTTGGGACCGTTTTGCCAACGACATCGTACGCCGCACCGTCGAAGGTTTTGGCAGCGTCACGAGTTCTTCACCCCGCGCTGTTCCCAAAAACGATAACCCCGACAATCCTCCGCCGGCCTACCCGAGCACCGCTCCTTACTAATCCGTGCCAGCACTTAAGCCCGATCAACTCGAATCGTCCGTTCGATCGGGCAAGTTGGGGTCGTTGTACTTGTTTGACGGCCCCGAGAATTGGTGGAAGGAACGCGTCCTCAACCAAATCATCGCGAAACTTGTCCCGGTGGAGAGCAAAGATTTCAACCTTGACCGGCTTGACGGCCGCTCCTGCACGGGCGCTGACATCGTCAATGCCGCACAGGGATTGCCATTCCTCGGAGACCGCCGCGTTGTGGTGGTCTCCGCCACCGAAGAACTCTCGGCCGCCGATTCCCGGTTGGTTGGAGAAACCCTCGCCCAGCTCCCTGAATCCACCTGCCTAATATTTCTGCATGATGGCAAAGCCAACTTGCGCGATGAAATCCCGGCGAAGGTCAATTCCCATGGCGCCGCCGTCACGTTCTGGACGCCTTTCGCCAACCAATTGCCGGCCTGGGTGACGAGCGAAGCCAAGGTCCGTGGTAAGACCATCAGCTACGACGCGGCGCAGATGCTCGCGGAAAGCTGTCAGGACCTCCAGCAGATCGCCAACGAGCTGGACAAACTTTCGTTGTTTGTTGGACAAAAGAAAACCATCGATGCTACCGACATACGTCAACACGGTTTGCCCGACGAAGTGGGCGATACCAAGGCGTTGGAGGAAGCGTTGTGGGCCAAAGACACGGCGACAGCGTTAGAGCAAGGGCGTTTGTTGGCTGACGTGGGTGTTCGAGGGGAGATGATCTTCCCGATATGCGAACGCGTTTTCCGGACGCTATTGCTGGCGCACACCTACCATTCGGTGAAGAAGATGGGATTTGACGACATCTGTTCCGCGCTCAACATGCGGTTTAAAACCGCGCAAACCAATTTGATGAAAGGAATGAAGGCCTACAAGCCGGCGGAAATAAAAACGTCGCTCGAGAAAATCCTCCAGGCCGATTACGACCTTAAGACGGGGACTTTGCCGAGCGACGTTGATGTATCGTTGCTGTTATTGAATCTTTGTGGGGAGCCGTTACTTCGCCGATAACGCGGCGATTTTCGAGGCGAGGCCGCCAATTTTGCGGGCAGCGGTGCTCTTGTTGAAGATTCCGGTCTTGGCGGCTTTCTGCCAGGCGGATTGGGCCAATTTGAAACTGGTGACGGCTTTGTCTTTGTTCTTGGCGGCGACGTCTTTGAGCACGTTGTTGGTGAGAGTTCTAACGCGGTTGCGAACTTGATAGTTAAAATCTTTGCGAACCAACGATTTTCGATGCGCTTTTAACGCTGAGGCGTGCCGCTTGCTTTTTCCTTTTGCCATAAAACGATACTGCTCCTTTAGGTAATGAAGTGGGGGGATGGTAGCAATGAACTCTCGAGAGAATCAAGCCAATTCTAAGGACGCCGCCGTGCAGCGCGCGGGGTTTTCCCAGCGTTTGGGCGCGTTCGCGTCAGCTACTTTTCTCTCCCGGATCTTGGGGTATGTCCGGGATTCGCTGGTCGCGTCCTATTTTGGCGGCGGCATCCAAACGGACGCATTTTACGCGGCGTTTAAAATTCCCAATCTGTTGCGGCGGTTCCTCGGTGAAGGCGCATTGACCGCGGCGTTCGTTCCGGTTTTCACCGAAACCATGCAGAAAAAGGGCAAAGAAGAGGCCCAGAAATTGTTCGAAGCGCTGGTGTCGGGCCTCTTGCTGGTTCTTTCCATCGTGGTCGTGCTCGGTATTATCTTCGCGCCGCAGATCACGCAGCTTATCTCCTGGGGCTTCACACGCGACCCCGAAAAGTTCGCGTTAACGGTCCAACTGACCCGGCTTACCTTTCCGTTCCTGATGGTGATTTGCGTGGCCGCGCTGGTCGCGGCGGTGCTCAATTCCGCCGGTCGGTTTTTTGTGCCGGCCGTTGCTCCGTCGGGGCTTTCCATTGGCGAGATCGCGTTCATCGTATTAATCGCTGCCCGGATGGAGAACCCGATCGAAGGACTGGCCGTGAGCGCCGTGATCGGCGTGGGGATCCATTTGGCATGGCAATTGCCGGCGCTTTACAAAGAGGGGTTCCATCTGCGCCTGGTCAAGCCGTTCGCGCATCCGCAAGTAAAAACGGTCTTTATGTTGATGGTTCCAACGATGATCGGGTTGTGCGCGGACCAGGTGAACTCGTTCGTCGATCAGTTTTGCGCGAGCTTCTTGCGGGACGGTTCGATCACCGCGCTTTACAATTCCAATCGTGTCATGCAATTGCCGCTGGCGCTTTTCGGCGTGGCCGTCTCCAGTGTGGCCTTGCCGGCGTTGTCGCGCACGGCCGCCGAAGACAACAAAGAAGGCTTCAAGGATTTGCTCGGCTACTCGCTGCGTATCGCCAATTTTGTTTTGATCCCCTCGGCGGTGGGGCTTGTGGTGCTTGGACATCCCATCGTTGAGCTTTTGTTTCAGCGTGGGCGGTTCACGGCGGAAAACACCGGCCTGACCTTTTACGCGCTGGTGCCGTGCGCGCTCGGCTTGCCGGCCTATTCCGCGATAAAGATACTCGCCTCCGCGTTCTACGCGCACAAAAACACGAAGACGCCGGTTCGTATCGCGTTTCACGCGATGGCCATCAATGTGGCGCTGAGCCTCATGCTGATGTGGAAATGGGAGGTCGCCGGGTTGGCCGCGGCCACCACGATTTCCGCCTGGTACCAGGCGTGGGTGCTGTTTTTCCTTCTGAAAAAGAAACTCGGAAGCTTGGGCGGCCGCGCAATGATGAGGAGTTTCCTGTTTGGTTCCTTTGCCGGCGCCGGCATGGGAATTATCTGCTGGTTTCTCGCTTACAGGTTGTTGGTGGACTCTGCGGCATTTATTCGCGTGTTTGGTTCGATTTCCGCCGGTATCGTGTTCTATTTCGCGCTTTCAAAGCTGTTAAAAATAAAAGAATACGATGCTTTCATGGACACATTGTTACGGAGGCAAATTCACGGCTAACGCAGCAGATCTCATTCCGCAATTTCCAAACCTTCCTCACGCACCCGGCGTTTATTTGATGCGCGATAGCACCGGCCAGATCATTTATATCGGCAAAGCGCGCAACTTAAAGAAACGCGTCTCCAATTACTTCATTGACTTAAAAATCCGTGACGCCAAGACCGTGGCGTTGGTCGCCGTTATCCGCCATATCGACTACGTGCCCACCGCCAGCGAACGCGAAGCGCTGGTGTTGGAGCGGCGCCTCATAAACCAATACAAGCCCACCTTCAACGTCATGTGGAAAGACGACAAGTCCTATCCCTATATCGTCTTGACAGTGGGGGAGGACTATCCGCGTCTGTTTCTTACGCGGCACAAGAAGCGCGACGGTTCGCTTTATTTCGGTCCCTATCCCAACGTGACCCAGGTGCGGTCCCTGCTTCATTGGGCCTGGCGAAAGCAATTGTTCCCGCTCCGTCCGTGCAAATTCGACATCAAGGAAGGCCAGCCGCTTCCTTACAATAAAGTGAAATCCTGTTTGTACCTGCACACGGGGCAATGCACCGCGCCATGCCTGGCGAAGATTTCTTCGGAAGACTATGGAAAGATCGTCGACCGGGCGCGCTGGTTTTTTGGCGGGCAAAAGAAAAAATTGATCGAGCAGTGGAAACGCGAAATGAAAAATTTTTCCCGGTCCGAACAATACGAACAGGCGGCCGGCGTCCGGGACCGAATTGACACGCTGGAACACATGGCTGAGCGCGTGACCGCGCGGGAAATTTCCGAGTCGATGTTGGAAACGCGCGTGCGGGAGAGCCGCGCGGTGCAGGAATTGATGCGCGGCTTGAAATTGAAAAAACCGCCGCAGCGCATCGAATGTTTCGACATTTCCCATATCCAGGGCGTGGAGAAGGTCGCCTCCATGGTGTCGTTCGACCGTGGCCGGCCCGACAAATCACAATACCGGAAGTTCATTATCAAGACTGTTGATGGGATCGATGATTTTAAAGCCATGGCCGAGGTCGTCGGACGCCGCTACCGGCGCTTGTTGAAAGAAGGGAAGCCATTGCCCGATCTGGTATTGATTGACGGGGGAAAAGGTCAGTTGTCGTCGGCGTTAAAGGCCGTCTCGGAACTTGGAATAAAGGACTTGGCGGTGGCGGCGCTGGCAAAACAGGAAGAGGAGGTCTTTCTGCCTGGCTCTTCCGAATCTATCCGGCTTCCCATGGATTCGGCAGGGTTGCTATTGCTCCGGCATGTGCGCGATGAGGCCCACCGGTTCGCAATAACGTTTCACCGACAACGTCGACAGAAACGTACTTTTTTGGTGTAGAATCCGTGGGTGCTTCCTAACAGCATCCAGAACAAGATGAAGTCGTACACAAGCTTTCAACAGAAAGTTTGGCTCGCCTGCGCAGGAATTCCCGCCGGACAAACCCGCACCTACACCTGGATCGCAAAAAAAATCGGAAAACCCCAAGCTGTTCGCGCCGTCGGATCGGCGCTCGGAAAAAACCCATTTGCTCCCATTGTTCCCTGTCACCGCGTTCTCCGTTCGGACGGCGGTCTCGGCGGCTATTCCGGCCGCGGCGGGATCAAGACGAAGATCGCGTTGCTTAAAAAAGAGGGAGTCCGGGCCAAATAATCTTTCGTATTGAAACACAGCGTTTTATAGGCATATTTCAGTATCAGAGTCGTGCTGCAGAGAGTCAGATGAGGAACACCTTCACCGACGTGGCTCTTCAACCAGCATCATAAGGGTGGTAACTGCCTTGCGTGGAAAAGTAAAGTGGTTCAACAATCAGAAAGGTTATGGCTTCATCACTCGGGACGACGGTTCCGGCGATGTGTTTGTGCATTACTCTTCGGTCAGCGGACAGGGTTTTAAGTCCTTGGTCGAAGGAGATGCGGTTGAGTTCGAAGTGGTTGACTCCGACAAGGGGCCAAAGGCGGCGAACGTAAGCAAAGTCAGCTAATAATCTCTGGTACTTGATATATCAAGACAAGGCCTTCCGCTCTCGGCGGAGGGCCTTGTTGTTTTGAATCACCTGCTACAATGCCCGCATGCGACGTGCACGAAATTCACCTTTGTATTTGGCTTCGATTTTTTTCCTCCTGTCTTCACCTTCTATGGGGGATGATGGCAATCAACAAGAATTGTCCTCCCTAGAAAAAAGAATTGAGCGAGAACATCAATGGCGCTCCGAAGGGTTGAGCTTGATTCCCTACCGTATGAATTATTTTTTTCCAGTCACCTATAACTTCAGTCCGGCCGACAAGCCGGATGGGTCCGAATACAATCAACTTGAAGCCAAATACCAATTCAGCGCGAAAGTTTTGTTGGTTAACGACCTCTTTAAATCAGACAGCCACTTGTATTTTGGATACACACAATTGTCCATGTGGCAGGTGTACGACCGGGATGATTCCGCTCCGTTCCGAGACACCAACTATGAGCCGGAAGTTTTTGTTCGTGTTGATAAGTCGTATGGGTTCGGCGGGTTTGGGGCAAAGCAAGTTGATATAGGGCTCAATCATCAGTCGAACGGCCAAGCGGATCCAACTTCCCGGAGTTGGAATCGCATTTACGCAAATGCGATTTTGGAGCGGAAGGGGATGATCTTAATGATCAAGCCCTGGTACCGCATCCCTGAAAGCGCCGACCGGGATGACAATCCGGACATCCATCGCTTTCTTGGGTATGGGGAAGTGTCTGTCGCCTATGCCCGGAAAAACCATCTACTTTCTTTTATGTTCCGAAACAATTTGTCCACAAAGGACAACAAGGGCGCAATCCAGGCAGATTACACCTTCCCATTGACGCGGATTTTAAACGGATTGTTCCAAGTGTTTAGCGGGTATGGGGAATCATTGATTGATTACAACCATTCCAATACGCGTTTGTCGGTTGGTATCGCTCTCAGTCCCTGGAACTAAACCCACAGGCGAATTTGAGACGGTAGTCGTCTTTATTGCCAGAATAGAAAGTTGTATAAGCACCAGGCATTTTTCCCACCTATTTCCCCGATAGCTCAATGGTGGAGCGTCCCGCTGTTAACGGGAAGGTTGCTAGTTCGAGTCTAGCTCGGGGAGT
>CAYOPN010000068.1:0-9568 GCA_964405835.1 uncultured Elusimicrobia bacterium | reverse complement strand
GTGCTCATGACAACACCGGTTTTGGAAGTTTTTGAAGCCGAAAGCCGCAGTGCACCCGGTTTTGCGCCATTTTCAAACAACCGCTTCCCGCGGCCGAGTATTACCGGGTATGTCCACACGTGGTATTCATCGATGAGCGATGCGGCTTGGAGCGTCTGAATCAAATTGCCGCTGCCAATGATTTGAAGATCATGTCCCGGCTGAGCTTTGAGCGCGGTGATGGCCGAAACAACGTCTTTGCCAAGCAACGCTGAATTATTCCACTGCAGGGACTTCAATGTGCGAGATGCCACATGCTTTTTTGTCGCATTGAATGTCTTGGCAATTGGATTGTTATCCGGCTGGAGGGGCCAATAGGCCGCAAATATTTCGTAGGTCTTGCGACCGAGCACAAGTTCGCGTTCTTTCCCATCGAAACCGGCCTCGGACAGATCGCTGTCCTCGTCCCAAAAAGCGGATGTCCATCCGCCCAACTTAAAATTCTCCGTTCGATCTTCGTCCGGTCCTCCGGGCGCCTGCATGACACCATCCAGGGATACAAATGTGGAGGCGATAAGTTTTCTCATAACAATCACTCCTGGGAATTAACCACCTGTTCAAAGACTTTCTTTAGCGCGGAAATAAAAAGTGGTTCGGACTTAAGAAACGCCTCGGCCGCCGATCGCACGAGCGGCTGGTGATCAAGGTGACCTTGAGAGAGAACTTTTCGAATACGCGGTCCTTGGTCGATTACCGCTTCGTCGTAAGTGCCGTTATCAATTGCGTTCATGAGGCACGTGAGAAGCGCTACCGATACGCCAGTCCGTTCGAACGCCGTTAACTTCGGATCGGCAATGACGTCATAGGGATCGTAATCCCCATGCTCAATCCCGTCGCCAAAGTCCCCTTTAGCGGCAACAATTTCTTGATACATATCGAGGATGTCTTGCTTAAGCATAATCACTATCGCCGATGCGGACACCCCGGCCAACAACAGGGCCGACGCATGCCTTTGCGCATCTTATCCATGCCAACCGCTATACGACGCTTCCGGGTCTCCTCTTTCTTTGCGGACGTAACCCAACAAATCCACTCGTTACGTGCGAGCGCTGAAATATCCGCCCAAACATTCCTTTACGGTCTTGTCGGACGCGACTGCTTTTTTAATATCCGCTGGTAGACGATGCATGTTATTTTTCACTGCCACGCATTTTCCATTTTCTCCAAAGAAAGAAAACCGCCGCCCCCGTCGAAAAGATTGAGAAAAACCCGAAAACCAAAATGAAAAGCATCACATCCGCAAACGCGGTCATACCGGACGACGCTATGCGATCCGCCTGCGTCATAAAGAGCGAGTTAAACCACACCGCCCCCAACGCCATCGCCACCGCGAACACGTAACCCCCAATCACTCCGACAACCCAAACCCAAGTTCGTCCCATTAGTTGCTTTTTGGAATGGCCTGTCGCAGCGATTGGATCAGTGTGTCATAGTCTTTCTTTCCTCGGTCGCCGTAGCCCTCGAGGATCTTCAGTTCTCTCAATACTCCCTGCAAATAGGCCTCGCCGAGATACTCATGGGCCTGCGGAAAATCAGGTCGCAACTGCAGCGCGCGGTTGTAATTGACGATTGATTCGTCGAGTTTCCCCAGGTTTCGCTGCGTGTAGGCAAGCATATTGAGCGCATCGGCATCGTTTGGATTCGCGCGGACCGCTTCTTCAAAAAACGGCATCGCCTCCGAAAATTTCCCCGCGCGCGCGAGTTCGGTCCCCTGCTGATACGGCGTCGGTTGATTTGCATACCAGCGGTTGTTCGCAGGCCCCTCATCGTATCCGCGTCCGGGCGACGCGAACGCCGTTCCGGCCGAAAGCAAAACAATCAATGCAAATTTCTTTTGGTTCTTCATCACAATCCCTCCCTCAAACCACAGGGGTCAAGTCTCCCCTTTCCCCCTTAAAAAATAAATTTTCTGCCCCTTAAGGGGAAAGGGAACCTAGACGACCCGCTACTTGCAACTGGCATAAGTGCAGAGCGCTGAGATTAACTGCATTACTGGAGTGGCTCTTGCCAAGACTAAGCAGCAAACACCTATACCGAAGAGATATTTTTTTACCCTAAACTTGGTAATTTTTTTCTTTTGAATATCTCGCGCTTCGTTACGTGCGGTGATATACATTCCTTCAACTTTTTTCAGATGATTCTCGAGCTCGATGGGAGTTTTAGATAACTGAAACCCTTCAAGTTTTGCTTTTACAGCATCCATTATGTTTTTTAGCTGCAACTCGTCACTGGAGCGCTTATAGGCTACTGGAATCCAGATCAAGCGTGAAAGGCCAACGAGACCAGCGATAAGCAAGGAGGTCCAACCTGCTAATTCAAGCGAATCAGCAAGAACGTTGGCTCCAAATTTTGCTTTTTGGATCGATAAACCGAGAATGGAAAAAATTAGTGCTATGAAATAGAAATCAAATTGCTGCTGTATTTTTTGCGCTAATTCTAAGTTGGGATCAACAGATGCAGTCATACTTTTATTCCTTTAGGCAAGTAACGCATACAGTCGACGAGGTCAAATCTGGGATTTTTGACATGAGAAAAAATTGCTCGGTCCGATTGTCACAAATCCCAGACTTGACCCCGCAGTCGAACAAAGATTTTCAGATCCCGCCAAAAATCGAATTCGCGAAGACCGACGCCGACACGGGTTACTTGGCGCTACCCAGCTGCCCGAAAGTGATCCTCGAAGCCTTCAAAGAAGGCACGGTCCCCACCGAGTTCTGCCCCTACGACCACACCAAAGACGTGGTCAGCGACTCCGACGAAGCGCTAGAGTAATTGAAAGCCATATTTACCGGGAATCCCGGGAGGATTTTAATATGCCGGGATTCCCGGTAAATTGACACGTAAATATGCACTACATTCGTTTTTTGTGGATAACCCGGAACGGTTTCAAATCCAAATCACCGCAGTTGGGATAACCGGAAGCAGCGCAATTTGCACAGATTAATGAAGCCGGGTTAAGCCTTGTGGCCTTTTAACGCCGAAATCAGATTCCCCAGCAGTTGTGGAAGAAAATACCACCACAAGGTACCGATAAAGAGGAAAAGAAGAAGCGGGACTATAAAATTCGGGATATCCGTCGCAGGAGAGGGATAGTCTTTGCCGAATAATGAAATACCGTTTGGAAAGATTCGTGAAATACTCCAGTTAATAAGCAGGAGGATGAGCACGACAGGAAAATCCGGCAAGTAAAAATAGGCCCAGATCATCGGCCAGTCTTGATCCTGTGATTTAAAAATCAGAATAACCGCACCAAGAACCGCAACCACATGGAGCGCCGCTAAAATAAATCCAGCCACGTGGTAGCCATCTGAAAACAAGGTCTTGCTCATATCAATATCCCCCTTCCTATTGCTTTGTCACTTGTCATCAACGGCACCATTCTCGGCACCATTCTGTTCTGTCATCACCAGAGAGCATGCGTTCTAACCCACGTTATGGCGAAATACCACTGGACGATTAATACCGCATGGGCAAGAAGAACAATCCACGTATCATGTTTGACGTATGTGGCAATAACCAAAGTAACCGCGGCTATTCCGACACTAAGATGCAAAATCCCCGAAAAAATCATTGTGTGTTTCAATAAATAATAGATGCCACTAGCGATCCCCCAAAAGACCATCATGACGATGCGTATCATGAAATCAACATTGAAAATGTAAGGAAAGATTTGGAAAGGCACCTCCATTTTCATCGCGACCTCCCGGCCATTCCTGATCGACATACAAACGAAGATGATGAGGAAAGTCAGAACATTTAACGCATATGAAAAAAACGCAACCTTCGTCGTCATTTCAGCTCCTTAACGGCACCATTCACCCAAGAAACGGAAAGGGACGTTAAACAATCAACAGGAAATTTATCGGAGGGAGCTGCACCTTCCTTTTTAAGCTCTTCAAAAAATGACGTCTGCTCTGCTTGCAGAACACCAATCTTTTCGACATTTGTAACGACAAGATGGATTTTTTTCCGTTTGAATATGGCGGCGACATCTCCAAATACACCGCCCTCGTTCATAATTTTAACGGTGAACTCACTTAACGACATGGATTTTGGCTTTCCCTTTTTTCTGTCCCATTCCTGAGAACGAAGGGCTGCCAATGCCAATCGCCTCGACAATTCCGGAGTGTAATAAAGCGGTTCCCATGCGATCCAACCAACCAGTTGAAATTCCCCCTTCTTTATCAAGCTCTCGAGAAGCCGCGATATCAGTGATAGTTGCTGAGGCCATGGAGTTGCGTGATCAGTGCTGTAGGAAAAACCTCTCAGCTTGGTTCGATTAAGAGGGACCTGAATACTCACCATGCAGTGATCCGTTCTCGCCCGATAAGTCACCTGCGAGAATTCTTCGTCCCTCACAATTTCAACAGAATTCCGGCACGCCGCCAAGAACATTAGAGTAAGTATGCAAATAGGAACGATTCGGTGCCGTTTGATTCGGTGCCAGTGATGACAACTGACAAAACTCAATTTTGACCGATTGTCACTTGTCATCAACGGCACCCTTTTCGGCACCCTTTCATTGAAAAAAACGCAATCTTGGTCGTCACATCAGACGCGCCTGGAAGAGGACCGCAAATCCTAAGAAAGCGAAGAAGCCGACGACGTCGGTGACGGTGGTGAGGATAATGGATGAGGATTGGGCGGGGTCCCAGCCGAGCGCTTTCATGGTGAGCGGGATGGCGGCGCCGGAGAGGCCGGCGGCGGTCAGGTTCACGATCATGCCGAGGCCGATCACAACACCGAGATAGGGATTGCCGTGCCACATCCAAGCGACGCCGGCCGTGATGATGCCGATAATGAGTCCGTTCAAGGCGCCAAGCGTGGACTCTTTAAAAATGAGTTTCCAGGCGTGTTGAGGCCGCACCTCGCGCATGACCAGGCCGCGCATGACGACCGCAAGTGATTGCGCGCCCGCATTTCCGCCTTGGCCCGCGACCACCGGCAGGAACACGGCCAACACCGTGATCTTCGCGATGATGTCTTCAAACAATCCAACCACGGAGGCCGCAAGAAATGCAGTCGCCAAATTCACGGTTAACCACGGCAAACGTTTCTTAAGCGCAAAGAACACCGGTGAAAACGTGCGTTCATCCGAACCCGCTCCGACCATCTTCAAAATGTCTTCGGTGCCTTCTTCCTGAATGTGGCCAAGCAGCTGTTCCATTTTAACCACGCCTATCAACCGCCGCTCCGCATCAATCACGGGCGCCGCCAAATATTTGTGTTTGCCGAGTTCGTGCGCTACTTCCTCGCGGTCTTTAAAACCGTCAACGGTAAAAACTTCCCTGTGCATGATTTCGGAGATGGGTTCGGTGCCGCCGGCGAGCATGAGGTCGCGCATGTTGAGCACGCCGACCAGATGTTCCAATTCGTCCACAACATAGGTGTAGGTGGAAGGTCCGTAACGGTGGGCAATGGTTCGGATGCGCTGCACCGCTTCTTTCACGGTCAAACCCTGATCGAGCGCGATGAATTTTGTGGTCATGATGCGGCCCGCGCTGTTGTCGGGAAACTGCAAAAGGTCTTGGATCTCTTTTTTGGCGGTCCCGGGCAAAAGGTCAAGCATGGTTTGACGCATTTCGGGCGTCAGGCTCATGAGGATCGACATGGCCTGTTCGGGTTTGATACGGCTCACAATCGCGGAAAGAGTTTCAGGAGAGACGTTTTGGAGCACGGCCGCCGCGTGCGAGATCTGCAGGCGCGCCACGAGGTCCGCACACAACGCCGGTGGGAGCGATTTGACGACGGCGACGGCCTGGCCCTCGTCCATGGTTTGAAGCATTTGCGCCGCCAATGCCGGATTGCTCTCGATGTAACGCCTGAGCAGTGTCAACATCGGCGCGTTACTCAAAGGATCATTGCTCCGTTGCGCCCGCTTTCAAATAGTCGCGGTTCATGCGCGCGATGAAGTTCTGGCTGATCTCTTTCGGGCAGGCCGCCGTGCATTCGCCGATGTTCGTGCAGCCGCCGAAACCTTCTTTGTCCATCTGGTGAACCATCGCGAGAGCGCGGCGCGCGCGTTCCGGCTGGCCTTGCGGCAAAAGACCCAGGTGAGAAATTTTTGCCGCAGTGAAAAGTGTCGCCGACGCGTTCGGGCAGGCCGCGACACACGCGGCGCAGCCGATGCAGGCCGCCGCGTCCATCGCCACGTCCGCTTGTTGTTTTGGCACACAGACCGTGTTGGCTTCGGGCGCGCTGCCGGTCTTGACCGAAACGAAACCGCCCGCCTGAATGATGCGGTCGAACGCGCTGCGATCAACCACCAAATCTTTGAGCACCGGGAACGCTTTGGCGCGCCACGGTTCGATGACGAGCGTATCGCCGTCTTTAAACGAGCGCATGTGCAGCTGACAGACCGTCGTGGCCGGCATCGGCCCGTGCGCGACGCCGTTCACCATGCAGCCGCAGGTGCCGCAAATCCCTTCGCGGCAATCGCTGTCGAACGCCACCGGCTCCTCGCCTTTCGCGATCAAGCGTTCGTTGAGCACGTCCAGCATTTCCAAAAAGGACATGTCGGGGCTGATGTCTTCCACTTTGTACTCGACCATCTTGCCCTCGGCCGCGGCGTTCGGCTGCCGCCATATCTGTAACGTCAGGTTCATTGATAACTCCGCTGCGCGATGTGGATGTTTTCGAACGATAAATTTTCTTTGTGAAGTGTGGGCCTTTGGCCCACACCTTTGTATTCCCAGGCCGCAACGTAGCTGAATTTATCGTCGATACGCAGCGCCTCGCCATCGGAAGTCTGGCTCTCCTCGCGGAAATGACCGCCGCAAGATTCGGAGCGCTCGAGCGCATCCAGGCACATGAGCTCCGCCAGATCGAAAAAGTCCGCCACGCGGCCCGCTTTCTCAAGGGATTGGTTGAGTTCTTCGCCTTTGCCCACCACACGCAGGTCTTTCCAGAACTGTTCGCGGAGCGCCGGAATTTTTTTCAGCGCTTCTTTTAATCCAGCGTCCGTACGCGACATGCCGCAATAGTCCCACACAATTTTTCCGAGCTCACGGTGGAACGAGTCCGGAGAGCGCTTGCCATTGATGGAAAGAAATTTTTGGACCTGCGCCGCCACATCGGCCTCGGCTTTTTTAAATTCGAGATGGTCCGCGCCCACCTTGGGCCCTTTCTGTTGCGCCAAATAATTTCCGACCGTAGCGGGCAGCACAAAATAACCGTCGGCCAGGCCCTGCATGAGCGCGCTCGCGCCCAACCGGTTCGCTCCGTGGTCCGAGAAGTTGGCCTCACCGCCGACGAACAACCCGTCGATGGTGCTCATCAAATTGTAGTCGACCCACAACCCGCCCATCGTGTAATGGATGGCCGGATAAATCCGCATCGGCACTTTGTACGGATCTTCGCCGGTGATGCGGTTGTACATTTCGAACAGGTTCGTATAGCGCTCTTTGATCACGCTCATGCCCAAGCGCTTGATCGCGTCCGCGAAATCGAGATACACACCGAGCCCGCCCGGTCCCACGCCGCGGCCCTCATCGCACACTTGTTTGGCGTTGCGTGATGCAACGTCACGCGGAACCAAGTTGCCGTAGCTTGGGTATTTCCGTTCCAAATAATAATCGCGCTCGTCTTCGGGAATTTGGTCCGGCGGACGCGTGTCGCCTTTTTTCTTGGGGACCCAGATGCGGCCGTCGTTGCGCAACGACTCGCTCATAAGCGTGAGTTTTGATTGATGGTCGCCGCTGACGGGGATGCACGTCGGATGGATCTGCGTGAAGCAGGGGTTCGCGAACGCGGCGCCTTTTTTGTGAGCGCGCCAGATGGCGGAGGTATTGCAGCCTTTGGCGTTCGTGGACAAAAAGTAAACGTTGCCGTAACCACCGGTCGCGAGCACGACTGCGTCGCCGGCGTGGGACGCTATTTTCCCGGTGACCATATCGCGCGTGATGATGCCTTTCGCTTTTCCATCAACGACAACGAGGTCCAGCATTTCGTTTCGCGGAAACATTTTTACGTTGCCGAGCCCGATCTGGCGGGACAAGGCGGAATAGGCACCGAGCAAAAGCTGTTGGCCAGTCTGACCGCGCGCGTAGAACGTACGCGACACCTGCGCTCCGCCGAAAGAACGGTTGTCGAGATAACCGCTGTACTCACGCGCAAACGGAACGCCTTGTGCGACGCATTGGTCGATGATCCTGAGGCTGAGTTCGGCCAAGCGATGCACGTTGGCCTCGCGGGCGCGGAAATCGCCGCCTTTGATCGTGTCGTAGAAAAGCCGGTACACGCTGTCGCCGTCGTTTGGATAATTTTTGGCCGCATTGATGCCGCCCTGGGCCGCGATGGAGTGCGCGCGCCGCGGGCTGTCCTGATAACAGAAACATATCACTTGGTAACCCAACTCGGCCATGGTTGCCGCGGCCGCGCCGCCGGCCAGACCCGAACCAACCACGATCACCGTGTATTTGCGTTTGTTGGCCGCGTTAACGATCTTAAGCGCGTTTTTGTGGTTCTCCCATTTTTTGTCGATCGGCCCTTCGGGGATGTTGGATTTAAGTTCCATTAGCGGATCACTCCCAGCAAAACGGCGGCGGGAATCGAAATATAACCGAGCGCGATCGCAATTGATGCGCCGTTCGCGAACAGCCGTCGCCAGCAGTTGTATTTGGGATGGTTAAGTCCGAGCGTTTGAAAAACGCTGTAGATGCCATGGTTCAAATGAAACCCGAGCGAAATCATCGCGAGAACATAAACGGCCGAAACCAGCGGCGAGCTGAAAGCTACAATGATGTTGCTGTAGACGTCGGTGTGACTGAATTCCGGATGCGCGGACCCGACCGTGAAATGGAGCAAGTGATAAACGATATAGAAACCGAGGAACGCGCCGCTCCAAATCATGAAGCGGGACGGCGGCGACGCCTTGATAACGGCGTGGGCCTGGTACCCGATGGGGCGGCTTGAGTGGTTGCGCGCTTTGAGCTGCACCGTGCATAAGATGTGCAGCGCGAGCATAACCAGCAAAGCGATCCGGGTTCCCCACAACAACGGTTTGGTCGCTTTTAGGAAGGCCGCGTAATCATTGAGTTTTTGGGCGCTATCGAAGACCTGCAAGTTCCCGGCCAAATGACCGACCACAAAACCGAACATCACGAGGCCCGTGACCGCCACGATGAATTTTTTTCCAATGGTGGAAGAGAAAACCGATGTCATGCTAGTTAATGGAGGAAAATACCTCATCGACGTGACCGGTGACGCTGACTTTGGGGAAAATTTTTGCGACCTTGCCGCTGCCGTCGATAACGAGCGTCGTGCGCTCAACGCCCATGTATTTCCGGCCGTACATGCTTTTTTCTTTCCAAACACCGTAGGCTTCCAGCATTTTCTTTTCCGGATCGCTTAACAGGAAAAACGGCAGGCCAAACTTCTTTTTAAATTTCACGTGCGACTCAACGCTGTCCGGGCTCACGCCGATGATCACCGCGTTCTTCTTATCGAACTTCTTCTGCTGTTCCTTGAAATCGCAGGCCTCTTTCGTGCAGCCCGGCGTGTCGTCTTTCGGATAAAAATAAAGGACGAC
>CAYOPN010000067.1:0-9843 GCA_964405835.1 uncultured Elusimicrobia bacterium | reverse complement strand
ATGGATGATTCCGGCGAGGGCGAAATAGAGCGCGCGCAGGCCCAGGATCGCGAACACATTCGAAGAGAACACGATAAACGGATCGCGCGAGATGGCCAGAATGGCCGGGATCGAGTCGACCGCGAAGATCACATCGGTTGTTTCCACCACCAACAGCGCCACCATGAGCGGTGTGAGCGCCCATTTGCCGCCTTCTTTGATCAGGAATTTTCCGCCGTCATGATGGTCGGTGACCGGGAAAAATTTGCGCACGATTTTAATCAGGATGTTCTTGTTGGGGTCCACTTCGGCGTCGCCCGCGAAGAACATTTTGATGCCGGTGATGATCAGGAAGCCGCCAAACAAATAGATGGTCCAAGAGAACATATTGATCAGCGCCACGCCCGCGAAGATGAAAATCGCGCGCATGACGAGCGCGCCCACGATGCCCCAGAACAGGATCTTATGCTGGTAAACACCCGAGATCTTGAAGTAGTTAAAGATCACGATGAACACGAACAAGTTGTCGACGCTGAGCGATTTTTCGATCAGGTATCCGGCCAGAAACTCCATGCCTTTCTTCGGGCCTTCGTAATAATAAAGTCCGGCGTTGAAGAGCAGCGCGATGGCAATCCAGAAGACCGACAAGAGCATCGCTTCTTTGAACTTGATTTCGTGCGCGTGGCGATGAAACACGAAAAGGTCGAGGGCCAACAAGAAAAGAATGAGCAAGGTGAAGCCGACCCACATCATGGGTCCATTAACGACGACTTCGTTCATGTGTTGTACGTCTCCTTATAGATACGAATAAAAGTCAAAACGCAGGCCACGAGCATCGGGCCAAGTAAGAGGCCAAGCGGGCCGTACATTTTCAGGCCGCCGAGAATGCTAAAAAAAACAAGCACAAACGGCATACGCGCCCGCGAGCCTATCAGCATGGGTTTGAGCAAATTGTCGAGCCAGCCGACCAGGACCGCGCCCCAGATCAACAGGAAAAAGCCGGTCGCGGTGTTCTCCATCATGGTGAACAGCGCCACCGGGATACAGATAATAAAGGAAGCGCCGAGCAACGAGACCAACCCGGTCATCAGTCCCAACAACACCGGCATCCGGATGCCCGCGATAAAGAAACCGATCATGGCCACGCCGCCTTGGGCCGCCGCGGTCAGGAAAACGCCGATCAAGACCGCCCAGAATGTTTCGTAGGCGCTTCGCGCCACCGCTTGTTTGTGGCTGTACTCCATGGGAATCAGATGGAGGATCCAGGTAAGAAGCTTGTCTCCGTCCCGCAGCATAAAGAACAAAGACAGGATCACGATCAAAAGTTTGAAGACCATGAGAATGGCGTTCCTGGCCACAAACGCGCCCACGGCCGAGATCCGCATGCCGACTTCGCGTGCGTTTTCGAGCACCCAGCCTTTGATGTCGATGTTAATGCCGGCAAAGAAATTGCTTACGCGTTCAATGGCCGGATAAAACGCGGAGGGAATGGAGTCCTGATACATAGCCAGGTTGCCGTTGTTGACTTGGGAAAGTACATTCTGGACGGTGGGGATCAGTTCGGCCGATTCGCGGATGACGATCCAAATGACAAAGGCCAGTGGAATGATTCCCGCCAATATAATGCCGATGGTCATTATCAGTGCGGCGAGGCCGGGGGCTTTGACCACGCGTTTAAGCCGTCGGTGCAACGGGCTAAACATGACGGTCAAGATGGTGGCCACAAGAATGGAGGGCAAAAACGGTTTGGCCAGCAAAAAAACTTGCGTTAGAAGGAAAGCAAAGACCCCGAAGAAAAAGATCCGGATCAGGAGTTCGCGATCGAAGGTGAACTTGGAGGGCATGGGGCGGATTGTAGTTTTTTCGGGTGTTATAATCCCAACATGACCGCCGGAAAAGAAAATCTGCTGCTGAGGTCGCTGGCCATCGCCGGCGGGCTGACGCTGTTCAAGCTGGGCCTGTTCGCGGTGACCAATTCCGTGGCCATTCTGGCCAGCGCCGCCGATTCGTTGATGGACTTGTTGGTCTCGCTCGCCAATTTCATCCTGAACAAATTTTCGTCCAAACCCGCCGACCAAAACCATCCCTACGGCCACGGAAAAATCGAAAGCCTGGCCGGGTTGATCCAGAGTTTGATCATCGGGGGGACCGTCATTGGCGTGGCGGCGCTTTCGATCAACCGGTTGAGGGCGCCCGAGCCCATCGTGCAGCCGTTGGCCGGCATTGTTGTGACAACATTGGCCCTGTTGTTGAACGGCTGGCACACCCGGAACCTCAAAAAATCCATGGTCGCGACCAATTCCCAGATCATCGCCACCGAATATTTGCATTACGCCACCGATACGTTTCTTTATCTGGGGGTCTTGGTTTCGTTTGTTCTCACGTATTTGACCGGCCACGCCTCTTGGGACCCGGTCATCTCACTGTTGATCGTGCTGTATTTGCTTAAGAATGTGGCCGGCTTGTTTCTTGAGACGCTGAGCGAGCTGTTGGACACCCAACTTTCCGGTGAATTGCTGAAAGAAATCGACATAACCATCCATTCGTTCAGCCCCAAAATCGTGGGTTACCATGATCTGCGCACGCGCAAAGTGGGCCCCACGAAGTTCATCGAGTTCCACGTCGCGCTCCGCAACGTCCAGACGTTCCACGAAGCCCACCAGCTTACCGTCGGTCTCATGGACACCTTCCAGAAGAAATACCCCGGCGCCGTCGTCACTGTCCACGCCGACCCCGAAAACCCATTGTGAAATCTTCTAGAATGAAAATATGATTTTGGACAAAAAAATACAGGATCAATGGCGCCAATTTTTTCTCGAGAATAAAGAGGTCCAATCTGCTCGCTTATATGGATCCAGGGCCCGCGGCGATGCCCATGAAAAATCCGATGTTGATCTCTGTATCTCCGCTCCTCAAATCACTCAGGCGCGATGGCTCGAAATAGCATCGTTTCTTGAAGAACAAACCGCAAGTTTGCTTACCGTAAATGTAGTCCGCTGGGAAAATACCGCGACGGAATTAAAGAGAAATATTGTTAAAGAAGGCCAGACTCTGTATGAGCGCGATAAAAATTAACCAAAGCCTTAAAAATCTAGGCGCCGCATTGGAGCGGTTGGAAGAGGCCCTCCAAGAGCCCAAGAGAAATAAATTGGCTGTTGATGGCACCATTCAGCGGTTTGAATTTGCCATAGAGCTTTTCTGGAAAACACTAAAACGTTTCCTTGCCGAAGAAGGAATCGAGGCCAGCACTCCCCGGGAGGCGTTGCAGCGCGCTTTTGAATCGGGATGGTTAATGGACGAGACGGCTTGGCTTCAAATGTTGCGTGACCGCAACGAGACATCGCACGTTTACGACAAAGCGGTCGCGAACAGTATTTATAAGCGGATAAAAAAATATTTTCCGGAGATGGAAAATGTTTACCGTTTATTGGTAATGCGCTCTAAAAAAGGTTTAAAAAAACAACTTTAAATCTTATTGGCCCGCAGTTGGTCGAGTGGATAGAACGTGCCGCGCCACTCGATGCCGCCGCGGATTAATGTTCGCAGCGTTGCTTTCCACAAAATGTAGAGGAACGCCACCGTGGCGATGGGGAAACCGAGACCGTAAAGCGGGCTCATGTTTTGGAAATAGGCCGACGCGGCGCAAAGCCCGGTAATGATGACCACCACGGCCGCGTACATCAGTTGCGTTTTTCCGGCGGTCAAAAACACGGCCACAAAAGGCCACACGCCCATCGACACCATCACGAACGTTGAGCCGATGACAATCGATAGTTTGTAGTCCACACCTGAGAACGCGTTCTTCATTAGACCTTCCACAAGCGCCTTGACCGAGTCGTACCACTCCACAAAAATCATGTCCGTGCCCAGCAAGAAATCTTGTTTGAGTCCGTTCAGTTTGATTAGTTTTCCGAGCTTCATGTCGTCGTCGGGGCGCATCGCCAGCGCTTTGTGCGTGCCGATTTTTTCGTAGGCCGCGCGGCGGATAAGATTGAACGCGCCAATGCCCACATGCGCGGTGCTTTTTGGGTCGCGCGCCCGCCACGGCCGTGCGAAAATATTGAAGAACACCGCGAACCCGGCCATGAACAAGTTGAGCGCCAACCCCGGCATCACCGCGCGCGGACCGATCGCGAGATGGTCGAGACTTTTTTTCTCGAAGTATCCCACCGCGCGGCGGAGGGCCGTTTTTTCCATCACAATGTCCGCGTCGGTAAACAACAAGAGCGGGTTGGTCGCGGCCTTAGCGCCCGTCCATTGCGCGTGGTTCTTGCCAAGCCAACCGGCCGGGAGTTCCGGGACCGTGACGATTTTTAATTCGGGATGAGACTTGGCGAGGCCGGCCAAAATTTCGCCGGTGCGGTCGGTGGAGCGGTCGTTGATCACAATGATTTGTTTTTCGGGATAGTCGAGTTCAAGCAGAGAAGAGAGGCCCGCACTGATATTTTTCTCTTCGTTGCGAGCGGAAACAATAATTGAGATGGCAGGTGCTAAAGGGGAAAGGGGAGACTTGACCCCTATGGGCTGGTCGCTGAGCCACTCCAAACGGCGTAGGCCGATCAGCATCTCAATGGTGGTACCCAAGGCCAGAAATAGCGTAACTAGCGCGAAAATTGTCAATAACATAGATTCCTTCTATGAATAAGGCGTTCCAATGGTGGCTTGGTTCCCGTTTTTTTGCGCATTACGCCAAGCAAATACAATCCACGGCCATTGTTTGGCAAGTATACACGCTCACCAACGATCCGTTGGCCGTGGGTCTGTTGGGCCTGGCGTGGGCCGTTCCTTTTTCGAGTATCGCGTTGTGGGCGGGCCAACTGGTTGACCAGCAAGAAAAACGGAAATTTATGCTGCGCGCGAAAGTGGGACTGATGCTTTCTTCCATCGCGCTTTTGATCAATGGGTTGATGCCCGTGCCTTCCCTGTTGTTGGTTTATACCGCGGTCGCTTTCTCGGGGTTCTGTTCCAGTTTTGGAATGATTTCCTCCAGCGCTTACGCCCAAGTCCTGATCCCCAAAGAACAATTCCCACGGGCGATGGGGTGGAACCTGGGTTTCTTTCAGGCCGCGGTGGTGACCGGTCCGCTCACGGGTGGTTGGTTGCTGCGTCATGTTGAACCCGGTTCCATTTTTATGCTGACCGCCGGCCTTTTTCTCATTTCCGTTTTGTTCGCCACACGTCTTCCGCCGATGCAATCGCCGCAAGCGCCCGGACTGCTCGAAGAAAGCGCGCTTCTGAGAATAAAAATGGGACTTAAATTCATCCGGTCTCAACCGCTGATACTGGCCGCGATGTCGCTCGACATGGTGGCGGTGTTGTTTGGCGACGTGGTCGCTCTGTATCCCTTTTTCGCGTCGCGGTTGGGGGCGGGGCCGTTCGGATTCGGTTTGCTGAAGGCCGCGCCAGGCATCGGTTCCGGTCTTATCTCCGCGTACCAGGCGTTCCGGCCGTTTGTCCGGCCGTCCTGGTTTTCGTTGCGGGTCGTGGTCACCGTTTTTGGCGCGAGCATGATCCTTTTTGCGCTTTCTCCCACGTTTGGGTTCGCCGTTTTTTTTCTGATGGTGGGCGGCGCTGCGGACGGCGTGAGCGTGATCATCCGCCAGAGCCTTTATCAAGCGCTGACGCCCGACCACTTCCGTGGCCGGGTCGCGGCCGTCAGCAGCATTTTCATCTCCACATCCAATGAGATTGGCGAATTCGAGTCCGGTCTCACTGCCCGTTGGTGGGGGGTGGTCAACGCGGTGCTGGTGGGAGGAACCATTTGTTTGTTGAGTGTTCCGCTGATGTCCCGCTTATTCCGAAAACACCTAACTTAGGGTATTATCCGCGCTCCCGTAGTGCCCACCGATGTGCACCGCGCCTGTTTCATAATCTATTAAGCGAGGTCCACCGCCGTGAGTCAAGCCACAGAGCCGTCCATCGTCGAACTATCCTCAAAAAAATTTCTTGCCGGCTGCGCCATCTTAGGTGCCGCGTTGTTCTTCATCGGCAAATCCGTCCATATCCCGCCCATCTTTATCGCTGTTGAGGTCCTGGTCACCATCCTCGCGTTGTTTGTGTTGGGCTCCATCAAATACCGTCTCGATAAAAACGCGCTGACCTACGGCGCCGCCATCGTCATTGTGGGCACGTTCTGGAACAACTGGTGGGAAACGTCGACGCTCCGCGAAGCCATTCAAAACGATGGCTTCTCCGCGCTGTTCGAATTTATTGGACGCCATTTCTTGACGTTGCACGGACTTGAACAGATTTTTCATGTGGATACGATGCTTTTCATTCTGGGTCTCACGTTCTTTGTGGCCATGATCGCGCAAACGCGCCTGTTGGAATCGGCCAGCTTCGCGGTTTTAAAAAAGACCAAGGGCAATGTGGTCGTGACCATCGGTATCCTGGTCGCCATTGTGTCTTTGTCCTCCGGCATTTTGGATGGGGTGTCCATGATCGGCCTTATGATCCGGACTTTGGTCATTATTCTGTTTCTGGCCAAGGCCAAGGACGATGCGGTGATCTTCGCGGTCATCGTGTCGACCATTGTCACGACCGTCTGCGGCATGTGGCTTGCCTACGGTGAACCGCCAAACCTGATCATGAAGGCCAACCTGCACCCGCATTTGGACAACATGTTCTTCCTGCGTTACTGCGCGCCGGCCGCGATCGGCAGCTACTTCATTGTGATGTGGAACGTGCGCGGAAAGCTGAAAGGGGCTCACATCGACATCAATAAGTTGGACGTGATGGACCTGAACACGGCCGACGTTCGCTTTTTGCAGGCATCAAAACACGGCGAAGTGTTAACGCCGACCGAATTCATTGACCGGTACAAAGACCAACTGGGCGCCCGCTACGATAAAGTGGAAACGCGCGTCCACCGCGGCGAGCCGCTCGGCCATGCGCTGGTCAAAGAAGACGTGGCGCCGGCGCTGCGCAAAGAGATCATGGGGGAATTCGTTTCGGAGAACATTGCCGACGTGCTCGACAAACACTATTCGGGCCATTCCGAAGCGGCCGAGGAAAAAATCACGACCGCGCTCGAAAATGTGCGCAAACAGCGCACGCGCGCGCAAACGATCGGCGTGCTGTCATTTATTCCGTTCATCGGGTTTTTGATCGCGCACGCGATCAACCATGCGATCCCGCTGTTTGTGGCGTCTTTCTCGGGGCTCGCGGTTGCGTTCTACGGCATCTATTCCAACGTGAAGATGCGCAAGCTGGCGTTGAAAGAGGCGACGCATGAATACATGGAGTATCTGTTCTTGTTCCCGCTGTTCCTGTCGATCACGCTCTTGCAGAAAACCGGTTTCTTCCTGATTTTGGGAGAACTGCTGCACACGGGCATCGAGAAGTTCGGCGTGGGGCATATCGCCTACGCGCAATTCGCGGGTTGCACGGTGCTCTCGGCGCTTTTGGACAACAACGTGGTGGCCGACTTCGCGGCCCGCGCGCTGCACGGGCTCGACATCAAGGTGATGCATTTGTTCGCGATGGCCCAGATTGCCGGCTACGCGGCGGGCGGCTGCTGGACCCACGTCGGCTCCGCACAGTCGGTGGTGGCCTATTCTTTCATCCAAAAGCAGATCAACGCCGGTTACACGCCGTTCCAGTGGATCAAGGCCATGACCATCGTCATTTTGGAGATCTGCGTGCTGATGACCATCGTTATTTATGGGGAGGCTTGGCTCTTCCACATCGCCGCCAAGTAAAGGTATAAACGTCCCCGCATTTAATAAATAGCCCTTCGATTTTACTCAGGGCGAGGAGACGTTTATGGCACGCATCACATTCAAAGGAAACCCCATCAGCACCGCCGGAGAGCTGCCGAAAGTCGGTTCCAAGGCCCCAGACTTCAAACTCACGAAAACCGATTTATCCGACGTGTCGCTAAAGGATTTGAACGGAAAGAAAGTGGTTTTGAATATTTTCCCAAGCATCGACACGCCCGTCTGCCAGGCTTCCACCCGGAAGTTCAACGAAGAAGCCTCCAAACTTGCCAACACCGTTGTGGTCTGCGCTTCGAAAGACCTGCCGTTCGCGTTGAACCGCTTTTGCGGCGCCGAAGGCCTCAAAAACGTGGTGCCGGCCTCCGAACTCCGTGATGCCAGCTTCAGCTCGGCTTATGGCGTGAAGATTGCTGAAGGCGCTTTGGCGGGACTTTTCTCGCGCGCCGTGGTGGTCATCGATGAGAAGGGGAACGTGAAATACACCGAGCAGGTGCCGGAAATCGCGCAGGAGCCGAATTATCAGGCCGCGCTGAACGCTCTTAAGAACTAAACCCAACAACCCATTCACGGCATGGCCCCTGTATCATTAGGGGGAAAGGGGGCCATGCCGTTATGTTTTTATAGCAGAGGCTGGATGGTCTTCCAGTTTTCGACGATATAGGCCACTTCCGCCTGATTAAATCCCTTCGCCTTTCCCATTCTTTCCTGGCCGTCTTTGGTTGTGTACAAATTCCGTTTCTCGAGCAGCGCGCCCGTGTCTTTTCCGTTCACGATCCAGCGAACGATGCGCAGCTGGTTCGACCCAAACCCTCCGGCTTCGGTCGACATCAAAACCTTGACCACTTTGCATTCGATGTTCTTCTCTTCACTTGTAGGCATTATGTTCTCCTTTGTCGTCTCCCCCGAATGTTTCTATCGGGGGTCCAATTTTAATAGTCGTTCTTTTTTAAATTTCGGCATGCGCTTGAGCGCCGCCTCACGAATTAAAGCTTCCGACCGCGTTAACTCCATTTCGCGGTAAACCAGTTCGACCGGCGGGTGCATCCGCGTGTAGGCCGCGCCCTTGCCGGACTTGTGGCACTCGAACCGCGCTTCGACGTCCTTCGCGACGCCGGTGTAAAGCGACCCGTTCTCGCACCTCAGCATGTACACCGCCCAGTCCTTCGGCCCGCCTGTTTTCATTCCGGTGATCATTCGCATGTATTTGGTCTTCACGCGAGCAGTCTTCTATAAAAATCCCAGCGAGCTGTCTGGAAAGGAAGTTTGTTATAAACCCGGCTGATATGAACCAAACCATTCAAAACACCATGATCGGCTGGATCCTGTGCTCGGGGGGTTTCATTATTTTTCTAGCGAGTATGTGGCTGTTCAGCGGAAGGGACATCCTGATGTTCATGATTGAGATGTAGGTTGTGGACCTCTATCAGGAAGCCCTTCAACAATTCGCGGACGTGTATGAGCGCGCAAAAATAAGCGAGCCGTCGGAGCCCAACGCGATGCAACTCGGCACCGCGAGTGCGGATGGGCGGCCGTCGGTGCGCACGGTGCTGTTAAAAGGATTTGATCAGCACGGGTTTGTGTTTTTCACCAATTTTGAGAGCCGCAAAGCGCAGCACTTGAGTGCCAACCCGCGGGCCGCGCTGTCGTTTCATTGGAAATCGTTGGAAGAGCAAGTTCACATTGAAGGCACCGTGACCGCGGTTTCCAAACTGGAAGCGGACGAATATTGGAAGACCCGTCCGCGTGAAAGCCAAATCGGCGCTTGGGCTTCACAGCAGTCGCGCGTGCTGGACCAGCGCAAAACGTTGGAGGACCGTTTGAACGAATTCGATAAGAAATACGCCAAAGGTCCCGTGCCGCGCCCCGCCTGGTGGTCCGGGTATCTGGTCAAGCCCAACCGCATCGAATTTTGGAAAGCCGCCCCCTACCGCCTCCATCACCGCACCCTGTACGAGAACCACGGCAAGGGGTGGGAAAAACACCTCTTATTTCCGTAATGATTCTCGGCGTAGCGTTCGTCTCCATATTCTGATAGACACCCCCCCATGATTGGCGAAATCACTGCTTGGATTATGGACATGATGCGTATGCACGGGCCTATGACCGTGTTTGTCGGCGTCATTATTGAGTCCATTATTGTTCCCAT
>CAYOPN010000066.1:0-9874 GCA_964405835.1 uncultured Elusimicrobia bacterium | reverse complement strand
AAAAAGATCCTGCCTTGTGCGGTGCTCTTGAATGGTGAATATGGCGTGAAAGGTGATTTCGTTGGTGTGCTCGCCAAGTTAGGGGCGGCCGGCATGGAGAAGGTCATCGAGATCAAGCTCAATGCCGAAGAAGAGGCTGGGTTCCGCAAATCGGTCAAATCGGTCGAAGAATTGGTGGCCGCACTAGATAAGGCCGCGGCCGTATAGAGGAAATGGAAACAAAGACCGAGAAAGAGGCGCTGTCCCAAGAAGAGATCACCAAGCGACTGGCCAAATTGCCCGAATGGAAACAGGTCGACAAATATTTGGTGAGGACCAAGACTTTTCCGGCCTATAAAGACGCGCTGGATTTCGTTTATAAGGTGGGAATGGCCGCCGAAGAGAACAACCACCACCCCGACATCATCATGAACTTCAAACGGGTCGAAGTCCGCTACTGGACCCACACCGCCCGCGGAATATCGGACCTGGACTTTAAAATGGCCAGTGTTATAGAGGGATTGTTGAAATAAGCGCAGGCCACGATCGCGTATTATTTTTTTGGACGAGACGCTAATCTTCTCGAAGTTGCGAATCGGACAATCCGTTGGAAAGGGCGCGCCGCCTCTAGGGAACAACCGCAATCTTGCCCGACTTTCCTTCGGAGCAGGTGTAAATGTACACGCCATCCGCGACCAGGCGGCCGCCGGAACGTTGGCCGCCCCAGATAAGGTCGGGGCCTGAGAACGTCATGACAGTCCGGCCTTTTAAATCGCGGATGGTGCCGTTGCCACAACCAGGAATGAAAACCGTTTGTTGTTTGGCCGGGCTAACAATATTGCCTACCGTGCCTCCGACCGTCCCGGCGCCGCCAACGCCTTGAGATAAAACCTGTACGTGATCGTTCGTTGATTTTTCTCCGTCGGTGGCCGTCAGTCTAAGAATATACGACCCGGGGCGGCTGAAAGTGGCTTCTGTTATCGGAGAAGCGGCGTTCTCAAAAATGACGGAGCCCATCCCCGATTCTTTGGTCCATAAGATCGTCAGACGTCCGGGCGAGGCGGGCATTCCATCATCGGAAACAGAGCCGCTTAAATTGACGGCCGCTGGGAAAGGGGTGACGCGATCTTCGCCGGCGGAAACGGAGGGCGCCTCGTTCGACCCGTTCGGGTCTGATACCAGCACCACCAAATTGGCGGCGCCTTCGCGGTTGCCGTCGTTGACAATGTAGCGGAGCGTGTAATGGCCGGGTTGACTAAAAGTGGCGCTGGTGGCGGCCGAAGTGGGGGCCGTGAAAGTGACGTTGCCGGGCCCGACGATTTTTACCCAACGTCTCGTGATAGTCCCTCCGGCCGGGAGCCCGTCATCAGTATGCGAGCCAGCGAGGTTGACCGGGTTGGGGAACAAGACGGTTTGCCCGGGGCCCGCGTTCACCACGGGAGCCGAGTTGCCTCCCACTGCTTTATTGCACGCCAACCCATTGGTGAAGGAAGGATCCGTGTCTTCGCAGGTCGCCGCATGACGGAACGCCGCCGACATCGGGCCGAATTCCGCTTCACAGGAAGCATTGGTATGCAGGGAGCCATCGGATTTTAGGCCAGGGCAGAAACAAAACTCTTCCGGCCCATTAAATAGCGTGTAAGTGCCGCACCACTTACGGATAGGAATGTTCGGCCCTTGAATGGGAAAAAAAAGTTCTTTATTGACTCCCGGCACCCCGTTGTGATCATAAGACTCCGTCACAAATTCCGTCCATATTGTAGGGCCGCCGACGTTGTCAGGTCCGGAATGAGGATCATACCGCAGTTGGAAATCCACGCCGGCATACGGAACGCTGTTTGTCGAACGAAATTTTACGTTTCGTAGCACGGTATAAATTTTCCCCAAGGGGTTAGGCCCCTGCAATTCATTATGAAGAACAATCCCTGATTTCACGTTCACGACGTCCAGGTTCACAAATTCCCATGTCGGTTTTGATTTTGCCGACTCGGTGTGAGTAATCGGCGGGCGGTTGTCGTAGTCGAAGCCCACCTCGAAGTTATGAATGGCCATATCTTTAAAGAGCATCCCATCGCGTCCCGTGGGGTTATGGGCGAAAAAGACGCGTCTTCCGCCGTATAGTTTTGCGCCGTCTATATGGAACACGGAATAATCGACAAATATGGTCGCGCCCTGCGCATTAAAACTTCCGCCGGTATTCCATGCCGCAAAGTTTTTTATAAGAGGGCTCGGAATAAATTCGAATCCTGCTTCATGGTTTTGCCATGCGCCCAACGCAATTTTCGCGGACGAATAAACCTCAGCGCCTTCGTGAACCCCATAAGGAACATGCACGCCGGTGATCTCTTCGAATTGTCCCGCGACATTGACATCGGCTCCGCGGAAAAGAGGCTTCCGCACGGGAAGGCGGGATTGTCCCTCGCGGCCTCCGATGGTGAAACCCTGATATACGGTTTCTCCTTCATGGATATCGGCCGAAACGTTGGCGATGATGTCGTTGTCCGGCGTGGTTTCGCCGATCGCCACGCCTTGGCGGAATTGAATGTCGCCTCTGATTTCAATGACGCGATCGCCGTCGCTTCCATCATGTCCCGGAATCTTGACAATGAAATTGCGCTCGATGCGGTTGCGAAATTCACTGCCGTTCTCGAAAATAATTCCGCCGCCGCGGCAGTCGTAGATCACATTGTTTTTAATAAGACCGTAGCTGGACCCGTGAATCGCCACGCCCCATTTGGGACTGGTGTCGATCGCGCAGTTCTCCAAACGAAATTGATGTTGCGGGTCGGTCGCGGGGTTGGGGCCGGCCAGATGGTGGAAGTGGACCGGGTAGCGGCCGATTTGATTGGTACCCACGCTGAGCGCGTTGCCGTTGGCGTCGAAAGTAGTGCTGTTCAGGTAAACAGTTCTGGTTCGTCCCAAATTGGTGAAAGCGACCCCATTGATATTGATATTCGCCCGATGATGGAACATGGTGTGCCCGCGAACCACGTTTGGATCCTCCGATTCGATGGAAATATTCCGGCTCAAATTTCCGACATGCGGGTTAAGCGGCTCGCCTCCAAAATTGGTGGGTTGGGTGCCGTCCGCCGAAACCGCGCCGAGGTGGTCAAAACTGAGGCCCGAATTTAAAGACGCGCTGGTCGCCGCAGAGCCCGATAAGGTTCTGACTTCTGTTTGATCAACCGTGCGGATGCCGACCGCGCCTTCATTGGGGAAGGTCAGGTTCCCCAGTTCAAGAGCAACGATGCGGGTGTCCGGGATGACAACTTTATCTCCGCTTTTCCAGTTGGTCACAGAGTTCAATAAACTCAGAGAAGAATTTCCGGCACGGGGAGCCGTGGCTAAGCGCATAAAAGATGTTTTTGTTTCACCGTGCATTGTGACGTTCCCGAATCCTAAAAGACCATGACCGAATTGCCCGGGGTCATAAGAAGACTTATTGGGATCGCTGGTATTGATGGGAAGCGCGCGTACGATCAACCGAACACGCGAGTTAACGGGGTTGCCTTCGGTTCCAATAGTAAGGGAGGCCCCTTCTTCGACTACAAATTGCAGGAATCGGACGGTAATATTCTGGTCCGCGAACGTTAATTTTCCTCCGGCTTCCACCACAATGGCCCAAACGTTCATGTCCCCGGTCAAGACAACGTCATGCCGGACCAGGACAACCGCGTTGGGATCATTGATTCCGGCGCCCAACTGGCTCATTGAACCGTTTTGTGTGGTTGGGAGAAGGTATTGAGGGCTTTTTACGAAGGGGGAATAGCCGAAGCGGGGGATTTTGTCGAAATGAAACACATAGAAATCTTCGATGGCCGCCCTCCCGGTGGAAGGATAGGCAATTCCAAGTAAGAGGCCCATTAGCGTAACAGTCAAACTCCGGATTCTTTTGAACAATTTTGCCTTCCTTATAATTCTTAAGAGCTCTTATTATACCCCGAAAGTCCCGCAAATTAAAGGTGGACTTTTTACACTTAAGCAACGATTCTGCCCTCTGGAAAAACTTGTAAATTTGAAAAACTTTATTTGCACGTTTTTGGAGGAATGTTGTATAAATCGCCCCTGTTTTGAACACCTCCCCCTAGTCTTTTCCCTTCTGAATGGCTTTGAGGTTTGGGTGAATTTTGTGTTTGGAGTCTGATTTCTATGGCAAAACCATTACCGGCGGAACGCGCGTACGAGACACTTTTTGTCTGCCCGACCGACACGCCGCAAAAAACGATCGACCTCTTCATTGAGAAGATCAAATCCGCTATAGCGCCCACGAAAGGCGTGCTTCGCTCTGTGCAAATTTGGGGCCGCCGCAAACTTACCTACCCAATCAAGCACCAAAAAGACGGTCTTTATATTTTCATTGATTACACGGGCGCCCCCGGCACCACTCAGGCCCTCCATACTCTCTTCCACGTCACCGACCACGTCATCCGTCACGTGACCACCGACAAACTCAATTTGCGTCCGCCGTACGTCCGGAAAATGCCCACGACTTCGGAACCAACAGCCGAAGGAACAGCAGCGACGTCAGCAGCGACCGCAACGGCAATAGCAGCCCCCTCAGCAGAAACCAAAGCAAATCCCTCGTAATTCAAACCAAGGAGCAGTGTTATGGCGAACTTACGATTGCATAGTCTCAACGATGTAAAGATGGTGGGGCGATTGACCCGGGACCCGGAACTCCGGTACACCCCGCAGGGCACGCCGGTGTGTCATTTTCGTATCGCGGTCAGCCGCAGCTACAAAGACCGCAATTCCAGCGAATGGAAAGAAGAAGTGGCGTTCGTGCCGTGCAGCACCTGGCGCGAGACCGCCGAGCGTTGCGGACAACGCTTGAAAAAAGGCAGCCCGGTTTTCATCGAGGGCCGTCTTAAGTCCCGCGACTGGACGACCAAAGAAGGCCAGAAGCGTTTCGAGCTGGAAGTCGATATCTTGAAGATCCAATTTTTGGAAATGGCGGGAGAAGGATCGGCCGCGACGGAAGTCGTGGCGGAAGATCCGGGCGCGGAAGCGTCTTCAGTACCTGTCGGCGCCGGCGCAAGCTCGGCGCATTCGAAAGTCGCTCAGTACAACGATGATGAGGTGCCCTTTTAATGTCTACGGAATCAGCAGATAAACCAATAGCCCCCAAGTCTTCTTATGGGGACCGTCCAAAACCAGCCGGCGCAACCGGTGGTTATTCTTCCCGTCCTCCGATGGGCGCGGGAGCTCCCGGCGCGGGAGGGGGATACAAAGGCCGCGCTCCGATGGGGGTCCAGTCTGGAATGGGCCGCGGACGCCCGCCGATCCGGCGCCGCGTTTGCCGTATCTGCATGGACCGTCAAGGCGGAGTTGATTGGAAAGCCGCCAACTTCCTTCGCAATTTCATCACGGAGCGCGGAAAGATCCTTTCCGGCCGTTCCACCGGCACTTGCGCGCGCTGCCAACGCCAGTTGACCGAAGCGATCAAACGCGCCCGCAACATCGCGTTGATCCCGACGTCTCCAATTTAAACATTACGTCGCCCTGGAATGTCTTAATCCAGGGCCCATTTTAAAATGGATCCTGGATTGAAAATTTCCAGGATGACGACAAAGAGGAAATTGATCATGTCACAGTCTGTTATCTTGTTATCCGACGTCCCCGGCTTGGGACAGCTTGGCGACAACTGCAAAGTCAAAGACGGTTTCGCCCGCAATTATCTGTTGCCGCAAAGGCTGGCAATGTACGCCACGCCGGACGCGTTGAAGCGTTTTGAGAAACAGAAAGAGAAGCTCGCCGCCAAACGCGATGAGCAGTTGGCCAAATCCAAGTCCAGCGCCGATAAAATTTCCCAAGTGGGTCTCGTATTTGAACGCCAGGTAGGCCAGGGCGGACGTTTGTTCGGCTCTGTTACCGCCATGGACGTTTCGCTCGAACTTTCGAAGCAGGGCGCTTCCGTTGAGAAGAAGTCCATCCTCATGAACGGCGCCATCCGCACCGTGGGCGACCACACGATCCGCGTCCGCATTCACTCCCAAGTGATTGTGGACGTCCCGGTCAAAGTGGTCGGTAAGGAAGCCAAGAAGTCCAGTGAACATGCCGAACACGCCGAATCGTTGGTTGAAACCGCCTTCGGCGAACCCGACGAGGATTATTAGTCCTCGTCGCCCTGGAAAGTCTTAATCCAGGCCCCATTTTCCCTCCTTTAACAGGAGGGAACTATCCAAAAACAACCATGCGTTTATATCGTCGCGAGTCAGCGTCGCGGCACAATCTATATTGGAGTCACCTCCAACCTCGTTCAACGGATATGGCAACACAAATCCGCATCCATTAAGGGTTTCACCAAGCAATACCAAGTCCATACTTTGGTTTGGTACGAGGTTCACGAAACGATGGATTCGGCCATCCAACGCGAAAAAGCACTCAAATATTGGAAAAGAATGTGGAAAATCCAACTCGTTGAAAAGCTGAATCCCGAGTGGTCTGATCTCTACCCGCAAGTCGTAGGTTAAAATGGATCCTGGCTAACGACATGCCAGGATGACGGGTGCTCCGTTCCGTCGAATAAGTATAATCCCCGCCCCTTATGTCAGAGACCAACGAATCACTACCGCCGCATAGCATCGAAGCCGAGATGGCCGTTCTCGGCAGCATGCTCGTTGAGCGCGAGGCTGTCGTTAAAGCGACGGACATTCTTAAGCCCGACGATTTCTACAAAGACACCCACCGTCAGATTTATTCCGCCATCCTCCGCTTAAGCAATTCCAATATTGAGGCCGATGTGATCACGGTCGGCGAAGCGCTCAAGACCGATCCCAGTTTCGCGGCCGCCGGCGGCGCCACGCTCTTGACCGAATTGGCCGAACGTGTGCCGACCGCGCTGCATGTCGAACATTACGCGAAGATTGTGCATGAGAAATCCCTTTTGCGCGCATTGATTGTGACTTCCCGCGAGCTCATTCGCGACGCGCACCAGAACAAAATCCCCGCCAACGAGCTCGTCGACAAGGCCCAGGAACATTTCTTTACCGTCGGCGAACGCAAAGCGCGCCGCGATTTCATGAGCGCGGGTGATTTGATGCAAGGCGCCGTCGAGTCGCTCGAACAGATGGCCGAGTCCGGCAAGATGGTGACCGGCGTTCCGACCGGTTACATCGAACTCGACAACATGATGTCCGGTCTTCAGCCCACCAACTTGATTATTGTCGCGGGCCGTCCTTCGATGGGGAAAACAACCATTGTCATGAACATGGCCGAATACATCGCGGTCGACCAGAAGATCCCGGTCGTGTTCTTCTCGCTGGAAATGAGCCATCAGGAATTGGCGCTGCGTTTGTTGTGCTCGCGCGCGCTGCTCAACATGGGCGAAGTCCGGCGCGGCTACATGGCGCGCAAGAATTGGCCGCGCATCACCACCACCGCGAGCGCGATCGCCGAAGCGCCGCTCTATTTCGATTTTTCGACGTCGCCCACCGTGCTCGAGATCCGCTCCGCTTCCCGCCGTTATGCGCACGAACTTCAACGCAAAGGCCAGAAGTTGGGGCTCGTGATCATCGACTATTTGCAGCTCATGCGCGGCGACGGCAGCCAGGAAAGCCGCCAACAGGAAATTTCCGAGATTTCACGGAGCCTCAAAGGCCTCGCGCGCGAATTGGGCGTGCCGGTCATTGCGCTCTCGCAGCTTAACCGCAAACCCGAAGACGGCGCGCGCGGCGGCCGTCCACAGCTTTCCGACCTTCGCGAATCCGGCGCCATTGAACAGGACGCCGACGTCGTGATGGCCATTTACCGCGAGGAAGTTTATAAACGTGACGACCCGGACCTAAAAGGCAAAGCCAAGATCTTCATCTTGAAACAGCGCAATGGCCCGGTCGGCGATGTGAACCTCACGTTCCTCGACGAGTGCACCCGTTTTGTTAACCCTGAGCGAGAGCTTGAACCCTCCGCAGTCTAAGACTGCGACCTTCTACCGCCCGACGTGGGCCGAAATATCGGCCCGCGCATTTGCTTCCAATGTCCGCCAGATCAAACTCTCGGCGGGCGTGGGTTGCAACCTGCTGGCGGTGCTCAAGGCGGACGCCTATGGCCACGGCGCTCTGCCGCTCGCGAAAATCGCCATTGATAACGGCGCTTCCATGATTGGTGTTTCCAGCCTTGAAGAAGGTATCGCGCTCCGCCAAGGGGGCGTCAACGCCCCGATACTTTTGCTCGGCAGCATCTTCCCGCTCGAAAATTTCCGCGTCGCGCTCGAACACAATCTCACGCCCACCGTTTCCAGCCTCGAGGCCGCGCGCCAATACGCGTTGGCCGCCGAAAAAATGGGACGGACCGGACTCTTCCATCTCAAAGTCGACACCGGCATGGGCCGCCTCGGCATCTCGCCAATCGGCGCCAAGTCCATTCTGGAATGGCTGCGCGGACAGAAACACGTGGCGCTCGCCGGCGTCTACAGCCATCTGGCGTCCGCCGATTCCGATCCGGCCATGGTGCAGGACCAGATCCATCAATTCCAAATTGTGCGCGACCTGGTTTCGAGTTTCGGACTCTCCACCGTGATATTCCACCTGGCCAACTCCGCCGCCACGCTGCGTTACCCCGAAACACGCATGAACATGGTCCGTCCCGGTATCGCGCTTTACGGACTCACCCGCGTGCCGCTTCCGGGCGATGTGAAACTTGAGCCTGTGCTGAGCTGGCACACGAAAGTCGTCTTCTTAAAGAAAGTTCCGGCCGGCACGTCGATCAGTTACGGCGGCACGTTCAAGACCGCGCGCGAATCCGATATCGCCACATTGCCGGTGGGCTACGCCGACGGCGTTCCGCGCAGCGCGTCGAACAAAGGTTCGGTTTTGATCAAAGGACGCCGCTGCCCGATCGTGGGCCGTGTCACGATGGACCACATCATGGTGGACGTGACCGGGTTTCCGGTTGATATCGGGGAAGTGGCGACATTGATTGGCCGGCAGGGCGATGCATCGCTGTCGGCCGACGACTGGGCCGAATGGGACGGAAGCATCTGTTATGAAATTCTTTGCGGCATTTCGAAACGCGTTCCAAGGGTCATGGTGCCATGATTTGGATCGAAAGTTTTGGCGCGTGGGCGCTGGCGTTGGCGGAATCGTTGGGCCGCGTGGCCGCGATGACGCGCAAATCGTTTGGAATGATCGCCAAAGGAATTTGGGAGCCGAAACTTTCCATTGAGCAAATGAACGAGATCGGCGTTTCGTCTTTCCCGGTGGTCGGTCTTACCTCACTTTTCACCGGCATGGTGCTGGCGTTTCAATCCGGCTTTTCGTTCATGAAAGTGTTCAACGAGCCGATCTACGTTGGTTCGGTGGTCGGTCTGTCGCTGGTGAAAGAACTCGGGCCGGTATTGACTTCCGTCGTGATCTCGGGCCGCGTCGGCGCGGCCATCACCGCGGAGCTCGGCACGATGAACGTAACCGAACAACTCGACGCGCTTTACACGCTCGGCACAAGCCCCAACCGTTATCTTGCGGTGCCGCGCATCATAGCGATGATGATCATGGTCCCGATCCTCTCCGCGCTCGCGAACATCATCGGCATCTTCGGCGGCGCGATTGTGGCCACGCTGCAATTGCGCATCCCGGCGGGGATTTATTGGGAGGAAGTGCGGACCTTCATCGACATCAATGACGTGATGCACGGGTTGATCAAATCGTTTTTCTTTGGACTGATCATTGTGATCACGTCCTGCTACATGGGATTTAACTGCTCGGGCGGCGCCGAAGGAGTTGGACGCGCCACCACCCGCGCGGTCGTTATCTCAATGGTGCTGATCCTGGTCGGCGACTATTTCCTAAGCGCAATGCTGGTCTCAGTCGGGATCGGCGGATGATTACAACACACAACTTATTCCCCTCCCCAACGGGGAGGGGACAGGGGTGGGGAAAAACCGAAGCGATTGCTCCGG
>CAYOPN010000065.1:0-9903 GCA_964405835.1 uncultured Elusimicrobia bacterium | reverse complement strand
AAGACCCCCATCGTCGCGCTGACCTGTTACGATGCCGCGTCCGCGCGCATGATTGATCAGGCCGGCGTTGATGTTGCGCTGGTCGGCGATTCGCTCGCCAATACCCGTCTCGGGTACCCCAACACCTTACCGGTCACCGTCGAAGAAATGCTGCATCACACCAAGGCCGCGTCGCGCGGGGTCCAACGCGCCTTGCTCGTGGCAGACATGCCCTTTCAATCGTATGAATCCGCGCCGTGGGAAGGCGCCTTAGCGGCAGGGCGCTTTATTAAGGAAGGAAATGCGCAGGCGGTCAAAGTGGAAGGCGGCCGCCCGGTGATCGAATCCATCCGCGCCATTCTTAAAGCCAATGTACCGGTGATGGGTCATTTGGGTCTCACTCCCCAGGCTGTCAATCGGAAGGGCGGCTACAGGGTCCAGGGAAAAACGGCCAAAGACGCCTCTTATATTATGGAAGATGCGCTGTTGCTGGAAAGGACCGGCGTGTTCGCGCTGGTCTTGGAGGGCATTCCGGCGGCCCTCGGCAAAAAGATCACCAAGCGCCTAAAGATCCCGACCATTGGCATTGGCGCGGGTTCTGGTTGCGACGGTCAGATCCTGGTGTTGGACGATGTGCTGGGATTTTCTGAAGGCCCGTCCCCCAAATTCGTGGCGGCCTATGCCAACACCCGCCAAATTATGTCGAAGGCGTTGCAGCGTTTCGCCGCGGATGTCCGTGCGCGCCGATTTCCCTCCGACCGGCATTCCTACCATTGAAGATCCTCCGTTCGGTCCCGGCGCTGCAAAAGTGGCGCGCCGCCTTGCCGCAAGGAACGTCCGTGGGTTTTGTGCCCACGATGGGAGCGTTGCATGCGGCCCATTTGGGCCTGGTCGAGCGGGCCAAGCGCGAGAACAAGCGAGTTATCGCTTCGATTTTTGTTAACCCCACCCAGTTTGGACCCAAAGAAGATTTTTCCCGTTATCCACGTCCGTTTCACCGGGACGTGCAATTGTTGAAGTCCGTCAAGGCGGACGCGTTGTTTGCCCCTACCAAAGAGGCCATGTACGCGGCCGGTCATACATCGGAAGTGCGCGTCAAGGATTTAACCGACACGTTGTGCGGCGCCCCTCGGTCTCGTGGGCCGGAACATTTCGTTGGTGTCGCCACGGTTGTTGCGAAGCTCTTCAATTTGGTCTGCCCGACCAGCGCCTATTTTGGGATGAAGGATTTTCAGCAATTGCGGGTGATTGAACAGATGAACCGTGATCTTGATTTCGGAATCCGGATCGTCCGCTGCCCCACCCAACGCGAGCGGGATGGGTTGGCCATGTCAAGCCGGAACACCTACCTTTCTCCTATGGAACGCGTCCAGGCGCCGCGGCTTTACCACGCTTTACAGCTAGGGAGAAAACTCTTAAGATCCCGGCCACAAATGAGTCCACGGGCGGTATGCAAGAAGCTCTCTCTTTCCCTCCAAACTCATCCTTCGTTCAAAATCGATTACATGGAAATAGTTGATCCCGTGACATTAAAACCATTAACGTCTTCTCGCCGGCCCGCTCTGCTCGCCGCCGCGGTCTTTCTTGGCCGCACCCGCCTCATCGATAACCTGCTGATCCCCTGATGCGTAAGAAATTCCTCGTTAATCCCGCTTTGCAATTCAAACACCTTTTCCTCACGTTGGTGGTGGTGACGGTGTCGTTCGTGGCATGTTATGTGCTTTTTGAACGGCAGGTGGCCGCCGCTGTTTCGACCACGGTCTTGAACCAGGAAAGCTGGGAAATATTACGCGCGCAATTGCGGATGGGATTTGCGGCCACGCTGCTGCTGCTTTTGATCGGCATCGGCATTGAAAACTATTTCTTTTTTCACACCATCGCCGGACCTGTATACGCTCTAGAAAAAGGTTTAAAACGATTGGCGGAAGGCGATTTTAAAGGGACTATGCGCATCCGCGAAACCGACCAGCTCGGAGAGCTGATTGAGGCTTTTGAAGAAATGAAGCGGCAGATTTTGTTGCGAATGGAAAACCAGGAAAAGACCGCCCAGGTACTGGCCCAGGAATTGGAGCGCTTGTTGACGAACGCTTCGCCGGAAAACATCGACACATTGCGCCGGCGCATCAAGGAAATTCGGGGAAGCTCGGAGAACAAAGCGGCATGATGAGAACGTCGTATTGCGCTGAAGTAAATGAGCGCCATGTCGGTCAGGCCGTAACGCTTTCCGGGTGGGTCCATTCCCGCCGCGACCATGGGGGCGTTTTATTTATTGACCTCAGGGACCGCACGGGGCTTGTGCAGATTGTTTTCAACCCGGAACCCGCCGCCTTATTTAATGAAGCCGAACAATTGCGCAGCGAGTTCGTCATTCAAGTCAAAGGCAAAGTCCGCCCCCGCCCAGAAGGCACGCGCAACCCGAACCTGGCCACCGGCGCCATCGAAGTGTTGGCCGAGGCGCTCGTTATCTTTAACAAGGCGAAAACTCCCCCGTTTGAAATTTCCGAGCACAACGAATCTTCGGAAGATGTGCGCCTGAAATACCGTTACCTCGATTTGCGCCGCCCGACGCTGCAGCGCAACATGCAATTGCGCCACGCGCTCAGCCACACAACCCGCACATTCCTGAACGACCACGGATTTTTGGAGATCGAAACGCCGATGCTGACCCGCTCGACACCCGAAGGGGCGCGGGACTTTTTGGTGCCGGCGCGCATGTCGGTGGGTTCTTTCTACGCGCTTCCGCAGTCCCCCCAGCTTTTTAAGCAGGTGCTCATGGTGAGCGGTTTCGACCGTTACTACCAGATCGCGCGTTGCTTCCGTGATGAAGATTTGCGCGCCGATCGCCAGTTGGAATTCACTCAAATCGATCTCGAGCTTTCATTCGCTGACGAATCCGATGTGATGACGCTCATCGAGAAACTTGTTGCGCTCTGTTTCAAACAGGCGCTCGGCATCGACATAAAGCTGCCTTTGCCAAAACTTTCCTACGCCGAGGCCCACCGCCGTTTTGGTTCCGACAAACCCGATCTGCGCATCCCGAACGAGATCCTCGACATGACTTCCATTTTTACAAACACCGGCTTTGAGCGGATCAAAAACAACGTGAAAGCCGGCGGAGCGGTGAAGGGTCTCTTGCATCAAGGTGGCGCCGCGTTCTCGCGCAAAGACATTGATGATTTGACGAAGTTCGCGCAGTCGGTTGGCGCGCAAGGCCTCGCGTGGGTGAAAGTGCAGGAGAGCGGTGAGATTGAGTCCCCCATCGCGAAATTTTTGTCCGTTGAGGAAAAAACGGCCATTCCCGCTGCGGCCAAGGCGCAGAAAGGCGACATCGTTTTTATCGTGTCCGACAAAGCCAAAAACGCCGAAGCGATTTTGGGCGCGTTGCGGATCCATCTGTGGCAGAAATTTGTGGTGAAAGGAAAACCGCCGGCATTAAAAGAACGCACCGAGATGTTGTGGGTGACGGACTTCCCGCTGTTCGATTGGAGCGAAGAAGACAAACGTTGGGTAAGCGTGCATCATCCGTTCACAACGCCGCGGCCGGAAGATATTGAAGCGTTATCGAAATTGGACGCGCAGGCGGAAGTGAAAAACCCCAACTCAATTTTGGGCACGTTTAAAGCGCGCGCGTACGACCTGGTGTTAAACGGCACCGAGCTCGGCGGCGGCAGCATTCGTATTCACAACGCGCAGATCCAGCGGACCATTCTTTCGCTGCTGGGACTTGGCGCCGATGAGATGCAGGACAAATTTGGATTTTTGTTGGACGCGCTCGATTCCGGTGCGCCGCCCCACGGCGGAATTGCGCTCGGTCTCGACCGTTTGGTCGCGTTACTGGTCGGTGAAGATTCGATCCGCGACGTGATCGCGTTCCCGAAGACCGCGCGGGGCACGTGTCTTGTGAGTGGAGCGCCCGGAATTCCGGACGCCAAAGCGCTCAAGGAACTGAGCATCCAGGTCGTCATTCCCGCGAAAGCGGGAATCCAGTCCTTAAACCTGCCGGTGGGAAAGACTGGATTCCCGATAGAGACATTCGGGAATGACGAAGGTTCGAAAGTCGGCGGGCCGTCCTGATGGCAACAAAACGGCTCCATCTTAAAAACCAGGAAGAAGCGCTGACGCTGTTCGGTCAGAACGACCAGTATCTGCGGGAACTGGAACGCCGCCACCACGTCCAATTTTTTATCCGTCCCTCCTCGCTTCCTTCCGGTGAAGGCCTGACGTTGGCCATGCGCGGCCGCGCGCCGGACATCGACAAAGTCATCACCGCGTTGGAAACCCGCCGCATGGTCCCCGGCATGAGCACGAACATGGCTTCTGAATCGTTGCAAGTGAACGCCTCGGCCGCGCCCGCGCGCGACATCATCGTCCGCACCGTCACCGGCGGCGCCATCGCACCGCGCACCGCAAACCAAAAAGAATATTTGAAGGCCATGCGCGAGAACGACATGACATTGGGGCTTGGGCCGGCCGGCACCGGTAAAACATTTTTGGCTGTCGCCTACGCGGTATCGGAGCTTCAGGCCGGACGCGTGAACAAAATTGTGCTCACGCGCCCCGTGGTGGAGGCCGGAGAAAAACTCGGGTTCCTGCCCGGCGATTTCTATGAAAAAGTCCACCCGTACCTACGTCCGCTTTACGATTCGTTCTTCACGATTGTTGGGCCGGACCGTTTCCGCCTGCTGCGCGAGGACGAGGTGATTGAAATTGTTCCGCTCGCCTACATGCGCGGCCGCACGCTCGAAGACGCGTTGATTATTCTCGACGAAGCGCAGAACACCACGCCGGAACAAATGAAAATGTTTTTAACGCGCATGGGCCAGCATTCAAAAGTGATCATCAATGGCGACTTGACGCAGATCGATTTGGAGAACAAAAAACGCTCGGGACTTCTGAAAATTGAACGCATCTTGAACGGCATCCCCGGGATCGGTTTCATCCGTTTCACTGGGGAAGACGTCGTACGCCACTCACTGGTCCAAAAAATCATCCATGCCTACGACGTGTTTGAGCGCGCCGAGGCCGGCATCACCGGTTAATGAACAAGTCTTCGGTCGTTGATTTTCTGCGGGCGACGCTGCGTCGCTGGCTCGACCGGTTGGATCAAGTTGAACCCGCCCTCCCGCGCACGCGCGAAACGTGGTACCAACACGAATTTCATATCCCCCCGCTCATTATCGGGATCGGTTCGGCGGTGCTTCTTTACGCGGTGCTGTTGGTCAATGTGGATTTTTCCGCTGTGCAGGCCGCTGTGCTCGCTATTTTCATCGCCATCGTTTTTATTCTCTTTACCGTTTATTTGCAGCGCGACCAGAAAGAGTTGGTCAAAAGCGATGACGCCATGGCGCTCCTAGCGGTCATCTTCTTCACGACGCTGATCTGGATCAAAGGTGTTTACGTTCTGGAAGTGAAATACGAATGGATTTCGGCCTATGCGAGCCCGGTCGCGATCGCGCCGATGCTGGCGGCGCTTTTGCTGACGCCGCGGCTGGCCATGGTGCTGGCGTTTGTCGTCGCGCTCGTGTTCGGCATCGTGAACAATTTTGATTTGGCGCCCACGATGGTGGCGGCGATTGGCGGAGCGACCGCGGTGGCCGCGATAAGTCAGGCGCGCACCACGCAACAGGTCGCGCGCGCGGGCCTTCTCGTCGGGTTGGTCCAAACCTTGGTGGTCTTGTTCCTGGCCGTGCTTCTTAAGTGGAAACAGCAGGAGGCCGTGGTTAATCTGGGGTCGGCCTTTGTGAGCGGCCTCTTGGCCGCTATTTTCACGCTCGGCGTCCGGCCGTATCTGGAAGGTTTCTTTTCCCGCCTCTCCAATTTGACGTTGCTCGAACTTGCCGGCGTGAACCATCCGTTGCTCAAACAAATGAGCCTGGACGCGCCCGGCACCTATCACCATTCGTTGATTGTGGCCTCGCTGGCCGAGGATGCCGCCAACGGCATCGGCGCAAATGGTTTGTTGTGCCGCGTGGGCGCCACGTTCCACGACATCGGAAAAATGGTGAAGGCCGAATATTTCATTGAGAACCAGGGCACGTTTGGGAACCCGCACGACCAGGTGAGCCCTTCGCTTTCCAAACTCATCATCACATCTCACGTCAAAGAAGGCATGGCGCTCGCCAAAGCCCACAAGATTGACCCGCAAATCGCCGATTTTATTCCGCAGCACCACGGCACGTCCAAGATCGAGTATTTCTACCGCAAGGCGCTGAAACTCGAAGAGAGCGAAGAAGACATCAGCAAGGAAGACGTGCCGGAAGAATCCTACCGTTATCCGGGGCCCAAACCACAAACCAAAGAGGCCGGCATTGTGATGCTCGCCGATTCGGTGGAAGCCTCGAGCCGCACGCTTGAAGACCCCAATCACCAGCGTTACAAAGACCTCGTTAACAAGATCATCCAGAAAAAACTTTTTGACGGGCAGCTGGACGAGACGCCGCTGACGTTGAACGATTTGCGCATCATCGCCGACCGTTTCATCAACACGCTGCTTTCGGTCCACCATGCGCGCATCCCCTATCCCGAAGGCGACGACCAGAAAACTTCGCTGTTGTGACCGTTTCCACGCACGTTTCTGCCGGCCTCAAATTGCCCGCGCGTTTTCGCGCCGCTGTTCCCCGCATCGTCCGCCACGTCCTGCGTTCCGAAAAGAAAAAATTCCCCGGTGAAATAAACGTCGCTTTTGTGGACCGGAAAACCATCCGCCGCCTCAACCGTCAATTTCTTTCCGAAAAAGGCGACACCGACGTGATCGCGTTCCCCTACGAGAATCAGGGCGGCGACATTTACATTTGCGCGCCGGTGGCCGCCGCCAACGCCTCTTATTATAAGGAGCCGCTTGGCCGCGAATTGACCCGTTTGGTCATCCACGGCACGCTCCATTTGCTCGGTTATGCCGACTGGCCCAAAAAGGCCCGCGACAAAATGTGGTCCCGCCAAGAACTCCTCGTCAATAAGCTGTATTAGAGATATAAAGCTAAACAAATTTTCAAAACCCGAGGCGTATATGGAGATACTCGAAAAATTAGATCCAAAGAGTGTTTTGTTTAAAGCGTTCTATCGAGCGGGGCATCGACTTGGTTTAACGTTTGATGAAATGGAGAAAATTCTCACCTTAAATAAAAATCCATCAGAAAATGCTGTGAACTTCATTCGTATGTACCGTTTTCTTTTGGGGATAACCAATAGCGAAAATCATGCAAAGCGATGGTTAAATTCAGAAAATAACTACTTTGGCGAGACACCAAGGTGCCACATCCAAAAAAATAATGGGTTGGCTACAGCTGTTGTTTATCTAGCTCCCCCAGGTTATTAACACGCGCCAATGATGGATTCCATCTCCGACGTTGGATTGGTGCTAAGGCGCGTGAAGCACATGGACAACGATTTCAAATTGACCATTTTGCTGCGCGAGACGGGCAAGGTGTTGGCGGTCTCCCGGGGCGGGCAGAAAATGGCGTCAAAACTGAAGGCCATCCAAGAACCGTTTATTGAGGCCGACTTTCAAGTGTTTGCTCCCCCTCACGGCGTGAACGGGCGACTGGCCGGGGGCCGGTTGATCAATTCCCACATGGATTTAAGGAGCAATATCGACGCGTTCAACATCGCCTGCCGGTGCTGCGAGACCGTCGAAATGCTGCTCCCCTACCGCGCTCCGTCTCCCGATGTTTATGATATTCTCCGCGCTTCCTTGCAGTCCCTGCAAACCACCGATGAATCCACGCTGTCACCGCTTCGCCAATGGGTCTTGTTTGTGGTCCGGTTATTGCAGGCCCTGGGGCATGGCGACGTTACGGAGATGGCCCGCCGGCTCCTGTCGGAGGCCCCGCTTGAAAAGTGTGTGGCCTACGTGGACGCAGAACTGGAGCAGATCTTGCCGTACCGTCTTAAATCTTTGATTGGGGTCTAGTTGATGTATTTTCAAGAGATCGTTTTTGCGCTGGAGAAGTTTTGGTCCAAGCGCGGCTGCCTGATATTCCAACCGTACGATTTGGAAAAAGGGGCCGGCACATTCAATCCCGCCACGTTCCTCCGTTCTCTCGGGCCCCAACCCTGGGCCGCGGCCTACGTTGAACCCTCCCGTCGTCCCACTGACGGCCGTTATGGCGAAAACCCAAACCGCCTGCAGCGCTACTACCAATTCCAAGTGGTCATCAAACCAGCTCCGGCTGACATTCAACGGCTCTATTTGGAATCGTTGGAGGCCATCGGCATCAAGGCGCGCAAACACGATATTCGTTTTGTCGAAGACGACTGGGAATCGCCCACGCTGGGCGCCTGGGGGCTTGGATGGGAAGTGTGGCTCGACTCCATGGAGATCACGCAGTTCACGTATTTCCAGCAGATGGGTGGCATTAACCTCCATCCGATAACTGTCGAGATCACCTACGGCCTTGAACGCCTCGCGATGTTTTCCCAGAAGAAGAACAGTGTGTACGATGTGGAATGGACGAAAGGCGTCACCTACGGCCAGGTCCATAAGGAAGACGAGCGACAATTTTCGACATTCAACTTTTCGATGAGCGACCCTGACATGCTGCGTCGCCATTTCACCGATTACGAAGCGCTTGCGCTAAAACTCCTCAACGAAAACCTGCCGTTGCCCGCGTACGACGCGACCATGAAATGTTCCCATCTGTTTAACCTGCTCGATGCGCGCGGCGCGATCTCGGTCTCCGAGCGCACCGGTTTCATCGGACGGATCCGGAACCTGGCGCGGCGCGTGGCCGAGGCCTATGTGGCAATGAACGCGCCGGCAGAAGTGGCAGTCAAGTCATGAAGACGAAACCGTTGCACAGCGCGCTCTTGGAAATCGGCACCGAGGAAATCCCGGCGCGTTTTATTCCCGATGCGCTGGTCCAGTTGGAAAATTTGGTGAAGGGCGGCTTGGAGGCCCAAGGTGTTCCGTTCACGGCGCTTCGCGTGATGGGCACGCCGCGCCGTTTGGCGATCATTATCGATGGGCTCGCGCCGCGCTCCAGCGACCGCACCGACGAAGTCCAAGGTCCCCCTCCGAAAGCCGCAAAAGACGATCAAGGCAATTGGACCCAGGCTGCGACCGGTTTCGCGAAAGCGCAGAAAATCCCGGTCACGTCCTTGGTGCTCAAGAACACGCCCAAAGGCGAGCGCTACGTCGCGCTCCACAGCATCAAAGGTCAAAAGACCGAAATCATCCTTAAAGAACTTTTTCCCTCCGTTATTTCCAAACTCACGTTCCCCAAATCGATGATCTGGGACGCAAAGGAATTTCAATTCGCGCGCCCGATCCGCTGGATCGTGGCGCTTTACAATTCCACGGTCATCCGTTTTAAGATCGCCGGTGTTTCTTCCGATCGCGCGACGGTCGCTTTGCTCGCGCTGGGCGGGTCCAAAATTACCGTGGCCACGCCGGCCAAATACAAGATGGTGCTGCAGGGCCGCTGTATCCTGGTGGACCCGGCCGACCGCAAAAAGAACATTCTGTCGCAGACCGAAACGATTGCGAAGAAAACCAAGTCGTCCGTGGTGGTGTCGGACGACCATCTGCAGGAAGTGGTGAACCTCACCGAATATCCGGTGAGCATTCTCGGTCATTTCCCGGAAGCGTATTTGAAATTGCCGCGTGAGATCCTGGTTAGCGTGCTCAAGAAACACCAGAAATTTTTCCCGATGGAGACCGCCAAAGGAAGTCTGGTGAACAGTTTCATCGGTGTCCGCAACGGCCCGTCCGAATCCCAGGAAGACGTGCGCGAGGGATACGAACGCGTCGTCAACGCGCGGTTTTCCGACGCCCAATTTTTCTACGAGAAAGATTCCGCCACGCCGCTCGCTGACCTGGCGCCGAAATTGTCGGGCGTGGGGTTCCATGTGAAGCTTGGGTCCATGTGGGACAAGACCGGCCGTGTCCGCAAATTGGCGGAGAAGATCGGGCAGGTGCTGGAATTG
>CAYOPN010000064.1:0-9911 GCA_964405835.1 uncultured Elusimicrobia bacterium | reverse complement strand
CAGGTGGCGGCCGAAGCGACGTTGAAAATCAGAGTCGGTAAAAAAGCGAAGCACCCGGTGGCCGAAGGAACCGGGCCCGTGGACGCGCTGGATCAGGCCCTGCGCCGCGCGCTCGAAGATTTTTACCCGGTTGTCAGGGAAATGTCACTCATGGATTTTAAAGTGCGCGTGATCAACGCGCAGGCGGGCACGGGCGCGAAAGTGCGTGTGTTCATCAATTCCAAAGATTCAAAGTCGGAATGGGGCACGGTCGGCGTTTCGGAAAACGTGATTGAAGCGTCCTGGCAGGCCCTTGTAGATGCGGTTGAGTACAAACTCTTTAAGGACAAAAAAAGGAGTTCCATCGACCATGCAAAATGACAATCGTCCTTCGACGGGAGCGGGCGGCATTCGCCTAAAACCCGAGGGGGCCCTGCTACGAACATACTTGCGGGCGGCCGGTGTCGCGCCCGAGTCCATCGCAAAACCGCTCATCGGCGTGGTGACGGTCGCCACACAGATTTTTTCCGAACGCCCGGACGCAAAGGAATTGGGAAATGCCGTGACGGCGGGAGTTGAAGCCGCCGGCGGCATTGCGGTGCGTTGGGACACCTCGCGCACACCGGACCAGGTGGCGTGGGGCCATGCGGAAAGCTACAGCTTTGCCTGGCGTGATCAGTTGGCGGACTTCATTGAAAGCTGGGCCCGCCAAGAGACGTTGGACGGTTTGGTTTTGGTGGGAGATTCTCAGAAGACGCTGGTGGGAATGGCGATGGCGGCCGCGCGGCTTAATTTGCCGGCGGTGGTGGTGACGGCCGGCGCTTCGCGTTGGACCGCTGCAGCGACGGAACAGCCGGACGCTGCCCCGAAGAAAAATAACGTGGGTCCGTACCAGGGCCTGTTGGAGGCGCTGTTCGGTAAGAAGCCGGTGAATTCCACGCAGGAACGGATTTTTAACGAATCACTGGTCGCGCAGGACAACCATTCGGCGTACGCGATGGATTTGGCCTTGGAAGCTCTTGGGCTTTCGTTGCCGGGCATGTCGACGGCGCCCGCGAATTCTCCGCGCCGCCACGAACTGGCGCAGGCTTCCGGGCAACGCGTGATCGCGCTTGTGCAATCGGGTTTCACGGCGCGCCGGGCGTTGACCGCCAATTCTTTTATGAACGCGGTCCGCGTGAACGCGGGGTTTGGTGGTTCGCTGGATGCGGCTGTTCATTTAATGGCATTGGCGCACGAAGCGGGCGTGGCATTGAATTTAGCGCAATTTGATAAAGCGTCACGCGAGACGCCTCAAGTGGCGCGTTTGGGCGGAGTCGGACTCAAGGCACCGCACACTATCGAAGATTTGGACCGTGCTGGCGGCGTGTGGGCTGTGATGCACGCGTTAAAAGAGCAGGTTTCGCCGACCACTACGATCAGTGGAAAAGGTGCTTCAGAGTTGGCGCGTTCGGCCGTGATCAAAGATCCCCACGTGATTTCGGCCAATCGGCCGCTCGCGAAACAAAGCGGGCTGGGATTGCTTCGCGGCAATCTGGCGCCGCGCGGGGCCGTGTTTCTGTTGAACCAGGTGTATCCGGCGCTCGTGCAGTTCCGCGGGACCGCGGTTGTTTTTGAAAACGAAATGGAGGCCGCCAAAGCAGTGGCCGAAAATAAAATCAAAAAAGCGTTCGCCATTTTTGTTCGCGGCCAGGGGCCCAAGGGTGGTCCGGGACTTCGTAAACTCCGGATCTTGCCGGCGTTGCTCGAAAGCCGCGGCCTGAACAAGACGATGCCGGTCATTACCGATGGCCGTTTGCCGGACACGCCGGCGGGATTATTTATTAGTTTTGTTTCACCCGAAGGCGCCGCGGTTGGGCCGTTGTCGGTGCTTAAAACCGGGGACGCCATCGAAATTGATACGGTGGCGCGCACGATGACCGTGCGGTTGACGGATATGGAACTCAAGATTCGTCAGACACGTTGGCAGGCGCCGGAACCCAAGGCGACAAAAGGATTTTTAGGACGCTATTCACGCTCAGTATCGGAAGCGCATGAAGGCGCCGTGTTGAAATAAATTTGAAGTAATTCTCGAGCCATCAAACCGCCCGACGTTACGGCGGAATCTCAGGACCCTCTACAAAAGGCAATTCGGGGAGATGGTTTGAAAAAGGAAGAAAATGACTGTCATGAAAGAAAGTACCAAGAAGTCCGCTAGTAGCAATGCCCCACAGGAATCGACCCCCACGTTGTTGTCCGGAGCCCAGATTGTTGTCGAAGGGCTCGTTCGTGAAGGAACCACGCACATCTTCGGAATCCCAGGCGGCGCCTGCCTTCCGTTGTTTGATGCGTTCTACGGTTCGAAACTCAACCTCGTCTTGACCCGCCACGAACAAGGCGCGACCCACATGGCCGACGGCTATGCCCGTTCGACCGGTCGCGTTGGTGTTTGTATCGCGACATCAGGCCCTGGGGCCACGAACCTTGTGACCGGTCTCGCGACCGCGCACATGGATTCCATTCCGATCGTGGCTTTGACCGGACAGGTCGCCACGCACCTGATTGGTAACGACGCATTCCAGGAAGCCGACGCCACCGGCGTCATGCGTCCCGTAACAAAACATAATTTCATGGTCAAAGACGTGCGCGACTTGGCACGGACCATCCGCGAGGCGTTTTATATCGCCCGCAGCGGACGGCCGGGTCCGGTCCACATCGACATTCCCGTCGACGTTCAGCGCGCGAAAATCCCGTTCGAATGGCCGGATTCGGTAAAGATCCGTTCCTACAAACCGAAATCGGAAGGCAACCCACGCCAGGTGCAGAAAGCGGTTGAGCTTTTGCAGAGCGCGGAGAAACCGCTGCTCTACGTGGGTGGCGGCGCCGTGTTGTCGGGCGCGACCGAAGAATTGATCAAGCTCTCCGAGAAAGCGGACATCCCGGTTGTGCACACGCTGATGGCGAACGGGGCATTCCCGTTTGACCACAAGAACTATGTCGGCGTGCTCGGCATGCACGGCAAATATTCGGCGAACCTCGCGATGCAGCAATGCGACGTGCTCGTGTCCTGTGGCGCGCGTTTCGACGACCGCGTGACCGGAAACCTGGCGACCTTCTCCAAACAATCAAAGAAGATCCACATCGACATTGACCCGGCGAACATTGGTAAGACCGTTCCCGTGGAAGTGCCGGTGGTGGGCGATGTGAAAGCGGTGGTGAAGGCGATCGTTGAACAGATCAAGCCAGCTAAGCACGCTCCGTGGCGCAAACAACTTCAAGATCTCGAAGACAAACATCCGTTTGCGATCAAACCCGGTTCGAAAGTGCTGCAGCCGCAGTTCTTGATCCAGGAATTGCATCGTCTCACCAAGGGCGAGGCGATCGTGGCGACCGGCGTGGGCCAGCATCAGATGTGGGCCATGCAGTGGTACCAGGCGAAAGGGCCAAAACAATTCCTCACGTCCGGCGGACTCGGGACCATGGGTTTTGGTTTCCCGGCGTCCATCGGCGCGCGTTTTGCGAACCCCGACAAAATTGTGGTTTGCATCGACGGCGACGGTTCGTTCCAGATGACGATGTCCGAACTCGCGACGATCGTGCATGAGAAGAAGAAAGTGATCATCATCGTGATCAACAACTACTTCTTGGGTATGGTGCGGCAGTGGCAGGAGCTCTTCTACAAGGAACGCTTCTCCGCGTCGAACCTGACCACGCACGGCCACGATACCGAGAAAGACGGGTTCCCGTCGGCAGGCTCGCTCGAGTATCTCCCGGACTTCGTGAAGTTCGTGGGAGCTTACGGCGTTCCTGGTAAACGTATTTTCAAAAACGAAGATGTCGAAGGCGTGATCAAAGAGGCATTGGCCGCAAAAGGCTCGTTCCTCATTGAAGCGATGATCTCGCCCGACGAAAAAGTGTTCCCGATGGTTCCGGCCGGCGCAGGGTTGGACGAAATCATCGTGGACATGGCCTGAGGTGATTATCATGGAGAACAAAGACATGAGACATACGATTTCGCTTCTGGTTGAAAACAAATTCGGTGTGCTCGCGCGGATTTCCGGACTTTTCTCGGCGCGCGGGTACAACATTGACTCGCTGTCGGTCGGCACCACCGAAGACCCGAACGTGTCGCGCATGACGATTGTCGTCAAAGGCGACGACCGCGTTTTGGAACAGGTGGAAAAGCAGCTCAACAAGCTGATCGACGTGATCAAAGTGGCGGATTACAAAGACACTCCGCACTTGGAGCGCAACTTGGCGCTCATCAAAGTGTCCGCCGACAAGAACACGCGCAGCGAGATGATTCAAATTTGCGATATTTTCCGCGCAAAGATTGTGGACGTGGCGGTTGATTCGATTATCGTCGAAATGACCGGCGACGAAGAAAAAATAGAAGCTCTGTTAAGGATGCTTCGACCGTTTGGCATTAAAGAAATGTGTCGTACGGGCATTGTGGCGATGGCAAGAGGTGCCAAAGGCATCTCGGTCGCCGAACTAGAGAGGGTAATGTCATGAGCAAAACCGCAACAAAAACAGCCGCAAAGAAACATTCATTTTCAACCAACGGGAAGTCCGCGAGCGTGAGCTCAGGGCTCAAAGCGAAGGTCTATCACGACGAAGACGCGAACCTGAAATGGCTCAAAGGCAAACGCATCGTTGTTATTGGCTACGGGAGCCAAGGCCATGGTCAGGCGCTGAACCTGCGCGACTCCGGTCTTGATGTTCATATCGCGGTCCGCAAAGGCGGTCGCGGTTGGAACTTGGCGCTCAAACACGGCTGGTCCGAAGGCAAAAACCTTTCCAGCAATGTCGCCGCCGAAGTGAAACAAGCCGACTGGGTCCATATCCTGCTCCCCGACGAAACCCAAGCCGAAGTGTGGAACAGCGAAATCGCGCCGAACTTGAAGAAGGGCGCGACCGTCGCGTTCTCGCATGGCTTCAATATCCGCTTCTCGCAAATTGTTCCGCCGAAAGAAGTCGACGTGGTGCTCGTGGCGCCGAAAGGCCCCGGCCATTTGGTTCGCCGCACCTATGAAGAAGGACGCGGTACCCCGGCTTTGATCGCCATCGAACAAGATTATTCCGGCAAAGCGTTCCAGAACGCGCTCGCGTTCTGCAAAGGCATCGGATCGGCCCGCGCGGGCGTGATCCAAACCACCTTTAAAGAGGAAACTGAAACCGACTTGTTCGGCGAACAGGTGGTCCTCTGCGGCGGTGCCGTCGAATTGATCAAGCGCGGCTTTGAAACGCTGGTGGAAGCCGGTTATCAACCGGAAGTAGCCTACTTCGAATGCTTGCACGAATTGAAACTCATCGTCGATCTCGTCCAGGAAGGCGGCATTGGATGGATGAATTACTCGATCTCGAATACGGCTGAATACGGCGAGTACAGCCGCGGCCCACGCATCGTGACGGAAGAAACCAAGAAAGTGATGAAAAAAGTCCTTGGCGAAATCCAGAGTGGCGAGTTTGCGCGCGAATATTTGATGGAAAACAAAGTCGGCAAGCCGGTTTTCAATTCCTACCGCAAAGCGACCGAAGACCACCAGATCGAAAAAGTCGGAGCTGGACTCCGCGCCATGATGCCATGGCTCAAGAAGCGCGAATAACGGAGGCGACGCACTGATGCGTTTACCTATCGCCGCCGACGGGTGGCGGTTTATCATCGGCTTCTTGGCCGCGGGCGGCGTCCTGCTATGGATCAGCGCGTGGTGGAGTTTGCCGATTGGCGCGATTCTCGTGGGGCTGGGGATTTTCTCGTTGTTCTTTTTCCGGGACTTCGATGAAAATACGCCCTTGGACGATAACGCCATCTACAGCCCGGCCCACGGCAAGGTGGTGGATGTCTCTACCGTGCCAGATGGAGAATATGCCGGGCAGCGCATCATCCGTATTTTTCTTTCCGTGTTCGATGTTCATGTTCAACGCTCCCCGTCCAACGGGCGCGTGCGAAAGATCGAATACAAAGAGGGGCTCTTCCTCGATGCCCGGCATCCGCAGGCGCACGTCGATAACGAGCAAAATACCGTGACGCTGGAAACGTCGCGGGGCGTGCTGATCGTCAAGCAGATTGCCGGGCTTATCGCCCGCCGTATTGTTTGGTGGATCAAGGAAAACGATGTGGTAGGACAGGGCCAGCGCTACGGTCTTATCCGTTTTGGTTCTCAAGTCGATGTGATCATGCCGAATTCCGCGCAGCCGCTCGTGAAAGTGGGCGACCGCGTTGTTGGGGGGGAAACGGTCCTTGCGAGGTGGCCTTCATGAGTCAAGTAGTTAAGGGTTTTCATAAAGCACGCGTGTTTCTTCCCAGCGTTTTCACAGTGGGCAACATGTTCATGGGTTTTTATGCGATCCATGCGGCTTTCGAAGGGAATTGGATCGCGGCGCCGACAGCGGTGTTTATCGGCCATATCCTGGACATTTTGGATGGCCGCGTGGCCCGGTGGTTTAACATGACGTCCAAGTTTGGCGGGGAGTTTGACTCGTTCGCGGATTGGGTGTCGTTCGGCATTGCTCCGGCCATCATGGTGTATTTGTTGGCACTTAAAGACCTCGGTAAACCCGGTTTTCTGCTCGCGTTCTTTTTTGTGTTGTGCGGTGCGCTGCGGCTGACCCGCTTCAATTTGAAATCCTTTGAGGTGGAAGAAACGGGCGCGCCGGCCAATCCGAATTTTTCTGGGCTTCCGATCCCGGTCGCCGGCGGTTTTCTGGCGGTGCTCGTGCTGTTGTTCGGTCTCTCCGAGAGCGGCCACCAGGGCCGGACGATGAATTTGATATATCGCCAGGTGCCTTACTTGCGCGCGGGGATCCCCATCATTGTTTTCGGCGTGGCGTTCCTCATGGTGTCGAAAATCCAGTACGTGTCGTTTAAGAAAACACATTTCTTCCGTCCGCAATCGCTGCCGACGTTCATGATCACGGTGTTCGTGTTTTTCATGATTTACATGTATCCGCAGAACACCATCTTCTTTTTGTATGCCGGATACATCTTGTGGGGTATCGTGATGACCATTTGGCGCTCGTCGCGCCTCCGCTCAAAGGAACCAGAGCCAACCAATTAACATGAAGAAAGACGTGAACCGCATCATTATTTTCGACACCACACTCCGCGACGGCGAGCAATCTCCGGGCGCCAGCCTCAATATTGAGGAGAAAGTGGAGGTCGCGCATCAATTGGCGCGCCTTAATGTCGACGTAATCGAAGCCGGTTTCCCTATCACAAGTCCCGGTGATTTTGAAGCGGTCTCTCAGATCGCGAAGAAAGTGAAAGGCCCTGAAATTTGCGGCCTCGCGCGCTGCGTAAAAAAGGACATCGATGCCGCTTGGGAAGCGGTCAAACACGCGAAGAAGCCCCGCATCCACGTCTTTCTTGCCACGAGCGACATCCACATGGAAAAGAAACTCAAGATGTCGCGCCAGCAAGTGTTGGATCGCATCGCTGAAATGGTCGCTTACACGGCGAAATACACCGATAATGTTGATTTTTCGCCGGAAGACGCTGTGCGTTCCGATTTCTCGTTTCTGGTCCAGGCCGTAAAGACCGCCATTGAGGCCGGCGCGCGTACGATCAACGTACCGGACACAGTCGGCTACGCGATCCCCTTTGAATACGGCGGCATGATCAAGCGCCTCATCACCGAGACGCCTGGCGGAGATAAGGCCATTTTCTCCGTGCATTGCCACAACGACTTGGGTTTGGCCGTTTCGAATTCATTGGCCGCGGTACGCAATGGCGCGCTGCAAGTGGAGTGCACGATCAACGGTATAGGGGAGCGCGCGGGCAACGCCTCGCTCGAGGAAATCGTGATGGCGCTCGCCACGCGCAAAGATTTTTTTAATTTGGAAACGAACATCAAGACCGAGGAAATTTATCGTACGAGCCGTCTGGTTTCGCGCCTGACCGGCATGGCGGTCCAACCGAACAAAGCCATCGTCGGCGCCAACGCGTTCGCGCACGAGTCGGGTATTCACCAAGACGGCGTGCTCAAACACCGCCAGACCTACGAGATCATGACGCCGGAATCGGTCGGTGTTCCGTCGTCGCAGATCATCCTGGGGAAATTGTCCGGCCGGAACGCTTTGCAGAAGCGGATGAAAGAGCTCGGTTTCGACATGGAAGGCAAAACGCTCGAAGATTTTTTTGAACAATTCAAACAGCTTTCGGACAAAAAGAAATATGTGTTCGATGAAGACCTGCTCACGTTGATCGAAGAAAAAGAGGGGTCTCACGACGATCGCTACAAGCTCGAATTTTTGCAGACCACTTCCGGCACCGGCATCGTGCCGACCGCCACCATCCGGATTTCATTTAAGGGCCAAGTCCATGAACAATCGGCCAACGGCGATGGGCCCGTGGACGCCGTTTACAAGGCCATCGATAAAATCACCGGCGTTCCGGTGAAGTTGTTGGATTACAAACTTGCGGCTGTGTCGGGCGGCAAAGACGCCCAGGGCGAAGTGACGGTCCAGCTCGAAACCAAGTCCGGCGCCACCGTGAGAGGGAAAGGCGCCTCCACTGACATCATCGAAGCCAGCGCGAAAGCGTATCTCTCGGCCATCAACCGGGTTGATGTGAAGCGGACCGCCAAGCCGGTTGTCGACGCCAAAACGGAGAAAATATAAATGACCACATTGGTCCCCAAAGGCGTTAAAGAAGAGTCTTGGAGGCCGCTTGTGCAACTGCGGGATTACGCGGTGCTTTGCAATCCGGGCGAGAGTGTTTTCTTTAAATTTGGAGCGGGGCGTGGATTGTACGTTGGCATCGATCCGTCATCGGTGGGTCGCATTGTGAATTCTCTTGATTTCGAAAACGGGGACCCCTCTTTGCTGGGGAAACTGGCCCCCAATGTCAAAGCCATTATTGGACGAACCGGCGACGCCACGATCAAAGTCATGCACGCAATGATTTCGCGCACCCATTTGGAATTGACGTTGAAGGGGAACGTGCTGGTGGTCAAGGACTGCGGATCAACCAACGGAACATATATCCATACGGAGAACCCGCATTTCGACATTCACGAATATTTGGAGCACCATCCGCTCGGTTCCGCTCCCGGGGACACGCTAAACTGGGTCCAAGTGACCTTCGGCGTGGGCATCACCGACTTTTTGAAGGATTATTCTCAATAATAAAGGAAACCACTCACATGTCATCCGCTACCGCCACGAAGCAATCCGCCGCAAAAACAAAGTCCGCTAAGACCAGCTACAAGATCGCCGTTCTTCCCGGTGACGGAACCGGCCCGGAAGTTGTCCGTGAAGGCCTCAAAGTCCTCAACGCGGCCGCGAAGAAATACAACATTAAATTTGAGTTCGTGAATTACGACTTGGGCGGCGAACGCTACAAGAAGACCGGCGACATTCTGCCTGACAGCGTTCTTGGTGAACTTCGCACAATGGACTCCATTTTCTTGGGCGCTATCGGCCATCCCGACGTAAAACCGGGCATTCTCGAGAAAGGTCTTTTGCTGAAACTCCGTTTCGAACTTGATCAATACATCAACCTGCGTCCGGTCAAACTTTTCCCGAACGTGGAGACGCCGCTTGCCAACAAGAAACCCGAAGACATTGATTTTGTGGTTGTGCGTGAGAACACCGAAGGCCTTTATGCCGGCGCCGGAGGTTTCTTGCGCCGTGGTACAGCGCATGAAGTGGCGGTTCAGGAATCCATCAACACGCGCATGGGCGTCGAGCGCTGCTTGCGCTATGCATTTGATTACACACAGAAACGTAACAACAAGAAAATGATGCTAACGCTCTGCGGAAAAACCAACGTTTTGACCTACGCATTTGACCTTTGGGAGCGCACGTTCTACGACGTGGCCAAGGAGTTTCCGTCGGTGAAGACGGACTACGCACACGTGGATGCCACTTGCATGTGGATGGTGAAGAACCCCGAATATTTCGACGTGATTGTGACCGACAACATGTTCGGTGACATCATCACGGATCTG
>CAYOPN010000063.1:0-9950 GCA_964405835.1 uncultured Elusimicrobia bacterium | reverse complement strand
ATAATCGCGCACCGTGGCGATGTCTTTCAGCCGCACGCGCGAGCCTTGTTTAGTGATCGCGACGCCCAACTCCCGCATTTCGTCCAACGATTTAAAGTCCCCCGCAAATTGCACCGACCACGCATCGCGGCCCGAATCGAATTTCCCCGATGACAGCGAGATGTTGGCCGCGCCCAATTGACGGATCACGTCCAGGATGGACAACGCATGCATCTCCAGTTTCGATTTTTCAAATTCAACCAGGATCTTGCGTTGCCGCCCACCCATCACTTCCACGTTGCCGACGCCCGGCACGCGCGCGATGAGCGGTTTCAAATCTTTTTCAATCATGGTGCGGATCACTTCGGGGGTCTTGGCGGAGGAGGTGGCGCTCAGGATCACGATCGGGTGATCGTTCTCGTTGTAGCGCGCCACGATCGGTTTTTCGATTTCGCGCGGCAGCTTGCCTTTAATGCGGGCAAGGCGCTCCGACACTTCCAACTGCGCGCGTTTCACATTGTCGGAATTTTCAAAAAAAAGCGTGACCGTGCTGCGGTCTTTTTTGGAGGTGGAGAGCACTTCTTTCAGGCCCGACATCGTGGACACGGCCTCCTCAATGGGTTCGGTGACGAGGTGTTCGATGTCTTCCGAGGGCATGCCGCCACGCACGCCGACATAGATGGTCACTTGGGAGGATTCCGCGTTCGGCATCATGTCCACCGGCAACGCAAACATGCCGACAAGTCCGCCCAGGCACACGCCGAGCACCACCATGAGCGTTCCGATCGGCCGTTTTATGGAGAGCTTAGTGAGAAACATAATTTTGGTCGTCATCCCGGCAAGCTTTTGGCCGGGATCTCTTGCTTTTAAAAAATGAGTCCCCGGCCAAAAACTTGCCGGGGCGACGAATCACCCCCCAGGTACTATTAATATTTTTCCGCTATTTTTCTCCATGACGGTAATGCCCGAGAAGTCCCGGAAACGGTAACTCTTAAAAAGCGCCTGCACTTCTTTGGCGGCCAGAGGCAAAACGGTGTTCTCGATAAAAAGCGGCGGGTTCACCTCGACCGTACCGGCACCGCCCGCCAAGTTGGCGGCGGGTTTCGCCACCATGTCGATCAGCATTTTGAAATTCCCTTTTTCGCCCGCGCGCGCATCGAAATTCGCTTTCACTTCGCGGATCACGGCCTCGCGATTAACTTCTTTCCTCTCCCGCAACATCCGCCGCAACGTGTTCTCCGCCACACGCGCCACAAAATCCTTAAAGTCCACTTCTTCCAATTTATAGGGAGGGGGCGTACCCCCCTTCGCTGAAGCTATGGGGGACACGTCCCCCGAAGCTTCAGCGTAGGGGGAGTCGATAGCCATCATCATGAGCCGCACCAGGTCCATTTCCTGCGCGTCGAACGTGACGCGACGGCCCGCGATCACAAATTCCTCGAGCAACCGGTCCTGCGTCTGGGTGAACGACAGCGCCTCGGCCATGGATTTCCGCAAGTCCTCTTCGTAACGCGTGAAGACCAGACGGAACTGCGGGTTGTCCTCATCCACGATATCGAGCACGATAAATTGCGGCGACACATCGGACGACAGCGACACGCGCGCGAGCACCGTGAACAACCCGTTCATCTGTTTGTAAATTGAATCATCGCCGGAATAGAGCTCCGTCAAAAGGTTCTTCACCTTAAACCGCACGCCAAGAGTGCGCCCCACCTGCTCAACTTCAACATCCAGGTTGTATTCCTTCATGGCAAGCAACTTGACGCTCTCTTTAAGCGTGTCCTTCTGGTAGGTCGCTTTGCATCCAACGACAAACAACAACGCCGTCACCAGAACCAGCATTGTTCCCCTCCCCGCAAGGGGAGGGGTTAGGGGTGGGGTCAACCCGGAGCGATTGCTTCGGTTTTTCCCCACCCCTGCCCCCTCCCCGTTGGGGAGGGGAATAGTGCTTTTGGAAAAAGTGTTCATGCTGTTGCCACCTGCTCTTGCGCTTTTTTGGCCTGCCATTGGGAGAGCAAATAATAAAGGAGTGGAATGATGAAAAGCGTGAGCATCGTTGACACAAACAAACCGCCGAAGGTCACCACCGCAAGCGGCTGCGCAAGTTCATCGCCCTGCCCCAAACCCATCGCGAGCGGCGCAGAACCGAGCACGGCCGTGAACATCGTCATCAAAATGGGGCGGATGCGCGCCAGGCTGCCGTTAACAATGGCGTCGCGGAGCGGCACGCCATCGGCAATAAGCCCGTTGATGTGGTCGATCAGCACAATGCCGTTGTTCACAACGATACCGGCCAGGATCACGACGCCCAACCCGGCCACCGAGGAGAGCGGCATTCCACTGACAAAGAGCGTGACAGCCACGCCCACCACCGAGAGCGGGACCGTGGTCATGATAATGAGCGGCTGCATGATCGATTCGAATTGGGAAGCCATGATCATGTAGATCAGGAAAATGGCGAGCACAAACGTGTACTTGAGACTTGAGAACGATTCCGCCACGCGGCGGCTTTCGCCGCCAAGCTCAATGGTGACGTCGCGGTAGCCGCGGTAGCTCTTGAGGATTTCCCGCACCTGCTCAATGGCCTTGGACGTGCTAACACCCGACACCTCGGCGGTGACCACAAACGCGCGCTGCTGATCGAGATGGCGGATTTCGCTGGCGCCCGTGCCCGGCAAGATCTGTGCCACATCGTTCAAAGGCACCATGAGCCCGCGCTGAGGCGAACGCAGCGCCAGCTGGCGGATGCTCTCGTTGTTCTCGCGGTCCACTTTGCGCAGACGCACGCGGATGTCAATGTCATCGCCGCCGTCTTTAAATTCGGTGGCGACCATGCCTTTAATGGCAATGAGCGCCGTTTTCGCGATGTCGGCCACCGACAACTGGTACGCCGCGGCGCGGTCTTTATCGACAATCACTTTGGTTTCCTTGGACGGGAGCGCGAAGGTGGTCTGCACACCGTACAAGTACGGATCATCGTCGAATTTTTTCACGAGCTCATCGGAAATATATTTGAGGCGCATAAGATCGGAACCTTTGACTTCCACTTCGATGGGCGCGCCGCCGGCGAGCGCGGAACGCAGCGGGCTGTCTTGCAAAAGATAATTAAGGTTCCCGCCTTCCAGGTTCTCGCGTTTGACCAGCGCTTTAAATTTCTCGATCACTTCGTTGGTGGTCATGCTTTTTTTCATGTCCACCGTGACCGCCAACTGCGCTTGATGGGACTGAAGCGCCTCGATTTCTTCGTCTTCCTGCGCCGACCCGACCGTGACCGCGGTGTTGATGTTCGTGAAATTTCCGAGGATGCCTTCCAGTTTCCGCGCGACGTCGTTGGTCACCTCTAACCGGGTCCCGATCGGCATGTTGAGCTGCACCATGAATTGCCCCTGGTCCATCTTCGGCATGAACACAAGCGGCGTCCACGCGAACACGAGAATCGACAGAACAACCGTTCCGGCAACGATCTGCCCGACCGCTTTCGGATGGTCGAGCGTGTACGCGAGCCAGCGTTTGTAACGCGAGTTGATCACGTTCTGTTTTTCGTCGGTCAAAATCAATTTCTGCAGCCACGGGAATTTTTTCATGATGACGCTCACGTCCAGCGGATAAGCCGCCATCCGCGGAATAAAAGTAAGGGAGACGAACAACGACGCGAAGTTCGTGAAGATCGTCACCATGAACAACCCTTGAAAAAGCTGCTGCGCGATGCCGCTCACGAACAACAACGGAAGGAACACCGCGATATTGGTGAGCGTGGACGACAACATGGCGCCGATCATTTCATTCGAACCGTCGATGGCCGCTTGCATCAGCGGTTTCCCCAACTCACGGTGATGGCGCGTGATGTTGTCGGTGATACAAATAGAACAGTCGGACATACTGCCGACCGAGAGCGCCAAGCCCGCCAACGTCAGCATGTTGATGGAGAACCCGAACAACAGCATGATGATCAACGTGATCAGGATCGCGACCGGAATGGCCAGGCCCGCGAACATCGCGTCCCGCAAATCGCCCAGGAACACAAACAACACGATGAAAGCCAGAATACCGCCGACGATGATGTTGTTGCGCATGTTGGCCAGCGCGTCCTGGATGTAAATCGATTCGTCGTAAATGACGTTCATGTTGAAATCGGCCGGCAGCGAGCCCTTGAGTTCGTCGATGGCGCGCCGCACCATGCGAGATACGTTCACCGTGTTCGCCTCGGCCTGCTTCTGGATTGAAATAGAGATGTTCTCTTTGCCGTTGTAACGCGAATAGCTGGTTTTGTCTTCGAGAGACTCCTTGATCTCGGCCAGGCTGTCGAGCGGGATCAAACGTTGGTCGGTGGGCGTTGCGAACCGGTCGCGGTCCTCGCGTTTTTTCCATTTGTACACGGGGTCGATTTCGGGGTTCTCCACCTGCACAATGGTTTTGCCGATTTCGTTGATGTTCGTGAAGCGTCCGTGGGTGCGGACCAGATATTCGACGACTTTTCCCTGGGTGGTTCCAGCCGGATAGTCGTAATTGGCGTTCTTGATCGAATCGACGACCATCGGCAGCGAGATGCGGCTCGCGTCCAGGCGCCCGCGGTCGACTTCCACCAAAATTTCCCTTTTCTGCCCGCCCGAAATCGTGACCGCGGCCACGCCTTCGGTCTTTTCAAATTTTTTCTTTACGATGTCCTCGCAAAGTTTCGTCATGACCGGCAAATCAAGTTTGCCCGTGACACTCACGATCATGACCGGATGCGCGAACGGGTTCAGGCGCTTGATGATCGGTTCTTCGGCTTCCTGCGGCAGGCGGTCTTTCATGCGGTCGAGCTTCTCGCGCGTGGCCAAGTGCGCGAAGCCCATGTCGGTGCCCCAACCGAATTCCATTTTCACGGCCGAGATGCCTTCTTTCGAAATGGAGCGGACGCGGCGAAGGTTGGGAACGGTGCCGACGCCTTCTTCGATGGGTTTGGTGATCAGGTTCTCAATTTCTTCAGGGGCCGCGTTCGGGTATTTCGTGATGATGATCAGCTGCGGAACGGAAATATTGGGAAAAAGTTCTTGCGGCAAGCGCACCCACGCAATGGCGCCAAAGATCACAATGCCCAGGAAGACCATGGAGGTCATCACTGGGCGCTTAACGAACAATGTACCGAGATTCATAAAGTGGTTTTCATTGAGATGTTTGAAGCTTGAGAATTGATGATTGAAAATTCATCGAAGATGCCGGAGCGCGAATTTTCAATTCTCAATCATCAAGCATCAACCGATCAATTAATAATTACTCCCGTACAACCTCAGCTCCCGCCACGCGGTCCATGTCGGCCAGCGCGACGTTGTAAGCGGAGAGCGCGTCTTGCTCGGTGATCTGGGCTTGCGCGTACGCCACTTCGGCGGCCATCAACTGTGACAGCTCCGCCAAACCGAGCTTCACTTTTTCCCGCGTGATTTCCAAATCTTTTTGGCGGTATTTCATGTCTTCGCGCACCGCCTCCAGTTGCCGCGCCGACTTCATCAAGTTGTAGTAGGTCTGACGCACTTCAAATTCCGCCTTGCGGCTGGCTTCGACCAGTTCCGCTTTCGCGCGTTCGTATTGCAAACGCGATTGCTGCTCGGCCGATATCTGGGGAACGGCGTCCAGAATTCCCAATTCGATCGAACGCTGTTGCGAATCGGTCACAAAGGTCTGACCCAGGTCGGGCGCCGTGTGCTCTTTGTTGTAGGAACCGCGCAACGTGTTGCCCGCGAACGGACGCGACACGCGCACGCCCACGTTCCAAGCGTCCTCCATGACGAATTCATCGCCTTCAAACGCGGCGCCGGCTTTACCCAGGAAACCCGACGCGTCGATTTTCAGTTTGTTGTCGCCGCTCGCGGACTTCATGTTGTAGCGGGCCAGTTCGGCGTTCAGTGTGGCGATGCGCACGTCCGGCCGGTGTTCCTGCGCCCACGTGATAATGGACTCCACGTTAAAACTCAAACGGGAAAACGACAGCGCGCCCGGCACGGGGTCCGGCACGGGGTCGGCCTGGTTCAAAAGCGAAATGACCACGAGCCTTGCTAACGCCACGTCTTGTTCATCCGAGGTCAATTGGTACGAGGACTGGTCCGCTTGCGCGGTCACGTTTAGGACTTCGGCCTTGGAGGTCAAATCGAGTTTGTGTTTCTTGCGCACCATGTCCTTGGTGACTTCGCCCTGCGCCACGAGCTCCCGGCGGATGCGCAAAATGGATTGGTACTTGAGCAGCGAGAAATACCCCTTCTTCATTTCATAGGTGAGGTCCTGCGCTTGTTTACGTACGTTCTCAACGGCCATCGCGCGGTTGAGTTTGGATTGTTTGTAGGCGCCGTAGATACGGCCCGATTGATAAATCGGCTGTGTTGCCTGCATTCCGTATTCCTCGCGTTTGTAGGTGGTCGCCTCAAATCCTTCGAACGCATCGTTGGGGAACGGGTTCACTTCCTTACCACGCGTATCGGCGACGCGAGCGGTCAATGACGGCCACAACGCGCGCTGTGATTCCCACACGCGAAATTTGGCCAGCTCGGCCTCGCCGCGGGAAACGGTCAGAAGCTGGCTATTGGCTTGCGCGATCTCCACAAAATGGTCCACGCGCGGATTGGGCGGCAGGTTCGCAGCGCCTTCGTATTTGGCCTTCTGGAACCGGAAATCCAGATCGGGCACGTCCACCTTGGTGGTCGTCCGGTCCAACCCGACCACAATGACCCAGCCTTCCTGCTGCACGTGGTAGAAAACCGAACGGTTGAGTTTCAATTCCAGATACTCGAGTGGAAATTTTTTGGTGCGGTCGCGGTTGGCCGAGGTCGCGTCATTAAAACTGGAATATCCGTAGCGGATTTCCGAAAGCGGATCGGCCCCCACCACTTGGATCGGCTCTCCGGACGCCACGACCGATGTCCCCACAAACTGGACGAACAACGACGGCGGGTCGCGACGCTCAAATACAAACGCTTGAACAGGCTTGGACGTCTGAATGAGCACAAGCAAACGGTTACCGGCATCATCGACCGAGACTTTCTCAAGCACGGGCGGACCGGCATGAAGGACCGTCGCTGTCGATATCGGTGAAATGGTCATGACCGGCATGACATCGGGAATGGCAGTGGATTTCTCAACAACGGGAGGCGTGGGTTCTGCAACAATTGGCAAGGTAACCGGGGCAACCGGGGTGGTTTCAACGGGAGTGGAAATTTCAACGGCTGGCTCTTCAGCCCAACCAATCGAGAACAACCCCACCAACATCGTCATCCCGGCGAAAGCCGGGACCCAGGCTGTTAACTTGTCTTTAAAATCAGGTTTAAAACCTGGATCCCGGCTTTCGCCGGGATGACGAGTTTCGGCGGAAGGACGAGTTTCGGCGGGGTGACAAATGGTTTTCATTGTTCCGGTTCCGCGGTCCTATCTTCTTCGGCGCGGGCTTTCTTGAGTGCGGCCGATGCTTTTTTATGGTCCGGATTAATCACGAGCACTTGTTTCCATTGCTGGATCGCAGCAGCGCGGTTTCCCTGCGAATAGGCGATGAGGCCTTCCTTGTAAATTTTCTCGCTCTCGTCTTCTTGCTGTTTGACGACGCGGTCCAGTTCGCGCTGGGTATTGATGTTTCCGGGGTCACGCTTCAATTGTGACTCCAATTCGCGCCGACTTTCAGTGAAATTTTCCAATTTATCCGGCACTTTGACCGACTCGTTGCCCTGGTTCGAGGTCTTGGAACGGCGGAACAAAGATTCCCCCGCCACTTGCGCCGGCCGGTAATCGCTGCCGGCCAGGTGCTGGTTGATTTTCGCGATGTATTCGTTGGCCGTCGCGTATTCGGGGTCAAGCGCCGCCAGCTTCTCGAATGCGGTGAGCGCGCGGCGCCAGTCCTGGGACGCGTAGGCCTGCAGGCCCTGCTCCAGCAAATCATGCGATTCGTTCGAACGGCCTTTGCCCTCGGCGCGCAGGATCGCGTCCTCGGAACGGACCTTGCCTTCCAAAGCCTCGATATCGTCGGTGCGCAACGCCAGCACCTTCTCCCAACTGTCCTTGGATTCTTTATAAAGGCCCTGCTCATAAAACGCCCGGGCGCCACGGCGGAAGAAATCTTCCTGCTCGCGGACCATCATGCGTTTGAAATTGTTTTCGGCGCGCACGGTGGCATTGGCCAGTTGCACATTTTCGGGTTCCAGCTGCGAACGTTCCGACCAGATGCGCCAGGCCTTGGCCCAGTCGCGGTCCAAATAGGCCTGCACGCCGCGAGCAAACGCCCACTTGGACAAATTGAGTTGCTTCTTGTCGACGATGCGTTTCATATCGCGGCGAATCTTCTCGATTTCGGCTTTCGGCGGTTTGAAATCGGGCGTGGCGTCGATGGCGGCGTGAAAGGAGTCGATGGCGCCCACGGTGTCTTTGCTCTTCAGCAATTCCCGGCCCTCTTTGAGCTTGGCTTTGGAAAGGTTGAGCGCGCGGGCCTTCTTTTCTTCGGTGGCCTTTTTGAGACGGACCTTTACTTTCTCAAGGCCTTGTTGGGCGGCGCCATTTTTCGGGTTGATGCGGATGACTTCTTCGAAGTAGGAAAGCGCCTGTTTGTTGGCGCCGTCCATATAAGCGGAAAAACCTTTGGCGAGGATTTTGTCTTCAGGGGTCTGGACCGAAATGGTCGAGGCGTTTACTACAAGCGCAGACGATAGAAGTATCGTCAGCGCAAACCCATTATTTCTCCTGATCAGGGTTGGCATATTTCTTTTGTTCCTCAATCTTCGCGATGGCCTGCAGCGCTTCCTCGTTCGTCGGGTCCATCTCCAGCGCGCGGTGCCAAATCTCTTCGGCCTTCTTCGTCTGGCCGCCCAAATAGGCTTCCAGGCCTTCTTTATAAAGTCTCTTCGAGTCTTCGGCGTTCTTGATCGCCAGGTCGCGTTGCGCTAGCTCAAGGGCCGGTGTGAAGCGCTTGTCGGTGGGGTTGAGTTCCACCGCGCGTTTCAATTTTGTGACCGCTTCCGGCAACTGTCCGTTGTCGGCATGCACTTGGCCTTGCTCAAAGAGCACGTTGGCCAACGTGGCCTTAGTCAGATCGAGGTAACGGCCCACTTCTTCGTATTCGGGGACCTTCGCTTTTACTTCCTCAAACTTCACCAAAGCGCCTTCCAAATCGTTCTTTTGATACAGCTCCAAGCCTGCCTTGTAGGCATCGGCCGCGCCAGCCAAAAGTTCAAGCTCTTGTTGACGGCGATTGGAATCCAATTGGACCTGTTTGGTCTTCTCAAGTTGGGCCGCTGCGTCCAAGTGGTCCGGCTTGATCGTAAGGGTCTTCTCGAAGGCCGCGATGGCGTTCGTGTAGTCGCCGGCCGCGTAGAGCGCCATGCCCTGTTTGAACGACTCTTGGGCGAGGCTCGCGTAGCGGTTTTCGATACGGTCCAAGTACACCTTGGAACCAACATGGGTGGGCTGCAGGCGCAGGATGGTCTCAAACCCTTTCTTGGCCTCGACCAATTCGTCGCGATCGAAGGCGGCTTTCGCGTTGGTGAACGCGTCGGCAATCTCGGCTTCCATGCGGGCGTTGTTCTTGGAGGACGCCATCTCTTCAAATTGTTTCTCGATCTTGGCCTTGAGCTCAACGGAAGGTTTGTGCCAGGGCGCAATCAAGAGCAGTTCGTTCAAGGTGCTGTAAGCTTCGACGCTGTTCCCCAAAGCCAACTGCCGTTCCGCCCGGCGGAACGAACCCTCGACCTGCAGGTCGGCTTGTTTCAGCTGCATTGCGCGACCGAAGCGCACGCCGACCGAAATACGGTTGGTGTTGCCCAGGTCGCCAAACGGCACAAACGCGTAATCCAAGTTCCACTGCGCGAAATGCAGGCCCATGCCGTAAGTGATGCCGTTGCCAACGAAATTGTCGACGGTGTTGTAGCCCAAACGGAGTTTCAGCATCTGGAAAACGGTGTATTCAAGGCCGGTCGCGAAATAGGCGTCTTCGTCTTTGGGGGAGATGGCGTCAAAACCGAGCA
>CAYOPN010000062.1:0-11013 GCA_964405835.1 uncultured Elusimicrobia bacterium | reverse complement strand
CTATCTAAAAGCTGCTTGACCATGCCCAAGTTCAACTGAAAAAAGGGTTGCGCCCCAAATCCTTACAAAAGCCTTACTCCCGCCTTACATTAACTTTACATACGTTGGTTATTCTGCCGGCCATGCAAAAACTCTCTGCAAAGGCGGCAACGCAGTGGGGTGTTGTTCCCCTCGGCCGCAATGAAAACGGCGTGCTTCAAATGGCATCGCTTCAAGACGCCAATTTGGAGTTGTTGGAAAACCTGCGCGCATTTTTTGGAGAGCCGGTCGAAATTTCCACGGTCCTGGAAGAGTCCGCGCTGCGCAAAGCCATCGAGGAAAATTATGGCTTGGGCGCCGATGCCGTGGAAGAACTCGGCAAAACCACCGAAGACCCATTTTTAACCGAAGACGCGTTTTTGGAAAGCAATGACGGGGCCATGGCCCGTTTTGTGGATGACTTGATTCGCCAGGCTTACAAGAACCACGCCACCGATATTCATATTGAGCCGTTCGAAGATGAGTTGGTCGTGCGTTTTCGTGTCGATGGAATGCTGCACGCGGTGCCCGTTCCCCCCGCGTTAGCCCGCTATCAAGCGTTGCTTTGCTCTCGCGTCAAACTCATGGCAGAAATGAACATCGCGGAGAAGCGTCTGCCACAAGACGGACGGATCCGGTTCCGCACCCACGATGGAGATTTGGACATCCGCGTGTCGACCATCCCAACCATGAACGGAGAAAGCGTCGACATGCGCTTGCTGCCGCGGGCGCGGTTGGTATTGGGGCTTGAGGAGTTGGGCATGGCCGCGGACCACCGGGACACGATCGCCGCATTGATTAAAAAGCCGAACGGGATTATTTTGGTCACGGGGCCAACCGGCCATGGAAAAACCACCACGCTTTACGCCTGCCTCTCGCGCATCAACACCGTTGAAAAGAAAATCATTACGATCGAAGACCCGGTCGAAGTGCGGTTGCGCGGCGTCAATCAAATCCAAGTCCATTCAAAAATCGGATTAACGTTCGCCACCGGCTTGCGCGCCGTGCTTCGCCAAGATCCGGATGTGGTCATGGTCGGCGAAGTCCGCGACGCGGAAACGGCCGATATCGCGATCCGCGCTTCCCTGACCGGACATTTGGTTTTCAGCACACTCCACACCAATGACGCGGTCGGCGCATTGACCCGTTTGACCGATATGGGTGTTGAGCCCTATTTGGTTGCCTCCTCGTTGCACGCGGTATTGGCACAACGGTTGGTCCGTTTGCTTTGCCGGCAATGCCAAGGGAATAAATGTGATTCCTGCCGGAACACTGGTTTTCGCGGGCGCACCGGAATTTTTGAACTCCTCCTTATTAATGACGACGTCCGGCAGATGATCCTCGACCGGGCTTCTCATTCCGCCATCCGCCAAAAGGCCATCGCGACCGGGATGCGCACGCTGTTTCACGACGGCCGCGTCAAAGAACGGGCCGGCCTTACCACCACCGAAGAAATTTTGCGTGTTACCGAGGAGACCCAATGAGCATCTCCCCCCGGGCTTTGGCCACCATGACGCGCCGCATGTCGGACCTTATCGGCGGCGGCCTCACGATGAACAAAAGCCTCTCCGTTCTCGGCGCGCAAAGCGAAGACCGCCAGGTCCGTCAGGTCCTCAAATCGATCCACAAGGAGTTGGGAAATGGAAAAAGTTTTTCGGATGCGCTCCGCGCGCAAAACGGAACATTTGGTCCCATCTACACCGGCCTCGTACGGGCTGGTGAGTCATCCGGCGGTATGGAAGGCACGCTCGAGGAATTGTCCGCGCTGCTCGAGTCGGAAATCGAAAACCGGCAGAGGCTCCGCGCCGCTCTCGCTTATCCGCTGGCACTTCTGACTTTGTCCATCGCCGTTTGTTTTTTTCTAACGGTATTTGTGATCCCCCGGTTTGAATTGTTGTTTCAAGACTTGGGGCAGCGCCTTCCTTGGCCGACTCGGTTCTTGGTTGGTTTCACTTTCGTTCTGAAGTCCTACGGCTGGATCCTTTTGATCATGGCTGCCGCGGTATCCGTTTATGCGGTGAAACAAAAAAACATTCTGAAAAACCGTGTTAGTGGTTGGATGCGGCGGGCGCCTATCCTGTACGAAATCGCGCGCACGGCCGCTTTGCACCGTTGGACGCAAGTCATGGCGTCGCTCCTGCGCGGCGGCGTCACGCTTCCGGAAGCTTTGTGGCTGTCCCGTAAAACGTTGGACGGACGCCTATTTGGGCCAGTTGTTGAGGAAACGCTGGTGAGGTTGCGCGAGGGGCGCAGCCTGTCCTCTTCACTGGCCCAATCTGCTTTTTTCCCGCCGATGTTGTGCGAATTGGTCGGCGCCGGTGAAGAATCCGGGCGAGTCGAAAAAACCTTTGAACGGCTGACGCAAACCTACCGGCGGGAATCGGACTTAAAAATCAAACTGGCGCTCTCGTTGCTTGAGCCCGCGTTGGTCCTTGGTATGGGATTAATTGTTGGTTTTGTGGCGGTGGCCATGCTGCTGCCCGTTTTCTCGATGAGCGCGAACATCCGATGAGAAAAACATTCGTCATCCCTGCAAAAGCCTCCCAACGCCACCCTGGCGCGCTCCGTCATCCCGGCGAAAGCCGGGATCCAGGCTTCAAGCATTATTTTAAAAGACGGTTTAAGACCTGGATCCCGTACCGCTCCATTATGAAATTGTGTCGGTACGTCCCTGCTGGGACGGCTTTCGCCGGGATGACGGATCTTCGACTTTCACGGGAGCGACGAATGTTGTCGGGGCGACAAAAAGGTTTCACGTTGGCAGAAATTATGCTGGTGGTGGCGATCCTCGGCATTCTTGTTTCTGTCGTATTGCCGCGTATGACCGGCCGCACAAAAGAAGCGCGCATTCAGGCGACGCGATTGCAAATGGAGAATATCTCCATGGCCCTCGATGCGTTTGAATACGACTGCGGACGTTATCCCACGACGCAAGAAGGGCTGGAGGCGCTGCGCGAAAACCCGGCGGGCGCGCAGAATTGGAAAGGCCCCTATTTGAAAAAAGCGGTGCCGCTGGATTCTTGGAGCAATCCATTTATCTATCTATCTCCCGGCTCAAGAAATCCCGATTACGACCTTGCTTCCGCCGGCCCGGACGGTCAGGAAGGCGGCCCCGATGACCTCTATTAAATTTCGCAATCCCACCGGTTTTACATTGGCAGAGATGGCGATGGTTTGCGCCATTCTCGGCATGATCGTGATGTTGTGTTGGCCTGCCGTCCGCGGTGTTTCGAAACGGTTGATTGGAAAATCGGAAGCAAACCAGGCGCTGCTTAAACATAAAGCCGGGCGCGAACGCGCGGCCCTGAATGGAGAAAAATTGCCCCATGCGCCCTGATCGCCGCGGAATATTTTTGATGGAAGCGTTGATCGCGCTTTCATTGTTGGTCACGGGTGTGAGCGCTGTCGCAATGGCGTTTTCGCGGACAAGAGACGCTCTTCAACAAGGATATCGGCGTTCCGCTCTCGCGGCTTGTGCCCAAGAAAAAATTCTTGAAGAAACGGCCGGCGTTAACGCGGCCGGCATTTGTTCGGGCGATTTTGCTTGGGTGCGTTCCGAACATTCCTTTTCGCCGGACCTGCAGCGCGTCCGTTTGACCGCCATGTGGACCGAGAACGGAGTTCCCCGTGAAGAGACATTTGAAGTCCTGCGTTGATCTCCGCAGCGGTTTCTCGCTGGTCGAACTTTTGCTGACGCTGGCTTTGCTGGGATTGGCGGCGGCCGCCGGTTATTCGGCCCTGCGGACGGCGGCCGTTCGATTGGATGGAATCATCGATCGTGCGGTGCACGAAAGCGATGAAGCGGTTGCCGCCGCCATTATTGCTCGGGATATCCGGAGCGCGTGTTTGTCCGGTGACGACGGACGGACCTATTTTTCCGGCCATGCACGAGGCGCGGAACCGCAACTCGATTTCACACGCGCAGCTGTTGATCCGAACATTATGGAGGTGGAATATGCCGCAAAAAAGAACAGTCAAACCGGGCGTCTCGAAATCTGGCGGCGGACCAACACAGCTGAAACCGGGGAACCCTTACTTGGAGATGTTGAGGCGTTTGAACTTCGCTATTTTGACGGAAATGCTTGGCAGCCGTCATGGGGTTGGGACGATGAATACAACCGGCGTCTCCAGGGGATCCGCGGGCTACCGGCGGCGGTCGCGGTCCAAATAAACGGATTAAAAATTATCGTCCCGGTAATGACCGCGGTGTTAAACAAGAAAATATGAACCGGCGCGGAATTGTCGGTATTGCGGTTTTGTGGATTTTGGCGGCGTTGTCGGCGATGGCCGTGGCGGCCATTGCGGCCGGACGCTTGCAATCGGCGCGTGGCCGGGCCCAATTGGATGAAACGCGCGCGTTGGCGCTCTTGCAGGCGGGGTTGATGATGGCGCGCGAGGCGGATTTTGTCTCAATGACAATGGAGCAGAATTTTGACGCCGGTCATGTCCGTCTGGAGCGCGTGCCGGGCGCAGCCGAGGGAACCGCGCTTGTTCGCTGTACCGCCGTTGTCGGGAAATTCGAGAAACGCGTGGAAACACAGTGGCGTCGCTCCGCGAACAGTTGGCGCGCGGAATTATGGCGGGAATTATGAACGGCCCGAAAATGACCTTGCTGCCGCGTTCCCAAGCGTTTGCCGCGTGGAAAAAAATCACCGATACGTCTCCGGAGAATTTGCAGCGACTCGCTCAAGAGGTTTTCCCCTGCACGCTTGGTGAATTGGCATGGGCGGCCGTTGTTTCGCCGGCAATCGATCAAGAATTGTTTGCGTTGTTTATTGCGGCGCCGCTTCCGGTCAACGACGGAACGTGCCTGCGGTTTGTGGCGGTATGGAAATGGCTCATGGCCGTGCGGCCCGAAATCGCCTCCAAAGGGACCGTTGCCGTCATTGATGTCGGTGGTCCGGAAAAAGAAGTGACGTTATTGCATCAAGGTTTTCCGTTGTTTTGTGGAAATGCCGAAATCGACAAAGTGCTTTCTCATGTGCGCCAAGCCCACCGGCAATCCATTCCGGATGTGTCAGAGACCATTTATGTTCCTGCCGGCGGCGCTGAGAGCGCGATCGATTTGGCGGGCATTGAAGCGATCCCCTGGTTGCTCGCGCCGGAATTGCATGTTTCTCCCGTAAGAAAATTTTGGGACCGTCACAAAACCAATACGTTGTCCGCGGCGGCGGCCTTGTTTGTGATGTTGGGCATGGCGCTCCAAAATAAAATCGACGATGGGCATGTTCGTTTGCGGCAGTTAACGCGCGAACTCAATCCCCAACAGGAATCGGCCCGGCGTTCGAGCAAAGCAGTGCCGGGCCAGGCGCTGGGAGCTCTGGTGGAGGCCGCGCGGAGAACACCGGCGGCAGCGCATCTGCTTTCGTTTCGATACGACGCGGCCGCCGGCTCTGTCATGGTCGATGGACGGGCGGCCGACTACGGGATCGTTTCCGATTATGTCGCGGAGCTTTCGAAACGGAAAATATTCCGGGACGTGCGCAGCGAAAAGACCCGCCTCGAACAAATGGACGGACGGTCTGTCGTTGTGTTTTCGATCAAGGCGTTGTTGCGATGAAACGGTTTCCCTGGTTGCCTTATGTGATTGCGGGTGTTTCATTCTTGTTTTTTGTCGTTCTGTCTGTCCGCGGCGTGTTTTTGCAGCGCGATCTCCGTCGTTTGGAGCGAGAACAATTGGCCCGTCGACAAGCCTCCGTTAAAGACAATTCGGGGCGCACGCAGGGCATTGAGAGTGGGTTGAGTTTGTTGGCCAGGAAAGCGGGTGTTGGAAAACTCTTGGGATTGAGTCTGCGTGATGGCGGATCGACGAAAACGTTGGCCATTGAATGGGAGTCGACGCCGTCCGCCACGATGACGTTCTTGGGCCTGTTGCAATCCCCCGGGGGCGCCGGCACTTGCCTGAGCTTAATGGTCACCCCCACCGATACGGCACAGCACGTTCGCGTGCGCGGTATTTTTGAGGAAAAGCCGTCCGTTTCTTCTGGAATTAAGGTCCTGCCTCTCAAATTGGCCCGCAACGTTTTCGCGCCGCTCTGGCGCGATGCCTCGGTGGCTCTGGCAGAGCGACAGGAGCGTGAACGAAAAAGAGAAGAGCAAGCCCGCGTCGCGGAACAACAAAAATCCGAAACCGATCGCCGTGTCCAAGAAGAAGCGCAAAGGCAACAAGAAAAGAAGCGTGGTCTCGAATCCCAGTTGCTGGTGACCGGCATCGTCAATAACGGGCGCGAGCCGCTGGCGTTTGTCAGCGCGCCCCAGGGCCGGTCCGTCATGTTGCGCAGCGGCGACGTGATCGAAGAGGCCCGTGTCACCAGCATCGATCAATCCAAGGGCGAAGTGCGACTCGACTACCAAGGAAAATTCGAAGTGGTGTTGAGGATCCAATGAAACCCTTTCCGTCATCCCGGCGAAAGCCGGGACCCAGGTTTCAAGCCTGCTTTAGAAACAAGTTTAAAGCCTGGATCCCGGCTTTCGCCGGGATGACGTTGCTTGTATCTTCGGTTCATTGTGCAGCTTCAGAAAATGCCGTTGCACAAAATATTGTTCCGGTTGATCAAGGCATCACCCTCAATTTCCAAAACACCGATATTGACATGGTGCTTAAGTTCGTAAGCGAAGTGACGGGCCGGGTGTTCATCAAAAGCGACGCGGTGCGCGGGTTCGTGACGGTGATGGCGCCGGGCCGCGTAACACAGCAACAGGCGCTTGATATTTTCCAGAAAGTCCTCGAGGTCAAAGGGTTCACGATGGTGGAAGGCACCGACGGCATGGTGAAAGTGCTTTCGCGCGCGGAAGCGGTCCAGAGTGAGATGGAAGTCAGCGTAGGAAATGGCGCAATGTCGGCCCCCTCGGGAGACCGCATGATGAGCCAAGTGGTCCCGTTACGCTTCCTCGCTGCCGGGGAACTCAAAGGCCAGCTTGCTCCGCTTGTTTCCCGCGATGGAAATCTGGTGTCCGATGACCGGACCAATTCGATTGTGATTACGGACATGGCCTCCAACATCCGGAGGTTGCTGAAGTTGATTGAAAGTTTGGACGTGCGCACGCCGCAAGTGCTGATTGAAGCGTTGATTATGGAAGTGACGCTCACCGATGAATTCAAGCTCGGCGTCGAATGGGGCCACCAGCTGAGTTTTGAGCGGGATGGCCACAATTTTTCCGGATCGCTCAATCAGAACTTTTCTCTCGCTTCCATAATTACCGAGGGATTTAAATACGCCGTTGTGCGGTCTGACGGGAAGCTCAACGCGTTGTTGCAAGCGTTGTCCACCAATAAGAATGTGAACATTCTCTCCACGCCGCACATTATGACGTTGAACAACCAGCCGGCGATGATCCGCGTCGGTGAAGAGGTGCCGATCTTGACCCAGACGCGCAATATCCAAGGCGGTGAAACCATCCGCAGTTTTGACTACAAATCGGTCGCGATCGAACTGGAAGTGACGCCGCGCGTGAACCAAGACCGGGAAGTGTTTATGAAGGTGCATCCGGTCATCAAAAAAATTCTTGGCGTCAACGCGGAGCTAAACGCGCCAATCCTGGCCAACCGGGAAGCCCTGACTTCGGTGATTATTCGCGACGGCAATACGATTGTGATCGGGGGCCTGATGCGGGACGATAAAGCCTCTTCTGAAAGCAAGGTGCCTATTCTGGGCGACATCCCCTTGCTTGGTTATTTCTTTAAGCGCCGCACATCCACGCGCGAAAAAACGGAACTGCTCGTGTTCATCACGCCGCGCGTGGTTCTGAACGACACGGAAGCCCGCCGCGTTACGATCGATAAAGAGTCGGAATCCAAGTCCCCCCGCTTGCCCAACCTGTTGGAAGCGAAAGAACATTACCGCTTGGGCAAAGCGCACTACGCGGCGAAACGGTACGAAGAGGCGATCCAGGCATGGCAGCAGGTCATGGAGATTTCTCCAAATAAGAGGCTCCGAGAGAAGGCGCAGTCGCGTATCAGAAAGGCTGAGAAGAAAAGGCCGAGTGGTAAAAATTAATATTTGAAATCCCAGGGTTTTTGTTCTCCCCGGCGGATGTGCAGAACTTCGATATTTTGACCGACTATCCAAAAGAAAATTTTATAGGGACGTTTTCCGAAAAGCAATTGACGTATTGGCGTCTGGATTTCTTTCCCTTCAATCGCGATTGGGCATCGAAGTGGTAGGTGAACAAGCGATTGTATGGAGTCGATTAGTTCGTTGTGCCACGCTTCTCCTCGATGAGGAGCGCGTTGGATAACCCATTCATATAGCTGTGCTAAATCCTCTTGTGCTCTAGGCATTATTTCTATTCGGTATTCCATACTTTTTGCGCATTCGCTTATCGAATAATTCCAAGCTGATCCCCTTTCCGCTTTTAGATTGCGCTATTCCTTCTTGGATGGCAGAAATCGCATCAAAACGATCAGCCAACTCCAGTAGTTTTTGGTAGGAACCCGCATCTTGAATAACCAATGCCGCTTTGCCGTTGACCGTCAATATCATGGGTCTGCGATGTCCCTTCAGTCGTTTCACGTAGTTTGTTGTGTGTCTTTTAAAGTCTGTCAGAGAATGGATATCTTCGCCGATTTCAATCATTTGAGTGTCCTCCCATAGCATCGAATTAGAATCGAATAAGATGCTAGTGGATTGATGCAGCGCTTTCAATGTCATTGGAAAATATTATTGCGCTATTTCGATGGCAATGATGGTGCTGCGAGGAGTGCCGAGTCCACCGGTGTTGTACGGCATTCTTACGCTTAATGCCTGGCCGGTGGAACGCATTTGGGCTTTATAGGTGACGGCGGAGATGGTTGCTGGTGAGTCGTATGCCATCATCGATATTGTGTCCGTCCCCCCTGTGAGGATGGAAGCCAATCCAAACGACGGATCTCCGATATTCGTGGCGTTCCGGGCGAGCGTGAAAAATGCGTGTTCGCCCGCGGAATCGATGTGCGCTGTTCCAAAACAAAACACGAGGATTTTGCTGGAAGTCAACTTTGGGGTTATCGAGACAGAAATATTGGAGTCGCGAAAAGCCGTTCCCGTGATGGCGATCGGTGTGTTCGACACCCCCACTTTGATTTGCATGATTTTCAACGTCTCAAATCCGCCAAATTTCATGGATGTCTGTGCATTGATGATATTGGCTGTGAACAACGTGCCGGTTAGTTTGCTCATGTCCATCGACACGATTTTTTCGTTGGTGACACCGTTGTTTTTTATCCGGAGGGTATCTGTGCTTACCTCCAAGGTCGAATTGTCTACATTCACGGCCATGGGAGCTCCGGAGCCCCCGATGAGACCGGGTCCGGCGACCGCGCTCGATATATCTTTCGCAATCAATGCATAGGGCGTGCTGGTCATTTTCTCGCGCGGCAGCAGCAAGACGCTGTTCACGCGTGTTTCAATATAAGGATCTTTGTTCGCCCAGTCGACGGTGGGAGTGGTCAATTCTATCCGGTAAAGCCCTTCGGTAATGTCCACATTCCGGTTTCCGCTGGTCCAATAGATTTCGGTCCCCGCGGCGTTGGTAATCCGGATTTCAACGGGGTAAGTCCCGTTCACCGGCGCTCCATTCTGTTTAAGGCTTCCTTGGTAAGTAATGGTGTTGGGAACACCGGCGCTTCCAATTACTACGATTCCAAACAACAACGACAACTGAATTATTGCGCGACGCATATCTCCTCCTATTAATGACTGTTATTTGACTTAAAGTTTCTGACAGAAAAGAACGGTCAGGCTTGGAGGAAGCGTGTCCGTGGTGCCGCTGTTCGTGGAACTCGGTTGTCCGGTCGTGTGAGCATGGTCGAGTCCGCGCATTCCGATGTTATCTCCGGTGCCGGCCGCGTCATAACCTGAGAGCAATTTGGGATTGGAGAACGAGACCCAGTTATTCCCGGTGCGGAGATCTTGTGAATTCGTAAAGCTGGAAGGGTTCCCGGTCGTGTGTGTATGCGGGATAGCATGTTGATGTCCTACGGCCCCCAGGGATTGATTGGGGATATCAGCAACCAGTGTGCTTGTTCGACCGACATCACTTCCTATTGGAAACCGGTTCCGTAGCGCTGTGACTTCCGCGTATCCAGCGGGGCAGGAATTCAGGAATATGAGAATTCCCCCTTGAGGAACGACTCCGACGCCGCTGGTAGAAAAAGATGAAACGTTCAGAGACGCGGGACCGATACTTCCATTTCGGACGGTTTCGGCCTTCTGTGCGGAAAAGGAATAAGGCGTGCTGGTCATTTTCTCGCGCGGTAAAAGCAGAACGTTGTTCACGCGCGTTTCAATATAAGGATCTCTATTGGCCCAATCGACATTGGCGGAGGTCAACGCCACCCGGTACAGGCCTTCGGTGATATCCACCATTTGGTTGCCGCTGGTCCAATAGGTTTCGGTCCCGGCGGCGTTGGTGATCCGGATTTCAACCGGGTACGTTCCATTTACCGGCGCTCCATTCTGTTTAAGGCTTCCTTGGTAGGTAAAGGTGTTGGGCACACCCGCACTCCCCATTGCCACTATTCCCAGCAAGAACGACAGTTGAATTATCGCGCGACGCATAGTTGTCTCCTCATGATGTGACTCAGTTTGAACTCGCCCGCCGACGGTGAACGAGGGAGTTGAATTGGACAACAAAGGCGGGTCGCGCAGTGTAAGGTGAACGTAAATTATTTGTAAGGAAATTTTTCTTTACAAATGATTTACATTGGGCTTACACAGAACAGTGTGTTTCTGTTTTACGATCCCCTCCTGAATTTTTAATTCCGATGGAGGGGATCATGTCGAACAAAAATATTTCCTTGGTTCGCATTGCTGTTTTTATGGGATTGCTTGCAAATGGTTGGAGTATCTCAGAGGGTGATGAGCTCGGCACGCCGCCCCCCTCATCGCCATCTGCTCCGCCCTCCTCCTCCGGAGGCGATGTTGGTGGCTCCGGAAACGGTGGTACTCCGGCAGGGGCTGGTTCAGCGGACAACCTGCTGTTTACCGGGTCCTTCCTTTATAGTGTTCCGTTGGA
>CAYOPN010000061.1:0-11226 GCA_964405835.1 uncultured Elusimicrobia bacterium | reverse complement strand
AACAACGGGCGAAATTAAAGGAAAAAGAAGGGAATTGGCCTCGTTATGGTTGCAGTTTTTTCGGTGAGATTTTTTCCGGGCGGACCGGTTTGGGCTGAAGTTTTTCCGGAATTTTCCAATCCAACCGCTCGCGGAGCGCGGCCTGGCGCATCTTCATTTTTGTGGGCGCGTCCAAATCTTTCCATTCGTCGCGCAACTTCGGAACACGTTCGCGCACACTCTGAAACCAGGCAAGATCAGACACAATGACCGGTGGGATCGATGGTAATTTTTGCGGCACCGCGTTCGGTTTCACGGAAATGCCTTCCCCGGTCGACACTTCCACTTCATCTTCAGCTTCACCCGGTTCGTCCACATCTTCTGCGGCTTCTTCTTCCACTTCCGTTTTTGCTTCATCTTCGGCTTCCGGTCCCAGGTTGTCTTCCATGAGCCGCGGATCTTCATCGCTCCAACCCATCGTCGCCTTGGTGTCGTATTTGGGGCGCTCAAACTCGACCACTCCTTCCACCACGCCACCTTGGGTTTCGCCGCTTTCGGCCACGTCCACGGCCAGGTCCGTGCCGCGGACCGAGGCCACCACGGCCGGGGTGCGAATTCGATATGCAATTCCAGTCTGTTTTGAAGGGGCAAACCGTCCAAGCAACCGTCCCACTTTCACAAAAAACGATGTCTTCCCGGGTGACAATTCCTGAATACGGGCAAAGGACCTTTCCTTGAGTTCAAGCACGGTGCCTTCTTTGGAGGCGACTTCGATCCTTCCTTTATTCCCGGTCACCAGCCGGTCGCCGGCTTCGAGCGGTGTGCCTACTTTCGCAGGGGCGCCCTGGGTTTTCCCCTTGGGTATCACGGCCACCTGGCCGGAGGCGTCGGTGATGCGAAACTCTTGAGGTGCGGGAGCGGCCAATAGAGGAGCAACGGAAACCAGCGTCAAAATAAGCAGGGTTGATTTTTTCATAGGAGAATTGTCCTTCATTTGGCGTTGGAATGCCACGGGTTTGTCACGGCCCTGGAGTTATGGTGAGAGGGTTATGGGAGACATGAGCGATCTGCCGAATTTCAAACATAGCTGGGTCCGCCGGGTCGGTCTTGTCCGCTTGGCGGTCGTGGTGATTGTGGTCCTAACCGCGGCCATCGCCTTCGGCTTTGCGCAAGTGATCCCAGGCCAGAACCTCTCGTTGCGCCTGGTGGCCAATGACCGGGCGGCCCAAATCGGCTCTCCTTATACTGTGCAGGCCATCGTGAAAAACGACGATTCCCAGACCGCCCGCGTGGAAGTCCAAGGGGTCTTGTACGCGGCCGCAAGCTCGTGCTTGGAGCATGGCAAACACCTGACCATGTCGACGCCGGTCACATTGAACGTAGGGCCGAACGCCACGGTATCGACCGAACTCCATTTTGACGTTGCCGCCCCGTGCGATATGTCGGCGGGCCTCAAGGCCTTTGTGAACGGATCGATCGATGGCAAACGTTTTTCAGCGACGCTGGATTCCGCCCTCCTCATTGAAATCGAATAACCGTCATTCCCGCGAAGGCGGGAATCCAGCTCCTTAAATTCATCATTGCCGTTGTCCCAGGTCCTGGATCCCCGATTAAGACATTCGGGGATGACGAAGTATTGTTTTGAAAACGAATTGAAAAAGTAACACAATACGCGCCATGAAAAATAACCGGCCGGAGCGCCAACGCGACGGCAAATTGCGCGTTGATAAAGGGCCCGTTGACCACGTCCGTGCCGAAGAACATCCCGTTGCGATCGACGTCCAGAACCTCACCAAAAACTACGGTCGCGTCGAGATCCTGAAAAACCTCACGTTCCAAATTCCCATGGGAAAAGTTTGTTGCCTGCTCGGGCCCAATGGGTCCGGCAAAACCACCCTTTTAAAGATCCTGGCGGGCCTGATTGAACCCACTTCCGGCAACGTGCATGTGCACGGCATCGACCGGATCGCCGACCCGCGAGGCGCGCGGGCCGACATCGGATGGATGCCCGCCGAGGAACGCAGCGGCCTTTACGGACGCATCACGGGCCGGCAAAACCTGAAATTTTTCGGCGCGCTGCAGGGACTTTCCGATGAGGAAATGAACAGGCAGATCGGCAACATCGCGCTCCAGATCGGCATCGACGACGAAATGGACAAGAACCTGCAAAAGGTCTCTTCGGGCATGAAGCAGAAGATCGGCCTCGCCCGCGCGCTGCTTCACAATCCCCCCGTACTCTTGTTGGACGAACCCATCCGGAACCTGGATCCGCAAACGACCGTGCGGTTCCGCCGGCTCCTGAAAGACCATTTGACCCGCATCCAGAAAAAGACCGTCCTGCTTTCGACCCATTTATTGGAAGAGGCGCGGCGCGTGGCGGACATGATCATGATCATGCGCAAAGGCGAGATCGTGAAAGTGGTCGAGGGCCTCGACCTCGAGAACGAGCTGAAAGCTTCGACCTTGGAAGAGATCTATCTGAAGGCCATCGAGGAACCCAAAGCATGATTTTCCGCGTGTTCGGCGCTTTCCTGCTGCGCGACGTCCGCCAGATGATCAGCTACAAATTCGCGTTCTTGCTGGATGTCGCGAGCATCATCTTCAGCGCCACGACCTTTTATTACGTGGCCCGGCTTTTCGACACGGGCGCGCTCCCGGCCATTGAACAGTACGGCGGCGCCTACTTCCCGTTTGTGCTGGTCGGCATCGCTTTTTCGACCTACCAGAGCGTGGGACTGAACGCTTTTTCGCAATCGCTTCGGCAGGAGCAATACGTGGGCACTTTGGAATCCGTGCTGGTCACCCCGATTCGCGTGCCGACCTTTCTGGCCGGCTCGGCCCAATGGGACTTTCTCTACGCGACATTCGAAGTGGTGATCTATTTTGTGGTGGCGACAACGGCCTTCGGATTTGGTTTCGGCATGATGAACGGCCCCGCGGCCGCGCTGGCCATTCTGCTCACATTGACCACGTTCATGGGATTGGGGATTTTGGCCGCCGCGTTTATTTTGCGTTTCAAGAAAGGCAACCCGGTCACGTGGCTCATCGCTTCCACCGGCGAATTGTTTGGCGGGGTCTATTTTCCGACGGAAATCCTGCCCGACTGGATGCGCTCGGTGTCCCAGTGGGTCCCTATGACCCATGCGTTGTCAGCGCTCCGCAAAAGCCTGCTCATGAACGCCGGCGTGGACGTGATCCAAGACGATCTGTTTTTCCTCGCCATGTGCACACTGCTCATCTGGCCCATCGGCATCGTGGCCTTCCAGTTAGCGCTGAAAAAGTCCCAAGAAGACGGGACCCTCGGCCACTACTAATCACATTATGGGCCCTCGCATGGGGTCATCCGGAAAAACAATGTCCTTTGCTTTTACAATGTCACCTGGATTCGAAAAAAATTTAATGTCTTTGGGACGAATTCTCTGGCGGGAATGCTTGAACGCCAAAATCAGAATCCCACCTAAACTTGCACGATAAAAAATCTTGTAGTTGCCGCTGATAATTTTCCGAACATCTTTCCTATCAATCCCGCCGACAACCCGACCGCTTCGCGGAAACATCTGTAATCTTTGGATGCTGCGCTTAATTTTATTTGAGAGCAATTCCGCCGCCCGGCGATTATCAACCGCAACAAACCGGAGTGAATCTTCAAACTGGGTAGAAGCATAAATAGACCATTCAACCTTCATTTTTTCTTGAGAAGCTTCCTTACCCTTTTTTCTACTTCCTCTTGTGTGTAAACGCGACCGGCGGCGATATCCGCTTCCGCTCTCATAATATCTTGCATCAACTCGACTTTCTCAATTAGCGCTTCATATTCGGCGGGATTCATCAAAATGGCCGATGTTTTTCCATGATTGGTGATAACAAGCGGCCGGCTGGTTTTATGGACCTGCTCAATGAATGCGGCAACATTGGCGCGAAATTCCGATAACGGACGAATGTCTTGGTTCAATTGGATGCGTTGCATGGGAGGGGGCTCCTTTGTACTTAATTTTGTACAAATAAATGTACAAACAATATAAAGGGCCGTCGAGAAAAAATTACTTGGAGGTTAGCTCGTAGACGCCGTCCCATTGGGGCGGCGGGGGTTGGATCGAGAAGGCGCGGGCGCGTTCGAGGTAGACGCGGGTCACGCGGTCGTTCGGCAAGTAATCAAAAACGGATTGGAAGGCCTCAATCGCTTCATGGCAGTTGCGCTGGCGGTAAAGGCCGAGGCCTTGGTGGTAGCGTTTGCGGCCTTCGGACATTTCCTCGATGAGTTCCCCTTTCTTGCAGATCACTTCAAATACTTTCCGTGGCTCTTTCTTTCCTTTGACACGGATAAGGTCCAAATCGCGCGCTTCGATGTCCTCGCGCGCCTTTTCGAATGTCACGTCGGAAACCATGATGCGCGTGTGGTACTGCTTGTTAGCACCCTCCAAGCGAGACGCGAGATTGACCGGGTCCCCCAACACCGTGTAATCGAATTTTTCGATGGAACCCATGTTTCCGACGACGACCGTGCCCGTGTTGATACCCACGCGGCAATCGATACTGGGCAGGCCCTTCTCCTGGAATTTCCGGTTGATCTCGGGCAGCATCGCGATGCATTCGAGCGCCGCCAGGCAAGCTTGAGACGCGTGGCGCGGCTGGTCGGCTGGCGCGTTCCAGAACGCCATGATGCAGTCGCCGATGTATTTGTTGATGAGACCGTCGTGTTTCAAAATGATGCCGCTGAATTCAGTCAGGCAATGGTTCATGACTTCGACGAGTTGGGTGGGCTTGAGCGCTTCCGACATTGTCGTGAAACCCGCGATGTCCAGGAAGAAAATGGACACTTCGCGCTCTTCGCCGCCCAAACGGAGCTTGGAGGGGTCTTTGGTCAGAATATCGATGATCTTCGGGGACAAATATTGTTTGAAACTGCCTTTGATTTTCCGTTTCTCCCGCTCTTCAACAATGAGCCGGTAGAAAATAACACCGCCGTAACAGCCGACGCTGGTCAGAAGCGGGGCCACCATCGGCACAATGAGGTTCATGGTTGAGAACAACCACACCGCGACCGCCACACCCGCGCCCGTGACGACCAGGAAAGACACCAACTTCGCCATGGGCGAAAAGCGCGGCAAAATAAATCCGAACACCAAACCCACCAGCAACACCCACAGGAACGTGATCTCACGCGGGGTTTCGCGCATGTAATTGCCGGAAATCAAATTGTCGATGATGTTCGCGTGCAACAACACGCCGAAATAAATAGGAGTAAACGGAATGGCCTTTATGTCGAAAAGCGCCGCCGCCGTCCCGCCCACCAACACCGTTTTTCCGGCGAAGGCCTCTTTCACGTTGATTTTTCCATCGAACACATCGACGTAGGAATAAATCTTGTAGGGGTCCTCTTCGGTTGAATATGCAAAGTTCACGAAGAGCTCGTTCTTTGCCAGATACGGGTCTCGGTCGACGATAACGGGAAGCTCCGGCAAAGCTTCTTTAAACGATTTTCCTTGCCCACGGGCGAAGGCCGACACCGCAAGCGATGGGTACACGTCCTCCCCGGCAATCGCATACAAATGGCCCCGCCGGCAGACGCCATCCCGGTCCGGCATGAAATTCACGTAACCCGGATAGCTGTTTTCGGCCAGCGCCTTGAAAGGAAAGAGCGGATCGTGGCCGATCAAATTGTGATCGAGCGCGCCCGGAAAGAAAAACGCGGAGGTGACAATGTTGGTGTCGGCGGCCGCGTTGGCCAGCGCCGCATCCGAAGCGGGGTTCTGGAGATCGGGCTCGGTGAAGAGCACGTCGAAGGCCACCGACTTGGCGCCCGCGGCGGCCAAGGTGCGCACCAACTTCGCGTGATGGGAACGCGGCCACGGCCAGCGGCCCAGCTTGGCGATCGAGGGTTCGTCGATGGCGACAACCACGATGTTTTTATCTACGGGACGGGTGCCGCGGACATGGAACCGGAAATCGACCGACTTCAATTCCAGCGAATCGAGCCCATTAGCAACAAACAGCAATAAAACAGTGAAAGTGACGGCGAGACAAATCAGGAATCCGCGGATCCCGTGGCCTTTCAGCATTCGCTAAACCATTCGATGGTTTTTTTGAAACCGGCTTCGGGTTTCACGTGCGGCGTCCAACCCAGGATTTTTTTGGCGAGCGTGATGTCGGGCTGGCGGACTTTCGGATCATCGACCGGCAACGGCTTGTGAACGAGCCGGCTTTTGCTGCGGCACAACCGGATGACCAGACGCGCGCATTGTTCGATGGTCATTTCATGCGGATTGCCGATATTCACCGGGTACGGATAATCGGACACAAGCAATCGCAGCAAGCCCTCAACTTCGTCTTCGATGTAACAGAAGGAACGCGTTTGTTTTCCGTTTCCGAAAATCGTGACCGGTTTGTTCTTCAGCGCCTGGCTGATGAAGGCCGGGATCGCGCGACCGTCTCTGGGGCGCATGCGCGGGCCGTAGGTGTTGAAGATCCGCACGATGCGGGTCTGGACTTTGTGAAAGCGGTGGTAGGCCATGGTCATGGCTTCGGCAAAACGTTTGGCTTCGTCGTAAACGCCGCGCGGACCGATCGGGTTCACGTTGCCCCAATAACTTTCCGGCTGCGGATGGATCAGCGGATCGCCGTACGTTTCCGACGTGGAAGCGAGTAAGAAGCGCGCTTTTTTTTCTTTAGCAAGTCCCAACATTTTATGGGTGCCGAGCGCGCCAACCTTCAACGTCTGGATCGGATATTCGAGGTAATCGACGGGGCTCGCGGGGCTCGCAAAATGCAGGATCGCGAAAACGGGTTTGCCGAGATAAAGGTCCTGGGTAACGTCGTGTTTGATGAATTCGAATTTTGGGTTTTTAAAGAAAGGAGAGATGTTGTCGGGTTTGCCGGTGAGGAAGTTATCGACGCAGGTCACGTGCGCGCCGAGCGCCAAAAGCCGTTCGCACAAATGACTGCCGAGAAAACCGGCGCCGCCGGTGACAACAATGCGTTTGTCTTTTAAAGCCTTGGTTTCCAATGGGTTACCTCTGCAAGAGTATGCTCGGCGCATTAGAACAAAAGCAAGGTACCGTTTCAAAAACCGCCCAATTCCTGTTCCCCTCCCCGTTAGGGGAGGGGTTAGGGGTGGGGCAACCCTGCATCTGTCCACGGCCGAAATCCCATCATTTGAAGCAACTGGTTTCTCAGTTTAAACAATACATCCTTTGGATTATCTATCAGCTCTTCATTTCTAAATCGAATGACCGTGAATCCCTGCATCTTCAACCACATATCACGCTTTTGATCATAGGCCTTTCTCTCGTCATGTATAGGACCATCCATTTCAACGACCACTTTTTTACTGAGACAAATAAAATCAACAATGAATGGCCCGAGCGGATGTTGCCTCCTGAATTTTAATCCCAGCATTTGCCTGGCGCGTAGGTATCCCCAAAGAATGATTTCTGCATGCGTGGGATTTTTGCGGAGGTCCTGTGCATTAAAGTCGAACATCTGATTCTCCTGTAATTTTTTGGCTGGGCTTGGTGAAGCAGAAATAGGGTTGATAACGGCAGCGCTTACCCCACCCCTGTCCCCTCCCCTTGCGGGGAGGGGAAATAATTCGCGCGGCGCTACCGTTGGTCAAAAGAAACCTTTACCTTCAGAAAAAGAGATTAGGAGCGGGGCGAGTAGGATTAGGAAGACCGCGGGGAGAATGAAGAGGAAAATCGGTAGGAGGAGTCTTAGGCCCGCGGTCTGGACGCGGCGTTCGAGTTCGAGCCAGCGGCGTTGGCGGACCGCGCGCGCTTGGTCGATCAGGACATCTTTCAGTAAATGACCGTGGCCCATGGCTTGTTCGATCAACGCGAACGTCATTCGCAACTGCGGATCGCTCAAACGCGCAGCGACCTCGCGAAACGCTTCGGCGCGCGACCGGCCCCAGAGAATGTTTCGCTCAAACGATCCCAATACTTTCTTCAGAGGACCGGCCGGCAAAACCTGGACAGCTTCGGACCACGCCCGCTCAACGGTCAAGCCCGCCGATACACCGAGCGCCAGCAAATCGAGGAAATCGGGCACGGTCTTTAGCGATTCCCGCGGTACCAATCGCCCACCCGCGTCCCCCTTGCGCCGGAACGCGCGCCGGAGCAACGTCCGCGCGGCCCACCAATGGAACAGACCTACGCTTTCCCAAACCAGCCAACCCGAAAGAGCCGCCGCGCTCAACGCAAACAGAGCAATGGTCATTCGAGCCGCGCCAACCTACGGACCAACATCAATCCAACCGTTACCAATGCCGCGGCAATGGCCAGCACCGATAAACCGGTCCGTGTCTGAAACAACGGAGCGATGTAATCGGGCGCGAAGAGCGAGAAAAACAACAGGACTCCAAATGGCACAAGGCTTACAATCCAGGCGGACGTCCGGTTTTGGGCGGTCAACGCACGCAAACGTTCCTCCATTTCCATGGACGATTGGAGTGTCTGAGCGCATTGTTCCAGCACCGGCGCCGCCTGGCCGCCCGCGCGCTGCGAAAACAAAAGCGCCGCGCGCGGCAGCGTTAACCCATCTCCGTTCACAATTTGTTGGATGCGGAGAGCGGGCGGCAAATGCGTTTTGTTGGCGCAGGCCTTAACCAGGCGCGACTTAAGCGGCTCCGGCGCTTCGCTCGCAAGCAGGACCAACGCCGCATCGATGGTGAGGCCGGCCTTGAGACTCCCCGCCAAAAACAACAAAGCGGCGGGCCATTGGCGACGGACGAGATCGTCACTCGACATCAACGATCTCCAACAATTTCCGCTCGGCGCCCTGGCGTTTTAAATAGACCACCAGGTCGATGCCGGCCCGGACTTGATCGCGCACGACCTCAATGGACCATTCCGGCGCGTGCAAGAGCACGAGCGATTCCAACCGCCGCAACGCGTCCGCCGCGGAATTGGCATGGATGGTCGTCATTGAACCGTCGTGGCCCGTGTTCATGGCCTGCAGCATCGGGATGACCTCGGCGCCACGGCATTCTCCGATCACAAGCCGGTCGGGACGCATGCGCAGCGCGTTGGTGACCAGGTCCACCATCGTCACCTTGCCCAATCCTTCGGCATTCGCGGGCCGCGTTTCAAGCCGCACCACATGCGGACGCTTTACTTGCAGTTCCGCCGCGTCTTCCAACGTAAGGATGCGCTCTTCAAACGGGACCAGACCGGCCAGCACATTTAGGAGCGTGGTTTTTCCGGCGCCGGAATTTCCGGCCACCAGAATATTTTTTCTTTCTATTACCGCTTGCCGCAGCCGGTCCGCTTGCGCCGCCGTCAGCGTGCCGGCGGCGATCAAATCCTCCACCGATTGATAAAGCGTCTTGAACCGGCGGACGGTCAGCACGGGGCCGGCCAATGATAACGGCGGAAGCACCACGTTCACGCGCGATCCGTCCGGCAGGCGGACATCGCAGAGCGGCGACGACAAATCAACGCGGCGGCCCATGCGCCCGACCACGCGGTCGATCACGGTCCGGAGTTGGCTCTCCGAATCAAATTCCGCTGGGTCTTTTTCAATGACACCGCTCCGTTCAACGAATATGTCCTTGGGACCGTTGACCATGATTTCGTTTACCGAAACGTCGCGGATCAATTCTTCGAGCGGACCAAGACCAGTGACATGGTCCATGATGCGACGACGCAACGCGGCCATATCCGAAGGTTCTTGAGGTCCACCGGCGCTTCCAGCTAACGCGTCGTGCAAGGCGCGATCAATCTGCGCTTCCATTTCCGGCGCGGAATGCCCGCGCTCCGGGGCATGGTCCAATGTGCTCCATAAGACCGCGGTCACGCGCCGTTCCAATTCGCGCAACGCTTCGCGCGAAGAAAGGCCGGTGGAAGAACAGGACAATGGACGACCCATCCACAGGGCGGTTTCCACCGCCAATTTCTCCAGCGCGGTCACCATTCCGGACCGGGCGTTCACGTTTTGCAAAAGACACGCCTCATTTTCAGCGCGGCACACGAGGCCGGGATCAAACGGAATCACAGCGTCCATCAGCCCAATCTCGTCCTCAATCAAATCCAGCGCGAGGCCGCCCGGTTGTCCGTGGTTCCATAAAAAGAGCTTTATTTGCTCTTTGGCGAGCCCGTACGCGAGCAACCTTCCTTTTAAATCGTGCGCGCAACGGACATCGTCAACGGTCGGTGACACGCCGACCAAACAACGCAACCGCAACGGGTCCATGTTTTTTAACAACCAGCCCAACGATGGTGGCATCACCAAGAGCGGCATGTCGTTGGAAAACAACGCCGGTGCATCTTCGGCCACCGGCAGCATGCGCACCGGGTCCACCTGGTCCAACAATGACGGATAGACCCGTTCCTTGGGAAAAGCCACTTGCAACGGACCCGTTCGCTTGGCCAAGGCATCGGCAAGCGAGCAAAATACAACCATGTCCCCCGAACGCGCGGGACGCGGCGGAAAAAAACCCGCCACGGCGGGCAATGATGACAGCATAAGACACTCCTTTTTGGAGGGGAGTGTTAGTTAGGAGGGGTTGAGATTTCTACGTCGCCTTTCTTTTTTTCGGCGATGAGCGAAACACTGTAATCTTCGCTCTTGAAGTTCATCGAAATTTGGGCCTCGAGGTTTTCCATCCAACGTTTGATGAAGAAAATGCCGGCCAATGCGAGCGCGATTAATGTGACACTGACCGGAAGCGAGGGCTTGATAGACATTTTGTACCAAGGCATTTTTGGCTTTTCGCGAAGGACCTTGTAACAATGGAGGCAAACAAAGACGTTTGCTGGATTGGGTTTCCCACAAAAGCGGCAGGGACGGGAATCCAAATCCTTTTTGGCCGTTGTCATGTCATTCTCCTTCTGGGTTGGGGACACCGATTGGTGAAACCAGCGCAAGGCTGACCGCCCCTTTTGTGACCGCCTGACGGACCAACAACGCATCGCCCGGCGATCCCACGAGTGTAATGAGCAGAGGCTCTCCTGCCATGCCTTTGGAAATTTCCCCTCCGTCCGGCGCACCAGCCGGGTCCCATAACCTTTCCCCCACACCGGCCACGCGAACACGCTCGAGCGCCACGCGCGCCGCGGTGTCGCCGGTCGAGAACACGCGAACAAAATCACCGGGTTGTACCAATCCTGCCACCGCATCTTCGGGATTGAGGCGAAGTGAGAAGGCGGCTTGTCCCGGCTCAAGCGTCCAAGCCAATCCTCCAAAACCCGACGGCTCGACCAAGAGCGCGGCCGTGACAAATTCCCCCTTCGATAACCCCGCGCGCGCCTT
>CAYOPN010000060.1:0-11665 GCA_964405835.1 uncultured Elusimicrobia bacterium | reverse complement strand
TTTCAGCGAAGGCGTTCCCTTGCGAAGGGACGTCCAAGACAAAGACGTTTGGGTATATCAGAACCCGAATCGAAAGGCGGTCTCCTACTCGAAGTTTCTTATCGACCCCGTCATAATTTCCAGCAATGAGTCGTCCAACCGTGGAATTAGCCCAAAAGAGGAAACGCAACTTGCCGAAAGTTTCCGGGAACAGCTTATTGCGTCTCTTAAAGACGGCTATCAAATCGTCGACAAAGCGGGACCCGATGTACTGCGAATAAAAACCGCCATCCTTGATATTCAGCCGTCCCACGTGGAACTGGATGAGGAAAAATTTTTGGTTCTCCGGCTGGACACACTGCTGGCAAGCGTATCAATGGAAATGGATTGCCTCGATTCCGTAAGCGGAGAACGGGTCGCCCTGCTGGTCCACACACTCGAGGACGGTCGCTACCGGGGCAAAGATAAAAAGCAACGGTTGCTTAATATTCGCGACGCGTTCACGTGGTGGACCACGTCTCTTAGGGAGCGCTTTGATGCAGCCAAACGCCGCCCCGTTGTTGATTTGGACGGCCCCGACCATGATGTTCACCGGAGAATCAAGGCCGAAGAGGGGGAATAACCCTTGCACGCTTTTTGTACACTTCGCCCTTCGACGGAGCGTAGCGTAGTGGTAGCGCGCACCCTTGGGGTGGGTGAGGTCGTGGGTTCAATTCCCACCGCTCCGAAATTTTTTCTCTTGAAGCAATTTCTCCTACCTACAGTTGCACTCTTCACCTTCATGGTGACAGCAGAAGCAAAAATCGTTCGATACGATCTCACCATCACGCAGGAACGTTTTAATGTGAGCGGGAATAAAGAAGTGGACTTTGCGCTTCTCGTGAACAAAAACATTCCGGCTCCCGTCTTGGAATTCACCGAAGGCGATGAAGCGGAAATCGTGGTGACAAATGGATTGACCAACGACGAGGTGTCGATTCATTGGCACGGTATTTTGCTTCCCAATGAAATGGACGGCGTTCCCTATGTGACCACGCCGCCCATCTTTCCCGGAAAATCCTTCACGTTCCGTTTCAAGATCCGCCAGTCGGGCACCTATTGGTATCACTCCCATACCAATGTTCAGGAACAAAAAGGAGTTTACGGGGCCTTCATCATTCACCCCAAAAAGAAAACCATCGTTGCGGACAAAGACATCGTCGTGGTCCTAAGCGATTGGTCGGATGAAGACGCGACCAAGATCCTGAAAAATCTCCGGAAAGACGGCGATTATTATCAATTCAAGAAAAAGAGCATTCGCTCGTGGGGAGGCGCGATCCGGGCCGGCGGTTTCGGTGAAATGATCAAAAACGAGTTCTCGCGCATGGGGGGAATGGACCTCTCGGATGTCGGCTACGACGCCTTCTTGATCAACGGCAAACGCGACACGCAGCTGTTGACGGCCCATCCGGGAGAGAAAATTCGGGTTCGCATCATCAACGCCGCCGCTTCGACATATTTTTACGTGGCGTTGGGCGATGTGCCGATGAAGGTCATTTCCGCCGACGGCGTCGATATTGAGCCGACAATGGCAAAAGAATTTTTGATGGGAATGGCCGAGACGTACGACATTCTGTTTGAGGTCCCGGAGCACAAAAACTATGAATTGAAAGCGACGGCCCAAGACGGGACCGGTTCGGCTTCGGGCTGGATTGGAATGGGGGAAAACGTTCCTGCCCCCGTCCGACCCGCCCCGGACTTGTATGCGCCCATGAACCATGGTGGTCACGGAAATCATGCCCGTCATGCTTCGCACAATCCGGCCCCCAACACACCGGATAACGCTGAGAACAGTCATCATATGCACCATCCGGCGTCTCACGCCTCCCATGAATCTTCTCCCGCTCCGGAATCGACAGTAGACACACTCACCGTAGACAATTTGCGTTCTGAATCCGTCACGGCTTTTTCGCCCAATGCGCGTGTTACCGATGTGCGACTGGTTTTGGATGGCGATATGTCGCGATATGTTTGGCACATCAACGGAAAAGCCATCCACCAAGAGAGAAATATCACCATTGAGGAAGGCGACGTGGTTCGTTTCACCCTCGATAACAAGACGATGATGCATCACCCGATGCATTTGCACGGACACTTCTTCCGGGTTTTGACCGACGCTGGGGAGCGGTCCCCGCTGAAACATACCGTGGACGTGTCGCCCCACTCTTCCCGGACCATCGAATTCCTGGCGAACGAACCCGGCGAATGGATGCTTCATTGCCACAATCTCTATCACTTGAAAACCGGCATGGCGCGCGTCGTGCGTTATTCCACTTTCGTCCCTCGCAAAGAAATCACCGAGCACCAAAAACATGATCCCCATGAGCACGACCACATCTATACACGCGGGCGGATCGACGCGGCCACCAATGTGATTGAAGGCCGCTTTTCCCTGCTCAAAACCTGGAGCCAGTGGGACGCGCGGGTTGAGAGTCGAAAGCATGGAGACGAATGGGAAGAAGAAGGCGATCTATTCCGGCGGCAATGGTTTGGGAAAAACCTGAACCTGTTTTTCGGAGGGACCTGGTTTGACGAGAAGGGCGCCGGCGCGGTCGGCGTCGCTTATCTGCTTCCAATGTTGATCCAGGCGGACGCCGTGGTGGACCATCGCGGTGATACGCGGCTCGATTTGGGGAAGGAGTTCCAATGGACAAAATACGTCATGTCCGAAGCGGAGCTGCGGTTTCGCGAAGGGGAGAAAACCGAGTGGAAGGCAACCTTGATGTACGCCCCGACATGGAGCACCGCGCTCGGACTCGTATTCACGGAGGACGGCCCCGGCGCGGGGTTCCGTTATCAGTTCTGAAAATTAAAGATGGGGGGCAAAAAGACGGGCCACGCCATCCCGAAGCTTGATGGGAAATTTGCGCGCATCCATTTCGTCCAAAGACACTTCCTGGCTTATTGCCATTTTTTCGTGAACCATATCCGCCAGGTCACCGGCCAGGTCCTGGTCATAACATTCCATGTTGAACTCAAAATTGAGGCGAAGGCTGCGGGTGTCCCAATTGGACGATCCGATAAACGACCAGGCCCGATCGACAACCATGAGCTTGGTATGGTCGAACGGCGGAGGAGAGAACCACACATGACACCCGCGTTCGAGGACTTGCCACAGAGTTGCGCGCGAGGCCCAATTAACGAAGGGAAGATCACTCAGCTTCGGCAATACGATGTCGACCCGGACACCTTTTAAGGCCGCGAGGCCCAATTGAGCAATAAGCATGTTGTCCGGCACGAAATAAGGCGTGACGATCTGAATTGATTTTTGGGCGATATCCATGCCGCCGAGGATCGACCAACGCCCTTTTTCAACATCCCTGTCTGGACCGTCCGAAATTCCACGAACGATCGTGCTTCCAACTTTGGGTATGTTGGGGAACCATCCCGGACCTTCCAGAATTTCTCCCGTTGCGAAAAACCAATCATCCCGAAACGCCTCTTGCATTTGCGCGACCACCGGCCCTTCCACCTTGAAGTGAAGGTCCTGGGTTGTTCGCATACCTTGGTTCATTAAGTGGTTGCCATGAATATTCATTCCGCCGGTGAATCCCAGCTTGCCGTCGGTAATGAGAATTTTCCGATGGTTCCTGAGATTCAGATAACGAAGCCGCCAAGGACTAAGGCTGGGCATAAAATAAGCGGCGGGTACGCCGGCCGCTTTTAACGCTTTGTATACCGACGTGCCGCTGTAACGGGACCCCACTTCATCTATGAGGACGCCAACCTTGACCCCCCGTCGGACGGCGTCGGCCAGTGCTCCGACAAAAAGCCGGCCAGCGTGATCGTCGTTAAAGATGTAGATATCCAGTCCGATGGTTTTCTCGGCCTGGTTGATCGCTTGCAGCATCGCGCGATAAGCCTCATCTCCGGTCTTTAACAACGAAACGCGATTATTCCAGAATAGCGGAACGGCAGTGATTCGCCCCACCAAACCGGCCAGCAGATCCAAATGAGGATGGGTGGGAAGAATCGTGCCTGACACTGGAAACGTGAAATCAATTGGGTGCCTGTCTTGATTGAACTTTCGTCTGTGTATCCGGTTAATTCCGAACAAGTAATAAAGGACAGCACCGAACACGGGCATGGCCAAGGTAATGGCAACCCACCAGAGCGCCGCTCGCGGATCGCGGCGTCGCAGAATGGCATGAGCGGCCGCCCAAAGGGCCAAGCCAAGGGCGATGATTACAAATGTCAGCTTAATCAGTTGACCAACCTCCCATCCAACGCCTTCGTACCAATACTTAAACGATTGAACTATGATACACCTCATACTGCTTTAGTCTAAGGTGGAATATGATCTCATTAGGATTAAGGCATTTCAAATTGATTGAGGAGGGGATGTGGACCAAAAAATGCGTGTATTAATTGGCTATGACGGTTCAAACGTGGCTGAAACAGTGATTGAAGACCTCAAGTGGGCGGGCCTATCTGACAGAGTATTGGCCACGGTTATGTCCGCCGCGGACGTCTTTATGCCACCGGCTCCCGATGCATCAACACTTTCCGTTGTAAAACCGGCCATAGAAAAATCAAGAACAATGGCACAGGAAGCGCTCCGGCTTGCTCAATCGTTATCAGAACACGGTACTCAACAGGTGAAAAAAGCTTTCCCAGAATGGAAGGTGTTTTCCGAGTCGTGTGCGGATTCTCCCGCTTGGGCTTTGATAAAAAAAGCAGAGGAGTGGAAAGCCGACCTTATAGTCGTTGGCGCCCATGGTCATTCCCAAATTGGACGCTTTATTGGGAGCGTGTCGCAAATGGTGCTCGTCCATGCCTCTCATTCGGTACGGATCGCCCGGCCTCGCTTAAACCCAAAAGCCGAGAAAGTGCGCATTCTTATCGGCGTCGACGGATCGAAGGGCGCCCAAGCCGCGATCGATGCTGTCGCCAACCGCAGCTGGGGACCTAAAACCGATATTTTCCTAATGTCGGTGATCGAACCAAAAATGAAAGACGAACGATCTACGATCGGCCGGTCGCTCGAATCACGGGCAAAAAAGCTGCGTGAAAAAGGCGCCATCGTCACTTGCCGCGTTGAAACTGGAGACCCCAAAAAAATCCTTCTTGATCACGCCGAAACGTGGAAGGCCGATTCCATATTTCTTGGAGCCCGAGGACTTGGAAATCTAAAGCGTTTCTTAATCGGGGGCGTGTCCGCTGCGGTCTCGGCCCGGGCCAATTGCTCGGTCGAGGTGGTTAGGTAGCGATAGCAGCGAAAGTGACAGGCAAGCGATCAAAGCAATTGCCGCGCCGGTAAAAAAGGCCAGGCGCGGCCCGCCTTCGGTCCATAAATAACCAAAAAGAAAACTGGCGGGAAACGCGCCGAGGCCGGTAATGAGGTTGTGTAATCCAAAAGCCGTGCCCCGCGCATTGTCGTCCACCAGCTCGGACACCAATGCTTTCTCCGCGCTTTCCGTTAATGCGGGAAACAACCCATAAAGAAGAAATGCGGCGATGACGACCTCGATTCGATTGGATATTCCGAGGACCATGTACACGCCGGCAAATGTCAGCCAACCCAAAGTGATGGAAGGCCTGCGTCCAATCCGGTCCGCGAGGCGGCCGCCGGGAATTGAGCCCAACGATTTCACGACATGAAGGGCCGACCAAGCGAGCGGGATCCATTTGGTTTCCAAACCCACCGTCTGAAGTTTTAAAAGAAGAAACACATCACTCGAGCTTCCCAATGTGAAGATGGCCAGCACCGCCAAGTAGCGCTTAAGCGCGGACGGCATAACAATCGGCAAATGAGGGGATTCACTTTCCGGATAAACCTTCGTCGGTTCAGGGGAGGCTTTTTTGGCGGCGATGACAAAACCCGCCGCCATGAAACCCGGAACAATTGATAGGAGAAATAGCGGCCGGAGTTGTCCTGGGTAAAACCAAAGGAATGCTGTCGCCAACAATGGCCCAACCACGGCCCCCGCGTGGTCCATCGCGCGATGAAATCCAAAAATGGTCCCGCGCTTATGATGCTCGGCAAGACCCGCCAACCAGGCGTCCCGCGGAGCGGTGCGCATTCCTTTCCCGACACGGTCAGTAAATCGCAAAGCCAAAACATGCCACGGCGCCCCAGTCACGCCGATAAGCGGCCGTACAAGATTGGCAATGGTGTATCCCGCGACCACAAACGGGGTCCTTTTTTTCAACCGGTCCGACAACCAACCGAACAAATACTTGGTTATCGCCGCCGTCGAATCAGCCACGCCCTCCACCAGACCGACGAACATGGCGGACGCGCCGAGCGTTTGGGTCAGGAAAAGCGGAAGCAGCGGGTAGATCATTTCACTGGCCGCATCGGTAAAAAGACTGGCGGCGCCTAATAAAAAAATGGGGCGCGAGATTCCGTATTTGGTTCTAAAATGCTTGAACATCTACGCATTATAAAACAATGAAAATTTCCCTGAGTTTTTCAGGCGGTGCGGACGAAGTCACGGGCTCCCGCCATTTATTAACGTGCGATTCAACGCGCGTTCTCCTGGACTGCGGGTTGTTCCAAGGTCATCGGCGTGAAGCCATCGACAAGAACCGCGCGTTTGCGTTCCCGGTGGATAGTCTTACGGCCGTTCTCCTTTCCCATGCGCATATCGATCATTCCGGCGGTCTTCCTTTGCTTGCCAAGCTGGGGTTCAAAGGGCCGATCCACTGCACACAACCCACCGCTGACTTATGTCGAATCATGCTGCTCGATTCAGCCTTCATACAGGAAGAAGACGCCAAGTATTTCAACCGGATCCATCAGCAGGACGGAGAAACAATCGAGGCGCTCTATACGAAATCGGATGCGGAGGCGGCCATTAAGCTTTTGCAACCTCACGCCTACGGAGAAGTTTTTTCCGTTGGGAACATGCGGGTTTCCTTCTTGAACGCCGGACATGTCTTAGGATCGGCAATGGTGCATGTCGAAATGGACACACCGAAAGGAAAAAGACGCGTTCTCTTCACCGGTGATTTGGGGCGTCGCGAATCCATTCTTATGAAACCGCCGCTCATTCCGAAAAATGTGGATTATCTTCTAATTGAAAGCACCTACGGAAACCGGGTTCACGAATCCATTGATACCGTTGAGAAGACGATGGCGACCCTGATAAACGAAGTCGTCCGCGACAAAGGGCGGATTTTGATTCCGAGTTTTGCCCTGGAACGTACGCAAGAAGTGATTTTTCTATTGGAGAAACTTCGGCGAAGCAACCGGATTCCGGCGATCCATCTTTATGTGGACAGCCCCATGGCCACGAATATCACAGAGGTGTTTGATAAGCACCTGGACTCTGAATCCCTGGCGCCGGCCTTTAAAAGTTATGTGAAAAAAGAAGGGGATCCATTCGGCATGGACACGGTCCGATACCTTCGGACCGTAGAAGAATCAAAAAGCCTAAATGACCTGCCTGGTCAGAAAATAATCCTGGCGGGGTCCGGGATGTGCGAGGGCGGGCGAATCCTTCATCACTTGCGAAACAATATCGACAAAGACAACAACACCATCATCCTGCTGGTTGGCTACCAGGCCCAAGGTACTCTGGGCCGGCGGTTGGCGGATGGAGCGAAGAAGGTCAAAATTTTCGGACTTGAGCATAACGTCCGCGTCAGTGTCCGTACAATCCACAATCTTTCCTCCCACGCGGACCGGGACGACCTGCATTGGTTCATTCAAGGCCTCGCGCCGCGACCGAAAAAAATTTTCCTTGTCCACGGTGACACCGAACAGCGGAAAAGTTTGGCGGAAAGCCTCAAACAACAGGGAATTGATCGCGTCGAGTGCCCTCAATTCGGCGATGAATTTGAACTATCTTGAAATGCACTGCATTGCTTTTAAAACAGCCGGCTCAATCACCGGCGAAATTCTTTCAATCACCCCCGGATCAACTTCCAACGAAAATAACACCGGGATGATTGAAAGGTGAATATCATTTGCCAGGATCCTTCGCTGACTATTTGAAAATAACCTTAAGTCAGTTACCGGCTCAAGCGCCTTCCGGACTTTAAATGTCAAAGCGGGGACAAGCACAAGCGGCGGAAGCGGGAATTTCTCGCTGATATCGCTGTAGATGGCCCCGGCTATTCTTCCGACGACTTGATCAAACTCAATCTCCTTCATGGCCATCCGCCACGGGCATAGCGACCTTCCGCAAAATATCGAAACTGCTGACGACCCCCACAATGGGGTCTCCGTTCTTGCCTCGAACAAAGATATGGTGGACGCCGTATTTCACCATGCGCCGGGCAATGTCCTCCATGGGCGTTTCCGGTTTCACGCTGAAGATGACCGGGGTCATCCAATGTTCGACCGTATCTTCCTCATCCGTTTTATTTTCAAAGCGCGCGAGGTCGGTTTTCGTAATGACCCCGACGGGTTTTCCTTGCCCGTCCAAAACCGTCGCCGCTCCGATATTTTTTTCACTAAAAAGATACGCCACGTCTCTGATCGTATCTTTCAGCCGGACTGATTCAACGGGCTTGGACATCAGCCAATAGGCCTGCGTCTGTCGATTATCGCGTTCCATTTTCATTTAATCCTCCTTTGAGCCGGTTTCATGTCCCTTTCTTAGCTCATTTGTTTGTGCGCGATTATGATGTGCGTCATAGAGCGGATTGGATTGCGTTGGTTTAATTGGGCCAGATTGACAAAGGAGGCTTCATGCAACATCTGAATCTCTCGACATCTACGCTCATTGAGCATGCGGTTCGCCAAAACGAAGGCCTTTTGGCCGGCAATGGCGCCTTGGTTGTTCGGACCGGTTCTCATACGGGACGATCGCCGAATGACAAGTATTTGGTGAAAGAACCCTCCAGCGAAAATATGGTTTGGTGGGGGCCCGTGAACCGGCCGTTTGCGCCCGAGCAATTTGATCGCCTTTACCAACGGGTCCAGTCATATTTGCATGAAAAGGACGTGTACATTCAGGATTGTGTTGTGGGAGCCGATCCGCGCTATCAAATTCCAACCCGTGTCATCACCGAAGACGCATGGCACAGCCTTTTCGCGAGGCAACTTTTTATTCAGACGAAAAACACTGCGCACGCGCCCGAGTTCACGTTGATCAACGTTCCCGGATTTCGCGCTGATCCGGCCGTAGACGGAACCAGGTCGGAGGCGTTTATTATCCTGAACCTCGCCAAAAAAATTGTCCTTATCGGCGGCACCAGCTACGCGGGAGAAATCAAGAAGGCGATGTTCACCGTCATGAATTACTTTCTGCCGCAAAAGAAGGTCATGACCATGCACGCCTCGGCGAACGTGGGCAAAGACGGCAACACCGCGTTGTTCTTTGGCCTTTCAGGTACCGGCAAGACCGCACTTTCCGCGGATCCGGAACGCCAACTCGTGGGCGATGACGAAATAGGCTGGAGTGCGGATGGTCTTTTCAACTTTGAAGGCGGCTGCTACGCAAAATGCATTCGACTTTCCAAAAAAGACGAACCTTTAATTTACGGGGCCATTCGTTTCGGGACGGTGCTGGAAAATGTCGGCATTGATCCTCAGACACGGGCCCTAAACTTTGACGATGATTCCGTGACCGAGAACACCCGGGCTTGTTATCCGCTCACATTCGTGGAGAATGCTCTGCTGCCCAGCCGGGCGGGACACCCGCAAAACATTATTTTCCTGACATGCGATGCTTTCGGGGTTTTGCCGCCCATCTCCAAACTGACGCCAGACCAAGCGATGTATCACTTCATTTCTGGCTACAGCGCCAAAGTGGCGGGAACGGAAGCAGGAATCAAGGAACCCCAAGCCACCTTCAGCGCCTGCTTTGGAGCGCCATTCATGGCGCTCCACCCTGCCGTGTATGCCAAATTACTGAAAGAGAAGATGGCGGAGCATCGCGTTGATTGCTGGCTTATCAATACCGGTTGGAGCGGGGGGCCTTACGGGGTTGGCCAGCGAATAAAGATCGGCTATACGCGAGCGATGGTGCGTGCGGCCCTCAGTGGCAAGTTGGCCAAAGTTGAAACACGATTGGATCCGGTTTTCCACTTGATGGTGCCGACCACATGCCCGGACGTTCCAAACGAGCTCCTGTGGCCGCGGGACACGTGGGAAGACCCCCTCGCTTACGATCGAAAAGCACAGGAGCTGCAACAACGGTTCGATAAAAACTTTGCGCAGTTCGAAAACAAAAAGGTCGTTGAAATAGGAGGCCGCAAATGATTCAGCTCAACCTGACACATGAAGAACAGGGAATGTTGATTGATATGTTGGAGTACGATCTCAAAGAGCTCTTAAACGAAATCTCGAACACCGAAAACTGGGAGTTCAAGGCGGGGTTGAAGAAAAAGGAAGAGCTGCATAAACACACAATGGCCACCCTTCGAAAATAGATCGGTGTTAATCTCGCCCACAAGCGAGACCCGCGCGGAGTTTCGAGCCAAAAATGATCAATGCCATCGCGACCAGCGTGATGGGGACGCCGGCTTTAAGCAGGTCTTTGACGGAAATCACCCCCGTGGAAAATGCCATAGCATTGGGCGGCGTGGACACTGGGAGGGGAACATCGAATGAACAGGCAAACGCAACCGCCATGGTCAACACCACGGTGTTCTCACTCGGAACACTCATGGCAAGAGGGATTAAAATGTTTGCGGCGGTGGTGTTGCTCATAAAGGTTGAGATCCCCATGGCCAACAGACATAACGCCGCCAAAAGAACCGGCCCGCTCTGAGAAAATAAATGTCCTCCCATCATCCACGATGTAAGACCGCTCCGTTCCATTCCCTCGCCCAATGCCAGGCCGCCCCACATGAGGATAAGGATGTCCCAATTCATACGTTTTAAATCTTGCTGATCGAGCAGATTGAGCCCATAAAAAAATGCGGTCGCCGCCAATGCCACGACCGCTTCTGGAATTTTGTGGACATCGGAGGTCAACCACATTCCGATCGTTAAAAGAGCAATCACCGAAACAATTTTTCCTTTTGAACTCACGATCTCGTGCGGAAGTTTAAACGACATATCTTTGTATCGCGGCGGGAACAAGAGGACCAAGACGATAACGGATACCATGAGAATTACCAACGCCAACGGAACGCCCATGGCCATCCAAGAGAGGAAAGTGGGTTCGAAACCGTGCTTTTGCAACATCCCATAAGCAATCGCATTCGGGGGGGTCCCAACCGGCGTGCAGAGCCCGCCTATCCGCGCCCCGAAAGGAATGGAGAGGACCAAGGCTTTACGAAACGGATCGTCCGCCTCCGATTGGGCGAGGAGCGGTTGGATGAGTATTAGCATCATTGCTGTGGTGGCGGTGGCCGACATCCAGAAAGCGAAAAAAGCGGTGGTGCTCATAAATCCGAGCAGCAGAAAAACCGAACGCTTACCAAAGAGCGGGAGAAGTCTCTCGGCCAATTCCTTGTCCAATTCATATTTATCCAACGCGGCGGCCAGGCTAAATCCGCCGAAGAAGAGGAAAATAATCGGATTGGCAAAAGGATCCAGGAAATCTTGATAACGCAACGACGTTTGGCTTTGGCCGGTCAACAAAAAGATTTCCAAGAGAACGACGAGAAAAGCCGTGGCGTACAACGGAATAATTTCAAACGCCCAGAAACTCGCCGCGATGACAAAAATGAACACCATGCGGCGCGCTGGCTCCGGGCAATTAGAAGGCAGTAGAAAATAGCTGAGGCCCGCCGCGAAAATGGA
>CAYOPN010000059.1:1550-12262 GCA_964405835.1 uncultured Elusimicrobia bacterium | reverse complement strand
CTATCTGCCGGCGGAAAAATACGATGCGAATGGAGAGGTGCTCGCCTACGATCCATCCATCCAACGTGACGATAAAGATTTTGAGAAATACCAAGACCCACGGGTGTTCCCGAGAAACCAATTTTCCATGCGCCGTTACGAGAACGGACAGTTTAATTTGCTGATGGGCATGGCTTCTGCTGATTTGTTGACGACGGTAAGTCCGGAACACCTGCAAGAACTTGTTTCAGGCAAGTACCCCTTCCTTCCCGATGAATTCCGCAATCTTTATGAGCAGGGCCGGATGGTGGCGGGTGGGCGCAATGGCATCGATCCGGACAAAGGGCCGCGTCTTTTGAAAGGAATTGAGAATTTTGGAACGACCGATGTGGACGTGAAGAAGCCGGTCAACAAAGCCAATCTTCTCCGGAAAATTGGTTTTGTGGAAGCCGACGGAAATCCCAATTTGAAACGTTTTGTGATTGGAATGGTGGCGCGCATGGAAGAGGACAAAGGTTTTGATGCCGTCGCAGAGGCCATTCCGGGCTTTGTTACCGCGCATCCAAGCGCTGTCATCGTGATTCTTGGGACCGGCAAGCCGGATTACCAGAACAGGATGAAGGGATTGCAGGAACGTTTCCCGAACAATGTCCATGTGAGCATCGCTTTCGATCAGTTGTACGGAAACCTGATAACGGCCGGCGCCGACGCGTTCTTGGTTCCCTCAAAATTTGAGCCCTCCGGTCTCACGCATTTTGAAGCGATGGCCTTGGGCACCTTGCCGATTGTGACGCCGATTGGCGGATTGCAGGTGGTGAAAGACGCTTCTCATGGTATCAGCAAGGCCACGGGGTTTGTGGCGCGCGATACGTCCGGCGCGGCCTTGGCCGAAAAGATGAACGAAGCCATCAATCTTTACACGTCCCGCCCCGAACAGTGGAAGACCATCCGGGACAATGCCATGGGGTGGGATTCGACGTGGGGCAATTCAATCGATGAAATTATCGAAGACGTTTATGACAACGCGCCCAGGACCTCGAAATACATGACCGGTGAACTGCGGCCGTTGCCGATGCCGTTTATGCTGAAAACTTTTTACCGCGTGGTTGCCGGGATGTGGGGATTGGCCGGATACAACGGTTTTAAGGGCGACGAAGGCCGTGTGCGTTACACCACGAAATGGTACGGCGCGCCGCTGCACGAAGGGCTCGGTATCATTTTGCCGTTGTCGGTCTTGTTCCTCGGCGTTGCGCAAAACATTGATTCGATTGTTTCGCTTGGGCCCTGGGCGCCGATCACGTTCGCGGTCGCGACCACCATGACCGTCTTCTTGATGTTCCATTGGATCCAATCCGCCATCAACTTTTTCACCAGCAATATTTCCGAACGCGGCCCGACGGAAGCCCGCGCCGGCCCGTGGTATTGGAATTACCGGCCGCTCGGCATCCTTTATATTTCGAAGTCTTACCTCTCTATCATTCCCCTCACTGCACTCGCCCTCGCCAACATCCCACCTTCCTTCGTTAATCCGCAAGACATTCTCAATGGTGCGCTTGTCATCGGCGCGCTTTCCACGATTCGGCCGCACACCACTTGGAACAGCCGATCAAACTATCCGCTGAGCGGGGCCGAGGAAACCAGCCGTGACGCCGGTGAAATTTCAAACAGAACGCCGGAAAAAACGGCCGAGGGACTCCTTTCAGCAGAAATTCAAACAGCATTAACAGGCAAACACGGGTATTCCACGGAAGACGTGGCATTTCTCAATGAAAATCCTTTTACTGTGGATCCCGATACACATGAAGAGAAACGACTCGGAGATTTTTTCACTTCGGAAGATCCGCAACATCGCATTGATCGCATTCGACGCATCATGCCACCTGTAGGAGGGGAAATCAGTTTTCGGTTTTATTACGAACTAATGTTGGACCATAAGCGGTCCTATGGGCCCAAGGTTGATTACAAAGTCCGTCTTCCTTTGCCGGAACTTAAACTGCGCCATATTTACGATGGTCATTTTCCAATCCACGATTACACGACCAAGCTGTCCGAAGAAGACGAGCAAAACGGAAGCGAACACTTGGATGAAGCTATTCGAAATGGCGAAATCCTTATGATCAAAATGTCCGGCGGCGCGGGACGCCGGTTCACCGATGGTTCCAATCGCGTTCCCGAAGTCATGACAAAGGGGATTTTCCCCGGATTTCTATTTGATGGTTTCTTGCCGGTTTTTCAGTCAGCCATGACGCTTGGGTTTCACCGTTTGTCGCGTTGGGCGAAGCGTCTTAGAGGCAAGCCGATTCCCGTTTTCATGTCGACCAGTTCCGGTGAGCATGGAAATACGGATTATGTGGAGTGGGCCAAAGCGTCGGACCCCAATCTTCAGGGAGATGTGATGAACGACAAATACATCAACCTGAAATACACGCCCGCCGAAGGCGTCCCTCTCTGGCATCCCAAAGGCGGCGTTTTCTGGCTTTCCTCCAAAGACCGCCATGCTCCGGAAGATGGGCCGGACCAACTTTGGACGCGTCCCGTCGGCGCGGCGACCGCCCTTTTTGCTCCCATCATTTCAGGTGAATTTGGCAAGGCCATTAATAAAGGCGCGAAATATTTTGTGATTGGCGCGTTGGATGATGTGCCGGCAGGCCTTTTCGGGAACATGTTGCAGGATTTGGAAAACGACGGCACCGATCTCATGACGCTGATGATTAAACGGAAATTCACCTACAACCTGGACGTGAACGGCCGGGCTGTTTCGGTGACGCTGATCGGAAATGATTTGGAATCGCAAACCGGCATGACGACAGAGAACGGCACGGAGGATTTTCGGTTTGATCGGAAAATAAACGGTGAGATAAACATACAGAAAGACCCTGTTTCAGGCTATTACCTGCCGGTTTTCCGGACTTCCGACGGAGAGATTGTTGCTGATGTCAAAGTCCGCAAGAAATTGGAGAAAAAAGAAGTCAACGGCGTGAAGGTCGAGAAATGGGTCGATGATGTGGAAATTGAAAAAGGTGGAATGCCGGTCATAGCCAATGTTAACGGAGGAGACGACCGGGTTTTGGTCCTCGACGACCATCAGGTGCCGTCATCGGCCAACGATTTGCGCAACGGGACCATCGAATACAATTCCAACGTCATTATCGGATTAAACATGCGCGTGATGGAGCGGCTTGGATTTACCGATCTCGACATGTATCTTGATATGACGGCCGACCAACGGCTAAAACAAATAGAAAAAGTTGCCAGCCAGAGAGCATTCCCTTACTCCATCGATGAGCAAAAACTTTACGAGGGCAGCGCAATTATCGGGCATTTGCCAAACCGCATCCTTGCCGGTTTCATGTACGTTTTCACTACATCGCTCGGCATGTTTAACCGGAAGGGGACCATTCGCACGAAGGAATCGGGAAATCCGCTATTTCGCATCGCGCGTCCGGGATACGGGGCGCTGAAGAAATCCAGCGGGTTCCAGGATGATTTGATCCTCAACAGTATTCAGGAGGCGACCGGTTGGTCTTATATACGCGCGCCAACATCCTATACGACCATCGCGGCGGCGGCGCTTTTGTTTGTGGCAGGAAGTCTGACGTTTGACCAATCGGGCGCCGTTAAAGAATTTTGGCAGAACATGTGGGGATTGGAAAAACAGGAAGGGGAAAAACCCCAGCCCTATCCCGATTTGAAAATCGTTTTTGATAAGAAAGTCATTCTTGAGGGGAAACCGTCATTTTCCAAAGAGCTGCCCAAGGATTGGTTTTATGCCAACGGCAAAATAAACCCCACCTACCAGAACCCCTATATTTATTCGATGGTGTCGGAAGCATTCCGGTTTCTCCATGAAAAGGGATACCGGCTTGTGTATCAGAAGGACCCCAGGCAGACCGACAAAAATTACGGGATCCAGATCGACGAAGCAAAAGGACAGGTCTCCATTTTCCTTTCCAAGGCCGATCCAATAGCGTTGGTGCCGGCTCCCAATTCGTTATTTGATGAATTGTTCAAGCGGACCGGCGCTCACGGGGAGAACCTTGTGTCTCCACTCCCCAAAGAACCGAAATCAATCATTAAAGTTTCTGACCCTCTTCCTGCTTTATCGGTTGGCATGCATCCGGTCTTCCCCGAACCGTGGAAAGAGTTCTGGAAGAAGGCCGATGACATATTGAAAAAAGAGATGGCCCCGGCCATCACACAACGGATTGATCTTCGGGTCAATAACGCGCTCATGAAAGAAAACGGTTCGCCGAAAACTCAAAACTCAATTTCTTTGATTACACCAGTCGAAAAGAATTTGGAGCACGAGATAAAAGAAAAATTCATCGACCGTTTTTCCGAACGCTTGAAGGAAGAGGGGCTCGATAAAAAATTTACTTTTAAAACACGGCTCGCGTACACATTGGCGGGAATAATTAACAATCATGGGAATAAAGCTATTCCTCCCGACGATCAAAACGACGCTAAATACATAAGCGAGCAAGAGTTGGTTGGTAACTCAGGTCAAACACTATTTGCGGGCCATGTATATCTTTCCAAAACATATGCCGTCCGGATTGCCTTGACGCCGGCGGGTGGGGAATCCATGACTGGTTTTGAGCGAATCCGACGCAATTTGCGGGAAAAGAAGCCCAACGCCATCATTTCAGACCACCACTACCTGACGATTGGCCGCGTTAACAAAGAAATGTCGCCGGCCGAACATCTTAAGTTCCTGAAGGTCTTAAAAGAATTCTCCGAAGTGAAATTTGGGAAATTTGACGTCAACCTGATCAGGTTGATCCACCACTCCGACTGGAACGAGGAGACCGACTTGGTCCTTGCGGAATACCAGACGGATCAGAACGGCGCGTTCAAATTGAAATATTCCAACGGAAATTTTCATGCCCCCGGCGCCGTCCCCGGCCTCTCCTCATGGATTGCGTGGCATTTGTTCGGCATCACGCTGACACCTGAGCAGGAAATTTTCACGTGGGCGCCCAAAGTCGAAGAAATTATCACGACGGTTTTTCTGAACGCGCTGCCGGTGTTGGGCGCGTTTTATTCGGCCGGTTTGGAATGGGCCATTGCGGTGGCTTTCCTGGCGCTTCTTGTTCGCGTGGCGCTGTACTATGGCGCGCACCGATACCGGTTTGATTTTCAGAATGGCATCTGGGCAAAGGTCCCGGCCACGCCGGAACAACGCAAGAATTTGGCGGTTGAACTCGGGTTGCTTAACGGCGCTTTGTATTTTGGCTTGATCAGCCTTGCGATGAGCGCGATGATTTCTTTCAAGGCGCCAATCCATGTGTCATTGCCGGTCTTGATCGGGGTGGCGATTTTGATCACGGCCCTCGTTGTTTGGATGCACAGCGCGCACCAACAGCGTGTGAAAAGGTTGAGGCAAAACGGGAACAAGAATCTCATGTTTGGCGCCGTTGCCTTTGGCGGTAATGACAGCATTGTCTTGGGCACCTCGCGAGAATTCTCGACGGACGCGGCGCGCCAATTGAACGGTCTTGTCGCAGCCTCGCTGCCGCGCATGAAATCGTTCGATCTTCTAGGTATGGCCGACCCGTCTCCTTCGCGGTTGCTGACCATGGAGCCAGTCCCCTCTGACACCGATGGAGACATCAAAGGCCGCGAAACCAGGAATGCGATCGCGTTGGTGCACCACCGCTTGTACCAAGGTGAAATTAACCGGAGAATTAATTTGATTCTGGACATTATGGACAAGGGTGACGGTACAATGAACGCCCGGTTCGAACAATTGATTAAAGAAACGGCGGCGCTGATCGGCGTTAAAAACAAGCTGGGTATGGTCAATATGACGGACGGGAATTTACGTAAACAACAAGCGCAGGTCTTGGCGACGTTATATCACGCGAACGGACTCAATGGCGGTTTTGAAATAGGCATCATCGAAGCGATCATGGCTTCCGCGGAAAGCAATGCAAAGATTTCCTGGGACCTCCAGGTTCTAGCACCTTGGTTCTCCCGCAACCCCAGTCAATTTGCGCTTTATTCGTTTAAGGACCTCGAGGTGGCCGGAGATGAGCCGGCGCTCAAGGTGGCGTTGTACGATATCGGCAAATTCTTGGCCTTGGCCGAGGAGAAAAAATTTGGCGGCGTTGTTGTGAGCGTGCCTGAAGGCGAAGTGAAGCGCGCGGACGAATGGTTCAGCGCGAATTTACCGGAATACAAGAGCGGCGCGGTCCGCTTTGTCGAACAACCGGCGGCAGTTCCCACAACGGATCCCGTTGCGGTCCGGGCCAATCTTGAAAAAAAGGGCCTGGAAATAAGTCGCATGCGGCTGTTCCCGTTGGGCAAAGAGGCCTTAAAAACCAACTGGGACCTTTCGGGGCTTTCCGATGCGAACCTGGCGTTGTTTATGATCGAATTAATCATGGACGGCCACCGGTTCTCGCTGGACGAACATTTCCGCCAAGCCAAAGAAAATATTGAAATGGCCCTCCAGGCCGCTTAAAAAACACCTCTCAAAAACAGCCTGTTTCTGCCGTGTGACTATTGGCATGTGACATGGCAAACCTGTGACAATCGATCTACACTCCTTCTCAGGGGAAAACCTATGGGAATGGAAATAATCAGATTGGGCGCAGAAGGGACAAGTGCCATTGAACAACGGGCTTCCGAGCTCGCGAAACTCAACTTTTCCACCCACCGCGTTCCCGACCCTGCCCTCTCCATCTGGATGATGTCCTTGGCCCCCGGTAAAACTGTTTCTCCTTGGTGGGCTTACAACGCCGCGATCGATGAAGATGTTGAGCGGCTCAACACTTTGTGGTCGGTCTCCAGCGCCCAAAGTTTTTTCGACTGCCTGTTCCTCTCCCAATTCAAAAAAATCGCCGGCCCCAATCTCTACATGATCGCCCCCGGTTATTTGCGCGCCGAAGGATGGGAAAAGTTGCCGGAACACGCCCGCAACGCTTACCTGCGCGGGCAAGGTTGCGTGTACCGCCTGGAAGGTTCGTTTGACGCCAAATTGTCTATCAACTGGGTCCCGTTTGCGCAGCCGCAAAGCATGATCAAAGACCCCGCGTTCAGCGCGCTGTGGCCCCTGTTCGTGGCCTCCCGCAATGACGACGTGGCGAACAGCATCGGATTTTTCTCTTTGTCGGACGTTCGCAAACTTCCCCAGGTAACCAGCTTGCTTATTCAGGCCAACGAGAACCGTTCTGTGGAACTCTCCTCGGTGGTGGATTGGTTCGGCATGTATTCCTCGCCGATGACGCCCGACCATGGCGCCTGCGCGGTGGTGTACTCAAACGACAATGCGCAGATGGCCCGCTTTGTCGATTTCCAATTGAAGTTCGACGCCGTCCTCACCGAAGCCCGCGAAGCTCTCCGCTCCAGCCCCAACCCGCATACCGCGTTCCGAATTCTCAGTCGCTTCATAGCGATCTAGTCCGTCGCCCCCGAATGTCTTAATCGGGGGCCTCTATTATTTTCGCACCAGGGCGATTCCTGGTAGAGATTCCCGATAGAAACATTCGGGAATGACGATATGGACGGTTTCCGTTTCCCGGCTATACTCGCTACCAGTGAACAAACACGTTGGTTTTACAATCTGTTTTCTTTTCCTGTTGGTGGTGTCCACCGCGTCTTTGCATTCCGAAGAAATTCTTCCCATTGATACTTCTCCCCGCGTCGGAAACATCATCGTCAATCGAAAGAACGTGTTTGAGACCGGCAAGGACTCCGACAAGCGCTTCCCTTATTCCTGGGCCAATAAACTCCACATTGTTACGCAGGAGAATTACATCCGGCGGGAGCTAACGTTCCGGGAAGGTGACGCGGTGGACGAAGAAAAAATGCGCGAATCCGAGCGCATGTTGCGCCGCCGTCCGATCTTTCGTTACGTAAAAATAACGCATCAGCCCCCGGTGAACGGCGTGTCGGACGTGTTGGTCGAGACCGAAGATGTTTGGACCACGGCGGTGCATCTCAATTACAACATCGCGGGCGGTGAGAGCTCGTACGGCTTTGGCATTCTGGAGCAGAATTTCCTGGGGTCGGGAAAAATTGTCGGCGCATTTGTCCGGAAAAAGATCGACCGCACCACGCGCGGGCTCTCGTACCGCGATCCCCAACTTTTTGGTTCCCGCTGGGACTTGTTTGGAGGGTACGGGCGCGATGAGAAAGGGCGCGAATGGGCGACACATCTGGAGCGCCCGTATTTTTCGGCGCTTTCGCGCCATTCGGAAGGAGGTTCGCTCATCGACCGGGACGATGAAGACCGTCTGTTCGAAGGGGGGCAGGAAGTGGCCAGTTTCCGTCACAAATCCCGCGAGGTCCGCGCGTTCGCGTCCTACGCGCCCATTGCGATTCCGCGGCGGGTGTTGCGGTTAACGCTGGCCATGGAGAAGAACGAACAGGAATTTTCGGACGCGCAAGGTCCCGGCGCCCCGCAGTTGCCGGAGGACCGTAAAATAAATCCCGCGCTGGCGGGGTTTGATTTCCAGAATTTGCGCTATTTCAAAGCACGCGGCGTGACCACGTTTGACCGGGACGAAGACATCAATCTGGGAACGATGGTGGGAATGGAGGCGGGGCCTTACAACCGGCATTTTGGGTCGACGCAGCGCGGTTGGATCGGCCGGTTTTCGCTCAACAAGAATTTTTATCCCAAAGAAAAGCACGTGTGGTTCAATGCCGTGATGGCGGACGGGCGTCTTGAGGACGATGAGGTAAGAAACGGCGTCACGCGGCTGCGCAGCCAGTATTTTCTGCTCGACTGGTTGCCGAAGAACACGCTGACCTTGCGGGGGGAATATATTCTCTCGAAAAACCTGGACCCCGAGAACCAATTCCTGCTCGGCGGGGAAAACGGGCTGCGTGGTTATTCGGTGCGGCAGTTCAGCGGCGCCAACCGCACACTCTTCACGCTTGAGAACCGGCGGGTCGTGTTGTATGACTGGCTTAACTTGGTCTCAGTCGGGTGGGCCGTTTTTTTCGACACGGGCGCCACCTGGGACGATGGGAACACGCCGGGCTCGGGACGTTACCGCTCGGACATTGGAGGAGGTCTTCGCCTTGCACCATCACGTTCGGTTGATCCAGGGCTTATCCGGTTTGATGTGGCCTACGCGCTTCAAGACAACGACCGCTCATCGCGTTTCGTCGTCAACATCGGCGCGGACATTTCATTCGGAGAACGGCGTGTCCGTAAATTTGATCAGTAGCCTTTTCCTCGCCGTCATTTTCCTTGCCGGCGGCAACGCCGCGGCGGATGAGTTGGTCCTTAAAGAGGGGAAAACCCTTTCCGGAAAAATTACCGGCGAGGACGCGAGGCAATACACGATCCTGCTCGGTTCCAACATGGTCTTGCGCGTCGACAAGAACAAAGTGGTCAAAGTTGTAAGGACCGCGCCGCCCGCAAAACCTGCCCGTCCAACAATTCGGACCAGCGATGTTGCTGCTATCAAAACTTCAACCAAAACTTCCACCACCCCCACTGCTTCCACGCCATCGACGCCGGCGGCGCCGGTCGTGTCCAATATTCCGGCGCTTCAAGTGAAGTCGGGCGTCGAGACCACATCCACCGCCAACGGTAACGTCAAAGTTGAAAAATCTGTCGTGACCAGCACGGTCGCGGTCCGCGGTCCGGAGCCGTCGGTCATCAAAACGTCGTGGGCGGTCGCTTGGACGGGCGAAGCGGAAGGTGGTCAATGGAAGTGGGCCGTGGTCCGCGCGACCATTACCAATGTTATGCCGCGATGGGAGGCCCCGGCCAAAGCGGAACCGAAGACCGTTGAGGCCTGGAACAATTTCCTTTCCAAAGCCGGTGTGCATTCCGCCGGAAAAACGGGGATTTATTCCCAGTCGATCGAGTCTTTTGCGGCGGAACTCGCCCAATTGCGCTCCAAAGACGAGGCAACTCTCCGGCAAGAATCCAAACAGCTCTTCGAAGCCATGAAGGCCCGCGCCGCCAAACAACAAGAGGGCCACGAACGGCGCACGAAAAAAATATTTGACACCAAACCGAAATAGTTTAAGATCCCGTCCGTTCCACCGCCGTCCCCTGCTACACCCCCCTCAATAAAATTCGAACCCCTCCTCGACGGAGATCCGTATGTCAGTTTCACGCGTTCGAGGCAGTTCGCTCATCGAGTTGGCGCTGTTGTCGCCGCTCCTCGCTTTCCTGGTGTTCGCCGTGGCGGACCTGGGAACGGCCTTGACCCGTCAAATCCAATTGGAACGTTTGTCAGCCGCGCTCGTCCGGGACCTGGCCGCGCACCCGGACCCCGGAGCCGCCCGCGCGTCCGAATGGCTCGCTGCGCGGAATTTCATGGATATTCACGCCGAGGTAGAAGTCACTTCGCTCCCCTCTTCCACCCGTCTGTTTCCGCGCAATAATTCTTCCCTTCAGGTTGTGGCAGTGACCCTCCGTCGCGTCCACCGCGGTCCTATTGAGCTCCGGTCGCACGCGCGGGAGATCGTATTGTGAGCCTGCTCACTGTTTTTCTCACAATGGCGTTCGGCGCGCTCAGTTGGCTGTGGCTTGATATCGGACGAGGATCTCTGGCCGCCCAAAAAACCCAAACGGTGTCCGATATGTCCGTGCTTTCGTCCACGCGTATTACGGCCGAATCGCTCCGGACGGTGGCGGAACGTTGGAATGAGTTCGGGGCATTATTCGGAAATGCCACCGCGGATGGAACAATTGATTTACCGTCGGAACATTGGGCCGCCGTTTCAAAAAAGGCGGCCGATTTAAAAAAAGCGTTGCCGGG
>CAYOPN010000059.1:0-1450 GCA_964405835.1 uncultured Elusimicrobia bacterium | reverse complement strand
AACATTGGGCCGCCGTTTCAAAAAAGGCGGCCGATTTAAAAAAAGCGTTGCCGGGGTACCAGGGCCGTTCAACCGCGATCATCACGGTGGTGGCGGAGGCCAACGGAGTCCCGCGCGAGCGCGTCCAAGTGGTGGAAGGGGCCGGCGCGCAGTTGGGTCTTAGGGCCGAACGGGCGCGGCTGCGCGATGAAAATGGCCAGACCCTAATAATGGAAGGTGCGTGGTACAGCCGCGGCGCCCGCGACGAACGCGCCGTCCACGCGGCCAACACCACCGTGCGGACACGCGCCACGGATTGGAATTTTCTGCGCCCGGCGCAAGCCCGCATTGCGTGGGACGTCCGCGCCGAAGAAAAATCAAACGGCAACGGCGGTTACCCCGCCGCTTGGCCCGACGCCCTCAAAAACAACCGCCTCGACCCCCACCGCTGGCCCTTCTTCCGCGCCATCTTGGACCCGCAATGAACCGTCGCGGCGTTGGCAAAAATAATGGAGGGACGATGGTTGTGGAATTTGTTCTGGGGCTGGCGGTGTGGGCGGTGTTGGTGGGGGGGATTGTTTTGATGGGACGCGTGGTGATTGCGCAGCAGCGCGCGCAGCGCTTGGCACGGTATGGCACGCTGCTGCAATCGACGGGGAGAGTCACCGATGTTGTCGTCCGTCAGCAATTAAACGAATACGCATTGCAGATTTTTGGTGGGAAAAGCACTTGGGAATTTAAGACCGGACGGTTTCTCGGAATACCCTCGGCATCATTCTACCGGCTGGTCCGGACCGAAATAAAAGCGAGCGTTGAAGGCGTCCCCTGGCCCATTGCCGCAAATGTTGTGTGCCAACAGGAGGCGTCATGATGATTCATCCAAAAATAATTCCCAGGCGGTTTTTGCTGGCGTTGTTCGCAGCGATCGTGGCCATGACCGGAACGTGGTGGGGTTTTGCGCAGCAAGAGAAAGCATTGGTCCGGGCCACGCGCATGACGACCATGTTAAAAGCGAAAAAATTTATTCCGTCCGGCAAACTGATAACGCCGGACGCCGTTGAAGAGCTGGCTGTGCCGGAAGCGTACGCCCCGCCGGGCTCTCCGAAAAATAAAACCGACCTGTTGGACGCGCGGGGCCGGCCGCGGTACAAGGCGCGCGCGGGTCTATCGAAGGGGGAATTTGTCACGGCCGCGCTCTTGGCCGAGCCGTCGGGTTTTGGCGGATTGGCTTGGACGCTTGAGCCGGGACAAGCCGCCTTCTCACTTCGCCTAAATCCTGAAGATGCGGTGGCGGGCCTGATCCAACCAGGGGACTTCGTGCGGGTCTTTTCGACGGGAGACAATACCGCGCGCGTGGCGCTTGAGCGTGTTCGCGTGGCCGGTGTGGGGGAAAGATTGTGGGGCCCGGCGGGCGCGCCGGACGAAGGGGAAATTTCCAAAGGCATGGCGGGAGAACCCCTGCTCATTACAC
>CAYOPN010000058.1:0-12292 GCA_964405835.1 uncultured Elusimicrobia bacterium | reverse complement strand
ATTAATGAAAAAATTTCATCTCATTTGTTTTTCAATCATGTCGATAGCCCCGCTTTTTTCGCAGGGCGACCACGCCCTCCAACTCCGCGTCGCCCCCGCCCATTGTTCTCCCAACGATGATGACCTCCAAGATCAGGCCTTTTTTTATCCGGTAATGACCACCAATGACAATGTCGGCCGGTGGACCTTGGATATTTTGTCCGCACGCGGAAAACGCGTGCAGCGGCTGACGGGCACTTCGTTGCCGGCGCTGATCAACTGGGACGGTCTTGATAAAAAAGGCCAGCGCGCGCCGGACGGGGAATACAAAGCCAAGTTATCAGCGGTGGGCAAGAAAAAATTTCACGCGGAACAAACCTTCCGGGTCGACACGGTCCCTCCGGTGGCCAGCTTGTCCCTCTCCACGAACGTGTTTGATCGCAGCTTCCTCGACAATAGCCAGTTGACTCTCATCCCGGCGTTTGAAGATGAATCGCCCATCGACCACTGGCTGCTGCAAGTGGTGGATTCGGGTGGGCGGACCGCTTATGTGTTTTGGTCGACCGGAAGTGCGCGCGAAGTGCAGTGGAACGGTACCGATCAGTACACCCGCGTGCTGGTGCCTCAGGGCAACTACCGGTTGATCCTGCAGGCGTGGGACGCGGCCGGAAACGAAAGCCTGCCGGCTTTTGTGGATTTGAAAGTCAACGTGACGCCGCGCGAAATGTTGGAGCGTTCGCTCCACCGGGTCCAGGTAAATGAGACGGCGCTGGGGTTGATTATCCAGCTGGATGCGAAATTTTTGTTCCGCAAAACCCGCGGCGGCTGGGATATTTCCGAGCAGGGAAAAGAACTTTTGAGAGAGGCCGCGATTCTGGCCAACGCATATCCATCATCCAGCGTAAAGCTGGACGGATACGCCCGCGGCGCCAAGAAGGCTGCGCAAGACCGCTCGCAAGCCAGTATTTATGCTTGGAAGGTATACAGCCACATGACCAAGGTCGGGAGCGTGAAACCGTCGCGGATGACGGTGCGCGGACGCGGGCGTTCACCGATGTTCGACCGCCGCGCGACCGGCGTGCCCGTGCTCAAGAATGGCGTGGAAGTGGTCATCGAGGGCAATGGGCCGTGGTAGGAGTTTTTTACCTCTTGCAAACTTAAGACCAGCAATACACATTTTCTTAAGTTGTTAAGAAAGGTGTTTTTTAGGGAGGTTTTATGCATGCTCGGAAAAATCTGTTAGTGACAACGAGTTTGGTGGTCTTGATTAGTAGTTTGGGTCATCATTCATTCGGTCAGGAGCCCCGTTCTTCGCCAGTTTCTGCGTATGGGTCAGATGCGGTCCTCTGTGAGGGTTATAGTGCATTTAGTAGTAAATGGAGGATAACATAAGAGACTATCACTGAAACTATAAGGTTAATAGCGGCGAATAAGCTTGCAATACAAGAGATACGAGATAGCTTACTGGCGGCAAATACGAATTTGGCAACCTCCGTATGCGATAGTGAGCATTCTTCACAGGTTGGAAACTTGCTTGGGGAAGCTGAGGTATGTGTCAGCGCAATTGAAAGAGAAGTGTACCTTGCAGAGTCTTATTATACACAGCTCAGTACTCCCGAAAAGGATCTGGAAATTGCCAATAAAGTTCTGAAACTTTTAAGCGAGACGAAAACCTGTAAGGATTTTGATGCACTTGTTGCTACTGTTAAGAAGGAAGGGTGGGATACGTTGCCTACGAGATATGATCCGAAACCTTGGAATAAATATCCGGGACTAACGAAAGGCGATTGTATGACGCCTATTATTAAGGCTGGTATGATACTGCGTTCATCTTGCCGAGGCGAAGACGACCCCGTTATTGTTCCAGTTACTTCTCCTACTCCAGTGAAGCGTTAGGCTGTAGTTTTTCACAGTTGTTTAGTTTGTGCGCCCCTCGCCACGAAATGTGGTGAGGGGCTTTTTTTAGGGGAGCGGTAAGTACACGAAAATCGGAGAGGGAGGGATTCGAACCCTCGAGGGTCTTGCGACCCTACACACTTTCCAGGCGTGCGGATTAAACCACTCTCCCACCTCTCCAAATTGTGATTCTCAAGGCTTTTAGCAGTTTGGAGAAACCTTGTTTAGCAAGGGTCGGAGATAATTCCTGGTGAAAAGCGCCGCTCCTCGGCTATTCAAGTGATCGGCATCATAATAATATTCCAAATCGCGAATCGAATGCGATGCGTCCAAAAAAAGGAAGTTGTGCTGCACGCTTTTGGCCTCAAGTCTTTCAATCATCATTTCCATCCCCGGCCATTGATCAATTAAAGTCGGAGGCACCACTACGACAAAACCGATATTTCTCTGGTGTAGATCATCCGCCAGCTCCAGGAATTCCGCCAAGTAACGTTCGAACCGTGGAGCCGTCATATCCACGTCAGAATTCATGTATTTTACCCGTCGATCGATTACATCTTGTGATGGAAACCTTGTGAGATAGGCGCTGCCGCTGGAACTGCATAATCCTGGCGGACGAAAGGCAAAACGGTATGTAAAGTAAGGCCAAATTGCTTTGGCGTTAAAACCGAACCGCAGCATGTCGAGAACCATGACCCAAGAAAAAACAAAGTCCTTGTTGGCGATGCTTGATTCGTTGGCTTTGGAAGATAAAAATGCCCACGGATCCACCAAATAAATCACCGCGCGCGTGGAATTGCTATTTTCAAAAAAACGCGACAGCAGCATTTTTTGAACGAGGATTCCGCCCCCGCCGACGGCCAAATTACCCATCGACTTAACTTTTAATTCGAGGATGGTCCGGAAATGATTAGGGCCGGTTAAAACTCCTGCGTGAGATGTGCCGGCGATAATCACGTCAAAACTACGGTCCTTTTCCAGAACAAATTTGAATACATCATATTGATAAGGGTCCAGAGAACGCACCCGGTTAACAACGGTCAAAAATATAAGGCCTATCGCCACGTTGAGAAATAAAAAAATGAATATCTTCTTAGTCAGCGTGTTCATTTAAAACTGGAAATAAATAAATTGCGATGAGATTTGTTGTCGGAAAGCGACACTAAAAAGAATTGCCCACATCAGGAACGAATATGCGAACCAACGAAACACCAGCGGACGATGTTGAAATTCCATAGCAAAACCGCGTTTTTCAAACAGCTCCACGAGCAACAAGAACAAAATCAAGGCACCTCCCATCAGCACACTCCCTACGCCATAATTTTCTGGGAATGTAATTTTCAGTGAGTAGAAATTTATGAGCTGTTCAAGAAAGAAAAGAGCCGGGGTCAGAGATCCTGCTCGAAAAAACACCCATCCAATCAAAACGCAATGAAACGTTAAAAAAACTTTAACCGGCCTACTGACCGATGGCACCCACGGCAAGCGTGCAAGAACGATTGCCGCAATGAATAGCAGTCCGTGATACAAGCCCCAGGCGAGAAATCCCAGGCTTGCGCCATGCCATAAACCGCTCAAGATAAAAACAACCATAATATTCCGGTGCATTGTGGAAGTGCCTTCACGGTTTCCACCAAGCGGGACATAAACATAATCCCTAAACCAAGTGCTGAGTGAGATGTGCCAACGTTTCCAAAAATCTGGGATGGATTCGGAAAAATACGGCCACCTGAAATTTTGCATAAGAGAAAATCCCATGATATGGGCGCTACCGATGGCGATATACGAATAACCAGCAAAATCACAGTAAATTTGGAATGCAAAAAAGTATGTCGCGATGAGGATTGACATTGGCGCGGGGCCGATATGATGGCCATACACTGCATCCACATAAACGGCCAGATGGTCCGCAATAACAACCTTCATGAAAAATCCGAAGAGCATCATACGAAGACCCTCCACCGCCCGGGTTGAGTCAAATCCTCTTTCCTCGTAGATCTGCGGCAAAAGATTTCCAGGGCGCTCAATAGGTCCGGCCACCAGTTGCGGAAAGAACATAACGTAGAGAGCAAATCGGCCTAAGTTTTTTTCGGGCTTTTGGTTGCCACGGTAGATTTCAATGGTATAGCTCATGGATTGAAAAGTATGGAATGAGATGCCAAGAGGAAGAACGATGTGAAGCAATGGAAGTGGTGCGCCCCAACCAAACAGCTTGGTAAAAAAATTTACAGAACCGCTAAAAAAATCCAAGTACTTAAAGATCAACAATATTGAAAGGTTTGCGGTGATGCTAAACATGAGAATCATTTTCCGCCGGTGTCCCTGGCTATTCCCAATCAAAATACCCGCTTTGTAATCAACCAGGATAATAACGACAAGGACCAGGATGTATTCCGGTATGCACGCCATGTAAAAAACACAGCTTGCGAACAACAACCAAGTCCAACGGAAACGAAAAGGAAGTAAGAAATAAAAGAATACAACGAGAGGGAAAAAAAGAAGAAATTGAACCGAATTGAAAATCATCCGGGCCTCGGTCCTACCACGGTCCTGTTTGTGCGAGTGTCATTATTTCCTGGGGATAAAAAATTGGAGCTGATCGGGATCGAACCGACGACCTCGTCGTTGCGAACGACGCGCTCTCCCAGCTGAGCTACAGCCCCTCTTCCGTCTCTGTCTTTGGGGCAGTCCTACCGTTTTGTGGTAGGGCAGCCCCTGATGTTTCGGAAAGGCGCGGATTGTACAAATTCAAAGAGACCGCCGTTTTCCAAACCACTTGTAGCGGTTCCTCGCAATCACCCGGTAGAGGGTATTCCGGAGAAAAGGGGGGAACAGCAAAAATAAAATCCCCGTCTTGTAGATACCGTCGAGGTATTTGCAGATCATGAAAACGGCGGTCGATTCCAACCAAACCTGTTTGCCTTCAATAAAAACGATGCTGGTTTGGTCCTCCGCCAGGCGGAACTCCCGCAGCAATATTTCGCCTTCCTTCGATTGTTGCGGCACCAATTTGATTTTTTTGGAGTGATCGTGGGCGCGGATGAAATTGACGCTGTTGTTGCAGAGATTGCAGTCGCCATCAAACAGCACAATAAGCCGACTCTGCTTTTCTGAATTCATATTGATTTTGAGAGGCTAATAAATCGATTGGGCTCTTGAAATGAAGGTTGTTTTCCAGCACCCTTACACGGTGCGAAAGAGCCGAAAAATCCCCATAGAAATCGCGTTGATTTTGCTTTTGTTGGCCCCGTTCTCCGTGGGGGCCGACGTGAAGTTGCGGATCTATCTCCAAGACGGCACGCTGCAGGCCGGAAACCTGGTTGCTGAAAACCCCGATTCGTTCGTGATCTTGTCCAAAGAGGGGCGTGTTGAACTCAAGAAAGACAAGATCATGTTCATCAACGGAAAAACCCTGAAGCAATGGGAAGAGCGGCCCGACAAATTTTTCCAGACGGAAATCATTCCTTCCGAAATCCCAAACCCCTCCTACGTTCATGACAAAGCAGCCATTCCCACGCTTCCGCCACCTGTCACTCCGGCTCCCCAGAACACGGCGGCAAAATCCGCCGCTGCGGCAACATCTGCTCCGGTTGCAGCGCCGGTGCGCCCGTTGGCCGAAGTGACCAAGACCGAAGCTGTAAAACCGGCGGAGCCCGTAAAGAAGGCCGAACCAGTCAAACCGCCGGAACCGGTTAAACAGATTGAAGCTGCGAAGCCAGTCGCCGTCGCAAAAGCAGCGGAGCCGGTTGTGAAAAAGCAGGAAGCAAGACAGCCGCGCGCGAAACGAAGCAAAAAGAGAGCTCCGGTGGAAACGGCCGCCGCAACACCGCCGGTAAAACCCGCGCCCACTCTTCGGCCTTCAGAAGTGTTGACCGCAGAAGCCAACATTCCGCGTCCCTCCCGGTTCGTGCGTAAAGATTTTGGCGACTATCACTATCAGCGCGCGCTGCGTTATCAGGCGGCCGGCGAACGGGGGCGGGCGGTGCAAGAACTTCACTACGCCACAACTCTTGACCGCCAGAATGGAGAGTCGGTGTTTTTGCTGGGAAAACTCTACAAGGAAGAAGGTGAGTTCGCGAAAGCGCGGAAATATTTCGCCCATCCGTTGGTCCGCAAACGCGAGGAAGTGAAAACCTGGGCCGACGAAATGATCCAGGCCGAAAAAGACCACAAACGTTCGCGTCAAATTTTTTACGGAATTGCCGGCGTTGGCGTGTTTGCCTGGATCCCATTGTTGTTTGGGTGGCGGTATATGAAGGGACCGGCCAAGCGGATCCTTACGACGGAGCAAGTTGAAGAACTCACGTCTGTTGACGAACTCTCAACCCCCGAGCCGGCGTTCACCGGATTCAAGCAGGCGCCTCCTAAGCCCATGGCTCCTATTCCACCAACACCACCGATTGCGCCCGTCATTCCGCCAGCGCCAGTCGCTCCACCCATGCCAGCTTTCAACAAACCCGAGATTCCAAAGCCGATCGAACCGGTTGTTCCGCCGACCCCAGCAGCGCCACCACAGCGCATCTTTGACCCAATTGTTCCGCCCGTTGCGCCGCCAATGCCGCCACCCATCGTTGTGCCCATGTTAAGCGGACTGCTCCCCGAAGAACCGGTAGCACCGGGACCTGTCCCCCGTAGCTCGCCACTGGCGAGCGAAGGGGGAGATGTGCAGTCCGTGCTTCGGTTGGCAAGCATGGTGGACCGGGCCGTCCGTAACGGAAATGCTTTGGCGGTCGAAGAAAAGTTCGATTTGGCCCGCCGCGAGTACCGGACCGCTTTGGCCCTCAATCCGGGTTGTGTCGAAGCGTATATCGGGTTGGGTTACCTTTGTTTTTCTCAAGGCCAATGGGACCTGGCCCTGGAGCATTACACCAAGGCGCTCGGCATTGCGCCTGCTTCCGCGGACGCTCATTACGGCATCGGCCGCGTGTTTTTGGAAATTGAGCGCGTTGACGAGGCGATTTATGAGTTCCAACAGACCCTCAAATTGGATGCCACTTTTGAGGATGCCCGTGAAACCCTCACCACCCTCGGCGCAGCCGTATAGCCGTCATCCCGGCAAGTAGTAAGCCGGGATCCACTTTTATAATGGACCCTGGATTAAGACATTCCAGGGCGACGGAAGCCAGTTTGACAACACTTCCGTCGTTATTGTAGGTTCCGGCCCTCAATTTCCTCCCCGCTAAGCCCAACGACGGGCCGCCCTCATCAAAGGACTCTCGATGAATGACTTGCCTCAGGGGTAATAATCTCAAGGAGACTCACTTCATATGGCTACAAAAGATCGCGCCGTAGTATGGATCGGTGGTGCCGCCGGCGATGGTATCGCCTCCACCGGAGACATTTTCTGTAAGACCGCTTCCCGCATGGGCCTCTGGGTTTTTGCTTACAACAGCTACCAATCGGTCATCCGCGGCGGACACGTTTACTACCAAGTCCAGATCGGCGGCGGAGACAAGGTCCTCTCCCAAGGCGATGAACCAAATGTGCTCGTGGCCCTCAACCAAGACACCATTGACCGCCATGCAGCAAAAGTCACCGAAGGCGGAGCGATCATTTTCAACAAAGACAAGATCAAGCTCGAAGGCATCACCATCCGCAAAAACGTCCAAGTCATTGCCATCCCCGTAGAAGAACTCACCAAAGAATTCGGCCGCAACCCCGTCATGCAGAACACCGTCGACTCCGGCGCGCTTATCCACCTTTTGGGCCTCGATTGGTCCGTGTACGAAGGCGCCATCAAGTCCATCTTCGGTTCGAAGAAGAGCGAAATCGCCGAACTCAACATCAAGTTGGCCGGCAAGGGCGCGGAATTTGCGAAATCCAATTTCAAACCCCTCGACATCAAGATGAAAGGCGACGGCAAGAAACGCGCCATCGCGACCGGCAACGCCATGATCGCTTTCGGCGCTTTGACCGGCGGCGTTAAATTTTACAGCGCTTACCCAATGACCCCGGCGTCCAGCATCATGCACTGGCTGGCACCTCGCGGTTCCAAATACGGTCTCGTCATGAAACAGATGGAAGACGAGATTGCGGCGATGGCCTCCACCGTCGGCGCCGGCCATGTCGGCTGCCGGTCGATGACCGGTACCTCCGGCGGCGGATTCGCGCTCATGACCGAGGCTATTGGTTTGGCGGCGATGACCGAGACACCTTGTGTTGTGGCGCACGTCATGCGCGGCGGTCCTTCCACGGGCCTTCCAACCAAGACCGAACAAGCGGACTTGTGGCAGGATTTTGGGGCCGGACAAGGCGATTACCCGAAGGCGATTATCGCGCCGATTAGCGTGGATGATTGTTACCACGCGACCGTCGATGCCTTGAACCTCGCCGACAAGTATCAAACCCCCGTCCTCCTCGTCTCCGATCTCTTCCTTTCCGAACATGCCGAAACCATGGATGATGGACTCGTTAACCCGAACATCAAAATTGAACGCGGCGAAATCGTCACCGAGTGGAAAGCCTCCGACCCGGCACTGACGACAAAAGACAAATTCAACTTGGACCGCAACCCGGGCGATTATCTTCGCTTCAAAGACACGCCGAGCGGCGTTTCGCCCCGCGCGCTCCCCGGCACCGAAAACACGCTGTTCACGGCCGCCTCGGACGAGCACGATGAAGAAGGCATTGTTATCTCGGACGTGTTCACCGACGAAGCGACCCGCGTCATGATGATGAACAAGCGCATGCGCAAACAAGCGGGCATCGAGAAAGACACCAAGGGCCCAATAACAGCCGGACCGAAGTCAGCGGACGTTACGTTGGTCGGTTGGGGTTCCACTTGGCAGATTATTGAAGAAGTCCGTTTGGCCCTCGAGAAGAAAGGCAAATCGGTCAACCACGTGCACTTCCGCACCGTGTACCCGATCCACGCCGAAGAGACGTCGAAACTGCTCAACGCGGCCAAGAAGACCATCAACATCGAAGTGAACTTCACTTCGCAGATGGCCAAGCTCATCCGCATGGAGACCGGCTATCTAATGAACCATTTCATCAACAAATACGACGGGGAACCTTATACGTTTGAAGGCCTCCTCGCCGAAGTTGAGTCCTGCATGAGCGGAAAAGCGGCGCCGAAAAAAGTCGCCGAGCTCGCAGGCGCTCGTTAAGGAGAAATTTCAATGACCGAAGCTACTGCTACACCAACCGCCACACCGCTCGCAGGGTTCAAATCCAAAGTTTCACCGGACTGGTGCCCGGGATGTGGAGATTTCGGCGTCCTGAACGCCCTTCAGAAAGCGGCATCCAACAGCGGCATCCAACCGAAAGACCTGATGGTCGTTTCCGGTATCGGCTGCTCCTCGAACCTTCCGGGTTTCATCCGTTCCTATGGTTTCCATAGCCTTCACGGCCGCGGCATCGCGGTGGCGACCGGCATGAAACTCGGCAACCCGGACCTCACCGTCGTTTCGACGGGTGGCGACGGCGACGGTTTCGGCATCGGCGTCGGACATTTCATCCACGCCATGCGCCGCAACGTGAACATCACCTACATCGTGATGAACAACCAAATCTACGGTTTGACCACGGGCCAAGCGTCTCCGACGACCGCCCGCATGCACAAAACGAAATCCACGCCGCAAGGCAACCTGGAATTTCCGTTCAACCCCGAAGGCGTGGCCTTGATGGCCGGCGCTTCGTTCGTGGCGCGCGGTTTCTCCGGCGATGGCGCGGGATTGACCAAGACCATGGAACGCGCGATCCAGCACAAAGGCTTCTCGCTCGTGGTCGTCATGAGCCCGTGCGTGACGTACAACAAGCTCAACACCTATTCCTGGTTCCGCGACAAGGTCTACAAACTCGAAGACGAAGGGCATGATGTGAACAACTTCGAACTCGCCCTCAAGAAGTCCATGGAGTGGGAGACCCGCATTCCGCTCGGCGTGTTCTATGAAGTCGACAAGCCGGTCTACGAAGAAGTCGAAGCCGCTTACGAGTTCGGTTCTCCGGCCAAGCAGAAGCTTGGCATCAAGAACGAGGACTGGAACTCGCTTTACGACAGCTTCCGGTAAACACCGCTAACAATTGCAGCCAAAGGCCCCGTTTCATAAAAATGAGACGGGGCCTTTTTATTTGGTTCGACAAGCCTCACCATTAATATGAAAAAACATAACTACTTTCCTGCCGGACTGAACGTCCAAAACAAAAAGTGCCTGGTGATTGGCGCCGCTAATGATAAGGAAGCCAAGCAGAAGTCCGAGCGCCTCAAAGACGCCGGCGCTGATGTCACGGTCACAACTCCTGACAAATTCAAAGTCGACCAGATCACCGACCAATTTTTTGTGGTCTATTGCCCGAAGGATAATCCCGAACAAACCAAGCAGGTGGCCGCGCGCTGCAAAGAGAAGCGCGTGCTGCTCTGCGCCATCGACCAGCCTGCCTATTGCGACGTGGTCAACGTTTCATTATTCGATAAAGGCCGCCTCCGTTTCACGATCGGCACCGGCGGCGCTGCCCCCGCGGTCGCGCGCAAGATCCGCGAAGGTCTCGAATTGTCTTTCAAAGACGTGCCGCTCGACCAATTCCTCGACGATCTCGCCGCGTTGCGCGAGAAGCTGGAACATGAAATTCCAAACCCGCCTGATCGTATTCCACATTTGTTAAAAGCTGCCGAAGGATTTGAATTTAAGGCGACCGTAAAATTCCCGCCGAACTGGAGACCCAAGAAATGAAAAAAATTCGTCATTCCCGAATGTTTCTATCGGGAATCTCTATTCTTCTGGTAGCAGTGGGGTTTGTTTCTGCGGCGCAAGTGGCGCTGGTTTATGAGAACGAAGCGGCCGTAAAGGCGGGCAAATTCACGATTGCTAGCGTGGTGACGGAAGGCGTTCTTGTTCCGGCCTCGCTGGCGATGAAATCGGGGGGAAACCTGTACATTGGTCCTGTTGGCAACAGCGTTTATAAAGCCAGTCTCGTCCGTCTCGATAATGACTTGGATTTGGCCGTAATGAAATTGACCGAACCGCTGACGAGCAACGATTTGCAGAACACGCACAAAATCAAATCCCAGGCTGTTCTGGCGTTCTTGCCGCAAGCGGCCGTTCCGGTCGAGGCCGTTTCGGTTTCCTCGGTCAGTTCCCCGGGGATGGAGGGGATGTTCGCTTTCAAAATTGACGGTTCGCCGGTGGAGTCCGGCGTTATCGCATTGAAGTCAAATTCGCTGCGCAAATCCAAATTCAACCTTGAGTTGGTCATTAACAGCACGTCATCCGTATGGAATATTTCGGTCGAAGTGAAATCCGATCCCAAACTTGGTTTTTGGAAACAAGGACGTCACACGGGTTTAAACGACGTGCCCCGCTACACCTTTACTTATGATCATCAATCGTTGTTTGTTCCTTTGAAGGGTGGAAAATCCATCGTTATTCCCGTCGAAGCGCATTACATCGACAAAGACAAGACGTACGTCTGGACCATTTCGGTAAAAACCAAGCAGGGCTCGGCCACGCAAACGGCCAACGTCAAATTTAATTAACCAAAGCCGTCATCCCCGAATGTCTCAATCGGGGATCTCTACCAGGAATCGCTCTGGTGCGAAAATAATAGAGACACTACAACCTGATTAATTAATGAGGATGTAGTGTGACGAATAATCGGAGGGATAATTATGTCACGGAAGAAAGTAACGATTGTTGGAGCGGGAAATGTCGGCGCGTCGCTGGCGCAGGCGGTGGCGCTCACCAATTTGGCGGACGTTGTATTGATTGATATTCCGGAAACCGGCGGCATGCCCGCCGGCAAAGCGCTCGACATGCTGGAAGCGGGACCGGTATACGGTTACAGCACGCACATTTCCGGCGGCACGGATTGGGCTCTCGTGAAAGGTTCGGACATTGTGGTTGTGACGGCCGGCGTGCCACGCAAACCCGGCATGTCGCGCGACGACCTTCTAGCGATCAACGCGAAGATCGTCGGTGAAGTCGGCAAGAAAATCAAAGACGCCGCCCCCAACTCCCTGGTTATTGTGGTGAGCAACCCATTGGACGCCATGTGCACGGTGCTCCAGCGCGCCACTGGCTTTCCGCGCGAACGCGTGCTCGGCATGGCGGGCGTGCTCGACTCGGCCCGCATGAAGGCGTTTATCGCCGAAGAATTGAAAGTGTCGGTTGAGAATGTTGACGGCTTTGTGCTCGGTGGTCATGGCGATACCATGGTTCCGCTGCCGCGTTTCACCACAGTGTCCGGTATTCCGCTTTCCGAATTCCTCCCGGCTGAAAAAGTGACCGCCATCATGCAGCGCACCCGCGACGGCGGCGCCGAGATCGTAAAACTTCTCGAAAAAGGCTCGGCTTATTACGCGCCGGCCGTATCGGTCTGCGAAATGATTGAAGCGATCCTGCTCGACAAGAAAAAGATCCTGCCTTGTGCGGTGCTCTTGAATGGTGAATATGGCGTGAAAGGTTATTTCGTTGGTGTG
>CAYOPN010000057.1:0-12382 GCA_964405835.1 uncultured Elusimicrobia bacterium | reverse complement strand
CGACCGAACGGAAAAAAGTCAGACTGACGAGGCGCCTACGACGCGCTGGTCCGCATGGTCCAAGATTTCTCGCTGCGTTACCCGCTTATTGACGGACAAGGCAACTTCGGCTCCGTTGACGGCGACTCCCCGGCCGCCATGCGTTACACCGAGGTCCGCCCGGCCCGCATCACCGACGAACTTATTTCCGACATCGACAAAGAGACCGTCGACTTCACGCCCAACTACGACGGATCGTTAAAAGAACCTTCCATTTTGCCGGCGCGTCTGCCGAACCTGCTCGTGAACGGCTCCTCCGGCATCGCGGTCGGCATGGCGACCAACATCCCGCCGCACAACATCACCGAGATCTGCGACGCGACGATGGCCGTGATTGATGAGCCCGAGATCGACATCAAAGAACTCTCCAAGCTCGTGAAAGGCCCCGACTTCCCCACCGGCGGCATCATCCTCGGCAAGCAGGGCATTAAGGACTATTTTGAAAGAGGACGCGGTTCCATCCGCATCCGCGCCAAAACGGAAATCGAAGAAATGAAGGGCGGTCGCCAAGCGATCATCGTCACCGAACTTCCCTACCAGGTGAACAAGGCGTTGCTGTTGGAAAACATGGCGGGCCTCGTCCGCGAAAAGAAAATTACCGATATCTCCGATCTGCGCGACGAATCCAACCGCGAAGGCATGCGTATGGTCATCGAGATCAAACGTGACGGGAATGCCCAGATCGTTTTGAACCAGCTCTACAAGATGACCCAGCTAGAAACCTCGTTCGGTGTCATCATGCTGGCGTTGGCCGGCGGGAAGCCGAAAGTTTTGCCGCTCAAAGACATGATCACGTATTACCTGGCTCACCGGCAGGAAGTGATTGTCCGCCGCACGCGGTTCGAACTGGCCAAAGCGGAAGCGCGCGCGCATATCTTGGAAGCGCTCCGCACCGCGATCGACCATCTGGACGAAGTCATCAAGATCATCCGCAAATCCAAGGACACGCCCACGGCGCGCCAAGCCTTGATCGACCGGTTTCAGTTCACGCAGATCCAGGCGCAAGCCATTTTGGACATGCGCTTGCATCAACTCACCAACCTGGAACGCGATGCGCTTGAGAACGAATACAAAGAACTCATCAAAACGATCGCGCGGCTGAAAGGCATTCTGGCCGACCCGAAAAAGGTGCTCGCTATTGTTAAGGAAGAGATCACCGAGATCAAAGCGCGCTACGGCGACAAACGCCGCACGGAAATCCAGGCCTCTTTCGAAGAGTTTGATGTTGAAGATTTGATTGCTGACGAGGAAGTGGTGGTGACGATCTCGCACACCGGCTACGTGAAGCGTCTGCCGGTCGACACCTACCGCGCCCAAGGGCGCGGCGGCCGCGGCCTCACCGGCATGACCACCAAGGAAGAAGATTTCGTTGAGCAGATCTTTGTGACCAGCACGCTCGCGCATTTGCTTCTGTTTACGAGCCGCGGGCGCGTTTACGGCATCCGCGTTTACGAGATTCCCGACGCCGGACGCACCGCGCGCGGGAAGGCCATGGCCAACTTTATTCCGATCGACAACACGGAGAAGATCACGGCCGCGATCGCGATCCGTTCGTTCACCGAGGACGCCGAGGGGCTGTTCCTGACCATGTGTACGCGCGGCGGCCAGATCAAGAAAACACCGATCACGGAATTCGACTCGATCCGGAAATCCGGCATTATCGCGATGGGCCTGGACGAAGGCGATATTTTGATCGGCGCCAAGTTTACCGATGGTAAGAAAGACATTATGCTGGCCACCTCGAGCGGCATGTCGATCCGTTTTCCCGAGGACGAAGTCCGTGGTATGGGCCGGAACGCCGGCGGCGTGCGAGGCATCAAGCTTTCTGAAGGCGACCAGGTTGTGGGCCTGGAAGTCATCGACAAAAAAGACGAAAAAACCGTCACACTGTTGACGGTCTGTGAAAACGGCTACGGAAAACGGACCGAACTTGGCGAGTATCGCGATCAATCCCGCGGCGGCAAGGGCATCATTACCATTAAGGCCACGGATCGGAACGGTGCTGTGGTCGGCATCCGTCTCGTGACCGACAAAGACGACGTCATGATCATGACCGAAAAGGGCATGGCCATCCGTTCGCACTGCAAAGACCTTTCCGTCATCTCGCGGAACACCCAAGGTGTTCGTTTGGTGCGCCTGGAAGAAGGCGACAAAGTGGCTGCTGTAGCCTCTGTTGTCACCGAAGCGGAAGAAACCAAAGAATAAAAATACGCTGTCATTTAGATGCGTTTTCAAGAAACGCATTGAAATAGACGTATTTTGTCACCTTAAAAACCAACTTTTGTCATCACTTTGTCACGGGTCGCCTGGTAGGCTCAAGCCATGGACCCAAGAGATAGACGTGTACATCCGAGGTTGGAAGGACAGTTCCGCGTGGATCTCCTTAATATGGGAGATGACCCGAACATATCACCGTTTGAGTCGGTGGTGCCGGGAGAGGCGCTGGATGTGTCCCGGACGGGTATGCGCTTAAAAGTGACCTACCGGGTGCCGGTGGGAACCTTCATGAGCGCGATTGTCTACTACAAGGGGTTCGAGTCGATTTGTTTGTGCGAGATCGTGTGGCGCCGCGAGCTTATGGGCGAGCAACTCTACGGTCTTTATATCCGCGAATGGTCCAAGCTGGATAGAGTGCTTGAGACCGCCCTCTCCTCAATGGAAGTGGGCCCGAAGCTTCCCGCCGTTACTTCCCCTCAATCTTTGTAAGCGATCCGGATCTGGCAGCGTAGTTCCGTTCCGCACATGTCTTGTCCGCCGGCCAACAATATTTCAGGGCATTTCGCTCGGGCTTCGCTGCCGGTTTCATGGCGCTCCACCATAGATCGAAGTTTGCCTTCCATATCGGTCCGGCCGTTTCCGCAGCGGCCCGGGCAGGGCGCTTGGAAATCAACGGAATCGGAGGGTTCGAATTGACGGGTCTCTTGAGCGAGCAGGTGGCCTTCCGGGCTGTAAAAATCCATTTGGACGGACATCTTTGATACGTTTCCGTACATCACGCCCATGGCGGGACGGTCCATGACCACTTGTCCCCGCCGCACCTTCGCATCGTTTTTATTGATTGTCTTCTGGTGACGCCTTTTTTTGAAATTCATTCAGGTCGGCGATCTACCAGCGCTTGAAATCGTCGCGACCACCCCGGCCGCCACGATCACCGCGGTCGCGTCCACCGCCACCACCGCCGCCGTATCCACCACGACCGCCACCACCACCGCCGCCGTATCCACCGCGACCGCCGCCGCCACCACCGCCTCCGCGATTCTCCATCGGGCGGGCCACATTGGCCACAATCTGGCGGCCATCAACCGTGCTGCCGTTCAAGGCCGTAATAGCGGCCTGGGCTTCGGCGTCGTTCGGCATTTCAATAAATCCAAATCCGCGTGAGCGTCCGGTCTCCCTGTCATTAATGATCGTGGCTTTCGTTACCGCGCCATGGGCCTTAAACATTTCTTGAAGCTGCTGCTCCGTGGTCGAGAACGGAAGACTGCCTACGAATATCTTTGTCATTTTAAAACTCCTTAGATTTTGTGCGGTTGGAGCTGCTGGGAGGAAACCGTCGTCGGACACTGACATAGTCCCCCGTCGAAGTCAACGGGAAATCATAAAACGAACTATTCCTTATTAAAATCGTTAGTATTCGCGCTGCATAAAATAATCCAGGAGGCTTCAATGAAGAAGGTAATGATGGCAATGGCAGTCCTATTTGCGCTGGCGGGAACATCCGCATGGGCGGAGACCAAAGCGACCACCTATAAAGTCGATGCGGCGGCGAGTTCGGTCCATTGGTTGGGGAAAAAAGTCACCGGGCAACACGACGGACACGTTAAAGTCAAAAGCGGCGGTCTTCAAGTTGCAGGCAACGCGGTCACGGGCGGAAATATCGTTCTCGACATGACCAGCATCACCGTGGACGATTTGAAAGACGCCGAATACAACGGAAAATTGGTGGGCCATTTGAAATCGGACGATTTCTTCGGCGTTGAAAAGAACCCGACAGCCGCCTTTAAAATTACGAAGGTCGAGGCCATCGCGGGAGCCAAGGCCGGAGAGCCCAACCAGAAAGTCACGGGCGATTTAACGGTGAAAGGAAAAACCAATCCGTTGACGTTCCCCGCAACCATTAGCGTTGCCGGCGGAAAAGTCGAGGCCCAGGCGAAAGATGTGAAGGTTGACCGGACGCTCTATGACATCAAATACGGTTCCGGAAAATTTTTTCAGGGCCTCGGAGACAAAGTCATTTACGACGATTTCCTGATCAGCTTTAACCTCGTCGCGAAGAAGTAATCCTTTCCGGCCCTCAGACCTCGAGTTTTTTCATCTCCGGGTCTGTGGGCCGGAACGGTTTTGATGTGCGCGCCTTCGCATGATCGTGCGACGCGAAACGGCGCGGTAGTTTCAAAACAACGGCGTATTTCTCCTTGGCTTTGGTCCGTTGGCCCAGCACGTCGTAGGCGTAACCCTGATAGAGATGCCCCCACGTCACATAGGGGTTTCGTTTGGAATTGTGTTTCGCGGCAGCGCCAAAATCTTCCACGGCGTTTTTCCATTCTTTCTTTCGGAATGCGATGAGCCCTTTTGCAAATTGTGCCTGGGGCAGGAACGATTGCGGATATTCTCCCGATTCGATTTTGTCGAAAAATACCTTGGATTCCGTCTCCATCGTTTCAATGTCGCCCACGTTGTAGAGCGCCGTTAGAAAAACCATGTGCACAAAGGCGCTTTTTGGAAGTTGCGCGGAGAGTTCTTTGAGGAGCGGCACCGCTTTGGCCGGGTCTTCGTTGGTGAGAATGCCGGCCAGCATCAGGCCCGATGCCTGGCGGAAATAGGTGCCGTTCTCATAGGCCTTGCGCAGCTGTTCGAGGCCAAGGCCGGATTTGCCAGCGTCGTCCCAATCCTTTTCACCGCTGCCGGTGCGGCTGACGATCAGTTCCCGCGCGTAGTTGAACGTGCCCATGCACATGTAGGCGTCGAAGGCACGCCGGTTTTTCGCGAGTGCTTTTTCAAGATAATTGGATGATTTGCTGCCGCGCATATAGGCTGGGATCCACGCGCGGTTCGCGGCCGACCAACGGCTCATCAAACCCAGGGTTGTGCCCATCGACAAATGTGCGAGTCCACGGTTGTCCCCGTTTGAAATCGCCTCGTTGGAAATTTTCAAACAATCATTGGCGGCGTCGATAAACGGTTTGCTGGCCGCGGCATCAACTTCCATCACATCGCTGGACACTTCCCACCACAAGCGGACAACTTGGGCCAGCGCGGCCATGGGGGCTTCTTTTTTGGAAGGCTTGAGCGCGGAAAGGGTTTTTTCGGCATCGTCGAATTGTGAATTAAACAGTTCTTGGAAACCTTGTTTAAGACCGCGGTCCATCTCGTCCGAGATGCCGTAGGGGTTGGAAGCGGCGGGGCTGCCGGCGGTAAGCGCGAGCAGGACCATGGACGCGGATCCCAATCTCATGATGACACTCCGCTTTGGCGTTTCTTTTCGCGCTTTTGTTCGTACATGAGTTCGTCCGCGCGCCGCAGCAATTCGGTTCCAGAAATGCGGGTGTTCAGGTTGTGCTGGACCACGCCCACGCTCATGGCAAGCCGGTAGGCCCGCTCTTCGCGCCGGTTCCATTCTTCAACAGAATCGGTGAGGCGCTTTTTTAAAATATCGATTGGGATCGCGTCGTCGCCTTGCGTCAGGAAGACCGCGAACTCGTCGCCGCCCAAGCGCGCGACCAAGTCGGCGTCGCGAAACGTGGTTTTTAACAACCGCGCCGCGGCCACGAGCGCGATGTCGCCCACTTTGTGACCCAAGTTGTCGTTGATCCACTTAAAACCATCCAGATCGATGAACAAAAGGCTCAAGCCCGTTTTTTTCAGACGTTCCTCCACCTTTAATTGCTGGTCCAGATAATTTACGAACGCGCGCCGGTTGTGCAGGCCGGTCAGTTCGTCTTTAAGCGACAAGGAGCGAAGCTCCTCTTCCACTTTGATGCGGTGCGAGACATCGCGCGAGTTCACAATGCACACGGGGCGGTCCCACGGACCTTTCACGACGCGCCCGCGGCCTTCCATCGGAACCCAGCCTCCGTCGGGCCGCCGCAAACGGAATTGGACGAGCGGCAGAGAACCGCCGTCCTGAAGTGTTTTCTCGAACAAAGCGAGGAATGGCTGGCGGTCGTCGCGGTGCAAGTAATCCATCACGTTGCGCCCGGCCAGCTCGTCGGGCCGGTGGTTGATGACACGTTCGGTGGAAGGACTCGTGTAGGAGATGATGCCGCCCGGCTCGAGCACCCATATGACATCCGAGACATTTTCAATCATGAGCCGGAACCAGCGCTCGTTTTCGCGCAGCGCTTTCTCGGCGGTGCGGCGGCGCACCGAACGCTGCATAAAACCCGCCAGCGTCTGTGCGTCGACCTGACACGTTAAGAGATATTCGTCGGCCCCTTTCTCAAGCACACGCACCGCGTGGCAGGCATGTTCGTTTGCCATGAGCGCGACCACAGGGGCTTCGGGGGCGCCGGCTTTAAAACGGGAGAGCAAAGAAAAATCCGGGTCCTCGGATGGATTGATGTCCATAATGACAAGCGCGGGCGGGGAGCTTTCGAGTTCGCGAAAAGCCGCGGCGAGGTGAGGAACAACAGTGAGCTGAAATTGCGCCGCAGCGCTCTCCGTTTGAAGAAGCGCAATGAGCGGCGCGCACAAACTGCCGTCTGTTTCTATGAGAAGTAGGCGAATCAAGTCCCGCGCATTCTATAATGCCCGAATGAAAATCGCGACGTTTAACGTTAACTCAATCCGCAAGCGCATGCCCATTGTTCTCGACTGGCTCAAAGCCAACAAGCCCGATGTGATGTGTTTGCAGGAAACCAAGGTTGTCGACGAAGATTTTCCAACACAGCCGCTCATTGATGCCGGTTATCATGTAACGTTCCGCGGAATGAAAAGCTACAACGGCGTCGCCACGCTCACCTTGAAAAAACCCGAGAAAGTCATCCATGGTTTTCATCCGGGTCCGGACAATGAGGATTTCCGTATGCTGCAGACCGTGATTGACGGTGTAATGGTCATCAATACGTATGTGCCTCAAGGGTTTGAGATCGAATCGCCGAAGTACCAGTACAAATTGGGTTGGTTTAAACTCCTGCAGAAATATTTCGATGAACATTTGGGAAAGGATGTTCCGGCGATTTGGTTGGGCGATGTGAACATCGCGCCAAGTCCACTCGATGTGCACTCACCGGAGAAACATTTGAAGCACCCGTGTTACCATGAAGAGGCGAAAGCGGCCTACCTACAAACCATCAACGGACGGTTTATCGACGTGTTCCGGCAATTGCATCCGGACAAGGTGCAGTACACGTTCTGGGATTTCTTCGCGAATTCGTTTGCGCGAGACAAAGGGTGGCGCATCGATCATATTCTGGCCACGCCCGTGATGGCCAAACGCTGCAAGAAAGCCGAAGTGGATCTAACGCCCCGCCGCGCGCCGAGCCCGTCGGACCACACCGTGGTGTGGGCCGAATTTTCCAACTAAGACTTCGCCGCTCTTTGGATTACCCACCGAAATAAATTGTGCAGGATCGCCATGTCCACCGGCGTCAGGTTCCACGCAAAAAAAGCGCGGCGGATGCGGCCTTCGCTGCGCTCTTTATCCCATGCGTTTAGGATCCCGGTTTTTTTGAACGCGATGTTGGCCTGGGCGATCAGCCGTTCCACTTCTTCCGCGCGGACTTGCCCCGCAAATTGCGGTGGTGGCGGCGGCGATGTCCGGTCATGGCGGAGGATGTAGGCGACGACCGCAACGGCTTGGGCCAGGTTCATTGACGGGGTATCGACAGCCGTCGGGAGTTTGAGGATGTAGTGGCAATGGTCCAAATCTTCGTTGGAGAGGCCGGATTTTTCGGATCCAAACACGACCGCGACCGACCGTCTTTTCTTGCGCGCCCCTTCCACCAGCGCGCGCGCTTCTTCGGGGCCGATCCATTTTCCACCCGGCCCTCTGCGCGAGCCGGCGGAGGTACCAATCACAACATGCGCAAAACCGAGCGCCTTTTTTAAGGACATCATTTTCTTCGCTTTCTTCACGACATCGTGCGCGCCCACGGCCGAGCGGACCTCGCGCCAAATCGGAGCATAGGGTTCCACTACAACAAGTTCACGAAAACCGTAGTTGGCCATGCCGCGCGCGGCCGCTCCAATGTTGATCGGGTTCCGGGGCCGGTTCAAAATGAATTTAATTTTCGCCATTGGTTTTCGAGTGTACACCTTTTGTATTGTCCGCTCCCTCCTATGAAAACCGCCTTCTGGCTCTTGCTGGCATTTAATATTTGGCACAACTCGATCCGCGGCGTGTGGAATTTTTCTGTGCGCGATGCCCTAAACATGAACAGCAACATTATGCCGCTCGCGCAATCGATCGATCCCACCATCCGCGAATACAAACCTTACGACGGGGCCTTTTCGTACGCGATGGCGGTCGACCCGTTGTTGTTGGGGGACACGGCCTGGAAATATATCGATGCACCCGCTTACCGCTGCAAACGGGTCCTTTATCCGTTGTTGTCATACGCGCTGGCGTTGGGAGAACCAACGCGGCTTCCCTATACCATGCTGTTGGTAAATGTAGCTGCATGGTTTCTGACCGGATGGGTCGCCTGGAAGACGGCGGCCTTGCTCAAAATACCCGGCATCCCTTTGGTCATCGGTTGCATGGCCACGACGGGACTTACCTTCACGGTCTTCCGTTCGCTGACCGAACCGCTCGCGGTCGCGTTTGCATTCATGGGCTGCTATTTTTGGGAATCCGGAAAACCGTGGAAGGCCGTGATGGCTTTCACGTTGGCGGGGTTGGCGCGGGAAGTGGCGCTGTTCGTGCCGCTCAATATTATTTTCTACGAAGCGGCTTTTCGGCGCCAGCGCGCGTTTTTATCAACGAAATTGCTTTGGTCTTTTGTTCCATTGGCGGCTTGGTCCGCCTATCTGAAATGGCGTCTGCCTGTGACGCGGGATTACAACGAGGCCCAATGGATCCAGGTGCCCTTCATCGGTTTTTTTCAATGGGCCTATAAAGCTTTTGAGACCTGCGTCACCTCCACGGACCTTCAGCGGACGCTCAGCATCAGCATTGTTATTGTTGTACTGACGGTCTTGCTTGTGATCTGTTTTCTGAAGGCGCCCTCCATCTGGGGCTGGCTTGCTCTTTCGCAGGCTCTGTTTTGCTATATCGTGCGCGGTTATGAAATTTGGAATTTCCACGCCGGCTCGGCCCGCGTCATTATTCTCTTGATGATTTTTTCCTCCGTTTATTTCCTGACGCTGTCCAAACAGGACCGCCCGGTTTCATGACCTCCTCGCTGAGGCTGTTATCGGTCGTCATGCCGGTCTACAACGAGGTGTCCTCGTTCCGCCAGATCCTGGAACGCGTGAAACAAGTCCCGCTCCCCAAAGAAATTATTGTCGTCGACGATTTTTCGACGGACGGAACGCGGGACCTTCTGAAAGATTTTGAAAAGCTTTCGCAAGCGGGCGGCGACGCCAACAACCGCGTGAAATACGTCTATCACGAAAAAAATCAGGGCAAAGGTGCGGCGGTCCGGACCGGCATTCAAGAGGCCACGGGCGATATTTTGATCGTGCAAGACGCGGACATGGAATACAGCCCCGAGGAATACCCGAAACTGGTGGAGCCGATCCTCGCCGGCGATGCGGACGTGGTGTACGGGTCCCGGTTCCGCGGCGGCCGCGTGCGCGTGCATATGTTCTGGCACATGATTGGAAACCGGTTCTTGACGCTTATGTCGAACATTTTTACGAACCTGAACCTCACCGACATGGAGACCTGCTACAAAACGTTCAAGACCGAGATCATCAAAAGCATTCCGCTCCGTTCCAACCGTTTTGGTTTTGAAGTGGAAGTGACCGCCAAGCTGGCCAAACTCGGCTGCGTTATTTACGAAGTGCCAATCTCTTATCGCGGCCGTTCCTACGCCGAAGGAAAAAAAATCGGCTGGAAAGACGGCGTGTCGGCCATCTACACAATTTTAAAGTTTTGGATCATCGATGATCTCTACGAAGAGACCGCGGGACTGCGGACGCTGCGCATCATGGAAGGCGCTGGCCATTACAACAACTGGCTTTTTCAACAATGCGAACCGTATATCGGAAAACGGGTGCTTGAGACCGGTTCGGGTGTCGGCAACATCACCAAATTTCTCGCGAGCCGCGAGCATGTGCTGGCGACCGACATCGTCCCATTTTATTTGGACACGCTGAACCAGCAATACCAGCACCACGCCAATGTGAATGTTGAAAAACTCGATTTGTTGGACACGGTGCGCGCCAAACAACTCGGTGAAAAGCACAAGTTCGACACCGTGTTGTCGATGAATGTGGTCGAACACATCGAAGACGATGCCGGTGCGCTCAAAGGCATCAACGCGTTGTTGCGAGAAGGCGGGCGGCTCGTGCTATTGGTGCCGGCGCACCAGGCCATTTACACACCGATGGACCATCATCTGGGCCATTTCCGCCGCTACAACAAACAACAACTGACCGAATTGCTAGAGAAGTCCGGTTTCCGTGTTGAAAAAACCCGTTACCTCAATTTTCTGGGAGCCATCGGCTGGTTCGTGAACGGAAAAATATTGCGCCGCAAGCTCATCCCGAGCCGGCAGCTCCGGATTTTCGATTGGCTGCTGGCCATCCTGGAGATCGAAAAGCTGTTCCCGATGCCGTTCGGGTTGTCCGTGTTGATTGTCGGCAGAAAAGAGAAAGGGTAAGCTCCGTCGTATTGGAGGGGTCGCATAGTGGCCTAGTGCGCTGGTTTGCTAAACCGGTAAACGGGGTAAACCCGTTTCGAGGGTTCGAATCCCTCCCCCTCCGGCCTTCGCTCCTCACAAAAAACAGAGACGTTCGGAGCTACGGCCGGCAAGCCGGACGTTGAGCTTCGGTTCGAAGCGACATTAATAAAGGCGAAGGCCGTCCCCCGTAGCTTTAGCGAAGGGGGACTCACCCGAAATTGAAAAAACCCCTCATCATCCTATTCGGTTTTGGTTTATTGATTGGACTGTTCCCTTGGCTATTCACCTACCAGGGAACGCTGTTCGGTCACCCCCTCTCCATTCGCGCCATGGGCGATGCGCTCGGTATTGCGCTGGTTCTGTTTGGAGTGTGGGCGTTCTTTTCGGAAAAACTTAGCACCCACCTCGGCGCGTTTGCGGCGGAGTTGGAAAAACTTTCCGGCCCAAAACAGAACCGGTTGATCGCGGGCGCAGCGATCACGTTCCTTCTTGGCGCGGCCAGCCACAAGCTGCGCGCGCATTACGTACTCGCCACCCACGCCTACGACCTGGGATTTTTCTCCAACATCTGCTGGAACACCGCCAACGGAAACTGGTTTTGGAGCTCGGAACTGGAGCGAAACTTCATGGGCATCCATGTCAATTGGGTCCTCTGGCCTCTCTCCTATATATATAAGGTCTGGTCCGGCGCGCCGGTGTTGTTGGTCGCGCAGGCGGTCTTCATGTCGGCCGCCGTTCCGATCCTTTGGAAGTTAGCGCAACGCATTACCGGTTCGTTCACAAGCGGCGCCATGGCCGCGCTTCTATTGGTTTGTTCCCCCTATTTTGAACACGCGCTCTCCAACGATTTCCATCCGGATTTGTGGCTGGTGCCTTGCTTGTTCGCGGCCCTGTCGGCATGGCACCGCGGCGAACGCAGCTGGGCGTTTTTTTTTAGCATGCTCTCGTTGCTCGCTAAAGAAGATGTCTCCGTGGTTGTGTGCGGGTTTGGGCTCATGCTTTGTTTCTGGCGCGGCTGGCGGTTGACCGGCGCTGCCATGATCGCGATGTCGCTCGCGGTCTTTTATTTCCACACCAAAGTCTTTATCCCGCGGTTTTTGGATGGAAGCAGCGAATCGTTGCTCTTTTCCCGTTACCCGCTTTTGGGAAACAGTTACGAAGATTTTGCCGCCAATTTTTTGATGGAACCCATCCGGTTTTTGAACGCGTTGCTGCACCAGCCGTCAAAATACTGGCGGCTTTTTTGTTATCTGTTGCCAATGGGCGGGTTGACCGTCTTCGCGCCGGCGTTCTTGGTCCCTCCTCTTATCAGCGTCGCGCCGCATATCTTGTCGCAGGCCAACACGCAGCTCTCGCTGGCCGACATCTATTCCATGCCGGCCTTGCCGTTTTTGTATGTCGGCGCTATTTTTGGTTCCCAATGGCTGATCGGGAAGACCGGCGAGCAATGGCGCGGGCGGCTGGCCGCGGCGCTTTTTGTTGTCGCCGGGTTTGGCGTGCTCAACTCTCCACGTTATTTTAAGTCCCAATCGCCTGCGCGGACGGCCGCATTT
>CAYOPN010000056.1:0-12549 GCA_964405835.1 uncultured Elusimicrobia bacterium | reverse complement strand
CGAAGCGACGACGCCGACAAACACTTCCACAAATTCACTGCCGGATATGGCCAAAAATGGCATTCCCGACTCAGAGGCAATGGCTTTTGCCAAGAGCGTTTTTCCGCATCCGGGAGGCCCCTGCATGAGAATGCCCTTCACAATTTTTCCGCCGATCTGCTTGATCAGGGCCCGGTCTTTGATGAGGGCCACAACTTCCATGGCCTCCCGTTTGGCCTCTTCAAGCCCGATCACGTCCGAGAACTTTACCTTGATGAACTCCGCGTCCAACTTACGCGACTGCGACGACAACTTGGACATCCCGCCCATCATGAAGTACCTGTAACCGAACACGAACACGAGCGAAGAGACAATCGCGTTAAAGAAATAGATCGGGAAACTGGCGAGCAAGGACTGCTTCTGGAAGGACTCCAAATTGAACAGGAATACATACGAACCGATAATGGTAAGCGCGAGGCTGAGAACAATCAGGACCCATTTCAGCAACGACATCCAATTGTCGGACCACCATAATTTCAATTTGGCTTTATTCATAAATACGCACGGGCCCCTTTTTTGCGGAGGATAATCGGTAGGGTTGGTACGAGGACGATCTTAGGACTTTTTGGGGGCAGGGAGCTCAGCGGCCTTGTCTTTCATGCGTGAGCGGAGCTGCTCGAGGTCGGTTTGGCGGTCGCGTTGAATTTCCTTCATACGGCGGTCCCACTGAAAACGGGTGATGGATTGCGACGCCAATTGAATGAAGCCCGTCAAAATAATCAGTCCGGCCAAACCCAGCGAAATCAGAGATTTTTTTCTATCCGGGACCAGGAAACTCAGGATAACGCCCAAAATTCCAAGGGCAACGATGATCAACGGAAAAGCCGAACTTCCAAATGGTGACATTGCTTCCTCCCCTTCGACGATAAAAGTGCTGCGATTTACGTAGTCGAATTCTAACAGGGCATCCGGTGGATATCAAGATGTTTAAACGCTTACTAATATCGGCGCATGGTATTGGCCGCATCCAAACTTCATCAAAGCTTGCTCAAAGACGTCGCGCGGTCGTTTTATCTTAGCCTCCGCGTGCTGCCGTGCGACGTGCGCCCGGTCATGTCGCTCGGATACCTGCTATGCCGCGCGGCCGATACCATCGCCGACTCTCCCACGGCTGCGTTAGACGAAAAAAAGAAACTCCTTACCCAGCTCAAGACCTTGTTTGCGGCTTTTCCCATCCCCAAAGAAGGCCTGCTCGAATTTCTGCAGGACTTGGAAAAGGCCAATCTCACTCCGAAGACGGGGGAGAAAAAGCTTTTGGCGCATTTTGACGATTGTTCAAGCTGGTTCAACGCTCTCGACCACACAGACCAATCTCTTTTGCAAGCGGTCGTAACTTCGGTGATCACCGGCATGGAAATGGACCTTGCTGTGTTCGGCAACGCCGGCGCAGACGCGCCGCGGGCCCTGTCGACGGAAAAAGAACTCGAAACTTACATCCATTGGATCGGTGGTGAACCGGGGCGTTTCTGGACAAATGTTTGTCTGGCGCATTGGCCCCGGCTCGATATTCCCAACAAAGACCAATTTCTTCAGGACGGGATCGTTTTTGGGACGGGACTGCAGATGGTCAATATTCTCCGCGACTTGCCGGCCGACCTGAAGATCGGCCGCTGTTATATCCCACAGGAACTTCTCGACAAACATGGATTGACAGCACAGGACTTGATCGCGAGGAACAAAGAGGACGTTTTCCTCACGCTTTACATCGATCTTATCGACCAGACCATGTTCCGGCTGGGGCGCGGCCTCTCCTATTTAAAGCAGCTCCCCCGTTATGCATTCGGGATGCGGGCCGCCGTGACCTGGCCGCTACTGATCGGTGGAAGGACACTGCACCGCCTGCGCGAAACGCCGTCAATATTGCGGCAGACGGAACCGGTAAAAGTAAAACGCGGAGAGATTTACAGGATGGTGTTTAAGTCGCTCTTCTTGATGCCGTCCACCCGCCTCATCCGGCGGGAGTTCGAGAAAGAAGCCTAGCCCAGTTTGTACTGAACGCCAAAACCGCCGCGCGGCCATTCGCAGCTGATATTGTCGAACGGGCACAACATGCGGCAGGCGCCGCACTCAATGCAGTTCTCATAGGCAACCAGCACTTTCTTCTGCGCCTCTTCCCAGGTGTAAACACGGGCCGGGCAAACTTGTGTGCAGGTTTTCTCTTTGCAGGACGTAACACAAGGGCTCTTTTCGGACGCGTCTTTGATCTTGATATGGGCAAAACTGTGGTCGGCCTTGTAGGTCAGCATTCCCAGTTTTTCGTCGATATTCACATCATCAGCCATAAATGTCTCCTTGCCCTGAGCGAAGTCGAAGGGCTACCCGACCAACTTCAGCGCTTTGCGCATGTTCCATAGTTCCTTGATGAGTCCCCAGAAAGACGGCTTTTTGTCTTCCTTCTGGAGCATTCCCCACATGTCCTTCGCGATTTTCTTCAAAGACCGGGTCTTGAGAGCGCGGCGGAAAATGCTGCGCTGGACTTCCTTCTTGGTACGGCCATCGACGGTGAAATATTCAAAGAGCGCCTGGCACGCCAGGTCGGGATAGACCCTCAGCAGGTCCATGTTCTTTTCAACTTTCAATTCCAAATCTTTGTGTTCTTCCATGTCGGGAAGAACGAACGAGGCCTCGAGCTTTTTCTGATATTCAGACAAGGAAGCTTTTGAGAAATCTCCTTTCTTCTTCGCTTCCGCGGCGGTCTGCGCGGCAAGCATGCCGGCCGTCATCGCAAGGTTCGACCCTTCGCGGTGAGATGGGTTGATCATCTGCGCCGCGTCACCGGCGATCATGAAACCGTCCGTGTAAAGCGGCGGCAACGAATACCAGCCGCCTTCCGGGATCAAATGGGCCGAATATTCGAGCGGTTTAGCGTCCGCCAAATAACGGCGGATGATTGGGTGTTTCTTGGCGGATTCCAACAGCTCGTATGGCCGGACATTGTTTTTTTGGAAATGGGAGAGTTTGCATCCGACGCCGAACGAAATGGAATCTTTGTTGGTGTAGAGGAACGCGTAGCCAAGCATGCCGCGCGTGATTTTTCCGAAAATCTCAAAGGTTGTGCCTTCGTTTCCTTCGAGCGCAAAGCGGTCCTGGATGCGGCCGTTCGGCAGCGACAACACTTCTTTCACGCCAAGCGCCACCTCATCGGAACGAAGCTCGTCAATGAGCCCGATCGATTGCGCGAGCATCGAGTTAACGCCGTCGCAAGCGATCACCACATCCGCAAAAAGCTGGTCGCCCTCGCTGGTCTCGATGCCGATGACTTTTCCGTCCTTCTGAAGCACCTTCGAAACTTTAACGCCCGAGAAAACCTGGGCGCCGGCCTCCTCGGCCTTCTTGGCGTACCACTTGTCAAAATTGACGCGGATGATTGTGTAGCAGTTGTGGGGTTCTTTCACCCATTTGTCGCTGCGGAAACCGACTTGGATGGCGGAATCATCCGAGGTGACCATGACGTTTTGGGTGGTGATGTAGCGTTCGAGGGGAGCGTTGGGATCTTTCCAGAATTCGGGAACAATGTCGGCGAGGTTTTTGGTGTAGAGGACGGCGCCCTGAACATTTTTGGAACCGGCGTATTCCCCGCGTTCGAGGAGCACCGTGTTTAGGCCGAGCTTGGCGGCGGTGATCGCCGCGGAAACCCCCGCGGGACCTGCGCCAACTACAATAACATCGAATTTATCGTCTGCCATAACGATTCACCGCTCAATTGTGAAGCGAAAAGACCTAAGAAACCAGATTTTTAAATTATTCTTTGATGCTCATCAAATAGGTGAGCAGATTTTCCATGTCGTCACCTTTGATTTTGCTTTTCCAAGCGGGCATGTAGAGAGGCGGTTGCGGTCCTTTCGGGTCATGCTTTGCGATAAATCCCACGCCTTCCGAGATCTTCTCACGCAACTCCTCGCGGGAATATGTCCCCACCACGCGCCGGAGGTTCGGGATAACGTCGTTCTGGGCGTTGTAGTTCCGAATGCCGCCGCGGGCATCGGGACCGTGGCAGGCGGCGCATCCGAACTCTTCGTACACCTGGCGTCCACGGGCAATGCCGGTGGGAGCGATGGGTTTCTTTTCAGGAGCGCGCAACGTCAAGAATTGTGGCGGAATGTCTTTGCGGTTGAGTCCCAGGATCCAAGCCGTCAACGCATCGGCGTCTTTCTCCGGCATCAAATAAGGCGGCATGCCGGAAGGAGCAATGGGTTCCGTATTGAAAGCCGCCGTGGGGTCGCCCGGCGTCACGATGGCCGGGTCTTTCGTGAAGTGGATCTTGATCCAGTTGGCCAGCGTCTGTTGTTCGTGCGAAAGACCGGAGTGAGAAAAGTCGATACGGCTGAGCGGTTTGCCGGCGGTCTCTTCTTTCAGGTCGACGGAAATAACGCCGCCTTCCCCTCCGACCTGGTGACAGCCGATGCAACCATGTTCAACAAAAAGTTTTTTCGCTCGCACGATTTCCGACGTGAATACCTCGCCTTTTACCTGCAACTCAGCGTGATTGTCGTGGCATTTAATACAAGAAGATTGAAGCATCGTGCCTTTCAACAGCGGTTTTTCCCAATGCAGCACTTCGCCGTGGGCCGCTTTGACCTCGGTGGCCATTCCTTGACCGGAGTGGCAAACAACGCAACCGTATTTGGTCAGGTCATGTGCTTTGTGAATATCAAAAGCCGGAGAAGCCCCGCTCGCGCTGTACGGGTGGTCTTTATAATCGGTGACAAGACTGGTGTTCTGGAGCGGGTCGTAACCCACGTGGCAGGTGATGCAGCGGTCGACCGCGTTGAGTTCCGTGGACCAAATCTGACGGATCTCTATCGGCATTTTCTTGGCGGCCTTCAGTTCAACTTCAGCCATTTCCTTGGCTTCGGGCGTGGGGGCCGAATTCACTTTTTCCTGGGCCTTGGCCACTTCGAGCTTCTTAAATTCCTGTTGGTATTTCTTCCAACCACGGGAATTATCGCTGATCAAAACCGCCAGAAAAAGCACCAAAAGCAGCACGTTTCCCCAGAGGAAAAGATTCCTCAGCAGGAAGACTTTCGTTAACAAGAACTCTTTAAATTTCACGTTATATGTTCAGGCTGACTTGAGGGATTGAAACGACGTATTTGACGTTGAAGCCAAGGCGAAGCGTCACTTTCAAAAAGGTGCCGACCATCATGAGCATCAGCATCATGAGCGTCGTGTAGCGGATCATGCTGATGCCTTTCAAATATTGAGAGGGCAAGAGCACGCCAAAAATCAAATAGAGTCCCACGCCGAAACCGACCCATCCGCCCTGTACAAACGTGAAGCCCGGCAAAACGCCGACGATAAGCGCGAGCAAAACGCAGCCGGCCAAAATTTTCTTCACGGCGGACTTCACGTTCACCTGGATCTTAATCAGCAATGGCAGCACCATCCCGACCGTGAAATAAATACCAAGCATCGCGGCACCGAGAGGAAGCGGCATAGTGACAGTGGGAGGGTCCGGCGGCTTGTGGAACGCCCAGCTTTCCCAGGGCCAGTACCATGCCCAATTGGGACCGCGCATGAACGTGCCGACGATGATCAATGCGAACCAAGCAAAAAGACCGGCGAGAAAAACGGAATTGGCAAATGGGCGTTCTTTAAAGGAATAGAAACCGACGCCGTTGTTGGGATCCGGGTCCAAGTACGGAATGGCCATAAGTCCGACCATGATGACTGTCGGTAGAACAACGCCGGCGATCCATGGATCAAAGTAAACCAGCAGTTCTTGCAGACCCAGGAAGTACCACGGCGCCTTGGACGGGTTTGGTGTCACGTTCGGGTCTGCGATGCCTTCGAGTGGCGCATTTTGCAAAAGAGACCAGCCCACCAAGAAAATCAACATGATGATGGCGCCGATGTATTCGCGAACCACAAGATTCGGCCACACTTCCACTTTTTGGTTCGGCGGTTCATTGTCGATGGGTGCTGCCGAGAAGCCGTCTTTGCGGATACGCCAGAAATGGACAATCAGGAAAATGCCAGTGATGATCGGCACCGCGATGCAGTGCAGTACATAAAAGCGGACCAACGTGGCGGAACCGACGGCCGTTCCGCCGAGGAGACCGAAGCGCGCGTCGTTCTTAAGACCAACGCCCAATAATGAGGAGAACGGGCCTTCCGCGCCCAAAAATGGAGAAGCGCTCGCCATGTTCGTGCCGACCGTAACGGCCCAAATGGCCAACTGGTCCCACGGCAACAAGTAACCAGTGAACGAAAGGAAAAGGGTCAAAACAAGCAAGATAACACCGACGCCCCAGTTGAATTCGCGCGGCGTCTTGTAAGCGCCGGTAAGGAAAACGCGCACCATGTGGAGGATCACGAACAACACCATGGTGTGGGCGGCCCAACGGTGGATGTTGCGCATGAATTTACCCATCGACACCATGAACTCCAAGTCTTTCATGTCGCGGTAGGCAAGTTCGGGAGTGGGACGGTAATAAAACATCAGAACAACACCGGAAACGGTGAGGACGAGGAATAGCAAGAAGGAAAGTCCGCCGAGTCCCCATGTGTAGGTGAAATTGATTCCACGACGGCGGATGCGCGCCGGATGGAGATGAAGCCAAACGTTTCCGAGGATGTGCTGAGCTCGGTCGCGGGAAGTGTCTTTCCACGTTCCTCCGCGGAACATGGAGCGCCACACTTGTGTGTTTGTTAATTCTTCAAAAAGTTTTTTAGGGTCGAGTTTTTGGAACATTTTACGCGGGACTATACATTAATGAAAAAAGGAGCTTGGTCGCGGGGGCCGGGCCGGTTTTCCATCACCGCTTTATCGACGAGCAGGTCGCCTTGCGGGGTTTGTGTGACTTGGACGCGCCAAAGTGGTTTCGGAGCGGGACCGGCGATCACATCGCCATCGGCCGAAAAGTTGGAGCCGTGGCAAGGGCAGCGGAAGCGCGTCTCCGCGGGGAACCAGTTCGGCGTGCAACCCAAATGTGTGCAGCGCGACCACATCGCATAAAGGCCTTTGTCATTGCGCACGATCCAAACCCGGTTGGCTTTGTCGATGGTGATGCCAAGAGGATATTCGGCCACTTTACCGGCGCGGAATTTTTGAGAAGGTTCGTAGAGAACGTTGGGAAGGAAGAAACGGAGAACGGAACCGGCGGAGGAAGCGACAAACGCTAAAAAAGCGGCCCATCCCCACAAAAGGAATGAGCGGCGTGTTAGTTCAGGCTGTGGTGCGGCAACTGCTGGTTCGGTGCTGGTGGTGTCGGACATTCACTCTGTCTCTGGATTTTACGCGGCGCTATCAGCAGTCAAGCGAACACCGGCTCCCATGGTTGATGTCAAGGTAGCGGACCGAAGGTAAACACCTTTGGCGGTGGCCGGCTTGGCGGCAAGGATTGCGCTCAAAACGGTCTGGGCATTTTCGGCAATGTCTTCGGGGACAAAAGAAGCTTTTCCGACCGAGGTGTGAAGATTGGCGGAATCGTCCATTTTAAATTCAACGCGGCCGGCTTTCAGTTCTTTAACGGCCTGCGCGACGTCGAACGTTACGGTGCCGGATTTTGGGTTCGGCATGAGTCCTTTCGGACCCAGGACCTTGCCGAGCTTGGAGAGGTCTTTCATCATGTCGGGCGTTGCGACGAGAACGTCGAAGTCGGTCCAGCCTTTGGAAATTTTTTCGATGAGGTCGGCATCACCGACATGGTCGGCTCCGGCGGACTGCGCATCTTTTACTTTTTCGCCTTTCGCGATCACAACGACGGTTTTCTTCTTGCCGAGGCCTTTGGGTAGAACCGAGGTGCCGCGGACGGCTTGGTCGGTTTTCTTCGGGTCGACGCCGAGTTTCACATGCAGCTCAACGGTCTCGTCAAACTTCGCGGTGGCGTTTTTCTTGACGATCTTGGCGGCTTCCAGAATGGAATAGCGCTTCGCAGCGTCGAAATTTTTGGACATCTCTTTCTGTCTCTTACCCATGGTTACTTAACCTCAATTCCCATTGAACGCGCGGTTCCGGCGACCATGCGCATCGCCGCTTCCAAATTGCGTGTGTTCAAGTCTGGCATTTTTTGTTTTGCAATGTCTTCCACTTGCGCTTTGCTCACCGCTCCAACCTTGTCCTTGTTCGGGACCGAAGATGCTTTCGCGAGGCCCGCGGCTTTCTTCAAGAGCGCCGGCACCGGAGGCATTTTTGTAATGAACGTAAACGAGCGGTCCGTGAAAATCGTGATGACGGCCGGTATGATCATCCCGGCTTCGAATTTCTTCGTCTTCTCATTAAATTGTTTGCAGAAGTCCATGATCTGGACGCCGTGTTGACCGAGCGCCGGACCGACGGGCGGCGCGGGATTCGCTCCACCGGCGGGAATCTGTAGTTTTACGAGTGCTTTAACTTGCTTTGCCATTGTCTTAGTCCTTTATACTTTTTCAACTTGTAAATAATCGAGTTCGACCGGCGTCGCGCGACCAAAGATGCTGACGGTCACTTTAAGTTTCGCGCGGTCTTCGTTCACTTCTTCCACGGTCCCCACAAAATGGCGGAACGGGCCTTCGTTGATGCGCACGTTCTCGCCGCGATCAAACACCACGGCCGGGCGCGGCTTGCTGGTCTTCGGCGAAGCGTTGAGTTCCATCATGCGGTCCACATCGGATTGCGTGAGCGGGATCGGGCTTGCACCGCCCAAGAAACCGGTCACGCCAGGCGTGTTGCGGATCAAAAAGCAGGTCTCGTTGTTCGAAATCATGTTCACAAGCACATAGCCCGGGAAAAATTTGCGGCGGCGAATGTGTTTCTTGTTCTTTTTAAGCTCAATGACTTCTTCGGTTGGAATGACAACCTGCGCGATCTGCGGGCCGAGGCCTTTGATCGCTGCGGATTTTTCAATACCGGAGCGCACGCGGTCTTCATGACCGGAGAACGTATGAATTAGATACCAATGTTTATCGTCGCTCATTAAATCAACACTCCCATGATTCGAGACAAGATGAAATCAACGCCACCAACATATATGGCCATAATAATGATCAATATGATCACCATCCATGTAGAGGCAACCATTTGGGGCACGGTGAGCCAAGCAACTTGCTTGAGCTCTGCCCAAGAATCTTTAAAAAAAGCGATGACGTTTTGCATTTCGGATTTTACCTCAGGCTAAAAACGCGGGAGTGGTAGGACTTGAACCTACAGTCCCGGTTTTGGAGACCGGTGGTTTGCCATTAACCGACACTCCCAGGTCCTGCCGGCAGGCAGGTTAGAGTTTCACCTCTTTATGGAGGGTATGCTTCCGCAGTTTCGGGGAGAATTTCTTGATCTCAATTTTAGCGCGGTCCCCTTTCTTCTTACCACGTTCATAGTAGTAATTGATGATCTGGGTTTCCGTGCATTTAAGACCGACTACATTTCTTCCTGTCGCCATAAAAATTTCTCTCCGATTGCGTTAGCGCGTTCTTACTTAAGGATTTCCGTCACCACGCCGGCGCCCACTGTGTGGCCACCTTCGCGGATAGCGAAACGAACGCCTTTCTCTAGGGCCACCGGAGTGAGCAAGTCCACTTCGATGGTCACGTTGTCGCCCGGCATCACCATTTCAGTGCCGGTAGGAAGCTTAACGCTGCCGGTCACGTCGGTGGTGCGCACGTAGAACTGAGGGCGATAGTTGTTGAAGAACGGAGTGTGACGTCCGCCTTCTTCTTTGCTGAGCACATAAACTTCGCCTTTGAATTTGATGTGGGGCGTGATGCTGCCCGGGGCCGCGAGGACTTGGCCGCGTTCAACCTGGTCTTTTTCCACGCCGCGGAGAAGAACTCCGACGTTGTCGCCCGCGATGGTTTCGTCCATCAGCTTCCGGAACATTTCGATACCGGTTGCGACGGATTTGCGGGTGTCCTGAAGACCGACGATCTCAACGTTGTCGCCAACTTTGAGGCGTCCGCGTTCCACACGACCGGTGGCCACGGTGCCGCGGCCGGTGATCGAGAACACGTCTTCAACAGACATCAAGAAAGGTTTGTCGACTTCGCGGGTCGGCTCTGGGAAGGTATCGAGCGCTTCCATGAGCTTCATAATCGAAGGTTCGCCGAGAGGACCGGCATCGCCGGCCATCGCCTTGGTGGCGCTGCCGTGGATGATGGCGATCTTGTCTCCGGGGAATTCGTACTTCTTCAGGAGGTCGCGAACTTCTTCTTCAACGAGCGTCAAAAGATCTGCATCGTCAACGAGGTCGCATTTATTCAAGAAAACAACGAGGTTCGGAACGTTCACTTGGCGGGCCAAGAGGATATGTTCGCGGGTCTGCGGCATGGGTCCGTCGGCGGCGTTAACGACCAAGATCGCTCCGTCCATCTGCGCAGCGCCGGTGATCATGTTCTTAATGTAGTCGGCGTGGCCCGGGCAGTCGATGTGGGCGTAATGGCGTTTGTCGGATTCGTATTCAACATGGGAGACGGCAATCGTCACGATTTTCGAATCGTCACGGACGGTTCCACCTTTCGCGATGTCGGCATAGGTTTTCTCTTGGGCTTTTCCTTGTTTGGAAAGAACTTTCAAGATTGCAGTGGTCAAAGTCGTTTTTCCATGGTCAACGTGACCAATGGTACCGACGTTCATATGCGGTTTATTCCGTTCGAATTTTGCTTTCGACATTGCTTACTCCCTCCTTGGGAATGCTGATACTTCTTAATTTATCTGGCCATCAAACTATAAAAATTTAGCTGGGGAGCAGGATCGAACTGCCGACCTCATCATTACCAATGATGTGCTCTACCAACTGAGCTACCCCAGCTTCGCCACACGACGGCTACGCTGGGCATGCCCAGCGCCCTTTGCTTCTTAATCACTCCAGCGGGCCTGCCCGCTGAAGCTCGCCTTGTGAGCGTAAGCGGGTGATGGGAATCGAACCCACGTCTCAAGCTTGGAAGGCTCGCGTTCTACCATTGAACCACACCCGCGATTCAGATGCAGTCACCTCTACAAACAAAAAAAACCCACCTGTTTTAAAGCTCGTTCCATGGATCCTGGTTCAGACGAGTCTGTGCAGGGAGACGAGGGAAGCTGGGGCCGGCGAGCTATATAACAAAAGCTCCTAGGTGAGTCAAATAACTTTTTTTTCGGGCTTTTGCGGGGCGGGAGTGCTGGGGTTGGCGGGCTCTTCGGTGACGCGGCGGTCTTGGAAAACCACGCTGCCGCCTTTATTACGATCCATCGTGTGTTTCACAAATCCTTTCATCTCGGTCAAGGCCTGGATCAACAGCGGATATTGGTTGGTCTCGATATTTTTATCGGTCAAAAACACAATCGAACACGAAACGAAGCGAAATTTCTTGACGTTTCCCTGCCGGTCCTTGGCGGTAATACAGCCGGCTTTTAGGTCCGCTTCGGAGTAATAAGCGGTAATGCGCTCATCGAAGCGCTTCGCTATCCACTCGAAAACGGTAACGGCCTTGTCGGGCGTGGTCATCGCGATAAAGTCGTCGCCGCCGACATGCCCGATGAAGTCTTCCTGGTTTCCCCAGCGCTTGACCGCCTGCACCAAAAGATCGGCCAACAGACGGATGACCTTGTCACCCTGTTTGACTCCGTAGACGTCGTTGTAGGCCTTAAAATTGTCGAGGTCGATGTAGGCGAAGGCGAGAGTATCTTTGCGGGCCAATCGGCGGCGCGCTTCTTCTTCGATTGCCAGATTGCCGGGAAGGCCGGTGAGCGGGTTGTGCCCCATATCGACTTTCTTGCGCTGCAGCATGCGCTTGATGCGAGCGATGAGTTCTTGCGCGTCAAACGGCTTGGTGAGAAAATCATCGGCGCCCACTTCGATGGAACGGATGCGGTCCTGAGAATCTTTCCAGCTGCCGCTAACCACAATAATGGGAATAGCGCGGGTTTGGGGTTCAAGGCGGAGTTGTTCGCAGATGCGGAAACCATTTATACCTGGGAGCTTCAAATCGAGGATGATCGCATCGGGGATCATTTCGCGAACTTTTTGGACGGCGGTGCGGCCGTCTTTGATCCATTCGACCTGGTAACCGGCCAGGGAAAACGACAGGCGGATATAGGACGCGACTTGTTCATCGTCATCTATAATAAGGATCCGCTCAGACGCCATGGGTTCCCTCCACCTTCGCCTTCTTCTTTAAAATCACGACCTCTATCCGCCGGTTCTTGGCCCGCCCTTCCGCGGTGGTGTTTTCCGCCAAAGGCCGGTTTTCTCCAAATCCCCAGGCCGCCAAACGTTCCGGCGGTACGCCTTGTTTCGTTAATGTCGCGATCACTGAAAATGCGCGGGCCGATGACAGCTCCCAATTCGAACGGATCCGCGCGGACCGGACCGGCACATTGTCCGTGTGGCCTTGGACAATGATTTCGCCTTCAACGAGTTTAATAGAGTTGGCCAATTCTTCAAGCGTTGAAACGGCCTCCGGAGAAAGGACCGTGCTGCCGCTCGGGAAAAGCACCTTATCGCTCAATTGGACAACCACCTTGTCCGTGTCGTCCTGGATCTTCATTTGGTCTCCGATCTTCTTCTGCATTTCCTGGATCCGTCCTGCGAATTCAGCGTAATCCATCCGGCTGCT
>CAYOPN010000055.1:0-13078 GCA_964405835.1 uncultured Elusimicrobia bacterium | reverse complement strand
CCGGCCTTTGTCTCACTTTACGTCGATTTTTGTCTCATTTTGGCCGGTCAGAACATTCCAGCCCCAAAAAAACCGTTACCAAAGATTTACAAGACCTTAAGGGATCCTTAATCCTGCTTCGATAGATTCCCTTCCTGTTTTCCGACGGAATAACGTTTTTTAAATCTCGTTCCACGAAGAACGAAAAGTTGAACAGGGGGTTCACTTTGAAGCCAAGTCGCTTGTTTTTGTTGCGGAAGTTTATTGCCATTGTTGTCTCCATCACTTACCTTGGGACCCAAGTCTTGCAGGCGGCGCCGCCCAAAAATCCAACCCAATCTAATTTCTGGAAAACCCGCGCCACAGCAATCCAAAAAAATAATTTCTCCGTCACTCCCGCGCTCTCCAAAGAAAAAGTCAACGCGTTTACGGGGGCCAACCTCAAATCGTTTCCGGTCCTCGACCCCGTTCTCAAACGCATTTCGCCATTTGTAAACGTCCGCTCCATCCACATCGGTGAAAAAAGCGCGCCGACCGTGTTGTTACTCCAAGACGTGCACATGAACAAAGAGGCCCAGAAGAACATCGGAGCGGCCCTTCAGACGATGAATTTCCCGGTGGCCGTTGAGGCCGCGAGCGGGCGTTTTGATTTCACGTCGCGCGGACGTTTTCCGGATTTTGCTGCGCAAAAAGAAATCGCCGATTATTTGCTGCGGGAGAACTATTTCTCGGCGGTGTCCTGGTTTGGTCTCTCGGCCATTCATCCGCCCGCGGTGACAGGCGTCGACGACCCCGGACTTTACGTCCAGAACATCGCAGCGTTCCGCGCGGCCCACAAAACCAAGCCCTCCGCCATCAAAATGCTGGAACGGTCGAAGCAAGACCTCGCGGAGCGCAAAAACCAATTTTCCTCCGCACCACTCATCCATCTGTCCGACGGCATTTCGGCCTATCATTCCGGCCAATCGGCCATTCACGATTACGTCACGCTGCTAGCAAGCTACGTTCCGCTCCGCGCCTATCCAGCGGTCTCCGTTCTCGACGAAGCGGTGCGCATTGAAAAATCGCTCGACAACGCCGCGGCCCAACACGAACGCACCATGCTGTTCCATCAACTGGCCTCACATCCGCGCATTTCCAACGAACTTGTAAATTGGGGCGCGGCACTAAACTCCGGAATGACCGATGCCACCTCGTTCCATGTCGCCATCGCCAAGATGTTCGCGCGCGAAAACATCGACCTAAGCGCCGTCCCGCATTTCAAATCCTATCTTCGCTATCTCACTCTCGCCGACAGCATCAACCACGATCAGCTGTTCTCCGAGATCGGGGCGATGACCCAGGCCGCCATTGAGACCGCCGCCAAATCACCGGCCGAGCGGGCGTTGTTGAACGACACTGTCCAGGTTTGGCTGACCGAGAAGTTGATTAATTTTGAGCTTACCCCAGAGGAATGGCATTCCCTCACCCCGGCCCTCTCCCTAAAGGGAGAGGGAGTCCTGTTGGCTTTTGAATCTTTCTACCGGCTGGCGGACGAGCGCAGCAAAAAAATGGCAGAGAATCTTCCCGCCGGCACGGAGCCGATGGTTTTGGTCGCGGGCGGCTTCCATACACAAGACATACTTTCATTGCTGCACAAGAAAGGCGCTTCGACGGTTGTGCTCACACCGAAAATCAAAGGGGAAAACCTTGACGGTGGTTCGGATTATCTGAACGTTTTCCTGCGCGGGCGCACGCCGCTCGCAAAGTTGTTTGAAGGGCAAAAGCTGACCTTGGCCGACAAGGGCCAGCTCTATATGCCCAATACCGATGCTGAACGCGCGGCCGTATTGCTTGGCGCTGTCGCCAAGGAAAAATTAAAGAACCCCACCGATCCTGTTGCCGTCGTGGGCGACATCGAAGCGGGTCCCGGCATTTCCTCGGAAAATAGCTTCAAAAACGGGCCGCTTGGCTTTAGTGAAATCGGGTTTCGGAAAATGGACCGCTGGGAGGCCCGGGTGTACCTGTTGGCAATATTCGTTATTTTTCCTCCGGCATTGATTGCCTACCTTATTTTCAAATTTTTGAGCCTGGGCCTCACCGAAGGGTTCTGGACGCAGCTCATAACATCCGGAATGGACAATTTCAGTTACAAAGTCAGCATGCTGCAGACATTCACAAAAGCTGGTCACACCGTTGCCGGACGCATCGAGGAAGCGTTGCCGTCGGTCCGTAAAAAGTTGGAAGAAAAATTTGCGCATTATCTTCTCGAACAAGCGGCTGTTGAAGGGTTTGATTCCGCCGCGGCGCAGCGGGAGTTCGACGCGCTTCTTGGATATTTGGACCTTACCAATGTAAATTTCCTGCACTGGGAAAAGGCGCTTTATTTCTACGGCCAGAAAGCCGGTCAAGTAATTTTGTTCCGTGTTGAACAGGGACTCCCGGAAGGGTATTCAGATCCATACAAACAGGCGATGGACGCGCTTGGCGCCACCGTTCGTCTGGAAGGCCTGCCTGAAAGTGTGTATGGGTTGGTCTCCCTTTACCGCCTGACACCGGAACAATTCCAACAGGTCTTCAACAAAAACAGCGCGGACCCCAAATTGCATTTCGGTTCTCGCGCCCGTTTCTCAATGGGTTGGCGTGTCCCCCGTATCTCCGGTGTATTGTTCCGTTCGGATGCGGCCGTTCGTCGTCGCCTCTTGTACGCTATTGAAGATTCTGGCCATAAAGACCCGTATTCATTTATCCAGCTTTTCTTTTCCGAACACCGCTTCATGATTGATCGCGACCAGATGATCGGAGCGCTGCTCACAAAATTCAAAATGGATTCCCGTTCCGGTGTCCGTCCGCGTTCCGAACGCGAACGCCGTCAATTGGTCCGCATTGTTCTGGAATTACTCGCCGAGAGTTATGAACAAACCGGGAACGGTGAAATCGGCCAATATCCCGAAACGGTCGTGGAGGTTTCCGGCAAATTGCTGCGTATCCTGCCGTACCTGCCTGGCGCCGGAAAATTAATGGAAGCTCCTTTGGCTGCGGTGCTGGAATATTCCAGCTCCGAAACATTGTTTGTGGGGGACGATGAGGCCGCTTGGATTTTGCAAGGAATGTCCAAAAAAGGCGCGGTCCGTTCCAAAATTGAAAATGCACGTCAACTTGGCGATTTTGACCGCGGTTATTTAAAGGACCGGGCGTTCCGTTATGTGATTACGCGTGCGTTGAATTCATTCCGAAACCGTTTGGCCGTGTCCCGCCTGGTGATGTTGGTCTCTAATATTTTCTTCCGCATTGGATTTTTCCGCGACCGTTTTCCCGGTCGTTACGAACGGAACCTGTTTGCGCGCGCGATGCGCGGTGAAGTTTCGGCCCAAACCTTGTCGGCCGGTCCTTATTTCCGTTCCTCGATCGGTGTTGAAGGAATGCGGACCGCATTAAAAGTGAAATCGGTGCTCAGCACCGTGGAGCCACAGGCCACGTTGTTTGTGCCCTTGTCTGAATACCGCACCGCGATTCTGTTGGCCGAAAACCCGACCGAGATCGATAACGTTCTGTCCATGGGATCGGCTTATTATCCCGATGCCGACCGTATCCGTCAGGAATCGAAAGTGGACCACGTCGGCCGTGAAACCTCGCAGGCCGCGCTGCTTTCGATGGTCACTGATCCATTGATTGGAAAAAATCCATCAAACGGGTTTGCGAAAGTTGTGAAGGCCACCTTTGCCGATGCGGAGGTCACGGACCTCGTGATGAATTCTCTGAACCTCCGGGGAAAAAATGCGCCGGAGAAATTGACGGACCTTTTCTCAAACATCGTTTCACCTGACGATATTTTTGCACGCCTCCAAGCCGATAAATTCCTGACCGCCGAAGATATTGCGGACATTCGCAAAGATCCCGAAATGATGCACCGCGTGGCCGTGCAATTGTATTCGCAGATCCCGGTGGAAGTTCGACGCAAAGCCGCGCGCATGAAAATTATCAATGGTGAGAACGTCATCGAATTCAAACACAATGGCACCATATTCGAATTTCACGGCGTCCAACTCTGGGAAGACGCGGAGCCCGTATCGGCCCGCATCGGGGTCCGTCGCCAGCAGTTGGGTGACAACCGTGATTTTAGGGTTACCTCACTAAACAAACTTGTTCAGGGAAACCGGGTCCGTGGGATCGACTTTAACCTCGACGTTTTGAATTACGCCGGGTCCTTTGATTCCGAAAATTGGGGGGAATTCATTCAGCACCGTTACACGTTGGAGCCCTTGGCCATTAAATCGTTGGTTCCCATCTTCAGGAAATTGGCCGGCCACATCCAAACATTTGATCCCACCGCGGCCGGTGCCGGAGCGGTGGTCTACACATTCCCTATCTCAGGGCTTGGGCGCAGTATGGTCCCGTCCCTGGAGCTTTTTTCCCGGGCGTTGGGGGGCAATTTTATTTCCGTAGCGGAAGATAATGTCACGTTCCGTTTTGCAGCGACCGATGTGGCCGCGCTTTCCGCGACGAAGTTGCCGGGCCGCTCTTGGTTCGATCATTTGATGGAGACGTATCAGCTTGCGTCGACCGGCGCGTTTGAACCCGCGGTGGCCAGCTCGATGTACCGGGCGACCGTTCTGACGCGCCGCGGCGACCGGAACGCAGGCATCCTTCGCTATGCCAATGCCAAGGGCGCTCAGGAATTGGATTTGGTGTCGGAACGGACCGATGCGCCGGAGCGCATGATTGTTTATGGCGATTGGCGGGACGTCGCCGAAGTGGCGGACTTGCTGCTCCACCCGGCCCAAATTGAAAGGGTCCTTCAGGAAGGCAAAAACTACGCGCCGAGCGCAATTGATGTGGAAGCGCAAGACCGGACGAGTATCCTTCGCCGTCTCCGCACCACCGGCATTTTGCGTTGGATCACTCCGCTTATCCTGATCATGCTTTATCCACTCGTGGCATCCCCGCAGGACACGTCGTTCACGGGCCAAGCGGCACAAATGGCCAGTCAGACCACCGCCGCTGTTTCGGCTGTGTGGACCGGTTGGTACATCATCGCGGCGGCCGCTGCGGGTTTATTTTTGTTCGCGGTCCGCGCGCGTCTTCAATCGCGAAACCAACCGGTTACGTCGCGCGCGATAATTAATCACGCGGTGCTGTTGACGATTTACGCAGTCAATATTGCGGCGCCGACCTTGTTGATTTATTGGATTGGGCTTTATTTTGGGCTGACTATCATCGCAATTGTTGTTGCCGCTTTCTCCGTCATTTTAAATCCGTTCACCTATTCGTTGCTGAGCGAAATCTATTTCGACTTCTGGCCCGCCTATCAGAAAGCTCTATGGGGAAAAGTGGTCCGCGGAAACTCCCTGCGCGACATGTGGGTGTTCTCGTCCATCGCGCTGCGCTTGGTTGGTCTTAAATTGTGGAGCACGGTCCGTCATCCGATTGCCTCCACAGGAAATTTCTTCCGCCGGTTTGAAGGTACGCCGCTCATCGGTCCCATAATCCAATCGTTCAATGCAGCTTCGAGGTTGAAACGCCAAATTTGGGAAGCGGCCGCCGATAAGGCCGCAAGGCTCAACAATGGAGTGCGCGCTGAAGCCGATAAAACGTCCGCCGGAAAAATTCTCGCGGACCTTTTGACCAACGACCGCAATTATGCAAACCCCACTGACTTTATTAACCATTTTGGTTCGCAGCTTCGTCTTTCCAACTGGCCTTCTGCGCACAACCGCACCCCGGAATGGATGGCACGCTTCAACACCATTTTGGGCGAGTTGATGATGGAGTTACGCCCGCAGATGGCGCCGCCCGATAAACTCAAACGTGCCGAAGGGCCCACCAACAACGCCATCACCGGCGTCAGCGTCCCCGTTTACGAGATCGGTCCGAAAGGCGAGAAGTTAAACATTGTGGTGCACGGCCTCGAGATCGGCCTTAAAGGCCAACCGTGGTACGACCGGATGGTGAAGGAAGAAGAAGAGTTTCTCGCCAAGACCGGCCAACGAAAATTCAGCGCTGAAGAGGTTGCCCGCAAATTCCGCCTCAAGAATTACGAAGAAATTTCCCAGCAGGTCCAATATCTGATCTCGCTCAATCGCCAACACCCGCATATTCCCGACTTGGACGGACTTAATCCTTATTACTTACGCACCCAAGAGCATGACGTCGACCTGTATCAGTTCGCGAACACGCGGCTGGGCGCCTGGATCATGCGCCGGACCGTCGGTCCGGGAGAACCGTTCGTCGAAGGTCTTAAATCCGCCTATCAGGTCTATCAATTGAACCGGCTTACGAAAGAAGGGGCCGACCTTTCGGTGGGTCTTTTCCGCCCGGTGTGGTACGAAATGTCGGACCCGCTGTCGTCTTACCGCCAGGGTTACAACGAAGAAGTGTATTTGTCGGCTGTGTTGGCGGAACTCTTCCTGCGCTACAACTGGCTTGGCGAAAAAGATTTTGATCCGAAAGAAAGCACGGTCCACATGTACGTGCCGGCGACAATGGTCCCGCTGGTGTCCCAGTTTCTGGCCCATCCGCAAACGGCGGAAAAAATCTTGCGCGGCGGACCCGCTTATACCCCTTCCTGGAATGATTTGAAGCGGGAGCAGACCATGGACAAGGTGGGCGTGGAAACGGCGCCAGGTTCCACGCGCCGGTTTTATGCCGACCAAGTGATCGGGAAACTTCCCGAAATGCTTCAAAACGCCATCGCATCATTGCGCAAAGGTGTTTTGGCTTTGCCGGCCGACCTGCTCGATGACCAAGACATTGTCGAGAAGATTTTGGTGAACGCCGATGCGCGTTGGCCCAATGACACGTGGGTCCGCGGGCTCATGGACAATGTTTTTTACACGGAGCACATCCCGGCGGTCGTCGCTAACGACGTGCTCTCCAACTTGAGCGGCCAATATTTGATCGATGGTCCGGGCCGCCAACAACTGATTTCCGATCCCGCCAAGCTTGAGCGCGTCATTTATAAATTACGTTATGCGATGTCCTTCAACAATTTGGAAGGTGCCGATCATTACGCCAATTCGTCCTTCCAAATAGAAGGCCGCCGCGCTCCGTCAAAGACCACGACGTTCCAGCGCACGCTGAAGGCCAAGGTCCACGTACATGTCATTAATCCGTCGGTCAAGTCAGACCCGGACCCCCGGGTGGAGTTGGAAGATTTAAAACAGGTCTTGGATTTTTTGAAAAAGCTTCAAACGCCGGAAACCCCGCGTCGCGGCTGGTTTAAACGCTTCTTCTTTTGGATTTTGCGTCTCTTCGGATTTGGACCGAAACCAAAATCCAAAGTCAAACTGCAGTTCGAAGAGACACTCAAAGGCGCGTTGGAAGAACGGGTCAGGCGCGCACCGGTTGAATTGCTTCCGGATGGGGAACGCGCACCCTTTGTGGCGGACTGGGCTGAAGTATTTGAATGGATCGATGAAAAACAAGGGTTGAGCCGGGCCCCGCGTCATTCTCCAATGGTCACCACCGATGACGTGCAGCTGTTGGGACTTTTTTATGAAGTTTATGAACCAATGATGTCGGAGAGCATTGGCCGCATCATTCGCGGCGCGGCCGTCGGATGGGAAGGAATTCAAAACGCGGGGGCCGCCGGAGATACGTCCGATGCCCGCCTGGGTCAGTTGGAATTTAATTTGGGAAATGCGGACCAGGCCTTTGTGCCGGCATTGGAAGAGCTTGCGCGCATCAGCCCGTTTGGCATCCTGACAATACGCCGTGAGCTCATTGAAGGAAGAGAGCAAGTGGTCATCGGCATCACCGGTGGCGTGGCATCGCTTCTTGTTGAGCAATTGCGTGGAACACAGCTCCATCAATATTTTGAGAAACAATACGCTCGGCAGGTGTCGGCGGGAGGTACCAATCCGTTGATCGGCCTCGATGAGCCGCTCGCGAACAATATTCAGATAGCGCGCATCCAACGTATGCGCGACGGTCCGCGCAAAGACTTGCTTTGGCGTATGAACCTGACCGCCTCCGTCGCCGCCGCCAACAACACCAAGTACGTGATCAAGAACGCGCAAAACACGATCCGCAAGAAAGACGGTCGGCGCAAAGCGAGCGACACGCATTATTTCGTTCGTTCCGTGGAATCCCAGCGCCGCACGCTGTTTTTCGTCGACCATCCCAACGAAGCCGACAACGTATTAAAAGCTCCTCATAAAACACGCACGCAGATCGGCCTGCTTGGCGAAAAACTGGTCACACAATTCGGGTTTTTATGGTGGTTCTCACAGCGTGTGCTGCGTTTGTGGTCCCGTTTTGTGGCGCCCTGGTTCCCGTACAAATGGTTCCCGCTTCCGGTCAAAATGGCGATTTCCCAATACAATTTGAAGGGCGACATCGCTCGCCGTGGTGAGCGCGTGTTCGGCGGCCGTCTCAAGCGCAGTTGGGACCCGGACGACAACAAGCAGTCCGACAAAGAGCGCCGCACGGGTTTGGCGGGTTATTTCTACAGTGCGCCGACCCTCAAGTGGCTGGTGGTCCATCTGGGCGCGCTGCGCGGCATTTTCACGGACCGCACGTTCCAGGATTACGGCTTGTTCGACGACAAGAGGGCCAACAAGAAGATTTTTGCACGCATTATTGAAGACAACTGGGTGGACATGAAAGACAGCATGCCGCTCGCGCCGCAGATGTCGAAACCGGCGCTCAACCTGGCGAATCCGCTCGCCGGCGTCGTGGTCGACCTGCCACAAGAAAGAAATTTGAAATCGCGCGACTCCAAAGCGGTCAAAATCAATTGGCATCCCTACGCGGTGGGGTTTGAGGCCGCGCAACAAGACGATTACGCGGACCTCTTAAAAGCCATTCCGCAAGACGAACGCATTGTCGCCCCGGAATATTTCTTGGATACGATGGGCCGGCCGAACGGCCGTGAGGTCGAAGAAATCCTCGACTACAAACGGTTCGCCGGTGACATGGGCATTGCGCCGGCCGGTGGCAACGCCGTCTATTTCTTCAATAGTGTGGCCATTAATCCCTTTGTTCGACGTCTCGTGGCGTTCCCTCTATTCAATTTCTTGATCGGAAAGCTTTATAACACGGGCATCGAGATCAAACGCCAGAAGGCCTATTTCTTCCGGCAAGCGTGGCCGTTTAAGACCATGTTCCGTTATTACCAATACGTGGAAGCGGTGAAGCTTGCCAACGCCGATAAGCCCGGGGACCGTTGGAAATTCTCCGAGAACTTCGCGAAAGGTATTTATCTTCCACCGATGTTGGCGTTCGACGAGCAAATCGAGATCGACGGTGCGTACCAATACGATTGGCTGCGCACGGTGGTCTACGTGCTCGAAGTGATCAACGAAGCGCAACAAGACGGCAAACCGGTGCACGCGATGGTCCCCGCGCATTTGATGAGCTGGGCCGCCTGGCTCTCGGCGAATCCGGGTGAAGCGCAACGCATCCTCGATGCCATGAACAGAGCGGTGGCCGAAGGAAAAAATCCGCGCAAGATGTCCTACCGCCCCGAGAAAGGAAAGATCGACCACGACACCGTCATTCCATTCCGTTCCAGCGTATCAGCACGGCGCGAATTCGTCACCAGCCACCTGACCAAGATGCGCGTTGAATCCTTCGATGATTATTTGATCACGCGCACCATCTGGGAAACGATTGAGAACCGCAAGCAAGATCCGTCGCGTGTGCTCACCGGAATTTTTAACGGGATCGTTTCGCCGTCCGACGTACTGAACGAGCTGGTCGTCAAAGGGAACACATTGCCGGACAAATACCGTTCGCGCGTGTTCGATCGGAGGGGAAATCCCACCGAACAAGGCCTGCGCGTTGTGCGGCAATTGTACCGCCTCGCATTTGAAGACCTGGTCCCCTTCGCATCGGAAGGGCCGATCTCGGTCCGGACAGAAGACGGTCTCAACGTTCAACTCACACCGCGCCTGCAGACCCGCGACGACCGCAATTCTTACCGTGACGCCGTGAATGAAGAAGCCAATCGCCAATTCATCAACCGGCGTTACAACATCGAGCCGCTCATGGTCCGTACCTACGCCATTTTTATCCAGGAGCTCCGCACCCTGATGTCGAACACGGACACCGACCATGAAGCTGGCAACGGGTTCCGTTACGAGATGGCCGTGCCAATGGGTCTCGAAAGCATTTCCGGCCCATTCTTTAACGAGATCGCCGAATTGTTGGGCGGCGTGGCGCGAATGGACGGCGATCGCATTATTTTTGAGATTTCCCGGGAAGGCGTTGCGCGTATTGCGAACAACGCGCTGGCTGGAACGTGGGCGTATGACCGCTTCATGGAAATTTCCACCTTGGCGTCGACCGGTCGCGCGTACGAAGAGGCGTTTCTCGGCAGTGGGTTCTATAAGCTGATGCAGGACAAAGTCCGCAACGGCGGTAAAATGCCCGTCGATGGTTATGTCGTTGCGCGCCTGGCCCAGGACATTATTTTGAACCGCCGCACGGACGTGGACGTTGATCCGCGTGATTTCTATCTATTGCGCGAACTGCTCCAACATCAGATGGAAATCGAACGCATTCTCACCATGCGCGATAATTACACGATCACGCGTCACCAGCTCATCGATGGATCGCGCAATTCCACGCTGCGCGAAACGGCCCGCAAATGGCGTTACTCGACGGTCTTTATTAATGCCTTTAACCGCCTGACCACCTGGCATCCGTCGGCGACGCCGTACCGGTTCTCGTTTGCGCTGCCGTTCTCGCTGCCGTCGATTTCCTTCAGCTTACCGCGCGTGCCGGTCCGTTTGGTTGTGTACGCGATCATCGCGTCGCCGGTCCTGCTCATCACGTCTCATCCGCAAGATATTTGGGAGACATTGCCGGAAATCTCCATGAAATGGCCGGAGTGGTTGATGGTGGAACCGTTGACCGCTGGTTTGATTGCGGCGGGCGTGCTGATCCTGGTCCTTGTTTCACGCTGGTATTGGAATCGCATAACTCTTAACGGCGATTATTTCTCACCGAAAGATTTGGCCCGTGTGAAAATGGTGCGCGGCAAAGAAATCCACGTGCGCGTGGACTTCAATGTGCCGCTCGACAAAAACGGCAACATCACCGACGACTACCGCATCCAGCGCGCGTTGCCGACGGTCCGTTATCTGTTGAAGAAAGGCGCGAAGCGCATTGTGCTGAACAGCCATCTTGGACGTCCGGATGGCAAAGTGACGCCGCAATTTTCGCTGACGCCGGTGGCCAAACGTTTGGCCGAATTGCTCGGTGAAGACGTCACGATGCTGCCTGCGCTCATAAAATCGAAAGAAAACCCGTTCGCGGTGGCCGGTCTCGAGATCGACAAATTGATCGCATCCTCCAAGAACCGCGTGGTGCTGCGCGAGAATGTACGTTTCGACAAAGAAGAAGAAAAAGCCGATGCGGCGTTTGCCAACGCACTTTACGGACGCGCGGACGCGGTCGTGATCGACGCGTTCGGCGCGGCGGAACGCGCGCACGCGTCGATGGCCGGTTATTCGTTCGACAAACCGCACGCGGCCGGGTTCCTCATGATCGAAGAAATGAAAAAACTGACCGCGGCCCGCAGCGTGCCGGCGCATCCGTTCCTGTTGTTGGTGGGCGGTGCGAAAGTGGCGGACAAAGTGGAGTTGAAAGAGATTTTGAACAAGATGCAGAAAGGTGATGTGATCGCGATCGGCGGCGCCATGGCCAACACAATGCTCACCGCCGAAGCAGAGCTGCAGGGCAAGAAGCTCGATCTTGGAAAATCATTGGTTGAAAGAGGTCCGACGCTGTTGGTGGCCAAGAAATTACTCCAAGAGGCCCGCGCCAAAGGCGTAAAAGTCCTGCTTCCGAAAGACCTGACGACGAGCGCGGTGGACGCCAATGGCCAGCCGCTTGTTATTCGCGTGATGGACGACGCCGGCCAGATTATTACTGGGTTCAATATAAAAGGCATTGCGATCGACATTGGTCCTTTGGCAACGGAAGAATTTAAAGCAGTGGCGAAATCGGCCGCGTTCGGCGTGTGGAATGGCCCGATGGGCATCTTTGATAATCAGAAAGATTTCCCGCATGGTGGTCGTGGGACCAAAGCCGTGGCCGAAGCCATTGTGAATGAAGGCAAGGGCCAATGGGTGGTGGGCGGCGGCGATTCGGCCGCGGCGCTCGATACATTCAATTTGCGCGACAAACCCAGCGTAAAGAAAGGCCGCGTGCACGTTTCGACGGGCGGCGGCGCTTCTCTGGCGGTGCTCAAAGGCAAAGCCTTGCCGGTCATTGACCGGTTGGTAAAGAAGCATTCCAACGCTTGGTGGCGCTCCGGAAAAATTGTTCGCGGCGTGCGCTCGTACGGCAACAAGCCCCGCTTCGCCCGCAAACGCGACGAAATTTTCTTGGATGCTCCGGTCTCCGTTGCGATCAACGGTCCCGGCCGCACCGGCCGGCAGGACGCAGAGCGTATGTGGCGTGATCCACGCTTTATTCTGAAAGCCATGAACGGTCTCCGTTATAAAGAGGGGACCAACGAAACGAATTTGGAAGGGCTTGTGGAGTTGCATAAGACCGACAGTATCTACGGCAAAAGGCCGGTGGACTTCCGTGCCATCCGTCGCGTAAAGATCGGTAATTACGCGGGGCTGGGCGCGGACGAGCGCGCCTATGCGGAAGAGTATTTTCGTTTGTTCGATAAGATGGACCCGGGATGGGAGAAAGTTTGGGCAACGAAAGAAAACCCTGTCGGTGAAAAGAAACTTGAATGGCTGGAAGTGGAAGCCCATGGCCGCATCACCCGCACGTTGTACTTCAACGCACGCGGTGAGAACGTAAAGCATTTACCGTTTAAAGCGCTGAACATCGAATCGATGACCGAAGCGTCCGGCACGGCGCTCGACAACAAGAACGTCTCGCCTTTCCTTGAAGCGGGAGCGCAGACCGTTGTGCTTGGCGCGCCGCCGAAAGGCGAAGGCATCGAAACCATGGTGTTGGGCGTGAACGACGGTGAAGTGCTGTTCGCGGGTGGGACCCCTGAACGTATTGTCTCCAATGCGTCCTGCAGTTCGAACGGTGGTGTAACGACTTCGGCCGTCATTGCAAAAAAATTTCAAGTTGAAGCCTCGTTCCTTGTGATTCCGCACGCGTCGTCGCAAGACGGCAGTGTGATGATCGTTCCTCGTGGTGG
>CAYOPN010000054.1:0-13452 GCA_964405835.1 uncultured Elusimicrobia bacterium | reverse complement strand
AATCGCCTGCGCGGACGGCCGCATTTCAAGAAGCGCGGAAATTGATCCCGCCGGACGTTTCACTCGCCGCGCAGCAAAACCTTCAGCCCCATTTTGAGGACCGCCGTTACATCCAGCTTTTTCCCATCCGCATTTCCATGCCCGGCCTCCAGCGCCGTGTTTTAGAAAACCCCGAATTCATTATTTGCGACCGTATCGGCAATGCCGAACCGGGCACCGGCGAACAATTCCGTCCGTTTCTTGCGGCAATCGAGGTTGATCCCGCCTACGAGAAAATTTTTGAAAAAGAGAATTTTATGGTCTTCCGGCGCAGAAACAAGGAACCGCTGTTGTGGAGAGAGCTCTCGGTATGAACCAGTTGGAAAAAGAAAAAAGCCCTTATCTGCGTCAACATGCCGCCAACCCCGTCGAATGGCACGCGTGGAACGATGCGTCGCTCGCTCTAGCCAAAAAATCGAACAAGCCGATATTTTTGTCCATCGGTTATTCCACCTGCCACTGGTGCCATGTGATGGCCCATGAATCGTTTGAAAGCGAAAAGACCGCGGAACTTATGAACAAAGGTTTCTTCAACATCAAAGTGGACCGCGAGGAACGGCCAGACGTGGACGCGATCTACATGACGGCCGTGCAAGCCCTGACGGGCTCTGGCGGATGGCCGATGTCGGTGTGGCTCACGCCGGACCTCAAACCTTTTTATGCGGGAACTTACTTCCCGCCGGATGACCGCTACGGCCGTCCCGGTTTTCCTTCCGTATTGGCCCAATTGTCTGAAATCTGGGAGAAAGAAAACGCCAAAGTAGTTGAATCGGCCAATCAGATAACGGAAATGATCCAGCAATACGCGGGCCAACGGCCCGGCGCAGAGACCGCATTGGATGCGGCCGCGCTCATGGACAACGCGTTTGCTTCAATCAAGGCCCAGTTTGAACCGGTCCACGGTGGTTTTAGTCCCGCCCCCAAATTTCCGATGCCGGTCTATATGGATTTTCTCTTGGAATACCATCGCCGGACCAAAAACCAGGAAGCGCTGCGCATGACGGCCACTACAATGGAAAAAATAGCGGCGGGCGGGATCTATGATCAACTGGGCGGCGGGTTCGCGCGTTATTCAACCGATGAGCGCTGGGTCGTTCCGCATTTTGAAAAGATGCTTTACGATAACGCGCAATTGATTTCAGTGACGGCTGGCCTATATCAACAGACCAACGATGCCGTTTGGAAAAATCTCACGGAGAATGCGCTCCAGTATGTTTTGCGCGACCTGATGCATCCCGACGGCGGATTCTTTTCCGCCGAAGATGCCGACAGCGAAGGCAAGGAAGGTACGTTTTATCTGTGGACATTGCATGAGGTCCGCCAGCATTTGACGGCGGAAGAAGCGGACGCGTTCATCGCGCGCTACGGTGTTACGGTGGATGGAAATTTTATGGACCCGCACATACGCGAGACCGGAAAAAATGTGCTTGTTAAATCGGGTCCCGTGAAAAAACCGTTGGTTTTGGCCAAGGCCGAACAGAAACTTTTAGCGGTCCGCAATAATCGGCCCCGCCCGCACCGGGACGAAAAAATTATCACCGAATGGAACGGACTCATGATCTCCGCGCTGGCCAAGGCGGCGTTGGCGCTCCGCGACAACCGTTACCGCGATGCCGCGGTCCGCGCGGCGCAATTTGCGCGAAAAAACGTGGCATCAACGGATGGGAAACAATTGTTCCGCAGTTGGTGCGATGGTGTGACCGCGATTGCGGCCCAACAAAGCGATTACGCCATGTTCATTCAGGGACTGTTGGACCTCCATGAAGCGGCCGGCGGAAAAGAATGGTTGGATTGGGCCGTCCAATTGCAGGAGACGCACGAGCGTTCCTTTTTTGACGAAGAGCTCGGCGGTTACTTCATGAATGTCGCGCGGCCCGACCTGTTGGTCCGCATGAAAGACAGCTCCGACAATGTGATCCCTTCCGGAAATTCGATCGCCATCAGAAACGGGTTCCGGTTGGCCAGGCTAACTGGTAAGTCCGCGTTTCGCGACAACACTTTAAAAACGGTCCGGGCCTTTTCATCGCGGCTCAAATCACAACCCGTGACGATGGTCAGCGCGCTTTCCGCGCTGGAGTTGTGAAAGCCATGCGATTTAGGCTTAAATAGTCGTATGAGCAGCGATATCTACATGAGCCGGGCCGGCTACGATAAATTGATGGCCGAATTAAAAATGTTGGAACAGAGAAAACGCGATTTGTCCCATGAAATCGGGGAGACCCGGGAACAGGGCGACCTCCGCGAGAACGCCGGTTACCACTTCGCGCGCGAGAAACAGAGCGAGACCTTGCGTCGCATAGCCGAAATCCACACGAAAATTTCCAACGCCAAGATCATCGACGACATGAATTTGCCGAAGGACGAAGTGATCATCGGCATGAAAGTGACGATCCGGGAAGTTGGCACGAGCGATGACTACGAATACACGCTGGTGGGACCCGAAGAGTCCGATCCGTCCGCCGGAAAAATTTCCGTCCATGCGCCGATCGCCCAAGGACTGCTTGGGTTCAAAGTCAACAACGAAGTCGCCATTGACCTCCCCGGCGGAAAGACCAAATTCAAGATCCTGAAGATCGAACCGGCCATTTAGACTGTGCAAAGCCCCGCCCTGTTTTTGCTCGCGTTGACGCTTCTGTTGGCGTCGCCGGGCTGCTCTGAAACTACCGTCGAGACGTCCACGAAGGCCGTTGAAAAAGTGCCGCTGTGGGGCGACGCGCCCAACACGCGGCCGGCCTGCATCAAGGGCATTCACTTGACGTCGTGGTACACCGGATCAAAAAAGGGACGCGAAACCTTTGAGAAACTGCTGGCGGAGACCGAGCTGAACACGGTCGTCATCGACATCAAGGAATCAGAAGGCGATGTTTACATTCCAGGCATCTCTCTCGATGGAAAACCCAACTACGTATCGGCCATGAAAGACCTAAAAGACTACGTGGCGTTCTTAAAGGCGCGGGGCGTTTACACCATCGCCCGCATGGTGGTATTCCACGACAACAGGCTCGCCAAAGAGAAACCCGAATGGGCGATCCGATCGTCGAAGCCCATCGCAAAAGCGGCCGAGAAAGGATACCGCGCCGACGTCTGGGTGGACAAAAAAGGCTCCGCCTGGGCGGACCCGTACAACCACGAGGTATGGGATTACAATATCCGGATTGGACTAAAAGCCATCGATATGGGTTTTCAGGAGATCCAGTACGATTACATTCGCTTCCCTTCGGACGGTCAAACCAAGCTGTGCGTTTATTCAAAACCCCACAGCAGCAGCGCCATGGTGGAAGCGCTCGGCACGTTTTTGGAGCGGTCGCGCCGCAAATTCAACGAGAAGGGCGTGGATTTGTCAATCGATGTATTCGGACTGGTGGGTTCGTTTGATGACGACATGGGCATCGGCCAACGGTTGAGTCGGCTCTATACCCATGTCGATATCGTGTCGCCGATGATGTACCCATCCCATTACGCGGCCGGGGAGTACGGAATAAAGAGCCCGAACGCGAGCCCCTATGAAACCATTTACCGCAGCATCAGCGATACCAAAAAGGTCATGAAAGACCAGCGCGTCCAATTGCGGCCGTGGCTGCAGGATTTCAGCCTCGGCATCAAATACACAGGCAAACACATCCGCGACCAGATCAATGCCGCCAACGATTTGGGGATTTATGAATGGCTGTTGTGGAACCCGGCCTGCCGGTATACGCGGGACGGCCTGCTCTCGGAAGAAGAGAGCCGAAAGGCCCTCCCGGACTAAGCGGCCCGGCGCCTTTCCTGGTCTTCGATGAAGGCCTGGATCTGTTGGCGCTGCAGTTCGTGGGCCAGCGCGTTTTCGATGGCGAGCGACGCGCGCGTCACAAACGTCGACACGGTCTCAACTTCAATGGCGGAAAATTTCTCCATGACTTCGTTGCGCGCCGCTTTGATGAACCCCAGGGTTTCTCCCCGGATGCTTTTAAGCGGTAACACCAAAGCCCGATCAACCGACATTGGCCCCCCCCGCGATAACACCGTTTTCAAGATATCCGAGTGGGATTGGTAAATTTGAAGTTCCGCGATGTCGGCGCGCAGAACCGTCATCACCCCATCGAGGACCGCGCCGTAGGTGTCGTTCGTGGACCGGGCCGAAGCGATGGTTGCGGCCATCACCCAGCTGTTCATCTCCAAGGACTTGCGCAGCTCTTCCATCCGGTTGATCCGTTGGATCGATAAGCCGAACGACTTCGCAATGAATTCGAGAAATTGCATTTCTTCGGCCCCAAACACGTTGGCCGTTGGACTCCCCACAAACAAAACGCCGAAAGTCTCATTCTCGGCGCCCGCCACGGGCAGACAAACGTGGGAGCCGAACGAAAATTTTTCGGTGGGGCATTCATGGCCTTGTTTGGCGTTGGCCAGCAGGAAAGGCTGATTGCTCATCATCACGGGGCAAGAGACCGTGGGTATTTCCTGTTTCAGTTCGCTGCGGTCATTGCCGGGGTCGGTTACCGCGTGCATCAGCGTGCCGTCCTTCTGGACGAAGAAAAAGCGGGACCATCCTTTGATCGAATTGCCCAAGGCTTCGTTGATCAAGTGGGTGATAATGCCGGCCGTGCCGGCCCGCTCGCTGATCGTGGTCAAATTGTTCAAGGCCTCGGAAGCCAGGGTGAGATTTTTAAGCCGCAGGATCCGCTTCCGGTCGACCTCGTCTTGTTTGCGCAAGACCCAAAGCGCCAAGCAGGCGATACTGACCGTGAGCAGCATGAAAAACAGTCGCGCGCCCAGGTTGGTCATTTGGATGGCCGTCATGTTTTCGATCGATCGCGCGATCGCGATCGCGTACAAAATCACTCCTCCAAAACCGCTGTACACAACAATGCCCATGTCGCGGTGGAATGCGTGCACAACCAGCGGGATGAAGTAAATGAAATAGAGCGGGCTGTCCGTTCCACCGGTGTGGTACACCGAGAAGGACATGGCCACAAGGTCGAGCGACGAGAAAACAAAGTCGAGCTTCCTGCCGTGGCGGGACTCCATAAAGGCCCAACTGATTAAAAATTGCAGGACGCCGTACGTGCCGATAATCAGGGTCATCGGTATCAGAGAGGAAATCGCGCCCTGGTACCAGAGCACCGCGCAAGCCAGATAGGAGGGGACCGCGATCCAGACGCGAATGGTGTTGTCGAATTTGGTTTTCTGCCAATGTTCTTGGCGGCTGGAGAGGGCGGGCGTGGCCGGACTGCCGGATTCAACCGTGGGCTGGAGTGAAAATATGTCCTTAAGCCGAGGCAATTTCATAAGTCAGCCGTTAGGAGCGGTAAAGGGCTGACTGTTAGTGTAGCTGTAAAAAGTCACTATTCAAGCGCGGTTTCCGTCGGAAAAAAGGAAAAAACGCACTGAATTGACAGTTCGTTTAGGCGGTTGCGGCTTCCTTTTCAGGACGGTACAGAGGGGTCCAACCTGTGATGTCCTTGAACAGGCGCACGCACTTGATGGTCTTGTCTTCCATTACATAGAAGCGGTGGTGCCGGTCTTTGGGGACGGAAATGTAGTCGCCCGGGTAAACTTCGACGCGCATCCAGCGATCGTCGTTGGAACGGATGTCGAAGATGCCGCGTCCGGCCAATACGAAACGGACTTCATCGTCAGTATGCAGGTGCTCTTTGTCGAACTTGGCGAGAATGCCCTCCAGGTTCGGGGTCTGCGGGGTCAATTCCACAATGTCTTGGGCCACATAATTGTTGGCGGCCTTGATGCGGTCGAGGTCCGGTTGATAGGCGAGCAGGTCCAGCATGGCATAGTCCACGCCGTTCGCTTTCAGTTCTTGGGCGGATATTGGTTGTTTTTCTTCATCGAGCCAGTATGCCTTCATTTTTGTTTCCCCCTCTCTTTGGTCGGATCAATGCCGAATTGCTTCATTTTTACGGCGGCCGCGAACAGGTAGTCGTAGCACTCGGCCTGTGTTTTGGCTTGGATCCAATCTTTTCCCCACACGTAAACGCCATGCCCGCGGACCAGCACCGCATAAGACTTGGGATACGCGAGGATTGCTGCTTTTAAAGAGTCCGCTAGATCACACTCGTAAGCGGTGTTTTCGATGATCGGCACTTCCAGCGTGTCGAATACACCCGCGCCCTGGATGCCCTTGATCATTTCAACGCCGGTGATTTTAAAAGTGTCCCCGTAAAGCTCGGTGGCCATCATCGCGTTCAACGAGTGACTGTGGAGCACCGCACCGGCGTTTCGCAAATTAAAAGCATGGAGAAACAAAGGCCGGCAGGCCGAAACGGCCAGGTTTTCGTTGGCGGGTTTTTCCAGCACTTCCCCGGCCTTGTCCAAAACAAAAATATCTTTGGGTAAAAGTTTTTCTTTTTGGACGCCGGACGGGGCCATGTAAATTTTTTCCCCGGAGCGCACCGAAATGCCGCCGCCGGTGCCGGAAGCCCAGCCCTGCGCGTAGAAATTCCGGCAGAGTTCGCAGATCAGTTCGCGCGCTTGCGCGTCGGTCAGCAATAAAGATGGTTTTTCAAGTGAAACTGTCGACATAGTGATGCGGACTTTATCACAGTTTCTGGAATTCTCCAAGAATTCCGTTAGTAACTTTTCCGTCGGAAAACGTCGGTTTTTAAGTTGGAAACGCGGTCGAGAAAGAGTTTTCCATCCAGATGGTCGAGCTCGTGCTGGAACGCCAGCGCCTCGAACCCTTCGGCGCGGAAAATCCGTGTTCCTCCTTCCGGCAATTCGGTTTCGACCAACACCACATCGTAACGGCGCACGTTCGCCAGCAGATCGGGCACCGACAAGCAACCTTCGCGCGGGATTTGCATTCCCTGGCCCTCAACCAACCGCGGATTGATGAGAACAACCGGCCCGTGGTTTGTGGAATTGGCCGGTTTTTTTCGAAGGCGCCCCACATTAATAACGCTCACGCGCTCCATAACTCCGACTTGGGGCGCCGCGAGCCCCACTCCCGGCGAGGCGGCCATCGTGTCCTGCAAATCCTTGATCAATTCTTTTAGCGTCGATGTGTTGATGCGTACCGGCGCGCACGGACGGGACAAACACGAGTCGGGAAAAAGACGGATGGGACGGACAGCCATTTAAATCGATTGAGCGGATACGGGGTCGATGCTGATGTGGGTTTTAAGACGGGTTTCCAACTTGCGGAGATCGTTGCGAAGCGGAGTGAGATAGGACGACTTCAGCAGTTCCCCTTCCAGAAGTACGATGTAGCCGGCCTCCCTGCCTTGGATGGTCCGGTGTGTCGATAAATCGGTGATGTTGAAGGAATGTTTGGCGAGGCACTGGGTCAGGTGGTGGACAATGCCGGGCTGGTCGTGACCATGGACCCGTACGATGTATGACTCTTTTTTGGCGGGTGTGAAGCGGGCGAGCTTCGCGGAGAGCTTTTTCAGAGCGACGCTCAAATCGGCGGTTTTTTTGAGCGAATCAAAATTTTTCACGGTCAATTCCCGGCCCGACGTAAAAATAATGAACATCGCGAACTCGGACCCGAGCCGCATCATCGAGGAATCTTCCAAGTTGCATTTTAAATCCAGCAGGATTTTTGTGACGCTCGAAACAAAGCCGGGATGGTCTTGTCCGGTAACGGAAAGTAAATAATACGCGGTCATAACCGGACATTACAAAAATAAATCCACCGTCGATCTCATAGACAATTTGATATAGTCGCCGCCCTTCCGGTAGTGTTATTTAGCAACGAATTTTTTATTACTTTGAGAAATTATTTCGGGGGTTTTTTAAACAGATCATGGGAGCGAGCACGATGTCGGAGAAAAAATTATTCAACGTTGCGGTTGTGGGTGCAACGGGCGCTGTGGGCCTTGAAATGGTCCGCATGCTGCAAGACCGTAAGTTTCCTATCAAAACTTTACGTCTGTTTGCCAGTGAGCGTTCCAGCGGAAAGTCATTGAAATTCAATGATAAGCAAGTGGGCGTTGAAGTTCTTCAGGCTGAGGCAATTTCAAATATCGATGTCGCCATTTTTTCCGCTGGCGCAACTATTTCCAAAAAATTTGCCCCATTGTTTGCCGAGAAAGGAATTTTCGTCATTGATAATTCAAGTGCATGGCGCATGGATGCCAACATTCCGTTGGTAGTGCCAGAAGTGAATCCACATGCGCTGAGCAAAGAAAAAAAGATCATTGCCAATCCCAACTGCTCAACCATCCAAATGGTTGTAGCGCTAAAACCCATCCATGACGCCGTAAAAATCAAAAAGATCCGCGTGGCAACGTACCAAGCGGTCTCCGGAGCCGGCCAGAAAGGCATTGAAGAGCTCGAATTGCAGTCTCGCGCTTGGGTTTCCGGCAAAAGCATTCCCCCCGCTCAAAAATTCGCCCATCAGATCGCTTTTAATCTGGTTCCGCAGATTGATGTCTTCACGGACAATGGCTACACCAAAGAAGAAATGAAAATGGTGAACGAGACCCGCAAGATCATGGAATCTCCTGAAATGGGCGTGTCCGCCACTTGCGTGCGGGTGCCTGTCTACCGTTCCCATTCCGAAGCCGTTTGGATTGAAACGGAGAAGCCAATTACTCCCCAAGAGGTCCGCAAGTTGCTTTCGAAAGCTCCGGGCATTGTTTTGCAGGATGAACCAGAAAAATCCGTTTATCCCATGCCCCTGCCAGCAGAGGCTCAACAATCAACCTTTGTAGGCCGTATTCGCCAAGATCTAGCCTCCCCCAATGGAATCTCCTTGTGGGTTGTTTCGGACAACCTTTTGAAAGGAGCCGCATTAAATGCGGTGGAGATCGCAGAACTGCTGGTAAAACGAGGAATTGTCTGATTGTTCCACGTGGAACAAGCTTCATATTAATCAGTCAAACGTTTTAATTTAAAGGAGATGTTTTTATGAACAGTCGTCCCATCCTCAGCCTGGCCGTTTTGGGTCTTTTCATCCTACCGGCCACCGGTTTCTCAGAGACCATTGGTAAAAGCATCGCCACGGTCAATGGCGAGGCCATTTACTCCGCTGAATTTGAAAACAACTTTGAAGCTTTGATGGAACAACAGAAACGGACTTCGCCTGAACCCCTAACAGAAGATTGGAAAGCTAACAGTAAGAAGATGTTGCTCGACCAGATGATTGAAGAGAAACTTTTGGTTCAAGAAGCCAATAAAAGAAAGATCGTGGTTCCGAAGCGCCAATTGGAAGAAGGGATCCTTCAGGTCAAGAACCGTTTCAAAATTATGACGCCCGGATCGAAACCGACGAAGGAAGATTACGAGCGTGATCTGACGCCGGCTGAGAAAAAAGAATTCACCGAGGAACTTAAGCAGCAGGGCATCACCGAAAAAGAATTCGAAGCAAAAATTTCCGATCAGATGAAGGTTCTTCGCCTCACGGAAGAGGAGGTTCGTGGTCAGCTTGCCATCCCTGTTAAGGATTCAAAAGGGGAGGATGGGGAACCGAAAGAACTCACGGCCGAATACGATAAAGAAGCCCGCGTTTTGTACGCAGAAATTGAAAAGAAGTTCAATATGAAGGATTTTAAGCCGGATCCCGACAATGAGACCGATCAAATCGTTGAAATTCTCAAAACCAAATTGGGAGAATCGGTCCATGCCCGTCATATACTGATCAAGTCGGCCCGCACCGAGGATTTTAAAAAACGTCAGGCCGCCATGAGCAAGGCCCAGGGTATTAAGAAAGAATTGGACAAAGGCGCCGACTTTGGTGATTTGGCCAAAGCCAAGTCCGAAGGTCCCAGCGCCAAGAGCGGCGGCGACCTCGGATTTTTCACCAAGGGCCAAATGACCCCGGAATTTGAGAAAGCCGCTTTCGCGCTGCCGGTGGGGGGGATCTCGGATGTCGTTGAAACCGAGTTTGGTTATCACATCATCCAGATCGAAGAAAAGAGGGCTGGAAAACGGCTCCGTTATGATGACGTGAAATTGGATCTGGGCAGCTACATTTATCAGAAGCGCATGAAGGAAAAGTACGACCAGTTTGTTGGTGATTTGCGCAAGAAAGCTGACGTAAAAGTCCTAAAAACTCCTTGACCATGATTCATCATTAATAGTATTAACCGACCCTTATGCAGAATAAAACTTATCAACCAACACGTTCTTCCGTCGACAGACAGTGGCATCTCGTCGATGCGAAAGACCAAATTTTGGGCCGGCTTGCCGTTGAAGTGTCAAAAAAGCTTTCCGGAAAATCCAAGCGGACCTATACGCCACATGTGGACGCCGGCGACTTCGTGGTCGTTGTAAATGCCGAAGGCATCAAAATTACCGGCGCCAACAAACCCGTTCAGAAAATCGATTTTCGTCACTCCGGTTATCCGGGTGGCCACACCATCACGCCCTACGGCGAATTCCTTCGCAAGAAACCGACCCGCGCCATTGAACTCGCGGTCTCCGGAATGCTTCCGAAGACCAAACTTCGCGACCGGCAGATGACCCGCCTCAAAGTTTATAAGGGAGCCACCCATCCTCACGGCGCGCAATTCGCCGTTAAGAAAGAAGCGGCCCCAACCGCTAATTAAGAAGAAGGTTTAATAACAATGTCTACTCTCTCCGTTTCATTTCCAATTTGGGCCACTGGCCGCCGCAAAGAAAGCGTGGCGCGCATCCGGGTCGAACAGGGCACCGGTCAACTTTTGATCAATGACAAATCCATCGTGGATTACTTCGGCGGCCATGTTCGTGCTCGCGCCGAAGCTACCGCGGCCCTTCATCACAGCCGCAATGCCAACGCGCTCGACTTCCACATCACGGTCGAAGGCGGGGGCGTTACCGGTCAATCCGGAGCAGTCCGACTCGGCATCGCCCGGGCCCTTGTGGAAATGGAGCCTGCGCTCCGTTCCGCGCTCCGCAAAGAAGGTTTCATGACGCGCGACCCGAGAATGGTCGAACGCAAGAAACCCGGTCAGCCCAAAGCTCGCCGCCGCTTCCAACATTCCAAACGCTAATCCGCCAAATCGCTCAAGCCATCTCGAAGCCGTAGGAACGGCCCATCAGGCCGCCGGTCGTTTTTTGTCCGCGCGAAGTGCTTACGCTCGTTGGTATCGGTTGACCCGCAACGTCGATGCGGCGCTCCGCCTCGGCGATGTTTCCCGCCAGATCGAAGAATTCAAGACCGCATTGGGCTGGTATTCACGCGCCCGGAAATCCGCAAAAGAACAACAACTCGCGCAAGCGGAAATGGACGCCGATATCGGCATCGGGATGTGTTGGCGCGGCCTTGAAAAATTCTCTGAAGCCATTCGCCGGCTGAAAAAATGTTCCACGGCCTACCGGAAGCGGAACGACCAGGAAGGGTTCGCTTACGCGCTCTGGGCGCTCGGGACCACGCAACGGTTTGCTGGCCGGCTTTCAGCCGCTGAAAAGAATCTCCGCCAAAGTGTCCGCCTCTATGAAAAATTGGGAGACAAAAACGGCCTTGCTTACGCGCGGTGCGGATTGGGGGGAACGCTCCGAATGCGGGGAAAAAATAAAGAATCATTTGGCCACTACCAATGGGCCAACCGCGTTTTCAAAATCGAAAAGGACCGGTTCGGAGAGGCTTATTCCAATTGCGGACAAGGAAACGCGCTCCGCATGCAAGGAAAAGTCATGGCCGCTTTGCCTTATATGACCAAGGCCGAGGTGCTTTACCGGAAACTGGGCCAGAAAGGACCGTTGGCATTTGTGCTCTGGAGCCGTGCCCAAGCGGAAATTTCGCTGAAAAAATTTTCTTCAGCAAAAAAACGCATCGCCGAATCAAGGCGAATTTTTAAATCGGTTTCCGACCCCCGCGGGCTGGTCTATGCCGACCTCGGGGAAGGCCAGCTTTTGATGGCCCAAAACGACCCGCGTTGTTTTTATTTTTTCCGTCGTGTTTTGAAAGCCGCTCGCTTACAAAAATTTCCGCTGGAAACCGGCTACGCCCGTCGGAGACTCCGTCTTAAAAAAAGACCTTGCAAGATCATTGAAATCCCTTAAAGTAAAAGCACGAAACATTAGGTCGATTTCAATAGTCGTTTATGTGAGGAGGACAACGTACGTGAAGAAGAATGAATTGATCGACAGGGTCACACGTGAAGCGCGTCTCCGCCGTTCTGAAGCCGTTCGTGCAGTGAAAGCCGTGGTTGGGTCCATTCGGGCCACCATTTCAGAGGGCGGAAAAATCTCGCTCTCCGGTCTGGGCACTTTCAAAGTGAAATCACGGAAAGCGCGTCCGGGCCGCAATCCGAAAACGGGCGAGACCATTCAGATTCCGATCGGTCGTAAGATTTCCTTTAAGCCCAGCTTGGCTTTAAAGAAACTCATCAAGACCCCCAGCTACTAATTCCGGACTTTCGCCGTTAGACCCGGCGCGTCCGTCGCGACATCCCTTCCCCGTCGGTGATGATCGTGGGCCTGTATTTAATAGAATCCGCGGCCCATGATACCGTCCCCCAAAAAATTAGCGAATCTTCCTCCTTATATATTTGGCCGTATTAAGGCCCTTGGTCTGGAAGCCGCCGCCAACAAACTCGACGTGATCGATTTGTCGATGGGCAATCCCGACCAGCCGACACCCCAGCCGATCATTGACCGTTTGGTCGACACGGTCTCCCATCACCCCCAGACGCACCGCTATCCGCAGGCCAAAGGCATGCCCAAATTCCGCTCCGCGGTCTCCACGTTCATGAAAAAGCGGTTTGATGTGGCGATCAACCCGGACAACGAAGTATGTTCGTTGATCGGTTCCAAGGAGGGCATCGCAAATTTGTGCCAATCGTATTTGCGGGCGGGAGACATCGCGCTTGTGCCCAATCCCTGTTATCCGGTCCATTTGTACGGCGTGATTTTGTCGCAAGCAAAGCCTTATTTGTTGCCGATCAATGCCAAGAACAACTATTTGCCGGAACTCGAAAAAATTCCGGAAAAAATTGCGCGCAAAGCCAAGATCCTCTTTTTGAATTATCCGAACAATCCCACGGCAGCGGTCATTGAGGATGTTTCTTATCTGAAAGAAGTCATCCGTTTCGCCAAGAAATACGGGATCCTCATTTGCTACGACAACGCCTATTCCGAGATCGCCTACGACGGTTACGAGCCGGGCAGTTTTTTCCAGATCCCTGGTTCGCGCGACGTGGGACTCGAGTTCCATTCGTTTTCGAAGACGTTCAACATGGCCGGCTGGCGCATCGGCTGGGCGTGTGGCCCTGAGAAATTGCTCGGGCCGCTCGTGAAATTTAAGTCGTACATCGATTACGGCGCGCCGACGTTTATTCAACTCTCGGCAGTCAAAGCGCTCGAGATCTGGCCGGGCTGTGTCAAAGAATTGGTGGCGACCTATCAGCGCCGCCGCGATTATTTGCATGAAGGTTTGACCAACTTGGGTTGGAAGGTTGCGAAGCCCAAGGCCACGATGTATTTGTGGTCTGAAATTCCTGAGCCCTACAAAAAAGTGGGTGCGCTCAAGTTCTGCGAAAAGTGGATTAA
>CAYOPN010000053.1:0-14166 GCA_964405835.1 uncultured Elusimicrobia bacterium | reverse complement strand
GGCGGTGGACGGGCTTAAGACCGTCCAGAACGTCCGGGATCGCGCGTCCCACAATCACGCTCATCGCGTAATCGATGTAGGACGTCTTCATCTCGTCTTCGATATTGGTCGGCGTGACCTTAAAATCCATCTGTTCCGGCTTATCGTCTTTGGCCATAAAACTCCTTGGCTATAAGCTATAGGCTTTAAGCTCTAAGCTTTTGAATTAATGAAATTAGCATCCGTTTAACTTGCTGCAAATTCTCGTGCAATTGTTGATGGACCTCGATTGAAATCCATCCGAGATCTTTAATCAAAAAAATCTGGTACTCCAATTCATTAGCAGAGCCAAGACCAATTTGGAGGAAATGAGCGAAGTCGGTATCTGTCCTTCGTCCACAACCCTCAGCGATATTAGTCGGTATAGAAGTAACCGAACGCCGAATTTGACTCGTAAGGCTATACAACTCATGTCGAGGAAAAGAAGCTGACAATCGATATACTTCAAGTACTAGTTGATGACTTTTTTCCCAAACATTTAAATTACGAAAGTTCTGCATAAGACCTCCTTCCAGAGAAGGAGATCTGGCTTACAGCTTAAAGCTTACGGCTTATAGCTAGATGTCCAGGTTCTGGACGTCGAGCGCGTGTGTTTCGATGAAGAGGCGGCGCGGCTCTACTTTATCGCCCATCAACGTTGAGAAAATTTTCTCGGCCTCGACCGCGTCTTCCAGTTTCACCTGCAGGAAACGGCGGCGAACCGGGTCCATGGTGGTTTCCCACAGTTGTTCGGGGTTCATCTCACCAAGACCTTTGTAGCGTTGGATCGATGCGCCCTGTTTTCCGGCCTCTTTGATCGCTTCCACCAGTTCTTCCACGGTTTTCACGTCGCGGTCGCCTTCTTTCATGCGGACGCGGTAAAGCGGCTTGGCATCATCAATGGCTTTCTGTTCGAGCGTCACATCGAACCCCACCGCTTCAAACTTTTTCAAGATGGTCTGAAGTTTTGGGATTTCCGAGAACTCCTTCATTTCGGAAAGAATGTCTTCTTCGGTCAGCTCGTCGGCTTCTTCGCCGGCGTTCTTGGCCTCTTCGGCCAGCACGGCGCGGCGTTTCTTGATGTAGCCGGGTTTGAATTCTTTCCATTCTTTTTCGGACGTGAAATAACGCGGTCCTTTTTCGTCCTGCACCACGTAGAGCGGCAGCTTGTCTTGCTCAAGCGCTTTGACGAACTGTTCCCAGCTAAGCCCTTTGCGCCGCAACTTGCCCTTCAGCGATTCGAATTCCACCAGGTCGTTCACGAGTCCGCGGAGCTTGGCGGCTTCCACCGCGTCGGCTTCCTTGTCGCCTTTGAGCCGGACGACTTCGGTTGATTCGAGCGCCTGGTCCAAAAGCCACTTCTCCATTTCTTCGACAGTGTCCACGTAGAACTCTTTCTTGGCCTTGGCCACTTTGTAGAGCGGCGGCTGCGCAATATAGATATGGCCGCCGTCGACCAAAGCGCGCATCTGGCGGAAGAAGAACGTCAGGATCAAAGTGCGAATGTGCGCGCCGTCCACGTCGGCGTCGGTCATGATCACAATCTTGTGGTAACGCAATTTTGAAATATTGAACCCGTCTGATTCAGCGCCCGCGGTCGAACCCACGCCGCAACCAATGGCGGTAATGAGCGTGCGGATTTCTTCGTTCGCGAGCACTTTTGCGATGCGGGACTTTTCCACATTGATGATTTTGCCGCGCAGAGGAAGCACCGCTTGAAACGCCCGGTTGCGACCCTGTTTGGCCGAGCCGCCGGCCGAGTCGCCTTCCACGATGTAGAGCTCGCATTTTTCCGGGTCGCGTTCTTGGCAGTCGGCCAGTTTTCCGGGAAGCGAGGCGCCGTCCAAGGCGCCTTTGCGGCGCGTGAGCTCACGCGCTTTGCGCGCGGCTTCGCGCGCTTCAGCGGCCGTGACAATTTTCTCGCAGATCTTGCTGGCCGTGGCCGGGTTCTCTTCGAAGAAGGTCGCCAGCGCGTCGCCCACGATGGACTTGGTCAGGCCTTCGATCTCGGAATTGCCGAGCTTGGTCTTGGTCTGGCCTTCAAATTGCGGGTTCGGGATCTTGATCGAGAGCACCATGGCCAAGCCTTCGCGGCAGTCTTCGCCGGTGATGCCCAAGTCGTGGCCTTTGGTCAGGTCGCGTTTCTTGATGTAGTCGTTGATGACCCGCGTCAACGCGGAACGGAAACCCGCCATGTGCGTGCCGCCTTCGATCGTGTTGATGTTGTTCACGAAGGAATAGGCCTGCTCGGCGTAGGAATCGTTGTACTGGATGCCGACTTCAACAATCACGTCGTCTTTCTCTTTGGTGACGTAGATCGGGGACGGATGCAGCGCTTTCTTGTGCGCGTTCAAATATTTCACGAACTCGTTCAAGCCACCTTCATAATGGAACGTATGCTGCTTGTCATCGCGCTCATCAACAATCTTGATGTGCGCACCGGCGTTCAAGAACGCGAGTTCACGCAAGCGGTTCGACAGCGTATCGAACGAGAACTTGATGCTGGAGAAAATGGTTTCGTCGGGCAGGAACGTGACCTTGGTGCCTTGTTTGTCGGTTTTTCCGGCAGTGGCAACGGGGCCGTCCGGTTTTCCGATCTTGTAGGACTGCGTGTAAATTTTTCCGTCGCGGTAAACTTCGGCTTTAAACCACGTTGAGAGCGCGTTCACGCAGGTGATGCCGACGCCGTGCAGACCGCCCGAGACTTTGTAGGCGGACTTTTCGAATTTGCCGCCGGCGTGCAGGGTCGTCATGATGATTTCGAGCGCGGTCTTGCCTTTGAGTTTTGGGTCCTTCTCGTCTTTTTTCACGTCGACCGGAATACCGCGGCCGTCGTCTTCGACGGAAATGGAATTGTCTTCGTGGATGATGACCGAGATGTGTTTCGCGTGACCGCCCAACACTTCGTCGATCGCGTTGTCGACCGCTTCGTAAACCAGATGGTGAAGCCCCGCCGGGCCGGTCGAGCCGATGTACATGGCGGGGCGTTTGCGGACAGCTTCAAGCCCTTCCAGGACTGTAATTTTTGAGGCGTCGTAATTCGAGGACTGTCCTCCGGACGCCGTTTCGGTTGTTGCTTTGGCCACTAATTTCCTCCCTTCTGGGAAAACTCAAATATTATGTCAGTAATAGCGCGGCGGCCCATCGCCTGGTTCACGCGCCCGATGATCCGCTCTTTCGAATATGTCAATTCTTGCCGGTGGGACGCCGATGGCACGGTGACGACCAATCTTGATCCCTGAATCGCGGTCGCTTCACAGCCGCGCACCAGGTTCTTCGTCTCCCGGTCCCATATTTCAAACACCGCGTAAAGCGCCGGATCAAAACGCAGCATGCGCAAGATCCCATTCACCATATCGGTGGCCGGAAGCTTGTGGCTTTCGCCGGTCTTTAAATGCGTTCGAAATTTTTCGTTCATTTTTTCGTCGCCCTGGAAATTCTTAATCCAGGGCCCATTTAAACTTGGATCCTGGATAGAGACATTCCAGGATGACGGCTCTCCCCTTCTCGATATACGCCATTTTCGCCCACTTGAAACACCGCCGCCGGCAGCTCGCGGCCTTGCGGCCAAGACTCGAGGCCCGTCATTGTCACAAAACATTGCCCGGTGCGCGACAACTCATCCAACAAATGGCCTGCGCGTTCCGCGTCAAGTTCCGACAACACGTCGTCCAAAATACAAATCGGTTTCTGGCCAAGCTGCTCTTGTATGTACGGCGTCTCGGCCAGCTTGAAGGCCACGGCGCTCGTGCGCTTCTGTCCTTCCGACGCGAAGAACCGCGACGGACGTCCGTTCATCATAAAAACAATATCGTCGCGGTGCGGCCCCACCACGGTCGACCCCATGGCCAGCTCTTGCTGCTCGCAGCGGTCCATCTCGTCGCGCCAGCGACCCGGCGCGGTCCCATCCCACGGCCCCGCAAACGACGGTTTGTATTCGATCGTCGCTTCCTCGCGGCCGTTGCTGATGCGCTGCTGCACCGCTGCTACGCGTTTTGAAAAATCTTCGATAAATTCGGCCCGCTTGCGCGTGATGACAATGCCGTGCTCAATCACGGCCTGGTTCCACGGCTCAAGCGCGTCGCGGCCGATCCGCCCGTCCGCCATCTGCCGGAGCGCCGCGTTCCGCGATTTGACCGCGTCCGCGTATTTGCGGAGCGTGTCCGCGTAGACCGGGTCCACTTGGCACAAAATCATGTTGATCGCGCGGCGACGCAAATCCGGCTCGCCTTTGACCAACGACAAATCTTCCGGCACAAAACTGACCAACGGCACGCGGCCAATCAAATCTTTCAACTTCACCGCGATCGCTCCGTTCTGACGGATGACCCGCGTTGATCCGAGCCGGTATTTCATCTCAAGCACAATCGGTTCGGCCGCGCCCGACTCGTGCGAAAAATCGCCTTTGATCGCGAAACCGTCCTGGTTCCATTCCACCATGCTTTCCGGCTCGGCCCCGCGCGGGGAAACACCGGTGGCCAGCACCGCCAACGCTTCGACCACATTGGTTTTGCCGGCGCCATTGGGTCCGATCAGCAAGTTGACGCCCGGGTCGACGCCGAGCTCCAGTAGTCGATGACTACGAAACTGACGTAACGTGATCGAGCGGAGAAACATTCCGGAGAGGAGAGGGTTGGGTCCTGGGCCTAAATTTTCATCGGCATCATCACATACCGGTACGCTTCATCGTCCACGGGGCGAATGACCCCGGGGTTCATGGCGGTGGTCAGTTCGACCACCACGTCGGCTTGTTCCAATGCTTTCAAAACGTCGATCAAGTACAACGGATTAAACGCCACTTCGAGGTCCGCGCCTTCGTAATTCGTGGCGATCTCCGATTCCACTTCCACGCGTCCTTGCGCCGCGGCCTGGATCTTCATGACTCCCTTAGAAAGCGTGAGCCGCACCGACCCGCCGCGTTCCAGGGTTCCCACCGCCGCGCGCGTTACGGACGACAAGAAACCCATGCGGTTTAATTTCAATTGGATTTCTTTGGATTTTGGGATGACTTGTTCGAAATTGGGGAAATGCCCTTCAATGAGCCGCGACAAAATAACAGTGGAACCGTCGAAGAAGCTGGCCTGATTGTCGGTGAAAGACACGTTCAAGTTCTCGTTGCTGGACTTTTCGTCGCCCAAGAGCCGCATCACTTCCTGCACCGCTTTGCTTGGAATAATAACTTTGATCTGCAGGTCTTTTCCGGGGACCGTGCGCTGAATATAAGCCAAGCGCCGCCCGTCGGTGGCAACCGCAGTGGCTTTGCCCTGCTCAACAATAATATGGACGCCGTTCAACACATAACGCGTTTCATCAGACGAGGCCGCGAAGCTGGTTTTTTTGAACATCTCTCTGAGCGTGGCCTTGGGAATGGTAATGGCTTTCTTCTCATCAAATTCCGGAAGTACCGGATAATCTTCTTTCGGTAGGCCGGTGATATTCAAACGGTCGCGGCCGGAACGCACCTCCACTTTGTTATTTTCAACGACTTCGATTTTCACTTCACGGTCGTCTTCCAATGTGCGCAAAAAGTCGGCCAATATTTTGGCGGGAATGGTCACGGCGCCATTTTCAATAACGTCTGCTTTGATCCAGCTACGGATGCCCACTTCCAAATCGGTGGCGGACAAACGCAGCCCTTTTTCGGAAGCTTCAAACAAAATGTTTCCCAACACCGGCAATGTGCTTCTTACCGAGATAGCGCTTTGAACAGTTTGGATACCGTCAAATAAATCAGCTTTGGTTAAATGCAGTTTCATTGACTGACTTCTTTTATTTGAAGAAGAAGACGTAGTCGCAGTGGTATGTATGTTTGTTGGCATGATAACTGGGGCCTCCCAGATGAATTGTGCTGATTTACAGTAATTTTAAACTCAAACGTCTGTTCGCTTCCGATGTGGACAATTATTCAAATCCATCCCAACTGTCCTCACAAAAAAACTTTATCCACAACCCAAGACGACTTATTAAGAATCCATCCCCAGCTTATCCCTTCGTCATCCCGGCATGCATTTGGCCGGCATCCCTAGTTTTTAAATCAAGAGACCCCGGCCAAAAACTTGCCGGAGTGACGGGATTTAATTATGGCGTTATAAGCAAACTCTCTTCTCTAATGTCCTGCGTGATTTTATTGACCAACGCCACAAAGTACGGGTCGCCGCTCAGCTTGTTTTTGATTTTGTTGCACGCGTGCATGACCGTGGTGTGGTCCTTGCCGCCAAAACCATTTCCAATTTCAATGGTGGAGAGTTCGGTCAAGGTGCGACACAGATACATGGCCACTTGGCGTGGAAACGCGATGGCGTCGGTGCGGCGTTTGGATTTCATGTCGCGAAGGTCCAAATTGAAATGACGGGCCACAACGCGTTGGACTTGTTCGATAGTGACCGGTGTGGCATGGTCGGGCGCGCTCAAAATATCTTTCAACACGTGGCGCGCGGTGTCGACGGTAAGCGGCGATCCGGTCAAGCTCGCGTAGGCCATGATGCGCGTGATGGAACCTTCCAGCTCTCGAATATTGGTCTTGATATGGGTGGCCACGAACAAAATCACATCGTCCGGTGCCTGCAGGCCGGACTCCGAGGTCTTCTTCCTCAATATAGCGATGCGGGTTTCCAGGTCCGGCGGCTGAATGTCGGCAATAACGCCCCATTCGAAACGTGAAACCAACCGATCGCCAACCAACGTTTCCTTCGGGGGGCGGTCCGAGCAGATCACGATTTGTTTTTTGGAGTCGTAGAGCGAATTGAACGTGTAGAAAAATTCTTCTTGGGAGGAATCTTTGCCCATTAGGAACTGGATATCGTCGATCAAGAGGCAATCCATGTTGCGGTATTTGGCGCGGAAATCTTTCATGCGTTCGAAACGCAGCGCGTCAATGAATTCATTGATGAAGCGTTCGCTGGGCACGTACATGATCCGCGCGTTCGGCTGGTTCTGGAGAATGCGGCGCGCGATCGAATGCAGCAAATGGGTCTTACCGAGGCCCACGCCGCCATAAAGGAAAAGCGGGTTGTAGGTTCGGCCCGGGTCGCGGGCGACGGCTTCGGCCGCGGCCTCCGCGAAACGGTTGGACGGTCCGACCACGAACGTGTCGAAGGCGTATTTGGAATCAATCTTGATTTCTTCGGGGAATGAAGTTTTGACAGGCGAAGGACTGTTCTTCGCGTCATTGGAAGGTTTGTATTCGTACAGAGGCGGCACGATCGGCTCGTCCGCCTGCATTTCAAAGGAAAGTTTCAACTCCGTTCCGGAGGCCTCGGACAACAGAGATTCAATGCGAGGCTGATAATGCGCCTTGATCCAATCCGAAAAGAAACGGTTCGGCACGCGCAGCACGAATTGGCCGTCTTCGCAGCGCACCGCTTTGAGCGGCTTTAACCACAAAGCGTACGTCTCGTCTTTGAGGTCCGGTTTAAGTTGGGTGAGAATAAAATCCCAGAGTTCTTCTCGCGTCTTCGTAATGATCATGGTTTGTTAGGTATCCGTCGAGGAAAAATTTTGAAGGCGTGAGCGTACTAAATAAAAATTATTTTTTCCTAAGCGGGTACGCGAGCAAAATAGCGTTGGCGATTTCGACCATGGGCCGCCGCTGATCGCGGCTGGTTTTCTGCAACAACGCGTAGGCGTCAGCCTCGGTCAGGCCATCCACCGCAATCAACAAGGCCTTGGCCTGGTCGATTTTTTTGCGGTCTTCGAGCGCCTGTTTGGCTTCGATGTTCTCTTGCCGAAGTTTGGTGTGTTCGATGGCGACCGCGGCCTGGTTGGCCACGGACTGGAGGATTTTGATTTCCAGGTCCGTAAATTCGTGCTGCTGGTTGGTGTAACTGTTGATGACTCCGATGACACGGCCATCAATCTGCATAGGCATGGAAATCATTGATACATAACCTTCTTTCTTGGCCACCTGGGGATAGCCATAATTCTTGTCCTTGGTTACGTCCAGCACCGTGATGTACTTCTTTTCTTTGACTGCCCGGCCGGAAATACTGTCACCGATCTTAACGGGGGGTTTATTGATGTAATCGGCGCTCAAGGCTTGGGTCGCGGCGATACGGAGCTCTCCCTTGCTTTCGTCCAATAACATTAAAGAGCAGATTTTTGACTTCATGACTTCGGCGGTCATGGTCACAATCAACTGCAGAATCTCCTGCAAATACGCTTTGGAAACCAAACTTTGGCTGATGTGCCAGAACAGTTCAATTTCCTTTTGATTGCCCATGTCTGTGTACGGAATACCCAACTCTTCCAAATTCATACTGCCTCCTTAAAATAATTACCCGGCTTCGCCCGCCATGGCGGGCTACGCCGTGGTTTCCGTCATCGTCCGCAAAACTTGTCACGTCGTAGCCAACCGGCTCGAGCGCCTCGGATTGCTACGCCCGCTGGCGAAGACGGAAAAAAAAGACGTCCCCCAGCCATCGTGGCCAGAGGACGTCTATGTCCTGAGAAAATTATTTTCGTCGTCGAAAAACTGGGATCACTATATATTTCTCCGACGGACCCGTCAATATTTACAACTTATTTACCAAAACTTAAGGACTTCTTAATCTCGCTTGATGTAATATGACAAGCAGATGACGGGCCAAAACCCTTGAAGGTTTTGGTCCAACGTCGACGAAGAAAGCAAAGATGTGTCCCTGAAGCCACAGTCGCTTTCGCTCCGCCCTAGGCGGAAAATGACTGGAGGCCATATGACGTGGACGCATCGACTCACCAAAAAAATCGCCGCCGCCTTATCGCTGGCGTACTTCCTCAGCAACTGCGCGTTGCTTCACGCATCCGAAACCAATTTCTGGCGCGAACGACGCGCTGCTCAAAACCTCTCGCAGACAACCAGCAACCCCCAGCTCGCCGCTTTGCCCATTGGTTTTTCTCTGCCCGCCTCGACGCGGGTGTTGCCTTCCACGCTGACCCCGGAACTAAACGCCGGCCGTTCCATCGATAAAAAACCCGAACTTTTGACCGAATTGCTCGGCCGCTTGCCGGCCCATTACGGCAGTGTCCGTTCGGTACAAACGCCCGCGAACGCGGACGGCCGCGTGGTGGTCTATATTCAGGACATTCATTTAAACGGCGAAGCGCAGCGCAACATCGCGAACACGGTGGCATCGTTGCTCGACGCTTCTCAATTGAAATTGTTGGCGCTTGAAGGGAGCTTTGGTCCCATCGATGTGCAGCGGTTTCAGTCGTTTGATGACCGGGACTTGGTGCGCAAAACGGCAGATTTCCTTCTGAAGCAAAATGACATCACAGGCCCAGTTCACATGCTCATGACCGCCGGAAAAACGGACCTTCCTATTATAGGGATCGACAGCGCCGAACATCATCGCGCAAACGCGCAGGCCTATCGGGATTCTTTGGCCAACATACAACCCATCCAAAAAGCCCACGAGCGCGAATCCAAACAATTGGAGGCCCTTCGTAAATCCATTTTTAATCCGACCTTGTTGGCATTTGACGCGGGCGTTTCAGATTATCGTAATGGCCGTTTTTCGCTCGGTTCTTATCTGCGGCTCCTCGGCAACAACGCCGAAACCGCCGCCACGGACGTTGAGGTTTTCATGGAAGCGTTGAAAGCCGAAGAGAATATGGACTTTCGCCGCGTTGAAGCGGAGCGCGCGCAACTGCTTTCGTCGCTCTTGCCCAAACTCAGCGCGGCCGAGGCCGAGAAGCTGATCTCGCAAAGCGTTGAGTACCGTTTGGGCCGCCTCACCAACGCCCGTTTTTACAACGGTCTCAAATCGCTTTGCGCGCGCCACGGCCTCGACCTCTCACGTTTCGAAGCGCTGAACGCCTATGTTGAATACGTGCTGCTCTCCGACGGAATCGATGTCGAACGACTTTTCCGCCAAGTGCAAAAAATGGAAACCGCCGCCTACGGATCGCTTGCGAAAACCGAACAAGAGAAAACCCTCATCGCCGCCACGCGCCGCCATTATCTAACCGGCAAGCTCATCGATTTTTCACTGACAAAAGCAGAATGGGACGAGTACAAGCTCATGGCTGTAAGCTTTAAGCTTAAAGCTTACGGCTTACAGCCCTTTGAAGCTTTCTACCGCGAAGCCGAGGCCCGCGACGAACTCATGTTCAACAATTTGCTCCGCGCGCCGTCGTTCTCTTCGCGCGGATCGGTGGCGGCGCTCGTCACCGGTGGTTATCACGCGGCCGGTGTGACGAAACGGCTGCTCGCCTCTGGCGTCACGGTCATTACATTCGTGCCGCGACTCACGAAAATTGAAACCCATTCCGGCGTTGAAGCGCTGAGCATCTTCACGCAGGAAAAAACCCCGCTCGAAAAACTCTTCGCGGGCGAAAAACTATTCCTCGGCCAAAACCCCGCCAATCTTGCTTATGCTGCACCGGACGCGTTGGCCATCAGCGCCCGCAACGGAAAGCCGCTCTCGAACAGGGCCATGAACATCATCGCGGCTCCGAAGTTGGGCATCGCCAACGGCTATACCAAGATTTATCCCAACAAAACGCGGGTCACGTTCGAACAGGCCGGCGTTAAAGAAGTATTGGAATACACCAACGGCGATGATGGACTGCCTTCGACTCGCAAAGTCGTGGGCACTCAAATCACCAAGGAACAACCTATCACAAGCTGGCTTGGCAAAGAGGCCCCGCTTTCACCGGCCGAAAAATTAATCGTCGAGTCCGGCCGCGAAGCGGGCCTGTCAGCGGCCGCTATCCGGGATTTGCTCGCTCCGAAAAACGTGCATCACTTTCAGATTAATGTCCGTCTTAGCGACGGAAAAGATCACGTGTTTGAAGCTTACCGGGTGCAACACAACAACAAATACGGCCCGTTCAAAGGCGGGATCCGTTTCAGCAAGAATTTGGACCTCCCCATGGTTTACAAGCTCGCTTTGGAGATGAGCATCAAGACCACGCTGGCCGGCCTGCCGCTGGGCGGCGGCAAAGGCGGCGTCCGCATCGACCCTGCGCTTTACAATCAATCCGACCTCGAAATCGTGATGCGTGCCTACGCACGCGGATTGATTGCGCGCGACGCGGTCGGTCCTTCGATTGATGTTCCGGCGCCCGACATCGGCACGAACGCCGCTCTCATGGCCGCATTTGTCGACGAGTACGCCAACGCGAAAAAAGGCGATCCAAAAAAAGTGATCACCGGAAAGCCGGTTGAAAACGGCGGTCTGCCTTCGCGCGACGGGGCCACCGGCCTCGGCGTGTACGTGGTGACGCGCGAAGCGGCGAAACGTTATTTGAACAAACCAAACGTGACAGGCTTGCGTGTGGCGATCCAAGGACTGGGCAATGTCGGTTATCACACCGCCCGGTATCTGGTGGAGAATGGCGCGATCATTGTGTCCGTCGGAGAAAAGGGCGGTGTTGTTTCCTCCGTGACCGGCGTCGATATCGAATCACTGCATAGCCACATGTTGTTGAAAGGAAACGTCGCGGGTTATTCCCAGCCCCGGGGGACCGTTGAGCTGAACGGTGAAGGTGTTGGGGCTCTTTATGTCGATGCCGACGTGGCAATCCCGGCTGCTATGGAAGACCAAATCACTTCCGCCAACGCAGGCAAGATCAAAGCCCCCTTAATTATCGAAGCCGCCAACGGTCCCATCACGGCCGAGGCGGATGAAATTCTCGCCTTCGCCGAAAAAACCGTTGTGCCGGACGCGCTGGCCAACGCCGGCGGCGTAAAAGTTTCTCACGATGAGATGTTGTTCAACGACGGTCAATTGACCGACCCCAGTTTCCTCGGGGTAAACGCCGAATTGGACCGGGTCATGACGAAAACGGCTTCCCTTGTTTTTTCGTCCGTCAGGCCCGGCGAAACATTGCGCCAAGTGGTCGGCAAAATTGTCGTCCGAAAATTGGCCAACCGTTATATGTGGGTTGCGCGCATTGCGCCGGAAACGTTGGCGCTGGGCAGTGCAGTATTGGTCGGTGTGTTTTTCGGCACATCGGTGCCGTTCTGGATTGCGGCCGCCGTTTCGCCGTTCGCGGTCCGGTTCTTATGGATGACGTCGTTGTTCATCCACGGATCGGGTCATATCGTGGCCCGGCTTATTACCGACAACAAAACCAGAGTGCGCCTCCGCTATTTGTTTGAAGGGACGTCGTTCGCGGAATTCAAAAGATCGATCATCCCGTTTGCTCCTATTTATACACCCGGTATCTCGGCGCCCAAGTCCATGCCGGCCGGTGACCCGGGCAAGATCAAGGTCCGCTTCAAAGCGGCCATGGGGATTGTTTTTAACATCACGGTCGCGGGCGCGGTGTTTTACGGCACGCAGTTCTTTGTGGGCGCCGACCACGCGCAAGCCGCGCTGATCGCGCTCTACGCTTTCATCGCGACGAACATCATGTTCGCGGTCACCTCGGCGTCCGATATCGGATCGATCATTTCCGGCATCGCGTCGCGGTTCGGCTGCGGCATTTTCTTTTTCTCAATTCCCATCCACGCGGCGATCCTGCTTGAAAAAATGGGCTTACCTCTCGATTTCAAAGGCCCGCTCAAAGTAAAAGACGCTTACAAAGCGGTGCGCCCTCAGATCGAGAGCTTGGCAAAACGTTTGGTCCGCCGCGGCGATGACGGCCTCGGTTTCACGTTCTCAAGCAGGAACGGAATGGTGTTCCATAAATACGCGCCACCCCAGGACGGCAATCCGTTGGAGTACAACCGCCAAGGCGGCATCGAGCTGGTCGAAAGGTTTTTGGGAGAGTTTGACGGCGTCGTGAACAACCCCGAATACGCTAATTACGAGTTCGTCGAAACCGTGAGCGGCACCGGCCACGACCGGTACGCGACTTCCGATGGACCACAAAATAAGAATTTCACACAGCCGTTCCGCCGCGGCAAAAACCGCTTTGAGACGGTATTGCGCCGCACCGCGGGAAAAGTCTCCGCAAAGAAGGAAAAAATTGAGGACGTCGGCGGCGCCAACGGCGACACCGAGACCGTGCAGTTGCCGCGTCTGCCCGGAGCGAAAGCCTCGGAATATTATTCACTCAAACAATTGGCCGCGATGTTGAACCCGTTATTTGAAGATCTGGAAGACAAAATTGGGGACAACTGGTCCGACCCCGAACACAACAAATTCAACGACAGCGATTTCGCGGCGCTTTATTCCTACGTGCTCACCACCAAGAACATTCCAGCTGATTCCTTGCTCTTGAGCGCCATCACGGTGCTTATCGACAAACCGACCGACACGTTGCCGTCGCGCGCGGACGTCCGCAAATGGGCGGAAGATTTCCAGACGTTGCTCGAAAAACACAACGCGAAAATGTACGCGACCGAAGCCGCCGATTGGGCCGACGTCTTGGATACAAAAGCCGAGGCCGATTTCTTGGAGGAGCTCGCCAGCGCGCTGGCGAAATACGATTTTTGGAAGGACAGTTCGCGCCTGAAATTATTGCCCACGTTCACGAAGGAAGCGTTCCGCGTGTTCAAAGTCAACGATCCGTTTGAAGCGCTGAAACGGCTGCGTGAATTGACCGACGACGACAGCACGTACGGCATGGCGCGTGAATGCTCGGTCTATCCGGGTGAAAACTATGTGCTCGCGAGCGATCAAAATGTGTCGATCGTGCACAATCGCACCCAAGGCTGGTTCGCCGGCGCCTCCGATGAAAACGCGTTGCGCGACCGCTTCATGCCCGAATTTTCGAAACCCGGTGATGAGGTTTATATGTTGAGCTTGCGTGCCCAGAAGATCGACACCACGGTTGACGGTAAGCCCCGAAAAATCGGTGGCGAGCTTACCAGCATGACCATGAGCGCGGACGGCAAATTGGTCTTGCAAGTCTATGACACCTACCAAAAACGCATGGTGACACCGGAAGAATTGGAAGATCGTTGGGAACCCCAGAACGACAACAAATATTTGGAACAGCCGATGGTTCCGGTCGACGCGCCCGGCAAGGGCATGGAAAACATCGAAGCGGACGTGCGCGTGGTGCCGCTCGTGGCCCGAGCGGTCAACAAGAGTTTCCGCAACACGCCCGAGAAAAAATCACTCAACCGTCAGAGCATGAAAAGCCTGACCACCGCGTTCGCCGATCTCGCGAAACGCCGTGAACTTGCGTTGAGCGGAAAGGAAATGTCGCTTCCGACACCCGATGTATTGATTATTGGTTACGCGAACATGGAATCGGTGGCCGATTGGATGAAAC
>CAYOPN010000052.1:0-14221 GCA_964405835.1 uncultured Elusimicrobia bacterium | reverse complement strand
CCTCACTGCTGCCTCCCGTAGGAGTCTGACCCGTGTCTCAGTGTCAGTGTGTCCGGTCACCCTTTCAGGTCGGATACCCGTCGTTGCCTTGGTGGGCCATTACCCCGCCAACTAGCTGATAGGCCGCAGATCTTTCTCCTAGCCACCCTTGCGGGTGTTTCATAATTCCATGATGCCACAGAATTATCTTACGCGGTATTACCCCGCCTTTCGGCGGGCTATCCCCCTCTAAGAGGTAAGTTATCTACGTGTTACTCACCCGTCTGCCGCTAAGTATCAGATGTATTGCTACACCTAATACTTCGCTCGACTTGCATGTGTTAGGCACGCCGCCAGCGTTCACTCTGAGCCAGGATCAAACTCTCCAAAAAAATATACGTTCTCGGGTTAAGAGACCGGATTTTTGTCTAGAGGTCATTTAATTAGCTCTATTACTATACTTTCAAAGTTCAACGTTGGCGATCTTGATGCGCTTGAAGCATCAAGACCTTACTACTCTCATAAAAATTGTCCGTCTTTCGACGAACGGGCCTTTTTATGAGTTTGTTCCATCGTTATACACACACCAAATATAACCAGACGGTCTGTCTGGCCATTAATTAGAGGCTCTTGATCCTGCTGATTTGCATCAGCGTCAAGGGCACTCGCCCGCTTGCGCACTTATCCATATTGACTATGGCAAGTACGTTCCTACCATCGTCAAATGGATCGGAACGCGTTTATGGTGTCTATGTCAAAGAACAAAAAAATGGCCTCGCAAAGCAATACCGCCTTTGCGGGGAAATTGATTTTGGGATGCGGAATGTAGCTTAAAGTAAAAACTGAGTCAAGAACTAAGTTTTGTGATAATGCCACTTCGTTGTATGCATCAAAAGATCAATGGTGTTTCGGGTGCGACGCAGCATTCATATAATAACCGCAACATATTTGTAAAGGAGAATTTCTGAAACACGACTTTCTATTCGTCGAAAACATGGAGCTTCCTTGTCGCGTAGGCACCACCGTCGAGGAACGGGCCTTCCCCCAGGTACTTAAAGTGTCTCTCCGGCTGGAAACGCCGCTCGCCAAAGCCGGACTATCCGATTCCCTCAACGATACCGTCGATTACGCGGCCGTCATCGAAAACATAAAGAAAGTTGGATCGTCCCAATCCTTTGTTTTGGTCGAGAGAATCGCAGAAATAATCGCTGAGACCGTCCTTAAAAACCCTTTGATCCATGGCGTCGAGGTAAAAGTGGGCAAGAAAGTCTTCTCCGGCATTGAAAATGTCGGCGCGAACATTTACCGGGAAAAATCGAACTGATACCGCAATGAAAGGAAGAAGAATTGGCGTGCTTTATTCCGGAGGACTGGACAGCTCTGCGCTCATCGGCGAGCTTCTCAAACAAGGCCACGAAATCACCCCCGTCTATATTCAATGCGGTCTTCCATGGGAGAAATCTGAAAAAAAGTGGGCTAAAAAATTTCTAAGAGCGTTGGGAACCCGGAAGGTAAGGCCGCTCCTCACGGTCCGGTTGCTTCTCGAGGGCGCTTACGCCAGCAATTGGAGTTTTACGGGGCGCACGCCCAACGCACATAGCACCGATGATAAAGTTTTTCTCCCGGCGCGAAATCTGTTGCTTATCATCAAAGCGCTGCTTGCCCTCTCATCAAAAAATGTTTGGCGATTGGCGCTGGCAACATTAAAAGGAAATCCGTTTCCTGATGCGACGCCCAAATTTTTTCTTACGGCCGAGAAACTTCTGAAAAAAAGTTTTCGTCATGCAATAAAAATCGACGTGCCGTTCCGGAACTCAACAAAAATGATGATTCTCCGGAAGAACCCGGACCTGCCGCTTCATCTTTCTTTTTCGTGCATCAACCCAAAAAATAACCGCCACTGCGGCCTCTGCAACAAATGCGCCGAGCGGAAAAAAGCGTTTCGCGCAGCGGGCCGCGTCGATAAAACCACCTACATAAATCAACACAAACCGAAATAACGCAGGCCGGACCGAAAAAAATTAATCGTTTCTTAAGAAGTTTTACGTGTTTCTTCCGTCGAAGAATTTACAAATCCCTTACACTCGCCTTACACTAAAATGAGGTTGGCTCCGCTATAGTGCACGCACTTGTTAAGAACATCCAACAAGCAAGGGGGCTCACCACGTAGGAGGGGACGGCGGTGGGCCCTCTTTTTTTATGCGGCTTTTTTAATGGTTTTGCAGGCGGGGTAACCGGAGCACGCCATGAATTCGCCGAAACGCCCGCGCTTCATGACCATGTCTTTTCCGCAATTCTCGCACTTCTCTCCGGTTGGCTGAGGCGACGACTTCTCGGTCGCAATTGACTTTGTGAACTTGCAATCCGGATAACCGGAACATGCAAGAAATTTTCCGCGGCGGCCCATGCGCGAGATGATCGGTTTGGTGCATAGGGGGCAGGCCTCGCCGGTCTCTTCGGGTTTCACCACGTTTCCTTCTTTATCGATTGACGCTTTAAAATTACAGGCGGGATACGTCGAGCACGCCAAGAAACGTCCAAAACGGCTTTCGCGGATGACCATCATGTTGCCGCACTTGTCGCATTTGACGTCAGTCATCTGCACTTTGGGCTTGGTCACTTTCATATCGGTCTCGGCGCTGGCCAGTTTCTTCGAGAAAGGGTTCCAGAAATTGCGGATCACCGATTGCCATTTGGCCCCGCCATCGGCGACGTTGTCGAGCTGACTTTCGAGGCTCGCAGTAAAATTCACGTCCACGATCTCGGAAAAGTTTTCGACCAGCTGCTGGTCGACCGTTTTTCCCAATTCGGTGGGAATAAAGCGCCTTTCCTCAAACCGAACGTAACCGCGGCCAAGGATTGTCTGAATAATAGGAGCATAAGTGGACGGGCGGCCGATGCCGAGCTCTTCCATGGTCTTGACCAGGCTCGCTTCGTTGAAACGAGGCGGCGGCTCGGTGAAATGTTGCTCAGGCTTCAATTCTTTTTTGTTGAGGGCGTCACCAACTTTGAGCGGGGGCAACATTTCTTCTTTATCGGATTCCTCTGCGTCTTTCGGCGCATCGGCTTCGACCGGCTGGTCGCTCTTTCCTTGCAGCGTTAAGAAACCGGCAAATTTCAAAGTACGACCGCTTGATCGAAACACATAAGGGGACGGCGCTGCAGCAATATCGACGGTCATCGTGTCATAAATAGCGTCGGCCATCTGGCTGCCTATAAAGCGGTCCCAAATAAGTTTGTAGAGACGAAACTGCTCCGGCGATAAATAATTTTTAACGCTTTCGGGGTCGCGCATCGCGGAAGTTGGCCGGATGGCTTCGTGTGCTTCCTGGGCGCCCTTGGCCTTGGTCTTGAACACGCGCGTTTTCGGAGGTAGCAAATCTTTGCCGAATTTTTCCTGAATATATTTTGCGGCTTCCACTTGCGCGGCCTGCGCTATAAAAGTCGAGTCGGTCCTCATATATGTAATGAGACCAACGGTCTCTCCATTTGCAAGAGCGATACCTTCGTACAATTGCTGGGCGACAATCATCGTGCGTTGCGCACGGAAACTGAGCCGGTGCGACGCCTCTTGCTGTAGAGAGGCGGTCGTAAATGGGGCCGGTGGCTGGCGGCGGCGTTCCTTTGCCTCAATCTTGGAGACCCCGTACTTGGCGGAATCCAACCCCGATAAAATTTCATCAACAACTTCTTTGGAATTCAGTTCGAGCCGATTGAAGCGGTGCGTGCCTTTGGAATATATATTTGCCCAGAACGGCGGGTGCCCCGGTTTTTCCAGCAAGACAGAGACGCTCCAGTATTCCTGTGGAACAAATTTTTCGATCTCGGACTCGCGTTGGCAGATGATGCGCACCGCCACCGACTGCACCCGCCCGGCAGACAATCCCCGCTTAACCTTTCTCCACAACAGCGGTGACAGTTTGTATCCGACAAGACGATCCAGTACACGGCGGGCGACCTGCGCATCCACAAGGTTGGAATCAAGCGCACGTGGCTCAGCGAGCGCGGCCTTGATGGCTTCGGGCGTGATTTCATGGAACGTGATCCGTTTTAATTTTTCGGGCGGGACTTTCAGCATCTGCACCAAATGCCAAGCGATTGCTTCGCCTTCGCGGTCGTAGTCCGTCGCCAGAAAAATCGTTTTCGCTTGTTTGGCGGCCTTGTTTAGTTCGGGAAGGAGTTTTTTGGCGCGCGGGAGAATGACGTAACTGGGTTCAAAATCATGGTCAATATCGACGCCAAGTTTGCGTTGCGGAAGGTCGCGAACGTGGCCATAAGAACTTTTAACGAGAAATTTCTTGGAAAGAAATTTGCCGATTGTCCGTTCTTTTGTAGGTGACTCAACTATTACGAGGGCATCCATGGGTCGCGCATTGTAACAACTGCGTCAAGTTCTAAGCACGCCTCCTCCAGAAACAGAACGAATCAAACCTTTCAATTCCATTTCTAATAATAAGGAGGATAACTGACTTGCTTCCCGGTTCAACCTTTGCGCCAAAAATTCCCGGGACACCGGCTCTTCCCCTAAAATACCTAGCAGCGACCGATAATGTTCGGGGATTTTTTCCGAATCGATCAACTCTTCCAATGATACGCCGACCCGTTTTGGGGGCAACCCAATTTCCATCAAGATATCATCGGCCGATTGGACTAGGCAAGCCCCCGATTGAAGCAGACGGTTCGGAGCAATACTCAATGTTGATGTTGCCGGACCGGGTACCGCGAAAACGTCCCGGCCTTCCTCTGCCGCTAAACGTGCCGTGATAAGAGACCCGCTTTTCTCTCCCCCTTCAATAACGACCGTCCCACGCGTTATGCCGGCAATGATTCGATTGCGGCGGGGAAAATGGCTTGGAAACGGTCGCGTCATCATTGGGAATTCGCTGATAAGTGCGCCGGCTTTTTCTATTTCTATTGCCAACGGTTTGTTCTCTGGCGGATAAATCTGCGCAAGACCCGAACCGATGACGGCCCAGGTTTTTCCACCGCTCTGCAATGTCGATTTGTGGACAACCGTATCAATGCCGCGCGCGAGCCCACTGACCGTGGTAACACCGGCTTCCGCGAGTTCCGCCGCGATCCGGCAAGCCATCTTCTCTCCGTAATAACTGCAACGCCGACTTCCCACCAACGCGATGGCCGGGACGCCTTCGCTGATATTTCCACCCTGAACATAAAGAACCGGCGGCGGATAAACAATCTGCGAAAGCAGCGGCGGATATTCCCCCATATGAGAAAAATAAAGGCGCGTGCCGGTTTTTTGGACAAGGTTCCAATCTTCTTCAGCGCTCCGGTACGAAGCGGGCAAGTTGGCTTCAATATTATTAATGGTATTGGTGTCGAATAACGGAACCGTCATCCACGATTTGACGCCGGCCTCCAAAGCGGCGGCACAACTCGGAAAAACCTTGAGCAAGGATTGAAAACGGGCGGGACCGATTTCAGGGATGGAATTAAGTAACAGCGCTGCGTGATGTTCTTTGGACATAGAAACCCTCCATGGGCAAGTTTTATTGGAGGGGTGAAAAGAGGTTAGTTACCGTGCAAAATTTCAGCGGCTTTGTCCGCGATTTTCGCCTTGTGCGTACCCGGATACTTCTTTGTGAACTCTACATAGGCCTGATAGGCGGCCACTTTGTCTTTCTTGGCTTCTAAGCAACGCGCAATTTCAAACTCAGCATCCTGGGCCATCTCGGACTCCGGGCAACGGTTCAGCGTATGGGAATATCGCATGATGGCCTTATCAAAATCGTCTCTCATGTAATGGAGGTTTCCGTACATATTCTCAAGGTGGCAGGTCCAAGGGGCTTTCGTTCGATCGGCGTATACTTCAAAATCACTGGAGAGCATGTAACCAACTCCGTACTTTCCACCGGCATACAACACGCCTACGGTAAGAAGAAATTTCGCGAGCGGATTCATTGCTCCCGGCGGACCAAATCCCCTATCTCTACGGGCTCAAACGTGTTGGTGATGCGAATGGATGCCACTTCATCTTCTACCCGGTCACTCACGCGGGCAATGGCGGCGCGGCGGACTTCGTACCCGATGAATTTTCCTGTCTGGGGATCACGGACGCGATCACCTCTTTTATAAATCCCGATCTTGTCTCCGGTACCAACGCCATGTTGAGAACCAATATTGATGTAAACGAGATCGTTCAAGTAAAACATGCTGCGCACAACAGAATCCTGTCCGCCGGCGACAAACCCATCAAAATCCCAATCGGGTCCGGCAAGAAATGCATCGGCCCGGTCAATCCGCTTGGTTGTACGGGCCGGCCTAACCGGTTGAGCGACTTCTTCAACGACCGCTTCTTCTTTGGGTTTTTCTGCGGCGGCTTCTGCGGTTTCGGCTTCTTTGTCGGTAACCATCACATCCACTCCAGCGGCGACATCCTCTGCATTGGAGGGAATCGCGACCCACAATCCCGCCATCATCGCGACCACAAGTAAGGACAATTTATAAATCAGGTTTTTCATTTAAAATTCCCTCCGGAACCACTCTAATTTTCAATGCAAATTTGGCATCTGGCAATAAAGTTAGGTTGTCAAATCTACCCTGTCAAGGGTTGCCTTTATTTTGATCGATTCGATATATGATAAGGCTTTCTAGCGGATTTTCGTAAACCATTTTGAAATTGGGGTGGGTTTTGACCATTTCCGCTAGAACAGCATACGGATAGGGGTCGTGAGGGGTGTTTCCTTGATGCGTCCGCATCGCATATTGCGCCCTGTCCAAAACAAAATATCCGATGCCCATTTGATTAAACCATCTCAAAAGCAGCGCCGAATCATAAATTTTCGGCAGATGATAAACATAACGATCGGTATAGAGAAAGAATGTACCGTCCAACTCCGCAACAAACACGGCCTCGGGAGGAGTATTCGAACGGACCCATGCATAAGTTTCCTCGGATGGTCTTGTGATCGGCGTGTTAAGAAACAACGATGCTTTTGCGATGGAATGCAATGGTGGTAGATAACAAAGAAAAATAAGCGCTGTTGCTCCCCATAGAAACGGTCGGCGCCAAATGGGATTTTTTACGGCATGGACCAGACCTTGGAGAAAAAAGAAAACAACAAACGGAAAGACCGGATAAAGATAACGGCCGGACTGCTTGCTCCAAACCAAATACAACCCCGCATGCATGGCCAAATAAGGGAACAGAAGCTTTTTCCAGCCGCTTGCCTTAAAAAACACGACACCCATCCCGGTGAAAACCAAACCGACGCCCACCGCTAAATGGCTGAGAAAACTTGAAGACAGGGGCCAACGAAAAATGTTTCGGACAAACATTTCATTCAAATAATAAAGGAGGTTTTTAAGCATGCCGACCGATAGATTGTCTGCTGGAGCGGACTGCAATGGCGACTGAATTTCATAAAGGTAAATGGAGACCTGGGTGGTGGCGAAAGGAAAGATCAAAATGCCCAGCCCTCCCGCGAACACCGCAAATAACTTCCAGCGACGCTCAACGGCCAATGCAATAAGGATGCCGAGCCCCAATGCTAACCCGACCGGGCGAATGTAATAATTGAAACCCGTCAAAGCAGCGAGCACAAGCCAATCCTTCTGGCGAGACGACTCCCAGCGGCGCCGGGCCAAATCAATGGTTCCCATGGAAAAAACGAAAAAGGCGATGTCCGATAGGACTTGGGCCGACAGGCTCACCATTAATGGATTAAAAGCGGCAATGAGAAGCGCGGCCGCCTTGGTTTCAAACGTCCCGGTCTCACCAATAATTCGCCAGAAAAAGAACAGTCCCCCCACAGCGAGCAGAATGGAAAACACTTGGCATGCGAGCAACGACCCCGAAAAAATTCCTACGACCGGGGCCAGCAACAACGGGAAACCGGGCATGTAATTGGTTTGCGGCGGATGACCGGGTTGCGTCAAGTCCGCATACCCCCCCAACAAAAACGATTTTGCGCCGATAATGTAGAAGGCGTCATCGTTAAAAAAACCGACGAAATAAGCTTGGCGGCAAACCCAGTAAAGAATAGCGGCGGCAAAGAGCACAATGACAGGAAAGTACCTTTGGGTCCGCATATGGCAATCAAACAAAATTAAATTTCCCCCAGCGATGAAAGCGGACGGTCCAAAACCCGGTAACCGATCGCCTCGCCGATATGCCGCTGTTCGATGCCGGCGCTCCCCTCAAGATCAGCGATGGTCCGCGCCACGCGCAAAATCCGGTCATAGGCCCGCGCCGAAAGCCCCAGCCGCTTGATGGCCTGACGAATAAGGTCTTTTCCTTCCTTCTCCAACGGACAGAAGGTTTTTATTTGGCGCACACTCATCTGCCCGTTCTCAAATATTCCGAGGCCGCGAAACCGCTCACTTTGGATACCGCGGGCACGCACGACACGCCCGCGGACGGATGCGGACGATTCCACGCCGCGTGGTTCTTCGGTTATCTCATCGATCTTCAGGCAGGGGACTTCCACGTGCAGATCAATGCGGTCGAGCAACGGTCCGGAAATCTTCGAACGATATTTTTGGACCGCATGGGCAGGACATACGCAGGGCCGCACTTGCGAGCCAAGATATCCGCAAGGACATGGGTTCGCCGCCGCAACCAACAGAAAATCGGAAGGATATTTCACCGAATTCGCAACGCGGACGACGGTCACAAAACGGTCTTCAAGCGGCTGGCGCAGCGCTTCGATGACGCTGCGTCCGAATTCCGGAAACTCATCGAGGAACAACACTCCGCGGTGCGCAAGAGAAACTTCGCCGGGCCGCGGATTGGACCCTCCGCCGATCAATGCGATGTCGGACACTTGATGGTGCGGACTGCGAAACGGACGTGTCGCAATCAACGCATTTCCTTCGCGAAGATGGCCCGCAACAGAATGGATCTTCGTGGTTTCCAAAGCTTCGTCGAATTCCATGTCGGGCAAGATCGTTGGCAAACGCCGGGCGAGCAGCGTTTTTCCCGAACCGGGAGGCCCGATGAGCAGAACGTTGTGCCCGCCGGCCGCAGCAATTTCCAAGGCGCGTTTGGCAAACGCCTGACCTTTGACATCGGAGAAATCCACGGTGTACGCCTGAGAATTAAGGAACAGCGATTTTCTGTCGAAATTAAACGGAACGCGGGATTCCGGGTTTTTCAAGAAGTCGACAGCTTCCGTAAGCGTGTTTATTGGATAAACATTTAATCCGTCGACAATGGCGGCCTCGGGCGCGTTTTTGGCCGGCAGCAACAAGGCTTTGAACCCGCGCTCCCGAAGTCCAATGGCGCAGGGAAGCACACCGTGCACCGGCCGCAACTCCCCATCGAGACCCAGTTCCCCCAAAAACGCGAACTCCTTGGCGGAAATTTCCGGCACGATGCCGGCGACCGAAAGAATTCCCATCGCGATCGCAAAATCAAATGAGGGGCCTTCCTTTTTAATATGGCCTGGGGCGAGGTTGACCGTAATACGGTGCAGCGGGAATACGTAAGCAGAATTGCGGATCGCCGCGATCACGCGTTCGCGCGACTCGCGGACACCCGCATCGGGGAGGCCCACAATGGAAAAAGCCGGTAGACCGGGCCGAAAATCCGTTTCGACCGTAACAGGAACACCTTCAATACCTTGAAGCGCGGCGGACGTGACGCGGGACAGCATAGAAACCAACCTTTGAAGGGGAACGGATGCTTTGGGAGGGAGAAGCGCGGGGATCCTACATCAAGAACGGCTTTTAAGCAAAGAGAATAGCCGGAGGGCTCCCTTCTCAACAAATGCCGCTAACAGCACCGCGTACAACGGTTCCACCGGAATGGTGTACCTCCCATCAAGGTCTTGGGAAACGGCCGTGAGAAAAATGGTGCCCCCCACCGTCAGCAGCAACAACAACGCGGGCTTTAAACTGTCCCGATAAAAGCATAACCCAATCCCTGCAAAAATGGCCGCGATGGGCACCCATATTCCGGCCCCTGTGATCAACCACCAAATTAAAGAGGGGGTCCATTTGGTTTTTTCGAACGGATAGAGCGGAATACTTTTGATGCGGTCGATCTCTGCTTGCAGCTCGGCGGTATGGCAGGGAAACCAATCGCCAACTGAGAGATATTTCGCCCTCTGCTGGCAAAGCCCGATAATGCCATTGGCGTAGGCGTACTCTTTCGGGAAGAGATATTTCGGTCGCCTGGACGCGTGGACGACAAACCTTGTGGCACGATCGGCAATCCGCTGAACAACAGAAAGAGGATGGCTCGTTATCGCAAGACGGGTCAGTGAACCAACGGTGTCCGCCAATTCGTTGTCATTCTCCGTTATTTTCTCCAACGCCTTGACCGGCCCGGAAGAATTGTAAACGACCCAGTTCAGTTCCCGGAGCTCCGGTGGACGCGCCGCGTAGATGGGACTTAAAACCTGACGTACCTTCATATCTGGGACTTTTTCGAGCGGAAGAAGAAACGCATAGGAACCAAACAAGGCGAAACTTCCTATGCGGCAAAGTCCGAAAAAACCTTTAAACAAAAAGTTGAACATCATGACCGATCCGACAATAGCGAACCACGCGCCGCCCATGACCGCCAACCCTTTAAAATGGTTTTTTGTTCGGCCCGCCCAGAGCGTCCAAACAACAAAGGCGGGAACAAGGCTCCATCCGACCGGGCGCACGAGCAAAGCCGCGCCGGCGGCCAATCCCGCGCCGGCCCACAGCGCCCAATGTTTTTTGGATTCGGCCGAATACAGAAGGAGGATGGACGTGATGACCGCGGCCGTATAAAGGATCTCGGTCATAATGGAATGGGCATAAATGAAAAGTCGGGGATGAAACACCACGTATCCTGCTACCAGGAACGCGGCCACGAGAGACCGGGAAAAAAACCGGCGAACAAGCACAGCGGCAATAACGCCGATCAACAGCAACAATAAATGCTGGACCACCAGCAGCCGAGAAAAAGACCCGGCACCCACCAGCATCGAAAAAATAAACGCCGGGTAACCGGGCGTCCGGTCAAACGATAGATTCATACTGCCACCGGACAAAAACGAGCAAGCGGGTTTAAGGTAAGAGCCGGAATCAGGTTGGAAAAATGGAAGCGGTAGTACGTTAAAAAAAGACGTCCGCGTCAAAAGAAATGCGACAGAGAGTACCGCCAAAACAAACCAAGGAAACCCGGAACGCGTCCATTTCATGGGAGTTTTCATACAAATTTTAGTTAGATAAGCCTCATGCGATCAAATACTTCGCCCCTGCCAAAAGGCTTCACTCTTATTGAATTAATGATTGTTGTCGCGGTCATTGGAATATTGGCTGCTGTGGCCATCCCGAAATTTGCCGATTTGATGAACAAAGGAAAAGAGTCTACCGTAAAAAGCAATTTGGGGGCCTTGCGTAGCGCGCTTAGCATCTATTACGGCGATAACGAAATTTATCCATCTGACATGACGGTCGGATTAACGACGGATCAGAAATACTTCAAAGAGATTCCAATGATAAAAATACCATCGGTTTTGGGAAACCCAGGACATGTCGATTTGACGGGAGTTACGTCCGCGTTAAACGATGGTGGCGCGGAGGCATGGATTTACATGTTGAATGCGCATGATACGGGCCAAGTCCTCGTAAATTGCTCGCATCCGGATTCAAAAAGCAACATCTGGTCGACCCATTAGTTTTATTGTTTGGCCGATCCGAGTTGGGAAGCCGCCATGACCTTTCCATGCGCGGCCGATTGAAAATCCGGATTTATATTTAAGGATTCCTGAAACATAGCAAGCGCCGACGCATAGTCGCCATTTTGATAATAAAGCACGCCGAGATTGTAACGGACAATGGATGAACTCGGGTATTTTAGTGCCCATGTGTATAGCTTATAGTCCGTGTTTCGCTGGGCGATGTTCCAGTGCCCAAGCCCCAACCAAAATGCCAGGAAAACGAATGGCGCCCACGGCACGCGTAGCGCGTGGACCAAAACAATAAACAAACCCACACCGCTTAAATAGGCCCAATGGTCGAGCATCAGACTGTTGACGGCCAACAGTGGAATTTTCGGCGCAAGACCGATTAAAAACCAGCCGGCGGAAAATAGCCCCCAGCGCCATTTTTTAATAATGCACAACGCGATGAAGCCGGCCAATATCAACGGAGACAAAAACATCCACGGCTTGTAAAAAACCATGCAACGGTGGGAATGCAGATCGTAAGGGAAAATCAAGATCCGGAGATAGGTGATGATGATCGTTGGAAAGTCTTTCAACAAAAAAGAGACCAACACACCGGCACCGGGAAATAGCGGGGCGGGCCCTACGGCACGCGAACGCAGGAAAAAATAAAGTCCGATTGCGGCAAAATACACAATGTAGCGCTTGGCCGGCACGCGCAGTTTGGGATTGAACCATCCGGCCAGCGCTAGGAAGAATGGCATTGCCACGCCGCTCTCTTTGCTGAGGCATGCCAGGAAGCAAAATACCACGGACGCGATATTAGCGGCGGTCGATTTCTGGAATGCCAGCGCCAACGCCGCAAACGTGAAAACAGCCGCCATGAGCTCGGCGCGTCCCGCAATAATCAGCAACTGTTCGACAATAATGGGATGGACGGAAAACAAGAGTGCGATGATCAGCGCTTTCCATTCATCGTTAAAGACCCGCCGCAAGCAAACAAACAGCAATAGGCACGCGCTTATGTGCAACAACAAATTGGTCAGATGGTAACCAAACGGTCTCAAACCCCAAACCGCATGGTCGGCCATGTTAAACAACGTTTGCAGCGGACGAAAATACGCATCGCCCTTGCCATCAAACACGTCACCCTTAAAGGCGCGGACAATATTCGGGATCGTGACGGATTGAATGGTTGGGTTTTTTTCAATCATTTCGTGGTCGTCCCACATAAAACCCACTTTGAGCGTCGGCCAAAACGCGATGACGGCCAGCAAGACGATGAATATATAAGGAACGGCCTTTGGGGATTTCTGAATTGAGTTCATAAGAGCCCCGATATTATATTCTTCGCACCGTGAAGAACGCTTTTCGTTTTGCCGCTATAGCAGGAATTCTCTGGATGACGGTCGCCGCGCGGGCCGCGTCCAATTCCATCGTTGGGTTGCGCGTGGACGGCGTCATCAACCCTGTGCTTATTGATTACGTCAAAGACGGGCTCGAACTCGCGTCCAATGAAAACGCGTCGGCCGTCCTCATCGAACTGGACACGCCCGGGGGCCTCCTCGACACCACACGCAGCCTTGTCCAACTCATGCTGAACACCGATATCCCCGTTATCGTTTACGTAACGCCCAGCGGTTCACGGGCCACCTCCGCCGGCGTTTTCATCACCATGGCGGCCGACATCGCGGCCATGGCGCCCGGCACCCACATTGGCGCGGCGCACCCGGTCAATATCGGCGGCGAAACCCCCTCTCTTCCAAACAAAGATCCCAAGTCGAAAGAACCCGTCAAAGACAACACCACCGTCATGGGCGAAAAAATGGTCTCGGACGCCGCCGCTTATATTCGCACGATCGCCGCTGGAAAAAACCGCAACGCGGTCTGGGCCGAAAAAGCTGTCCGCGAAAGTGTTTCGCTGACATCGGAAGAAGCGGTGAAAGAAAAAGTGATTGATATGGTGTGCGCCTCGCGGGAAGACCTGCTCAAAGCGATTGATGGAAAAACCATCGTTAAGAATGGAAAAACATTTGTTTTCAAAACCTCCGGCGCCACCTTCAAAAATGTTCCGATGAGCCAATTTCGGAAATGGCTGCAAATCATCGCGCACCCGAACGTTGCCTACATTCTGATGACCATCGGCATTTACGGGCTTATCTACGAGCTGGCTTCGCCCGGCATCGGGCTTGGCGGCGCCGTGGGCGTGGCCTGCCTTTTGCTCGCGTTCTTCTCGCTGCAAGTCCTTCCGATTAATTCGGTGGGACTGGCCCTTATCGGTTTGGGGATCGTTTTGCTATTGCTGGAATTGTTCAATCCAACACACGGCCTTCTCACATTCGCTGGACTCGTCGCATTTGCGACCGGCTCTTTTTTTCTGATCGACATCAAAGCAGCGCCGCACATGGGCCGTATTTCTCTCGAACTGATCGGAGGAACAGTTGGCGCCACAGCGCTTTTCTTTGGCTTGGCGCTCAAAAAAACTTTTGAGGCAAAACATTTAAAACCAAAAACCGGCGCGGAAAGCCTGATCGGAGAAACGGGGACGGTCAAAGACAAACTCGATCTGGAAGGAATGGTTGATTTGCAGGGCGAGCTTTGGACCGCGGTGGCCGACGAACCGATCGCAGCCGCCG
>CAYOPN010000051.1:0-14271 GCA_964405835.1 uncultured Elusimicrobia bacterium | reverse complement strand
TTGGCCACCCAAAACCCTATTGAACAGGAAGGCACCTACCCGCTGCCCGAAGCGCAGCTCGACCGCTTTTTATTTCAGATCAATATTGGCTATCCGAATTTGGCCGAGGAAAAAGAAATTGTTGCGAAGACGACCCAGGTGGCCGATGGAAAGCCGACCGCGGTGTTGAACGACAAGGAAATCCGCGCGATGCAGGACATCGTCCGCCGCGTGCCGGTGGCCGATTCCGTTGTGGATTACGCGGTGCGCCTCGTGCGCGCCACGCGCCCGCAAGAAACCGGCGCTTCCGACATGGTCAAGAAGTGGATCGGGTGGGGCGCCGGTCCGCGCGCTTCGCAATCCCTCGTTTTGGCTGCCAAGGCCCGCGCGTTATTGATGGGGCAGATGACGCCGTCCGTTGAAGATGTGCGCGCATTGGCGTTGCCCGTGTTGCGCCACCGGATCGTGTTGTCGTTCCAGGCGCAGGCCGAAAACAAACCAGCCGACCAGGTCCTCTCCGAGCTCCTCAGCATTGTCCCTGCTTGATCCCGTCCTTATAGCGCAGCTCGGAAACCTCGAGCTGCGGGCCCGCCGGATTCTCGACGGGTTTTATGCGGGACGCCACGCGAACAAAAACCGCGGCCACGCCCAAGATTTTTCCCAGCATCGCCCTTACAACCCCGGCGACGACCTACGAAGCATCGATTGGAAAGTGTTCGGCCGCACCGACCGCCTCGTCATCAAACAATACGAAGAACAAACCAACGTCCAAGCCACGCTGGTGATGGACCAGTCCGCGTCGATGGGTTTCTCTTATGATGGACGCCTGAGCAAACTTGAATACGCAAAAACATTGGCCGCTGCGATCGGTTATGTGGTGGTTTCCCAGAGCGATGCGATTGGATTGTTGAGCGCATCGACCCGTCTTCCGGCGGGAAGCCAGCTTGGGCACTTGAGCCGGTTGTTTGAAACGCTGGAGAAAATTTCTCCGGAAGGCGCCTGGAACGTCGACAATCTCGTGAAAGATTTGGAGATGGCCACGCGCAAGCGCGGGTTCGTGGCAATTTTTTCCGATCTCATGGCGGACCCGGAACGCGTGTTGGCGTCGCTGCGCCTGCTGCACGCGCGCAAAAACGAAGTGCTCGTTTTTCAAATCCTCGACCGGGCGGAATTGGAATTGCCGTTCACGGGGCCCATGTTGTTCGAGGACATGGAGGACAAGTCGCTTTTGAAGACCGAACCCGAAGCCATTCGCCACGCGTACACCTCCTGGGTGGAAAACCATTTGCTCCAGCAGGCGCAGGCGTTTCGCAGCTTGGGCGTCGACTATTTGCGGATCACGACCGACACACCGTTTGATAGCGGGCTCGGCGCTTATCTGTCCTGGCGCGGAAGGCATCTGTGAATTTTCTTACGCCGCTTTTTTTGTGGGCGCTTCCGCTGGCCGCCGTTCCGGTGGCGCTTCACCTGCTTAACAAACGCCCTCCGAAGAAAATGCCTTTCAGCAGCAACGTCTGGCTGAAACAGGTCCATCAGAGCACGATGCCCAAGAAAAAACTCCGCGAGGTCCTTCTGATGATCGTTCGGACGGCCATTGTTCTCGGCCTGGTTTTTTTCTTCGCGCGTCCCATTTTTCATTCGGGCGGGCTGCTTTCCGGCGACCCGGCAGACGAGTCCATCGTCATCGCGATGGACGCATCGGCCTCGATGAGCGCGGTCGAGGGCGGCCGCGACGGCGTTGAATGGACCAAAGACCGTTTGCAGGAAGCGCTTCGGAAAATTCCGCTCGGCGTCAAAGTGGGCCTCGTGGTTTTTTCGGACCAAGTGGAATTGGAACTGGCGCCGACCGATGAACGCTCGCGGATCACCACGGCCATTCAAAATGCGCGCGGCACGTTCCGCGGCACCGACGTCGCTCCGGCCCTTAAGTTGGCGGCGGGCATGCTCGCGAACCAGCCGGCGGGCCGCAAGACGCTGCTCGTTGCGAGCGACATGGCCCGGCACGGCTGGCGGGGACTTTTGACCGGTGAATCAAAGATCGAAGGACTTGAACCGGAAACGCGCGTGGTGTTGTGGGATTCCGTCGGAAAAATATCGAATGCCGGCGTTTCGTCGGCCGTTCTTCAGCTAAGCGAAGAAGGGGTCTTAAAAGGACAGGGGCATGTGCACGCATCGGCCGGCGTGGTGCGTCCGGCCTGGTCGCTTAATCTCAACGGCCGCGCGGTCGGGCAAGGCCAATGGAAAGAAGGGAGCGTCGAATTGCAGGCGCAATTGCCGGAGGGAGGAAGTTACTCGGGCCAATTGTCGCTGACACCCGACGCCGCCGCGTTTGACGACAATTATTATGTGGCGGGCCGTATGCCGAAAGGATTTCGTTTGCTGCTTGTGGACGGCGAGAGCGGTCTCGCGCCGTCGGACGCCGAGACCTATTACTTGCGCTCGGCGCTCGAGTCGCCGCGGGACCCGCGTCTTGAATCGATTGACGTGGTCCGTCCCGAAGCGCTCGCGCGGGAATCGTTCGACAAGTACGACGCTATCGTGCTTGCCAATGTTCCGGAGGCCGGGGACGGGACGCCAAAAGAAGCCGAACTGCTTTCGTGGATCGAGCGCGGCGGAGGCCTTATGATCACCGCCGGCCCCAAATGGCCCAAAGCGCCGCGCGTGCCGATGCGCTTGTTCCGTTCCAGCGCCGGCGGAAATCAATCCGACAAAGTGCTTCCGCCCGATCCGAAAGCGCCCTTTCTCTCCAGCGTAAACGGTCTCGCCGATTTTCAGTGGGAGCAGGTGGACGTCGCGCAGCACGTTCCGCTCGTACCTGATTCCGCCATGGAAACCTTGATCGCGCTCAAAAATGGCGATCCGCTGCTGGTCCGCAAGCAGATCGGGAAAGGGTTTGTGCTCTGTTTGACGACGTCGTTGGACCGCTCATGGAGCAATTTGCCGGCCAAGCCGCTTTTTGCGCCGCTTATGCGCGAACTTATTCCCTCCCTGGCGGACCCGTTGCGCGAAGAAACGGGGCTGCAGGCCTGGGTGGGACGACCGGTGAAATTGCGCGTTCCGTCCGGGATCAAAAGCGTGAGCGTGGTGTCTCCGGACGGAATTGCGAGCGCGGCGCGCATCAGCGCGGACGGCATCTTGGAATGGCCCGCGCCGTCGCGGCCGGGTCTTTATGACGTGCGCACGGGTAACGCCAAGACGGATTTCAATTTTGCGGTGAATATTCCCGACATGGACCAGGAAGGGGACTTGTCGCGTCTTGACGAGCGGGACGCGAAGAACATTTTCCGTGACCATTCGCTGGATTACGTAAGCGCTGTCTCGAACAAAACCGGTGCTTTGCTGGCAGCGCTGCAAGGACGTGATCTCGCCAATCCGTTGTTGGCATGCCTATTCATTTTGTTTTTTGTGGAAACGGCCCTTGGATGGAAAAAACGAAATGAAAAATAAAGGATCGTCATCCCGGCGAAAGCCGGGATCCAGTCTGTTCTCGATGTCTAAGGCCTGGGCCCCGGCTTTCGCCGGGGTGACGGGTCTGTTGTTTGTTTTTTCCATCGGGTTTGCGGGCAGCGGAAACGATTTTGTTTACGCGCAACTCAAGTACGATGGCCCATGGGACCCGTATCCGTCGGTCCACGAACGCATATTGCAGATGGTCAATAACATGACGAACATCCCGTTTCGCTCGGAGCGCAAAGTGGTCACACTGACCAGTCCCACGTTGTTCGAAAGTCCATTTTTGATCGTGAAAGGGAGCGAGGCGCTGCGTTTTTCAGGGGAAGAAAAGACGCGGCTCAAAGAATTCATCGACCGCGGCGGGTTCGTTTTCGTTGACGACACGCTTGGCGACCCGAAAGGGCCGTTCGCGGAATCGGTGCGGCGTTTGATGGGAGAACTCTATCCGGACCGGACGTTTCAGAAACTGCCGATCGAGCACGCGCTTTTCCGCGCATTTTTTTTATTAAGGAATGTGGCGGGGCGTCGCATCGCGCAGAAACAATTAGAAGGTCTCGATGTTAGCGCGGTCGCCAAACAGCCCGGCGACCAAGGCGGCGAAGGCCGCACCGCGGTGGTCTATTGCCCGAACGATTTGTTGGGCGCTTGGGTGAAAGACAGCCTCGGCCAATACAGTTTTTCCTGCGAGCCTGGAGGCGAAGCGCAGCGCTGGGAGGCCTTCAAACTCACGATCAACATGATCTACTTTTCTCTGACCGGCACGTACAAAAAAGACGCGGTCCATCAGCCGTTCATCGAGATGAAACTGGGTTCCTGATATGAACAAGTTCTCGGTCCTGCGCGCGTCCGCCTTGTTGCTGTTGATTGTTTTGGCGTCAAAGCCGGTGATCGTGCGGCCGGACCCGGGCGCGGCTAGGTCCTGGGCGCTCCTGGTTGATACGTCCGCCAGCATGCGCGTGAAAGACCCGTCCGAACGCCTCGAGCGCGTGGTGGCCGCCGCAAAAGAATTGACCGGAAAAGTCTCGATGCGCTCGTTTGGTTTTTCCAAGGGGATCGTGGAACTTGGAGAAAAAGATTGGGACGCGCTCCGCCCCGTCGGAAAGTTGAGCGATATCTCCGTCGCCCTTCAGCAAACGCTATCCGGAAAGAAATACCGCGGCGCGGTCGTAATGACCGACGGGCGCGAGGTGGGGAAAAGCGACGCGCTTTCAGCGGCGGCTTCGCTTGGAGCGCCGTTGCTGTTGGTCGGCGTCGGCGACCGGGCCTTGTTCAAGGACGTGGCCGTGCGCGCCGTGCAAAGCCCGCCCTTCGCGTTTAAGAACGTGTCGACGTCGCTGTCGGCGACGCTGTCCGTGGTGGGGTTTCCCGGTTCCGACATTACGGTGGCGTTGAAAGAAGGGGAGAAAACACTGTCCATCCAAAAGGTCCGCGTGCAAACGCCGGAGGCCGAGGCCACCGTGACATTCACCTGGACGCCAGGCACGATCGGGACCAAAGTGCTCACGGTCGAAGCGAGCCGGTTCGCGGGCGAAGTGACCACGGTGAACAACCAAAAGGAAATCACGCTCGATGTGGGCCGCGACAAGTTTCGCGTGCTTTACATTTGCGGACAGCCCGGACCCGAATACGGTTTCCTGCGGCACCAATTTAAAGCCGATCCAGCCGTGGAGCTCGTCACGTTCGTGATCCTTCGCAACGCGCAGAACACGGTCAATATTCCCGAAGGCGAGCTGTCGTTGATCCCGTTCCCGACGCAGGATGTGCTGATCAACCAGATGGCGACCTTTGACCTCGTGGTGTTCGAGGAGTTTGCCTATCTGCAGTTCGGATTAAGTCCTGCGCTCGTTCATGCCATCCGGCAAAAGGTGCAAGACGGCGGCAGTTTCCTGTTGATGGGAGGCCTCGCCGCGTTCGGGCCAGGCAGTCCTTACGCGATTCCGGGAATCCAAGAAATGATTCCGGTTGAGTTTGCTACGCCCGACGTCCGCGTGATGGAAGGCCCGGCGCGTTTCATTGCCAAAGCGCCGGCGCACCCGGTGTTGCGGCTTGAATCCAACTCCGAACGCAACAAAGAGGTGTGGGCGCGCCTGCCGGAGATTGACGGGGTCACGCTGTTGCCGGGGGCCAAGCCGGGCGCCACGGTGCTTGGTGCCGTAAACAACCAAGGCAAGGAAAACCCCGTGCTCACCGTTTGGAAATACGGCAAAGGCCGCGTGGGCGCGCTTTCCGCGCGCACCACGTGGCGGTGGTCGATGCAGAACGGGAACCCATCGGTCCCGTCGGACAGTTACGAACGCTTCTGGAAGAACATGGTGCTTTGGCTTACGCACTCGGATGAATTCAAGGCGGTGCGCGTCGCTTCCGAAAACAAAACAGCGCGCGCCGGCGAAAAGGAGACATTGCGCGTGTGGGTGTTCGACGATTATTTCAAGCCGGTGCCGGACGCCGACGTGCAGGTGCAGGTCACGGCGCCCGACGGGATTAAAATGGACTTGAAGCCATTCCCGGAAACCAGCGGCGTGTTCGCGGCGCCGTTTCAGCCCGCTGTGGCGGGCGCTTACCGCGTTCAGGCCTGGGTCACGCGCGGCGGGAAAAAGTTCGGCGCGGACGCGATAACGCTTCGCGTCACCGAAAACCTTTCCGAAGAGGAAGACTTGCGGCCCAATTTTGAATTGTTGAAAGAATTGGCGCGCACAACCGGCGGCAAGTTCGTGGCGATCGACCAGTTCACGCCGGATGTATTTAAGAACTTCGAAGCAGGCATCCAAAAAGGCGGCGGACGCAAGGTGCGGCTCTGGACGTCGCCGTGGTTCCTGGGAATTTTGCTTGGACTGTTTATTTTCGAGTGGGCTTATCGTAAACGGAAGGGACTGCCATGAAAAAAACGGCCGCGGCGCTGCTGCTTTTTCTCGGGTTGTTCGGGTTCTATCTCTCGGGCGCGGCGCCGAGCATCACCACGGGAGATTCCGGCGAGTTCATCACGGCCGCCGCGACGCTGTCGTTGCCGCACGCGCCGTCGTTCCCCGCCTATATGCTCGCCGCCAAATGTTTTATCTCCACCGTTCCGTTCGGCTCCGTTCCCTATCGTTGCAATGTTTTTTCCGCTTTTACATCGGCATTGGCAGGTGTTTTCTTCTTTTTGGTGATGTCGGTCGCTGGGGCGGGAATGCTTATGCCGCTACTCACGGCGCTCTTGATTGGCGTCAGTGCGTCCTTCTGGGAGAATAGTTTGGTCACCGAAGTTTTTTCCTTGAACGCGTTGTTCATGGCCGGGCTATTGTTGTGCGTCGTGAAACGCCAGTACGCGCTGTTCGCTTTTTTGTTTGGACTCGGGATGGGGAACCATCAGATCCTTTTGTTTATTACTCCTGCAGCCCTTGTCTCATTAATGATTCGTCATCCCGGCGAAAGCCGTCCCAGCAGGGACGTACCGGCTAATGATCATAGTGGAACGGTACGGGATCCAGGACTTAAACATCAGGAAAAAGCCTGGGCCCCGGCTTTCGCCGGGGTGACGGTAATGGGGGGATTGTTTCTGTTGGGCCTTTCGGTTTACTTGGTGCTTCCCATTCGCTCCATGAAGCAGCCACCTCTAAATTGGGGGCAACCCACCACCGTCCACAAACTCACCCGCACCATCACGCGCGCCGATTACGGGTCGCTGAAACTGACTGTGGGGGAGTCGCAGAAAAGGACCACGGCCAACTCCATTAAACATGTGACCACGTTTGGGAAACACGCGGCCAAAGAAATTCCTTGGCCCGTTGCGTTGGCGGCGCTGTTTGCGCTGGCATGGGGAATTTGGAAACGGGACAATTTCTCTATCGGCTTGACCGCGCTTTTTCTGGCTTCCGGTCCATTTTTCTTTTGGCTCGGAAATCTTCCGTTTAATGCGCAATCGGACGGTATCGTGGGGCGCTTTATGATGATGCCAGTGGCCGCGTTGTTAATGGCGTTGCCGCTGGTGTTTCGTGAGCGGCCTCGTATTGGCGCCGCTGTTCTCGGCGTTGCGCTTCTATTCACTATTCAACGGAATTACGCGGAAGCGAGCGCGTACCGTTCGAATTTCCTGGCGCTCGATTACGGTCGCGGAATGTTGCGCGCAATGCCCGCAAACACGACGTTGTTTATGGACGGCGGTGACGACGCTTTTTATTCGACCGCAATGCTGCAGAATGTCATGGGCAAACGGCCCGACGTGACGCTGCACGACCGTGGCGGGCTTGTTTTCCGGAACCCCTACGGTCCGGATTTTCGCTCGCTTCCCAGAGAACAAAAGGCGGCGCGGCGCGCGGAAGTGGAACGGGCCGCATTGGCGCGGGGCCCGGTTTTCTTTTCGACGATGGACATGAATGTGTTGCCGGGAATTAAAACTACGCAACGCGGATATTTAGTGGAAGCCACCCCACCCCTAACCCCTCCCCTGGCGGGGAGGGGAACCCAAAAGGGGTTGGTGCCCCTCCCCAACGGGGAGGGGGTAGGGGTGGGGTGGCACGCTGTGCTGCTTCGATCGCTTTACCCGCTCAAGCCCAATGTTTACCGCATGCGCGCGTTGGGGGCATTTTTCCCGTTTATGCGCGGCCGGCAATATCTTGCGGCCGGAAATTTGGACGAGGCGCTCCGTTTTTACCGGCGCGCCGGTCAGCTTGGACATGATGTGGATTGGTTGCAGATTAACTTGGGATCGGATTATGCGCGCGCGGCCTACGACAACTTGATGAAAAATCGCTTCAAGGAAGCGGAACGCATTTATCTCCAATGGTTGGTTTTTGATCCTGGGAGTTTTCAGGCCCATTCCAATTTGGGCGTGGTCATGGAGCGCACAGGCCGCATTGAAGCGGCGAAAGCGCAATACGAAAAGACGGCGGCCATGTTTCCGAATGAGCACGATCCGCTGTTTAACCTGTCGGTCTTGGCCTGGAAAGAAGCGGACTGGCCGCGGGTCGTCACCTATCTGGAAGAGGTTGTTCGACGGAAACCCGAGCACATGCAGGCCCACGGGTATTTGAAAGTGGCCCGCGAAAAAATGGGGCAGCGATGAGCCGCGTGGAACGGATTGGCATCAGTGTTCTGTTCTTTGGGTTCTTGGCGCTTTATTTGCACACCGTGGCGCCGCACTTGGCGCCTTATCGCGATGCCGGCGAAATGGTTTCGCTGCTTTCCACATTGGGAGTGGCGCATTCACCGGGTTACCCGCTTTACACGCTCGCCGGACGGATTTTCTCGATGGTCCCGCTGGGAAATATCGCGTACCGCGTGAATGTATTCTCGGCGGTTTGCGCGGCGGGCGCGTTGGTGTTTCTTTTTCTTTCGCTACGAAAATGGACGGGCGCCGTGCCGGCCATGCTGGCGACGGCCTTCCTCGGCTTTTCAAACCCGTTCTGGGACCTGGCGACGGTGTCCGAAATGTACGCGCTTGGCGCGCTGCTGTTTTGCGCGTTGATTTATACGGCGCTTTGTCTGGATGAGCCGTTGTTGTTCGCATTTTTAATGGCGCTGGGGCTTGGCGTGCGCATGGACATGTTGCTGCTTGTGCCGCTGTTTGTGGCGTGGTTTTGGTGGGGAGGGAAACGCAAAGAACTTCCCTGGATGGGCCTTTTCTTTATGGCGGGCGCGTCCGTTTTTCTTTATTTGATGTTCCGTTCGCTGACCAATCCCGCCATCGATTGGGCCAATCCCGACAACCTGGTGGCTGTATTAAATTCCGCCCGCCGGAAAAATTACAGCGGGACCCTGGACTTGCTCTCGCTATCGTACCGGACCGGAGAAAATTTCCTGATCAACCTCCGCTTGTATGGAATACATCTGGTTGACGTGTTCCGTTGGTGGGGCGTGGCCGTCGCGTTGTTGGGACTGTGGGGCGCTTGGAAAAGCGAACGGCGCATTGGAATTTTCTTGGGCGTGATTTTTCTCGTGACCTGTCCCGTGTTCCTGTTTCTGGCGAACATGCCGCCGAACCCGCACGCGTTGGCGATTGTGGAGGCGTCGTATTTGGTGCCGGATATTGTGGTTTCCATCTTTATTGGATTCGGAGTGGGCCGGGTGAGGGCCCTCACCCCAACCCTCTCCCTGAAGGGAGAGGGAGTAACGCTTCTGTTGTTTACGGGGTTACTTGCTTTGAATGCGATCGTCGGCTTCCACCGCGCCTCCAAGCGCTACAACTTATACGCCCGTGACTACGTGGAGAACGTTTTTCGCAGCGCGCCGCGCAATTCGGTCGCGGTGTTTCATAAGGACGTGCAGTTATTCACGTTGTGGGCCGCGCAGTTGGTGGACGGCCGCCGACCGGATCTGTCGTTGGTGTCGTGGGGTCTCTCGGCGAGTCCGTGGTATTGGGACATGAAACACCGTTGGAAAACCGCGCCGTCGCCAGCCATATCAGTAAAAGATTCGTCAGGATGGAGCCAGTTGTTAGCCGAAATCGGGACACGAGCGTTGGTTGCCGGATACGATGTTGAATTTAGCGCAAATAACAAGTTGAAGCCGCGGGCGCATGGATTGTTGATGGCGTTAAACGGCAGTGACGATGCTTCCAAAATACTTTCCGCGCTTTGTTTGTACCGCGGCCGGTATGTTTACGGCACAACACCGGATTTCTTTTCGACCGATCTGATCGGCGACCACGCCCGCGCGACCCAGCAACATGGGTTCGATGCAATGATGGCCAAGAAAACCATGGAGGCGGAGATGTTTCTTCGCCGTGCGGAAGCGCTGGATCCCACGTCCGCGCGTCCCTCGAGCGATCGCGGATACATTGCGTTCATGCAAGGCGACTTTTTAAAAGCGTACGACCGGTACGCGGTGGCGGCGCGCAAACTGGACCGGACGCTTGAGAACACGATTGAGTACAAGAGTCTGCCGGAAGTGCGCAACACGTATTTAAACGAGGCGGCCGTCATCAACACGCAGTGGGGCGCGATGGCGGAACGGCTTGGCCGGAAAGAGGAAGCGCGCGCGCTTTACGCGCGCTCGCTGAACATCCGCGAGACCGCGCAAGCCCATTACAATTTGGCGGTGACCTATTGGGGCACAGACTGGAACCGTGTCATCTCCCACATGCGCCGCGCCGCCGAGCTCGACCCGCAAATGCGCGAAGCGCAGGTTTATTTGGCGAAAGCGATGACGTTGAGAGGAAAGTCATGACCAAAAAACTACCCCCCTCCTGGCCTCCCCCCGATGGGGGGAGGAACGAGCAGTGGGGTGGGGTCCCCTCCCCATCGGGGAGGGGGCAGGGGTGGGGTGCCGTTGCCGTTTTATTTTTTCTAATAGGAATGCACATTTTTCTGGCATTGCCCGCCATCACCGAACTTTCCCCGACATACGACGAGCCCGTGCATTTGACCGCGGGCGCCGTCTATTGGAAGACCGGCGATTACCGCTACAACGGTTACCACCATCCGCCGTTCGGCGAAATGTGGGCGGCCATTCCGCTTTTGTTTATGAATCCGTTGGTGCCGAAACAACATCCGGCGTGGATCGCGCAGCGTTGGACACCGCACGACCAATACGGTTTCGCGGACACGTTCCTCTATAAGAACCGCGTGGACGCCGCACGCATGATGTCGGCGGGCCGCGCAATGCAATTGGCGCTGTCGTGTTTGTTGGGGGCTGCGGTGTTTTTTACCGCGTATTCTTTGGCCGGCTTGCCCGCCCGCCAAAATGCCGGCGGGCAAGCCGGTTTTCTGGCGACCGCTTTCTGGGCCTTTTCGCCGACATTTCTCGCGAATGGGACCATTGTGTCGACCGATCTCGCGTTTACGGTTTTCTTTTTTGGATTCTTCGCGTGTCTGATGCGCATGGGAGATTGGCGGTTCGATGCGGGCGCGGGCGTCTGCTTCGGCCTCGCGTTTGCCAGCAAATATTTTGCGCTGAGCCTGCTTCCAATTTTTGCGGTTTTGTTGCTGATCGTTCCTTCTTTGCGGAAACCGCGTTCGTGGTGCATTGCGGTCGCGACGGCCTTTGTGGCGCTGTTGTTGGTCTACCGTTTTACGAACCTCGATGTGTTTTGGGGCGGGCTCACGGAAATATTCTCGCGGTCGCAAGCGGGGCGCTCCAGTTTCTTCAATGGGCAACACGGCACGCAGGGGTGGCTGTTTTATTTTCCCTATGTGTTTATGGTGAAGACTCCAATCCCTTTGTTGTTGGCGCTCGGTGGAACAATGGTCGCGGTTGGGCTCAAGAAATGCCGGATACCGGCCTTGTTGTGGGTCCCGCCGGTTTTGTTTTTCTTGGTGGCGTGCACATCCAAAGTGCAGATCGGCCATCGGCATATCATGGCGATTTATCCGTTTCTGTTTGTGATAGCGGCGCTTGGAATAACGTCGTCCCGGCATGCTGTTTGGCCGGGAACTCTTGCTTCTGAAAATGGAGGCCCCGGCCACAAGATTGCCGGGGCGACGAGTGTCATTCTTATTTTATGGCTCGCTATGCAAACCTGGTTAATGCGGCCGCATTATCTGGCGTACTTCAATGAAATCGTTGGCGGTCCCGCGAACGGTTACAAACACCTGACCGATTCCAATGTGGACTGGGGACAAGGACTTAAGCAGCTTGGTGAATCGTTAAGCGAACAGGACAAGGCCGATGGAATCTATCTGACGTATTTCGGCGTGGCCGACCCGCATTATTACGGCATTCGTTATTTGGATATCGGCTCCGATCGCATTGTCCAACGCCAGGACGACACCGCTTTGAATCTTGCTCCGACTAAACTCGCCATTTCGGTCACGAACCTGCAAGGCACTTATTACGCGGACCACGCGGTCTTCAACTGGGTGAAGAGCTACGAGCCGGCCAAGATCATCGGACACAGCATTTTCCTTTATGATTTTTCCGGCAAGCCGGAAGCTTTGGCCATGTTAAAGGGAATGCGGCAATGATCCGGCGTTTCCTTCGCGCGTCATCCATTGGCGTGGCGGCATTGGCAATTGCGCGTGGCATTGTCCGCGCGCTTCCGATTTGGGTCGCGGGGCTTTTGGTGCTTGGCGCGTTCGATCGTTGGGTGGAATTGGCGCCGGGAGGCAGGCAAGCGGTGTGGGTGTTGTTCGCATTGAGTGGGCTGGCCGCGATTGTTTCCGGTTTTAAACCGTTCCGGCTGTTTTCATTGCTGGAGCGTTCCAAGAACCTCTCGCTTCGCAATCCATCGCTGCGCATGGACGACCTGCGACTTGCCCATGATTTTACGTCATCCCGGCATGCCGTATGGCCGGGATCTCTTGCTTCTAAAGCTGGAGCCCCGGCCAACAGCTTGCCGGGGCGACGGGAGTTTCAATTGAATTGAAAGAAGTATTTCTTGAGACCGTTTCCGAAAAATTGGCGAAATCAAACCCGCTTTGGTGCGCTCCGGCATGGTCGTGGCGCAGGCCGGTGACGGTCGCCTTGATCGCTCTTTGCACGGCCGGCATTGTGCGAGCGGCATTTCCAGCGTTCCTTCCACTGAACGCGCGCACGTTTTTTCCTTTTTGGTCGTTCGAGATCGAGGAAAAAATCCGCGTCGAGCCCGGCGACGCCGACGTCGATTTCGGCAAGGACACGATGGTCCGCTTGACGGTCTTGGAAGAGGGCATCAACAAACCGGTGCTGGCCGTGAAGACCGAGGACCATTGGCTTGAGATCGAGCCGTCTTACGAATCGGAGCGTACGTTCACTTACACGATCAAGGCTGTGGTTTCGCCGGTCCATTACCGCGCGGGTTGGCGCGGCGAATGGGGACGCCGTTACACATTAAAGCCCGTGCATCCGGTTTCCATTGTGTCGTTCGCGGTGCGTTTGACGCCGCCCGAATACACGGGCAAAGCGCCGTTCGAGCAATCGTCGCCGGAAATATCTGGTTTGGCAGGGACAAAAGTGGAGATGACGGTCGAAGCGAACACAAAATTGGACCACGCCTCATTATTGTTTTCGGACAACCGTGAGATACCGGCCAAAAAAGTTTCCGGCGAAAACGCCACGTTCCAATTTGTGCTCTCGGCCGGCGGCAGCTACAAATTTTCATTCCAACAGGACGCCGTTTACCCGGTCCACGTACTCGAAGATAAAGCGCCCACTATCACGCTGCTCTCGCCCGATCAAGATATCGTCATCGGTGAAAAAGAGAAATTGCCGGTGACGTACGACGCGCGCGACGATTTTGGGATCGGGGAAGTGTTTCTGCAATGGGAAGCGGCCGGCGGCATGAAACGTTTGCGCGCGGCCGCTTTCGACGCTCCCACGGAGAGCAGTCTCTCCACCTATTCCTGGGACCTGGCTCTGCAGCGTTTTGCGCCTGGCCAGACCGTGCGGTTCCGGGTCGGCGTTGTCGACAAAAACCGCGTCACCGGCCCGGGCGAGGCCTGGTCGGATTGGCGCACAATCGAGATCCGCAGTTTCGATCGCGACCACGCCATGATCGAGAAGGCGCTCGAGATGTGGCGCGACAAAGCGATCGAAACATTAGCGCAGATCACCACGCTTCAGAAAAAAGTGGAATCCGAAAACGCCGATATGAACAAGCTCGCGGACCAGTACGAGACGCCCCAGAAAAATTTGGCGGCCATGGACGAGGCCCTCAAACAAATCCTGAAAAAAATGGAAGAGGACCCGCTTGCCGACTACGGCGTCTGGCTGGAGCACAAGGCGATGCAGGAAAACCTGGCGATGATGAACCACACCACCGCGCGCGAGACCCAGGCGGCGTTTCAAACGCAGAACAAACCGGCGGCCGCTCAAAATCTGGACGCCATGGCAAAAGAACTCGAGCGCATGACGGCGTTATCGGAAGACTTGAGCAAATCACAGAAGGCCCGCGACGTGACGGAAGCGGGGGAGAACCTCGAAGAAATCGGAGGCGATCTCATAAAG
>CAYOPN010000050.1:0-14845 GCA_964405835.1 uncultured Elusimicrobia bacterium | reverse complement strand
GAGCAGCTGCATGACGCCATACTCGATGCCGTTATGGACCATCTTCACAAAATGGCCGGCGCCAGAGGGACCGCAATACATGTAGCCGTCTTTCGGCGCCAAATCTTTAAGCAATGGCTCAATGCGTTTGAATTCCGACTCGGGGCCCCCCACCATCGTGCAATAACCGAGCTTGAGTCCCCATATACCGCCGGACACACCCGCGTCCAGATAATTGATGCCCAATTTGGAGAGTTCGGCCGAGTGGCGGATGTCTTCCTTATAATAGGAGTTGCCGCCTTCAATAATGAGGTCGCCTTTGGAGAGCAGTTTGGAGAGGGTTTGGATATGTTCTTCAAGCACGGGCCCCGTGGGCAACATGAGCCACACGTTGCGCGGGCCCTTTAGCTTCTTCGTGAAATCTTCCAGCGCCGTGGTGCCGACCGCGCCTTCTTTAACGATCTCTTCCACTTTCGATGCGGTGCGGTTGTAAACCACCACTTCGTGTCCTGCTTTCAGCCAGCGCCGGGCCATGTTCATTCCCATCCGGCCGAGTCCGATCATTCCTATCTGCATGGGTTCGCTCCCTCTATTTCTTGTCGTCGCCAGACTTGTCGTCCATGCCTTCTTTAAGGCCGTCTTTGAACGACTTGATGGATTTTCCAAGGCTCTTCGCCACGTCCGGAACGCGCTTCGCACCGAAAAGGACCAACACAATGACCAAGATGACGAGCAATTCGCCCATTCCGACATTTGGAAGCATATATTTTCCTCCCTGCCCGCCGGCGGCGGGCTAGCCTTTAAACGCCACGACCTTCAATTTCAAATCCACATTGACCGGATGCTGATACCACAGCTTTTGCGGGACGTTCAGTTTCACGAACGCGTCGCCTTCGGGCCCTTTGATGACCACGGCTTCGTCCAAGTTCCCCGACCACATGCGAGCAATTAAATTTGCCCCAGCTTTTTTCGGGGAGATTTTATAACGGATCTTGAGCCAGCGCGCGTCCGCCGGAATTTGTTCCGACAAATCAACTTCGGGCACGTCTTAACCGAGAAAACGGCGTTCGCGGGCGGCTTGCGTGACCAGGTCCGGCAGGTTCTGCGTGTCGTCTTTCGCGAGCAAATTCCGCATGGCCCGTGTGAGCGACTGGTGGATCAGGTCTTGCTTCACATCCATCTTGAGCAAGCGCACGGTGTGACGAATTTCATCGGCCACGGTCGGCGGGATCATCGACAGGCAAAGCGGGTCGTAATACATCAGCGCTTCACCGAGATCGTTCAGAAAATTCGGGTAATGCTCGAGAATGGTCTTGATGTCGCCCGGTTTCAGATCGGCCAGACCGAGAAGTTCCGGCGGCAGCCCCATCGAATAAAGCGCGCTGCAAAAACTAATGGCGCGCGGCAGACGCTTGCCCGCAACGGCGCGCGTGTAACCGAACAGGCCCGTGTGAAGTTTTCGCTTGCGGCGCGGCGGAACAAAACGGGCCATGTCATTGATGTGCGCGTTCAATTTTTCGACTTGGCGCGAGAACGTGGCGGAAATTTTCTCAATCAGCGCGAGATACGGAGCTTCGTCATCGATCGGGTTCGGCGCGCGGCGCTTGGCTTTGCGGATCTGCACAATCGCTTTGCGGACCAGTTCCTCGGGATAGTCGAACTTGAATGCCGACTGGACCGTAAACGTCTGCACTGACGGATAACCGTTGAGCCGGCTCTTCACATTGGTCGGCTTAAAATTGCCGCGAAATGGAGCGGACCCCACACCCACAATGGGATAAATGGGAATACCCACGCGTTGCTCGAGTTGATGCAGCTTGTTCAGCGCGAGCTTGATCAATAACACGGCGGCAGTGGATCCGTACGTCATCGCGGGGTCGGAGCGCGCCAGGAACACGCGCTGATGCGGAAGTTCTTTGCCTTGAATAAATTGTTCGACGATTTTGTCCGCGTCCAGCAAGGACGGCTTGTCTTCGATGAGCGGAATTACATTGATGCTCTTGGGCGCAAAATCACCGATCCATTCTTTGAACGTGATGTCGCCCGGAAGTACCGGCCGCTCGGATTTTCCAGCCACGTAATCGCGGTAGTAGTTCCAAATACGGTTGAGCTCCAGCGCGTTGGTTGTCATCGGGAGAATGATTTCAAAAATAGGCGCGAGGTCTTGGCGGTAAAACTGGCGGGCCACGTCATACGAACGCGGAATGCTCTCGAGTATCTCAAGCAGGCCTTTCGCGGAGGAGCGTTCGCGCGCCGGGTTTGGCACGCGCAGCGTCAGGAATATGTTTTTACCGAGTTTTTTCTTGCGGAAGAACTTGCTCTGCTGGCTGAGCAGTTTCGGAACCACGTGCGCGTCGACTTCCTTGCCTTCGTGGTCCCACATCTGTTCGTCGCATCCCAGCGTGTTGTAGACGTAAAACGCCTCTTTCACTTCCTCTTCGCCACCCAATTGCGGGCTTGCCGAAAAGAACGGTGTGTTCGCGTTGTCGGGGTGCTGGGTGCTCATGCACCGGGGTATTAAAATGCCGTCGCTCATAGAAGGGGCGGACTATATCAAAACGCCAATTCCATTTGAGCGGATGGAACACGAAACCTCGACGGATGGGGTAGGTCCGGGAACTGGTTCAAGCCGTGTTTTTCTTGAGATATTCGGAACATATCGTCGATCGATTTCCAGTAGGTCCCCTGACCAACCTGGCGCGTTCCAAAATTTGAGTCGTTCATTTTTCCCCCGCGTGTTTCTCGGATGCGTTTGAGCACACGATCGACCCGTTCGGGCGGCAGCGCGGCCTTGATCTTCGCTTCGAACACCGGCAACACGCTGCCCGACAACTTCACCAGCGAATGAAACGCGTATTGGGCGCCGCATTCCTTGGCGCGCTTCATCACAATCGGCATGTCGTTCTCATTCAGGCCAGGGATGGTAGGTGCGAGCGAAACCCCCACCGGAATGCCGGCCTTAGCGAGCGCTTCCAACGCTTGGAAGCGACGGGTGATAGTGGAGGCTTGCGGCTCGATCTTCCTCGCCATGTCGTCCGACGCGAACGGAATGCTAATCGCCACCGTGCAAAAAGACTGCCGGTGAAGTTCCGCCAACAACTCAACATCGCGCGTGATCAGAAATGACTTGGTGATCAAAGCCACAGGGTTTCGAAAGTCCAGGCACACCTTCAAGCAGCCTTGGGTGAGTTTGTAGACGGCCTCGATCGGCTGGTAACAATCGGTGGCGCCGGACATCATGACGACTTCGCCTTTCCACGACCGCTTCAGGAATTCGCCGTGCAAAAGTTGCGGCGCTTCGGGCTTGATGACGAGCTTCGACTCAAAGTCGGTGCCCGCGCCCATGTCGAGATATTCGTGGTAGCGCCGCGCGTAACAATAGGCACAGGAATGAAAACATCCGCGGTAGGCGTTCAGACTCCAACGAAAGTTGAGGTCGGGGCTGTCGTTGGGAGAGAGGATGGTGCGGCTGGAATCTTCGTAAATCTCAAGCTTGACATCGTTTGCCGGCTCCAACAATTCACGGTGCTGCGATTCAAACGGATTCGGCGGATTTGCAATCTTCTTCATGACGGTCCTGCCTTTCGAGGGACCGCCATTGTAACAAGGAAATTAAAGGGCGGGTTTGGAGTTTTTAAACGCGAGCATGTAGGAAATTTTTCCGGTGCCGGGGCGGTTGATTCGGAACAGCTCTCTCTCGTTGAATACGCTGTATTGTCCCAGCTCGATGGCGGATTTTCCGGACTCGCCGATGTCGGTAGAACGAACATTCATGATGGCTTTCCCCACGGCGCGAATGGCCGCGACATAACCATCGCGCGTGGTTAGGTCGAACGTCGTAAGGTCCACCAATTTTCGGACTTCGCGTTCCCAATAGAATTCAAGGAACGGGACACTGGGATACCTGTCATCAAACGAAACGGGATCGGGCACCGTGATGGTCCCCGGCGAATTCCAAGCAATGCGTTTCGTGAAATACATAAGGCTGCGGTAATCGTCGTTAACAAAATTTTTTAATCCGAACGATTTCGGTAAATCCGCCACGGATATTTCTTTCTCGTGCGCGTCCAGCAACCACACATTTTTTTCCGCTCGCATTTGTTTCCAAAATTCGTCCATGGACGGATAATCCTTATAGTCGCGCGCCACGATCACATTGAAGCGCAGTTCGGGGCCGCCGCCTTTTACGTGCCAAAAAGCGTTGAACGTGTGGTGGCCGTCCGTGAGATACAGCTTGCCGTCGGGCGCAATCACAACGGTTTTCATTTGCGTCAGATCCGTTCCCACCGGTTCCAGGCACGCAAAGGATTTCGGGTCCTGTAGGATGGAACGGGCCGGGTCAAACGAGAAATCGCGGATGCCGCGCTGGCCATTGTTCTCACAATATTCGTCGAAGATCTTGCGATGGTCTTTCGCGTACCGGCCCAGTTTGTAATAGATCCGGTCATAACCGATGGAGGGCTGGGTCGGATGAAGGTCCGCTAACCGGACGTTGATGATGTCATTCCACTTGGCGGGTTGCCCCTCAATCGAAAGCCATTCCGCCGCAACCGGTCGCCCTGAAATTACCCAGAAAGCCCCGGCCAGAAAAAATAATCGCTTCACTAGAACCATTAGTGAATCTTGCCGACAACCTTCTTTGCCATCATGGCAACGTCGTCCGGAAGGGGCGCGTACTCGAGTTTGGGGGCAATCGCCTGGCCGTCGGTCAACATCCAATTCAAAAATCCCTTGATGGCAGCGCCCGTTTCGACGGTGTTCTTTTCGTCAATCAACAGCCACGTAAAGGTGGAAATCGGATAACTGTTTTCGCCAGGGGCGTTAACAATGGAAACCCGGAAATCTTCCGGCATTTTCACCGATGCGCCCGCCGCCCGCACCGTTTCAACATTCGCTTTGACGAAAGCGCCAGCTTGGTTTCTCACCGAGCCATACGTAATTCCGTTCTGTTTTGCGAACAACAATTCGATATAGCCAAGGGAATACGGCGTGCGGCGGACAAGGCCGGACACACCTTCGTTGCCTTTTCCGCCAATGCCGATCGGCCAGTTCACGGAAATACCTTTCCCCACGCGCTGCCGCCATGAAGGACTTACCGTGGAGAGATAGTCGGTAAAACAAAAGGTGGTCCCAGACCCGTCAGCGCGCCGAATCACGACAATTTCTTGATTCGGCAGATTAACGTCCGGATTTAATTTCTTGAGAGCGGGGTCGTTCCATTTGGTTATTTCGCCAAGATAAATATCGGCAATGACATCCCCCGTGAAACGGAGATCGTTTATGCCTTGCAAATTGAAAGCCGGCACAACGCCCCCCAAAACAGTCGGCACGTGGAAAAAAGGCCGGTTCACTTGCGATTGCTCGCGTTCCGACATGGGACTGTCGGTAGCTCCAAAGTCGATGGTCTTGGCGGTGAATTGCCTGATACCACCGCCGGATCCAATCCCTTGATAATTGAAACGGACGCCGGGGAACTTACGTTGGTACTCGTCAAACCACTTGCTGTAAATGGGGTAGGGCAGACTCGCGCCGGCCCCGCTGATTAATAAGTCCGCACCGGCCATTTTGCATGGCAAAAACAGAACAACCCCCGTCATAAATCCTGACATCAACTTTTTATACATAAGCTACTCCTTTGAAATGACCCTTCGACATGCTCAGGGTGATCCGCTCTGGCGGATCAAAAATCAAATTGTGCGCGCATCGACAACAAACGCGGCTGATCGCCTTCTAGCTTGTTGTCGGTCCATCCGTAATTCACCAAGTAACGAACGTTGCGATTGGCGTAATACGTGATGCCCAGCTCGGTCGCTGTTAACTTGGCGTTCGTGACATGTTCTCGTACCGCCTGTTGGTAGCGCCCGGCAATTTCAAACGCACCCGACGCGCGGCTCGGTTTTGGCCGCTCAATTTCTCCACGCCGAAAACCGTATTCGCGCGACTCACCGGTTAATACGTAACTGACCTGCGCGTACCACGTCCGAAAGTCGTCGGCGGTCCGCGTTTTTGTATCGGCGGAACCGAACATATACTCCGCTTGCACGGCGAGCGGTCCGTTGATCGCGACGCCTTCCAAATTAATGCGTTTAATTTTGGCCTCTTCGTTTCGCCGATCGTAGAGCTCAAAGCGAAACTCTTCTCCGTCGGTGTATTCCTCAGCGCGCCCCAATGGACTCACGCGGACCCTCGAACCAGAGGAATCGGTTACTTCGTAGGCGAAACTTCCACCGATATGGATGGCCATGGTCTTGCGATTGACCGGTGAAAAATAAGCGCGCGCCACCGACCCTGTCCCATCCGTGATAGGCCGGTCTTCGCCATCCGCCGCTTCGCGCAAGTTGTAGACGTTGGCCGAATACCCCACGGCGCCGGCCGTTCCGTTGTAGCCGACACCGATCTTGTAATCGGGAGTCGCTTGGCTCAAATAGGGGCGTTCCATGAGCGCAATATCGTTTGAACTGCTCACCTGCTCAAGGCTCTCCGACATCTTAAATTGACCGACCCGGATGGTGCCGGGACCAAGCAAACGGCTGATGTTTGCGTTCCGCAAATTCGCTTGGTTCGTGGCGTTGTCAAATTCGATTTCGTAGCCGTATTCGTGAAAATTCCCTTGCACGCCAATGCGGGCGCGACGGATAAACGTGCCGCTTGGAATCTTCTTTTTATCGCTGTTGTAAAAATTTCCATCCGCGTGCAACCGGCCCGTGATGCGCGCCGAGAAACTGCCGTCATCCGCTTTTATTTCTAGCTTGCCGTACGTATTGACCTGGGCCGCTCCGGCTTGACCGGTCACCGCCATGACAATCAGACCGACCGCCACGAGATGCTTAAAGTGTTTCGAATACATTGGTACGACAACTTATAGATAGGAGGGATCGATGGGCGGTGACGTGAATGTAAAACCTATATGACATTGCCGATTAGTTTTTGACGGTCGGTAGAAGGATCCGCGCCCCCGGTTGAATGTCCTCGGGATTTGAATACTGATGACGGTTCAACGTGTAAATATCGTTGGCATTCACCGAACGGGACCGCGCAATAGAGTCCAACGTTTCTCCCGGCTTCAACTGGTAGACCTGATAATTCCTTTGGGACTTGGAAGGCGGCTGAAAACCGGCAAACCGGAACGAAAAGCTGATTTTGTGCTGTGCGTTGACTGCGCTTTCGCTGACCAGGCCGAACGCGTAATCCAGATTCATGTTCATGAAGCGGAACCCGGCGCCCATCGAGAACTGCTGGACATCTGAGCGCGAGTTGAACCCGACCCGAAACGCGAGGACGCTGATAACTGTTTCGGCGCCGAGCGCCAGCGCCGTGGTTTGGTCCGTGGCGTCGTATGGAACGTCCATCAACAATTGGAGCGGAAGCTTGCCCGTTGCCAATGGCATTGACCCCGTCCACCCAATACCGGCCCGGTATACTTTCGGTAGTTTTTCTTCAACAGAGGCGTAACGCAATTTCGATTGATATAGAGGGCCGGCCGCACCCAGTCGAAGTCCGGGGCGGAGTTGGTATTGAACACCAAGATCGGCCGAACCGGCGGTTCCGCTGTAGGTCTCCGCCAATTCCGACCACAAATATTTGACGCCGGCGCCGAACGCGAAAGCATTACGACGGAAACCGTAACCTAGGCTTGCGACACGGTCTTGTTCGGCGGTGACGGTTTTTTGGGTGACACCATCGTAAAGGTCCGCCTTTCCGCTGGTGTATTGACCCATCGACAAACCGAACGCACCGGTTTCGCCGAACGGTGTTCCCACCATGGCTTTGCTGAACGAATCTTCAAAAAGACCGCGTTCGTATTGCAGCGAACCCTGTCCTGAAAGCAATGTGGCAAGCGATGCCGGATTAAAATCCATCGCGGTGATGTCGTCGGAAACAGAAACATAGGCTTCGCCCAACGCGCTCGCGCGCGCGCTGCTATTGCGCAAAAGCGTCAAACCCGACGCGCTGCCCGCTTCCTCCGCTCGAACTGTCATGGCCACCAGCATCGTCATTCCGGCGAAAGCCGGAAACCAGGTTTTTAACCTGCTTTTAAAATCAAGTTTGAAACCTGGGCCCCGGCTTCCGCCGGGGTGACGGAGGATTATTTTCATCGCACGTACACCAATTTTTCTTTGCGTGTTGATCCGGGTGTTTTAATCAGGACGTAATACACGCCCGACGCGATATGCGTGCCCGCCGAATTACGCAGGTCCCATGGTGCGCGGTACTCGCCGGGTGGAAGCTGTTCGGTGCGAAATTCGTGCACCTGCCGTCCGAGCTGGTCATAAATAAAAATTTCACCCGATCCAGTTTCCGTGATATTGAGGAAAAATTCCGCCTGCTGAACGGTCGATCCGGGATGGATCCAATTAATGGAGACGGTCGGTGAACCGGATGGCAAGGCCGGGATTGCAGGTGGCACATCTTCCACAGGAATAAATACGTTGAAGTCGTCTTCAGGAACGCCCGCCTGGTGTTTTCCAACAATAATGATTTGTCCCAGGTGATTCATGGTCAAAGCTCCGGGTTTGGGGATGGGCCACGGAGCGAGCGCAAACGCGCTAAACAAAACCGGCGTCGGTCCTTCCACATCAACTTCGAGAACAACATTTGGAAACGTGGTGGTGCTTTGGCTGATTAAAAATAAATTCGGTGATATCGATGGAAAGAACGCGGCGTCCGCTAAGTCGGAGGCCGGAAGGCCCGACACATCGCGATTAAAAATAACGTCCAGCTGCCCCGTGCCCTGGTTGATTTTTGCTTTTACCACGCGCATCGGAGCGCCTTGGCTAACCCAATAGATCGCGTCCTCGGAAGCTTTGTACGCCACGCCTTTTGGGTCTCCGAACAGATCGTAAATCGTCACGCCCGAACGGTTGAGCGCGGTGGTGCCGGGCCCGATCTGCGCTATGACCATTTCTTCCCCGCCCTCGCTCACCAACGCAAAGGTCTGGTCTTGCATCCAAGTGATACCTTCGATGTCGGCCTCAATTTCGCCGGACGCCCGGAGCTCATGAACATTGATAGTACGCAACAGCACGCCGCTCAAATTGATTTCGATGATCACGTCCTCCTGGTTTTCGGTCATGAAATAGGTTTGCGTAAGCGGATTAAATGTGATGCCCGCATAATCCTCGTAGATATCGCTGAACGCAAAATCCAACCCGACGACGCGGCTCCATTTCCGGCCGGCCAGATAGGACGGGTCCAAATCGTCGGACGGAGGACTGCTGCCTTGCGGCAAAACAACCACGTTGATCGCGGCGGCGCTCGAGACAAAAACGTCGTCCCGGACCGCTAAGGTCACGGTGCTCCATCCGAGCGTGTACGTGTGGACCAGATCAAGGACGGTCGGGCCAAAACCAGCCGCGATCGTTGCTCCATTCACGCTCCATTCGTAATCGATCAAAGCACCGTCGGGATCACGGCTGTTTGATCCTTGCAAGGTGACCTGCTCCACGCCGTCCCCGTTGCTGTCGACGACGAAGACGGGATCGGCATATGCGACCGCCGCCGCGAACATAATCGCGGCGGCGGTGAGAAGATTTTTCATTACAAGCCGTTAATTCTCGCTTGCGGTCGTTGGTTGGGGATCGCGGTGTCCGGCGCGAACACGTTGCGCGTGTCTTCGGGTGTGTTGGCAGCGCTTTTGCTGGTCACGTGCATGCGGCCGTCGGCCGAAAAGACCAGGCCGCTTCCATCCGGAATGTTCCAATGCGCGAGCGTGAATTGGCTGAGAACGACCGGTGCCACACCCGCGATGTTCACTTCCATGATCGTGCGGGAGCTGCCGCTGATCAAGAACGGATGCTGCGACAGACGTGGGAAAATCGCGATGTCACTGAGTTCGGAAGCGGGCAGACCGGTCAGGTCCTTGTTGAAGACCGTGGTGGCGTTGCCAGCCGCGTCAAACACCATTTTCGCGACGCGCATAGGACTATTCTGACTCACGTAATAGATCGCGTTTTCGGTCGGATGATAAGCGACGCCTTTCGGATCGCCCGCCAAGTCGTAAATCCGCGCGTTGGCGCGCGTGAGCGCCGTGGTCGCCGGCGTGATCTGAATAACGGCGAGTTCTTCGCCGCCTTCCATGACGACGGCCCACGTGGAACCGTACATCCAAGTGATGCCTTCCGCGTCCGCCGTGAGTTCCCCCGCGGCCTTGAGACCGGAAATGTCCACGATTTGCGTGGCGCCGCCGGTCGAACTGACGATCAACAATTTGTCTTGCTGATTGTCGGTCACCGCGTACGTTTGGGTCAACGCGTTGTAAGCGATGCCCGCGACTTCATCATAGGTCGGCGTGAACGGAAAGTCTTCGCCGATCACGCGCCGGAACGTAAAACCGGCCAACACGCCGCTGGCTTCCACGACCGTGACGCTAAAGTTCTTGAAACCGCTCTGCGTGATGTTCAAACCGTCACGCGAGAAAACTTCCAACCGGACCGTGTGCAGGCCAAGCCCGCTCAACGTGAACGTCGCCATCGGTGAACCGCTGTCGGACAACGTCGTCGACCCTTCGGTCCATAGATATCGGTATATCGGGTCGCCGTTGGGGTCGCTGCTTAAAGACGCGTCCACCGTAACCGTCGCAACGTTCAGGCTGTTCGCGGACACCGTTCCTGGAACGGTGGCGTCCGCAACCGGTGGCAGGTTCGATGATTGCGGCAGGACCGTCACCAACGATGTGTCGGCACTCGAGACCAAAACATCATCAAACACCGTCAAGGTAACGGTGCTTCTGCCCAACAAAAAGTTGTGCGTAAGGTTTTGAACGACCGGCCCGAATCCGGTCGCGACGGTCGTGGTATTGACGCGCCAAGCGTAACTGACAATCGCGCCGTCCAAGTCAAAACTCCGCGATCCGACCAGCGTAACGAACTCGGACCCGTTGCCGTTGCTGTCGTAGACGAATATCGGATCGCCCGCGACCGCCGACGAGGCGGCAAACAAAGATAGGACTGTTGCGACAAGAATAATCTGCTTTTTCATTTTCTCTCCTTGCCCGCCTAGGCAGGCTATGGCGCTCCAAACGCCGTGATACGTGCCGTCGGGCGCCGATTAACAATCGGTGCCGTCGGATAAAAAACGTTGAAATCGTCTTCGGGAGCGGTGGACGTGTGTTTGCCGACAATGACCATCTTTCCCTCGTGATTAAATGTGATGCCTCCCGCTTGAGGAATCGCAAAACCGGCCAGCGAAAACGTGCTCTTAACAACCGGTAATGCTCCCGCCAAATCCACTTCCACCACGGTCCGCGAACTTTGGCTCACGAGAATCATGTGCGGGGACAATCGCGGGAAATACGCGATGTCGGCCAAATCCAGCATCGGCAGGGACTCCACATTGATATTCGCGAGTTGGTCCAAATTTCCCGTGGACGGATTGATTCGTGCTTTGATCACGCGCTTCGGTCCCACTTCGCTGACCCAATAAAGTGCGTCTTCGGAAGCTTTATAGGTGACGCCTTTGGGATCGCCGGACAAATCAAAAATCTGCGCCTGCGACCGCGTGATGGCCGTGGTGGTGGACGTGATGGTCACTACCGCCATCTCTTCGCCGCCTTCCAACACCAACGCGTAGGTGTTTCCGTACATCCACGTGATGCCTTCGGCGTCCGTTTCGGCTTCGCCGGCCGCTTTGAGTCCGGCAATATTGATCTGACGAATCGGCGCACCAAGGCCGTTGATTTCAAAAATGGTGTCCAGTTTGTTATCGGTCATGTACAGCGTTTGAGAGAGGGGATTGAAAGTAATGCCCGCGAAATCTTCATAGGGAGGGTCGAAAGCGAAGTCGTAAAACAGCGTGCGGTTAAACGTGCGTCCGGCCAGATTTTCCGCCTGCGCCACGGAAAACGCCAGTAGCGCCACCACCAAGAGAATTGGATTACGCATGCGACTCGGCGATTTTCGCGCCCATCATGAGGTTCAACACCGAGGTCGTTGAATCTTGAAGCGTCCACACGCCGAGGAACTGCACAATCGCACGATGACGGCGCGCGAGACCGTCCGACATTGAGAAGATACCGTGCTGCGGATCCAGCACCGCGAACCGGCCGAACGTTCCGTTCGGGTCGGCCAGATCGGAAACCGTGGCGTACATTTTGCTTTCGTGGTCCAGGATTTGAGATTGCGCTTCTTTGAAAATCGCGTCCAGATCGTGTTGTGACCCGCGCACGATCTGATATTCCCGCGCTACGTTGCGGATGCTGATTGGCATCGATCGCTCGTTCCCCAAATACACCACCAACACCTGGTCTTTTAAGTGGGCCAACGATTCGTTGTTGGAAATAACCTGTTTAAGCTCATGAAGCCGGTCCATGTCCCGTTGCCTGTGTTCGTCGGATATCGGGACCACAATGACTTCTTCCGGCTCAATCCGTGAAAGCGCCCGAACGAACGACGTCTTCTGGTGCACAATCCAAACATCGACAACCACATGCAAAATCCACGCCACCAGCAATGCCCCCATAACGGTTGGAGGTTGAACAACGAACACCATAAGACCTGTCCATGCAACCATGTTCGAGAACATGAAATCCGCGCCATCATCACGGGCCGAACCACGGTAGAAACGGCCGTAGCGATCAATACCGACAAATCCACTTATGCTCTTGAGCAACCCGATAACGCCCATCCAGATAAACGGCAGGAACTCCGCATCCAGCAATGACCCAAAATGGGGAGCGAATATGTAGAGCAGCGCGGGGGCCGTCGCTTCGGTGAGCGAACCAACAAGGGCGCCGACCCGCGGGAACACGCGCACGAGCGGCAGCCAAATTCCAAGAAGTCCCGGCGGCATCGTGAACCCAATCACGTACGGCGTCTTCGATTTTCCGTCTTTCGGGCCTTCAGCGATTCCGGCCAAGCCGTCGGCGCCATCGGACGTTTTGAAACGGGTCAAGCCTTCAAATTTGTCGCGGATGACTATGTCACGGCTGTCGATAAGATCGACTTTCCCTTTTGATTTGAACGCGAGTTCGCGGACCGCGGGTGCGATTTTCTTGTCCTTATCGCCTTTCGTGGTCACATAGAAGTGCGGCGTCTCGTCGTTTTTCTTCACGAACTCGATGTCGCCAATCGGTTCCCAGCCATAGTTGACGACGTCCCACTTTTCGATGACGGTCACAGGGAAAACCTGCCCGGCGCCATTTTCCTTCAGTTTTGCGGTCTTATAGATGACGTTGGACGTGGCGAAATAAAGATGACCATCTGAATCAAACGCGACACTTTCCGCATTTCTCACCGGCAACTCGTAAATGCGCGCGTCCCAACGCTGCGGCATGTAGCCGGAGAGGTCTGCGATGATCAGCTCGGCGGAACGATTTTTGTCGCCTTCGTTCAACAACGCGAAATGACTGCCGGTGATCCATTTGATCGCTTCGAGGTCGAGCGGACCGCGTTTCGGGTCGGCCAGGCCACTCACGTCGATCGTGCGGATAAACTTCTTGTTCATGTCGAACTCGATGACCACCTGCGCCTCGTCGTCGATGGTAAAGAACGTTTTCGTGTCGTAATTGAACGTGAGCCCCGAGAATTCGCGTAACTTGCCGTTCTTCGTGTCGATCTCGTTGCCGTTGCGGTCAAATAGTCCCGAGTCCGCCGTTTGCGCGAGCCCTTTGAGCCGCAGCGGTTGCGGCACCAACGGTTTTGGTTGTTGCGCAGCCAAGGCCGCGAAGTCGAACACCGGCTTCGGCCACGTTTCTTCGCCCGCTTTTGGATCTGTCTGCGGTTCGATGATGGCGTCGACCGTTTCGCCGGCGCGCAATTTCTTCGTCTCAGTGATCTGGCCCGGATCAATTTCCACCACCACGCTCACGCTGGCCGGATTGGCTTGGTTGGGCGTGAACAGGATATCGACGCCGGTCGAGGTCCGTTGAACGTCGCGCGGCAGGGTTTCTTCAAATTCATTCACGCGAACGACGGTGCCGGCGAATTCATTGCCGTTTCCAGGATCGATGATCTTCACTTTCATTCCGCGGAACGGCAGGCCCTCGAGCGGCGGGACCAGTTTCACATCGACTTTCGTTACGGACTCACGCACGATGGCGAGCCGCTCTTCACGGACCACGTTGGTGCCTTCAACACCTTTGATAACTTGCGCTTGCCCATTCACGCCCGACACCAGCACGTGATAGGGATCTTCCACGATCTCAATTGCAGTAATAGCGGAGCTGATTTTTTTCGTTATGGCGTCTTTGTGGTCGTCCCATTTGAGGGTCTTGGCCTTGCTGACCGCCGCCTCTTTCTTAAAGGTCTCCATGTTCAATGATTGTGTGTCCAGTTCGCGCATGAGCCGGACGATGTCCGATTCAAGATCAATCAACTGCAACATTTCCGCGCCGGCCCGGGCTTCAACCAAAGCCAAACGCGCGTCACCGGCTTTCCGCATGGCTTCCACGCGATGCTCCAGCTTCGGGAACACTTCCATCGTTTCCGCGTGGTCCCAGCGACGACCCTGGCGGTAGGTTTCCGCGTAACGGAATCCATTGGAATAATTTTGGCTGGTGCCGAAGCTGCGACTGAACGAATTCTCAGATCCTTCCTGTGACGACACGCCATTACGGACGTCCACCGACACGCCACGGCGTTCGGATGACGAATCGGTTGAACGCACATCGAGCGATGTTCCGGTCATGTTGCGATCGATGGTCCCGGTCCGCGTCTGGTTCGCGGTGCCGGTCCGGCTGAGCGCCCAGCCATTCGAACGTGATTCAAAAATATTATCCATCCGCAGCGAATTGTCGGCGCGGGTGCCGGTGGTCGCGCGGTTCGTTGTGCCGGAAGTGGTGCTGTTACCACGACCGGTTTCGAGCGACGCATTGCTTCCATTCTGAATGCTTGAGTTACGGCCGGAGCGGGACATGGCGCTGGCGCCTCTG
>CAYOPN010000049.1:0-15673 GCA_964405835.1 uncultured Elusimicrobia bacterium | reverse complement strand
GGAATTGGACGAGGCAGTTTTGAGAAATGCCGACCGCGCGGCGTTGCTTTCGAAATCGGATTTGTTGACGCAGGTGGTCGGGGAGTTTCCGGAGTTGCAAGGAATTGCCGGCCGTTTCTACGGCGAGAAACAGGAAAGCGCCGAGGTCGCGGCGGCCATTGAGCAGCATTACTGGCCGCTGACCTCCGAAAGCGCGCTTCCCAAGGTGTTGGAGGGCGCGTTGGTTGGCGTTGCCGACAAACTCGACACGCTCGCCGCCAATTTTTCCGTCGGGCTTATTCCCTCCGGTTCTGCGGACCCGTATGGTCTTCGCCGCGCGGCCAGCGGGATCCTGCGCATCTTGTCGGACCGTGATTGGAATTTGTCGCTGGAAAGACTCATCGACAATGCGTTCGAAACCTTGGGCCGACCGGTCGAAACCAAAACCAAGGACGAATTGCGTGACTTTTTCCGCCAGCGTATGGTGACCATTTTCTCTCAGCAGGGGTACCGTGCCGATGAAATCGAGGCCGTGCTCGCCCGTTTTGATCAAGGCGTTCCAGTCATTGAAAGAAAACTCAAAGGACTTAAAGCGGTGCGCGGCAAACCCGAGTTTCAGGCGCTTTCAATCGCCATCAAACGGGCCGGGAATTTGTTAAAGCAGGCGAACAGCGATGCGTCAGCATCGGTTTCCATTGATCTAGATTCGCTGGGCGAACCGGAGCGCAAATTGTGCGAGGCCGTGCAGCGCATCCGCACCGGTTTTGATTCCAGCGTGAACCGCCGTGATTTTCCGCAGGCCCTCATGTATCTGGCCGAACTCAAAGCGCCGATCGACACGTTCTTCAAAGACGTGATGGTGATGGTCGACGACGTCAAACTCCGCGATCAGCGCCTGCACGTGCTGAGCATGGTCAAAGAGCTTTTTGACGCGGCCGCGGACTTCTCCAAACTTCAAGCGGCTTGATGGATTGCGTTCTCACGATTGACGTCGGCAACACCGCCACTTCGATCGGACTCTTTGACTTTCCTTCCAAGTCGCCCAACCCGTCCCCCCGCTACGTCTGGACCATTGGCACGCCTGCGACCGTTAATTCAAACGGTCTGGCGCGTTTCATTCAAAAATCCCTGAAAAAAAAACGCGTTCCGATTAATTTCATCCGCGGCGCCATCGTGTCGAGCGTTGTGCCGCCCGTCGACCAAAAGATCGCGCGCCAATTAAAATCCATGTTTCCTTTCACCGTTCCTTTTGTCTCCAATAAACTCAAATCGCGCGTCCGCGTGAAATATCGCAAGCCGTCCGAAGTCGGCGCGGACCGCATCGTGAACGCGCGCGCCGCGATGGCCTTGTGGAAAGGCCCTGCCATCGTGATTGATTTCGGAACAGCGACAACATTCGATTGCGTGACCGCCGACGGCGCCTATTTGGGTGGCGTGATCGCGCCGGGGCCCGTCATTTCGGCCGAGGCACTCTACAACAAGACCGCCAAATTACCGATGGTCATGATCGAGCATGCGGCGCCGATCTTGGGCCGCAACACGCTCGAATCGATCCAGGCCGGTCTCTACTATGGTTACCGCGGCCTCGTAAAAGAAATTGTGCTCCAGCTGCGCAAGAAAATGGGGCCGCGCACCAGGGTCATGGCGACCGGCGGCCAGGCGCATTGGATTTTAAAAGGCGTCTCGGGCGTGGACCGGCATGTTCCCCATTTAACGTTGCTCGGACTTTTTCACATGTGGCAAGACGCGCGAGTGATGTAAGATTGGCCGGGATTTTTTCTTCACCAAAATAACGGAGGCTCTAATGAAATCACGCTGGTTGATGTTGACGGGATTGATGGTGGCACTTACGGCGCTGCCGGTTTTTTCGAACGATGATTTTTCAAACAATTTCGGTGTCGTGGATCAAAAATCACTGGACGCCATGACGCAGGATTTCGGTGCCGCGGTCGGCGCCGGAAGCTTCCATACCGGACAAGCGCTCGGATTTCCGCTCGGTTTTGATGTCGGCGTGCACGTGGCGGCCGTCGGCGTTCAAGATGAAAACACGATTTTAAAAGACGATAAATCGACGCTGCTCTCCAAATGGATCCAGGCCGAAGTGGGCTTGCCGGCGCGAATCAACGTGATTGCGCGCGCGGGACAGATTGAAGACGCCGACGCGTTCGGCGGTGGCCTCCGGGTCGGGATCTTAAAGTCCAATGTTCCCGGCTTGCCGTCCCTTTCCCTTACAGGTCTTTACACGCAGGCTTCCCACGACCTGTTTGACGCCAAAACCTTTTCGGCCAACGCCGTTCTCTCCTTCGAAGTCCCATTTATCCATCCTTACATTGGCGCCGGTTACGATCAGACGGAACTGGAACTCAATGACGATCCCATGGTCCCGGCGAGCGCTCGCGCTCTGGATTCTTCGGAAGGCGGCACGCGGTTTGAGGCCGGCATCAACTTGAGCCTTATCCCGTTCACCTACATCACGCTGGCCGGCGGCATCGCGAACGGCGAGGAAATGTACCACGGCGGCATCGGGGCCAAGTTTTAATGGATGACGCGTCCTTTCAACGCTGGTCGGACCGTCTGACCGAGCTTCGCGACCGGCGCCAAAAATTCATCGAACAACAGCTCTCCGAAAAAGCCGACTCGTTCGGTCCTGACGTTTTTTTTGATGCGGCCATCGGCAGCATCGAAAACATCATGGAGGAGTGGTTCAATTTCGAGCAAAAATCATGGGAAGAACAACCACCGGCGGACCCGGCCGCGGCGGTCGAGGCCTCCATCAGTGAAATGGAATCCACCGTTGATTTTGAAGCCGACGCACTGAACCGCGACCGGGAATCGATTACAAGCCGCATCACGTGGCTTCCCGATCAAGTTGCTGCGGCCGAACCTTCCTTTAACACGTTTCTCGATGAAATTCGCAAACGTTATCAGCTGAAAGTCCGGGGCCTGGTTCCCGGTGTTGTCGATAAGAAGAAAAAAATCAAGGAGATGCCGGTCGTTCAGGCGAGCGCGTCCGGGCGCTCTTCAGGAAGCAGCGGCGTTGGGCTATTTGTGATGTTCCTTGTGGGATTGTTGTTCGGCGGCGCTCCGTCCCTTTATTTTCGCGATGCGGTAAAGAAAGCGGACCTCCGCTTCCAGGAAGACCGCAGCAAGTTTCTTGCCGACCAGCGCGCGCTGGCCGACAGCATGACGATCTTGCACGATAGTTTTGAACAACTGGCCACTGGGAAAACCAAAAATATTCCCGAACTCGATAAAGATATCGGACGTATTCGCGCCTCGATTGCCGAAAAGCGGCTGCGCTACGAAAACGAGTACCAACGGGAACGCGAGCGGATATTGAAAAAAGTCCCGGCCGGCGACCGTCAGGACAAAGCTTTGATCGAGTTGGACCAATTAAAAGAAAGCCGTATGACGGTGTTGAAGGCCGGAGAAACCATGGCGTTGGACCCGTTGGTGAAGCAACGGGATTTGCTGAAGGACTTGCTTAAGTAGATTTAGCGGCAGGGCGCGTCTTTGACGCGGCCGATCTCGCGGCCCGAATCGCCCCAAGCGATCGGGCATTCCTGCTGCGATGTTCCGAGATGGTGTGTGATAAACCGGTGGACGATCAAGGCCCCTTCATTTTTCCCCTTGGCCACGATGGCGTCCAACGAGCGCACGGTCCCAATGGATTTCAACGACCCGCCGCCGCTGGATACTTTGTAAAGCGCCGCTTCTTTGTTTCCCGCCGCCGTTTCTTGCAAATACAATTTACCGCCGTCCAATGAGAAAAGCAGCGTCGCGCAGGAATCCAGCACCGCCACTTTCGTCCGCTTTAAATTCTTTAGATTGACCACCCACACTTCCGCTTTTGGAGAGCCGTCGCTTTGCCGGAAAAACGCCACGCGCCGGCCGTCGGGAGAAATAATCGCTTCGTGGATACCCGCCGATTCCGCCACCGTCCTGGTTTTTTCATTGGAGTGGAGCAGGATTTTGTTGGGGTAAATCGAAATTTCATCGCCGTTCGCGGCTTTGGTTTGGACGGTCATCCAATCCGTTTCCGGAATGGACACGGTCTTCCGCAGTTTTTCCCGTTCAAAATAGGCCACCGCGCTGCCGAGCCACATCGAAGTTCCCTCGAGATAAGGGCGGTCGAACCCGGAGTCCATCGCGATGCGGACCTTGTCGATGATCGGGTCCATCTTCTTCACGGTCTTTTTGTCGCTCAAGTCGGCGTTCACGATCGCGTCATGGATGATTTTGTTGCACTCCATGCGCTTGCTCTCAAGCTGGGTGTCTTGGAGTTGACGGAGAAAGTAAGGGATTTCTTGGTAAGAGTGGATTTCGGCGCCGGCGATGGCCGCCGTGAGGAGAGAAAAGATGAGAAGGAGGCTAGTGCGCCTTCGTTGCAAGGTGGTCCCGCACCGTAACGCCGATGGTCGCCGGCGAATCCGCGACGACCACGCCGTTTTTCCGCAGCTCCGCTATTTTGTCTTCGGCTTTTCCCGAGCCGCCTTCGACAATGGCTCCCGCGTGCCCCATGCGTTTTCCCGGAGGCGCCGTGATGCCCGCCACAAATCCAAACAACGGTTTCGACATTTGTGTCTTAAAGTAGTGCGCGGCCTCTTCTTCGGCGCGCCCGCCGATTTCACCGAGCATTACAACGGCGCTGGTGTCGGGGTCTTTTTGGAAAAGCTCGAGCGTGTCGACAAAATTGGTGCCGTTGACCGGATCGCCGCCGATGCCGACGACGGTGGATTGTCCAAGCCCGAGTTTTGTGAGCTGCCAGACAGCTTCGTAGGTGAGCGTTCCCGAACGCGAGACGATACCGATGCTGCCTTTCTTATGGATATAACCCGGCATGATGCCGACTTTGCAAGCATCGACCGTGATAACGCCGGGGCAGTTGGGGCCGATGAGCCTCACGCGTTTCTCCGCCGGTAATTCCTTGTTCCAACGGTTCATGGCGTGTTTGACTTTCACCATGTCGAGCACTGGAATTCCTTCGGTGATCGCGACAATGAGTTTGATCCCCGCTTCCATGGCTTCGAGGATCGCGTCCGCGCACATGGGCGCCGGCACAAAAATCATCGAGACGTCGGCGCCGGTCTCACTGACGGTTTCGCGGACGGTGTCGAAAATAGGAATACCTTCGTAGGACGTGCCGCCTTTGCCTGGGGTTACGCCCGCGACCATCTTGGTCCCGTATTCTTTGCAAAGCTTGGTGTGAAACGACCCGGCTGCGCCGGTGATGCCCTGGCAGATGACTTTGGAGTTGGCGTTGAGAAGAATGCTCATGAAAGGCTCCGCTGGCGGCTTTTAACGGCTTGCACGATGGTTTTAGCGGCCTCATCAAGGCTCGTGGCGGCCTGAAGCGGCAGCTTCGACTGGGCGAGCATCTTTTTCCCTTCTTCGGATTTGTTTCCTTCCAAGCGCACGACCAGGGGAACTTTCAGTTTCACTTTCTTGACCGCGGCGATGACGCCTTCCGCGATCACATCGCAGCGCATGATGCCGCCGAAAATATTCACCAGCACGCCTTCAACGCGTTTGTCGGAAAGAATAATTTTAAACGCCTCGGTCACTTGTTGGGCGTTGGCGCCGCCGCCGACGTCCAAGAAGTTGGCCGGGTCGCCGCCGTGGAGTTTGATGATGTCCATGGTCGCCATGGCCAGGCCGGCGCCGTTCACCAGGCAGCCGACATTGCCGTCGAGCTTGATGTAGGAAATTTTCGCCTTGAGCGCTTTTTTCTCGGCTTCGGGCTGCGGGCTTTTTTCTTTCCACTCCATCTGGTCCGGGTGGCGGTAAAGCGCGTTGTCGTCGGTCGCGATTTTTCCGTCCAACGCCATCAAGGTCCCATTTTCGGTGACTGCGAGCGGGTTTACTTCCACCATGTTGGCGTCGGTGGCGATGAAGATTTCATAAAGCTTGGACAAAAACGAGGCGCCTTGGTTGATGAGTTTTCCATCGAGCCCTAAGGCTTTGGCAATAATGCGCGCTCGGTAGGCGGGTAGTTTTTCAACAGGATCAATCGGGAATTTGAGAATGGCGTCGGGACGTTGGACGGCCAAGGTTTCAATGTCCATTCCGCCTTCTTTGGAGGCAATCAAAACGGGCGCCGCGGATTTCCGGTCAAGCACGATGCTCACGTACATTTCACGGGCGATCTTGGGCAGCGATTTTTCAAGCAAGAGCGCCATCACTTTCTCCCCTTTGGGGCCGGTCTGGTGCGTGACGAGCGGTTTTGAGAAGAGGTGTTTGGCGAGCGCGGTCGCTTCTTTCGGGGTTTTTACGATTTTGACGCCGCCCGCTTTGCCGCGTCCGCCGGCCAAGACCTGCGCTTTGACGGCCCAAGGTCCTTTGCCAAGTTTCTTAAGTCCCGCGGCCACACCGGCGGCGTTAAAAACTACCGTGCCTTCAGGCTTGGGAATTTGGAAGCGATCGTAAACCGCTTTGGCTTGGTACTCGTAGAATTTCATTGCGGGACCGGGGTTTAACGGTAACTGTCGAGGAGTTGGTTCATGTCCCCCTTGCCCTTGGCCTGGGCAAGCTCGATGATCTTCTCCGTGCGTTTCGCATAGGAGTCGCGCAGGTTCTCGTGGAAAACGCCGATGTAGGTCTTATCGGGGTCTTGCCACAGGTCGAGCGCGGCGAGCTTGTTTTTCGGGTCGTGGGTTTCGGGGATCATTGTGACGTTCTTCGTGTAGTACGGATAGGTGTTGTTGAAAACGACGCAGGGAGAAATCACGTGCAAGAACGAGAATCCCGGATGTCTTGCGGCGCGCACAATCAAATCAATGAGCTGGTTGAGCTGGCCCGAGAAACCGCGCGCAACAAACGACGCGTTGTACGCGAGCGCGAGGCCGATCGGATTCAAATTGTCTTCGGAAGATCCGTATGGGAGGCTCCGCGCCGAGGAGTTTTTTCCGGTCGTCGGCGACGCCTGGCCTTTGGTCAAGCCGTAGGTCGAGTTATCGAGCATGATATAGGTGATGTCGACGTTGCGGCGCGCCGCGTGCGGAAAATGTCCGCCGCCAATCGCGAGCCCGTCGCCGTCGCCGCCCACCGCGAACACATGCAACTTCGGGTTGGCAAGTTTCATGCCGGTGGCCGTTGGCAACACGCGGCCATGAACACCGTGGAAACCGTAGCACGTTGTGAAAACAGGGAAGCGTCCCGAGCAGCCGATGCCCGAGGCGACAATCGTGTCTTTGGGATCGTAAGCCAAAATGCCGAGCGCTTTATAAACCGCATGAAGGACCGAAAAGTCGCCGCAGCCGGGACACCAGGTGACCGGGACCGTGCTTTTGTAATTTTGTGTCTTCGCTGTCTGGGCTATATCAGGCACGGCGGATTACCTCCTCAATGCGGTTAAATATTTCGTCCGGATCAAACGGCATGCCGTTGCATTTCGTGAAAGAATGGAACGGGAACAGGTATTTTGCGCGCAAGAGTTGCGCCAATTGACCGGTGAAATTGATTTCGGGAACAATCACATGTTTGAGGCCCGACATAAAGCTGCGGATTTCTTCATCAGGGAGTGGGTGGATCATTTTGATCGTGAGCGCTTTGACTTCAAGCCCGTGGGTCGCAGCGGTGTTGAGCGCTTCTTCCACCGGACCTTCGGTGGAGCCCCAGCAGATCACGCCGACCGTCGCATGTTCGTCGCCAAAGCGGCGCGTGAAGCCTTTTTCTTTCGCAATAAAATCCAATTTCCGATGGCGCTTGGCCGACATCCGTTGGTGGTTGCTGGAGGACCAGCTGGGATGTCCGTATTCGTCATGTTCGAGGCCGGTCGTGACGTAATTGAGCCCTTCGTCGCCCGGGACCGAAACAGGTGAAACGCCGGTCTCCGTGTCCAAAAAACGTTTGTATTCCCCGTTCTTGCTCGCGCGCAGCCGATTGCCAATCTGGAGATTTTCGAGATTGGGACGCGTGAAGGTTTGCGTGCGGTGCGAAAGCGATTGGTCGGAAAGCATGATGACCGGGATCTGATATTTTTCCGCGATATAGAAAGCTTTCACCATGCCGTAGAAGCAATCTTTCACATTGGACGGTGCCATCACGACGCGTGGCGCGTCGCCATGGCTCATGTGGACCGCAAAAGCCAAGTCGGATTGTTCGGTCTTTGTGGGCATGCCCGTGGACGGTCCCGATCGTTGCGCGTCAACGATCACAATGGGCGTTTCGGTCATCGATGATAGTCCCACGACTTCGGACATGAGCGAGAGCCCGGGACCGGATGTCGCCGTCATCGCCTTGGCGCCCGCAAAAGAAGCGCCGACGCAAGAAGCAACGGCGGAAATTTCGTCTTCGGTTTGGACGGCCACGCCGCCAAAGCGCGGCAGTTGTTTCTCCATGAAGCTCAAAATATCGGAAGCGGGCGTGATCGGGTAGCCGGCGTAATAACGGCATCCGGCCGCGGTGGCGCCGGCGGACATCGCTTCGTTGCCGGACATGATTAATTTGCGTTCTTTGCGCACGCTGGCCGGAACCAGCAAATCGCGGCCGACCGGGTGGGTTTCTCCCCATTTGTACCCTTCTTCAATGGCCTTGATGTTCTTCTCGGCGACATCGCCGCCTTTCTTTCCAAATTTTTCTTCCACGAGGGTCTTAAAACCGTCGATCGGAATCCCCATCAATTGGCCGGCCAGGGCCAATGCGACCATGTTTTTGCTCTTCTTGAGGCCCACGCCGTCGGCCGCAATGGAGGTAAGCGGCGCGCCGTAAAGTTGGACGGTGGACGGGACTTTTTTCTCGGGATCAAAAACGGTGGAATCATAAATCAACAGGCCGTCTTTCTTAAGTTCCGCCGCATGCAAATCGATCGCTTCGTCATTAAAAGCCAGTAGGACATCAAGCGCGGTGCCTACGGAGAGAACGGGATGGTCGGCGAAGCGGAGTTGGAACATGGCGGGTCCGCCTTTGATTTCGGCGGGATACGTCCGGAAGGTGAAAACGTCGCGGCGGGCGCGGGCTACGGCGGTCGTGAGAAGTTCTCCGGTGGAGATAACGCCTTCGCCGCCTTCACCGGCGATGCGAACTGTCAAATTGCTGGGCATGTTTTGTGGTCCTCTTTCCGTCTAAAACAATGTGAATTGTTGATGTTTTCCGAGTTTAACCACCAACCCCTTTCGTGTCAAGGTAAGGGGCGGGATTTTGGGCGGGTTGTTTGCGGCGTTTGTTTTTATCAATGATGGCGACAACGATCAGCCAGAGCCCCAATCCCACCACCGAGATCATTGAAAACCATTTCCCGTACATTCCATCGGGCGCGTAGGGTTCCGTGGCGATGTGAAATGCTTCGCTGTTGGGCAGGACGCCTGCTTCGGAAAATTCGTGGAACGCGGTGAACAACACTTGGACCATGAAGAAAATCAAATAGACACCGGTGATCCGGAAAAACCGGCGGAGATTTATAAGGTGGCTGTATCGGACCCAGAGCCAAGAAATCAAAGCCGCTCCGCCCAGTCCCAAGAAACTCCCCATGATAAAACGCCCGTTCTTCACCTGGAAAAGCATGAGCGCCGTTTCCATCCCTTCTCTGGTGATAAGGAAGACCGTTAAAAGAAAAACGCCGAACAACGATGCTTTCCGGTCCGGCAGCTGAGACGCTTGAGAAACTTTGTTTTCCATTTCTTTCGCGAAGGCGGGGCCGAGCCGCCACATATGAATAATGAGGGTCGCCACAAGGACCGCCGTGACCACACCGAGGACCCCTTCCAGTAGCGGAACATTGGATACTTTGGCGAGCACGAAAGCCATTCCGATGGAAGCCAGCACCGAGGTGATGATTCCCCACTGAACGGCTGGGAGCAGGTCCCGTCGGTTGGTCTTTTTGAGGTAGGTCATGATGACCGCTACAATGAGAAACGCCTCGAGTCCTTCTCTTGAAACGATGATAAACGCTTGAAGCATATGCCTTCCTTATTGAAATTGATTTTCATTAAACGACATCGCGGCAGGGATGTCAACGCAGGGAAGGCGGTTTCTTCGTCGGAGAGCGGTTACTGGTTGGCGGCGAGGCGGCGGGGCTCGGAACCGGTGTCGGTCCCTTCTTGGGTTTCAACGCTCAATAACTCGTACAGCATAACGGACTGTTCGAACCCTTGTAAATGTTTGGGCTGCCAGGCTTTGGCCGAAACTATTTCTTTGACCCGGTTGTAGGTCGCCGGTGAGAGCAAAATCTGATTGTCGCCGGCCGTGTCTTCGATGCGCGCGACCATGTTCACCGCGTCGCCGATGACCGTGTATTCCACGCGATCGCCCGAGTCCACGTTCCCCGCGATCACTTCGCCGGACGATATGCCGATGCCGATCGCAATGGGTTCTTTGTTGCCATTGTTGCGGCGCGCCACGTTCATGGCGTCGATTTCGCGCATAATTTCCATCGCGCATTGCACGGCGTTCTGGTCGGGATTGGCCAGTTTGGGAAGAATCGGCAGGCCGAACACGACCATGATGGCGTCGCCAATAAATTTGTCGATAGTCCCTTGGTGGCGGTAAACGATCGGGGCCACGCGCGAGCGGAAATCTTTGAGGAGTTCGACCACTTCGCGCGGATCAAGCCGGCCGGAAAGCGGTGTGAAGTGGCGGATGTCGACCATGAGCACCGACACCCAAGTGCGGTGTCCCGAAAGGCGTTCGCGGAAACCTTCCTTGTTGCGGCGCATTTCAACGGCCCAGGTTTTACCAACGTAAGGCACCAGCGCGTTCGCGAATTCCTGATGGTAAAAATTGTCGAGCATGATGCCCGCGTTGTCGATGACGGATTTGAGCCAGAAGATGTTGCGGCCCTTGTAAGAGGAATATCCGAGGTCGGAATTGCCGAGAGTGATCACGCCGAAGAGCGCGCGGCGGCGCGTGGAGAAAAGCGGAAACGCAATCTCGGCCTGCAGCACTTCCATTTCATCGCTGATGGCCTGGCGTTCCCAATCGGTCAGGATCCGGCGGAGCACCTCGTCCCGGATGAGTTCCCCTTTCTCTTCGCGCACGTGTTGTATGAGCAAAGAATCGTTTCTCAAGAAAAACCCTTCCGCGTTTGCGGAAAGGCCTACCCCTTTCTTGATTTGAAAAATGGATTTCTGCGGATCTTTGAGCATGAGGCTAATAGAATCAAAACCGATGCTCTGGAGACTGGAGAAGAAGACGTTGAGGAGTTCATCGCGGTCTGCTGAGGACAGCACGCGGCGGGAAAGGCCGCGCAGGCGTTGCATCTGGTCGTAGCGTTGCGCGAAGAAGATGCGGTCGACCAGGTTTTGGACGCGGTAACGCAGCGGATGGAACAAAAGCGCCATGAAAATGGACGAGAGGCCCATCGCGAAAAGGTCGGAGTTTGGCAGATAGGGCAAAAGCAATTTGCTCGAAATCAAATGCGTGCCGCCGAAAACGGTCAAGAGCACGAGCGTCATGACCAGGAAGGCCAGGGTTTTCCGCAGCAATTCCGAGAAGTGATAGAGATGGCTGGTCGTCAGCGAGTAGGCGATGAGCGCCAAGCACACGCAGGCCGCCACGTGCAGCCCCGGGAAAAACCAGCTGATTTCTATTTCGCCCCAGACAATGATCGGTACCATGATCCCCACCGACACCACCAACACGCCGGACCCGAACAACATGTAGAGCAAGCGGCTCTTTTGGGTGGGGTCTTTGGATTCGTTGGCCTGTTTGGCCAAAAGCGTTATCGCGATGGAGATCAGCACGCCGAAGAGCAGCGCGGCGACCCAAAACTGTTTGCCGATGTCGGGAATCGAAAAGTAGGCGAACCGCGCGAGCTGTTGTGGTGTCAGGCCTCCCACCATGAGCAGAAACCAGCCGCCGCTGAAAACATAGGCCAGTTGTTTTACGCGTTCATAGAAACCGGAGGTGAGATTTTCCTGGTTTTTGAATTCGTTGCCGATGCTGCCGAGGACCAGGTGGTAGAAGAGCGGAGAGACGAACAATAGGCTGATGGTATAAAGGCGAGACCAGATGAGAGAAATTTCAGGAGAATGTGTGTAGTTCAAGCCAATGAAGGAGAGTCCTGAAACGAAGAAGATGCCGGCGAGAGCGGTGAAAAGGCGGTTAACAGTGCGGCGGGGACTGTCCATAAGCACCAATCCGCCTAAAGCCAGGCTGATAAGCGCCGTAAACAAAATTACAAAAGAGAGAATATGTCGAATTTCTAACGCGGACGTCATCTAGGAGTGAGCTCTCCTGTCTGAGGTTAAGTGTCCTTATAATTAATTAGCTCATGGTTCTTACCTTTCCGAGCAGAGACCGTCAAGGGGTTTTTCCACAGAGTTATCCACAATACTCACAAAATCAATCTAACAACAAACGATACAAATGCGTCACTACATAGCCAGAGGCGTTGTCGTTGTAATGAATTCCTCCGCGGATATCCTCCCAAACAATCGTGCCGTTGCCGGCATGATCGGCAAAAAAATCCATTTCAAAACGGGTGGTTGATCCACCCGGGCCGGTTCCCGTGGCTGACATATGCCCATCGACCAGGCCTTCATACGCTCCGCGCAGACCTGGCGGCGCCATCGTGAAGGTGATGGAGTCGTTTGTTCCGGTAAAAACCGATGTGCCGGTCAGGCGGCGTGCGGAATCCAGTAGGCCAGCGGTGTCGTAAGTTAAAGTTAATGATTCATTCCCCGTGAAAAGGCTGGAACCTGTGACGTTAATGGAGATGCTGACGGATTTAATCGTAGCGGTAGAGGACACGTCCTGAACTGGATCGATCGGCGTGGTATGGGCATCGTCCGAGAAGAACCGGATCGTTGCTTGCCCCGTGCCGTAATGACGGTCGTTCAGTGTCAGCGAATATTCACCAAGAGGACCGGTTGGGGTCAGTTCCGGATAAGATGCCGGAAAGGTGGCGCTCAACAACGATGTGCGGTTGATGACCGAAATAAGCACAGCCAGTAAGTCCCGTTTTAGAGCGTACCATCCTTGGCCGATCTGGGCTGGCACACACGTTAGGGTTGTGTTAACAGGAAGCGGATCAAGGATTTTATTGGGCTCGTTCTTGCGTTTGCAGCCGAGAACGGTCATTCCAATCAGCGCGGCCAGGATGAGATGGCGCTTCATTGGTTGGGTCTCCGGGCGACCAGTCGGTAGCTGACCGTCATTTTGTACATGACGTCCCCCGCGCCGCGTTCGAGATCAAAGCTGGTGTATTGCTCGTCCAAAAGTCCGAAAGCGGCGCCCGCGCCGATGTTCCAGCCCGCGTAAGCCCAGGTAATTCCGGCCAGCGCGTCCATGGCTTCGCTGGCGGATTCGGGAACAGCCACCCCTTCAATGCGGTCTTCCTCACTGTTGTAGTAGGCCAGTTCGCCCAATAGCGAAATGTTGAAAGCGATAGGCACTTCCAAAGCGCCCTTGGCTTCGAAAATATTTCCAGGTTCAACTTTGTAAGCGTGATCGTTGCTGATGCCGAGTTTGGTGCGGTAATACCCTTTGCTGAGGTAACCGACATTAAAGTTTACAGGCCAGGCTGTGGGCAACTTTAGAAGCATAATGGATTCGAAATCATGTCCGCGCGCGACCGGCAGGTTCTGTGCGCCTTGTTCGGAATTCTTGGTGTGCCAGATGCCTTGGAACCCGAGGTAGGGCCAAGGCGACACTTTGAAGAACGGAGAAAACATGCCGTTTGAACTTCCGGTGTAACTGGCATTGCCGGTTTCGAGCCGCTGACCGATATAAGTCAAATAGAAACCCGCGTCAAACGTGCGGGTGAAGCCGATACGCGCCGAAAACGGAATTGTGCCGGTGTTGTATTTGATGACCGGCGTACCGAATTCGTCGTTGCGAATGCCGGCGGACACGGATGCCTCAAAGGCTTTTTTCCCTATGGTATTTACTTCTTCGGTGAACAGCGGGCGCGCGTGAAGGTTTGGCCCCGTCAGCAAACAGAAGCCGGCAATAAAAAAAGCGGAGTGTTTCATGATCAGCCTTCAGTCCCCTTGTGGTCGTCCGGATAGTCGGTGTTCGTGCAGGCCTCGCAGGTGTTGTCCATGTTTTTGGAGATGAGGCCGTGTTTGGGGCAGGGGTCGATGCCGGCGTCGGTGAGTTTGGCGAGTTTGGTCTTGATGTTCTGGCTGTAAACGGCGCCGGCTTTGTCGTTGTCCACCGAAAAGCGGTCCAGCGTTAGTCCGTGCACGCCCACCACCGATTCCAGTTCTTCTTCGCTGTCGCTGCTCAATTGGTCAAAAAGTACGCCGCCGGCGAGGAATTCGTATTGCCATTTCTTCCCGTCCCAATGCAGGCGATGTTGATTGTCCGATCCGATGCGAAATATATAGTGTTGCGACTTGTCGAGCGACATAGACTATTTATTAGCAAATAACGAGTCCGTGGGGCATTCATCTGCATTTGCAATTTGAAGCTTGATGATTGAGGATTGGTTCTTGGTTTGAGAATTCTCAAGTGCCAATTCTCAAGCTTCAACCGAACAATTAGGAAGCGAAGCGGAGGCGGGTGGGGAGCGAGAAGCGGCCGGCGAGAGCGTCCAGTATTTGGACGAGAAGCTCACTGTACATGATTGGTTTTTCAATCAGCCCCTGCGCGCCGGCTTGTTGCGTCTTTTGCAGGCTGCTGGGGTCGGCGTAGGCGGTAATGAACAACACGGGCACTTTGGCGAGATCGGAGTTTTGGCGGACGACCTTGCACATCGCGAAACCGTCCATATTAGGGAGCATGATGTCGAGCAAAATCAAATCGGGTTTGGTGGTTTTCAAACGGGCGAGTCCTTGTTCGGCGTCTTTGGCTTCGATCACGGTGAACCCGTCACCCTTCAACGAAAACGACAGAAACGACAACACCGATTCGTCATCATCCACCACCAGGATGGTTTTGTGTTCTGACTCCGAGTTGGTCATGACCAAGAGCTTAACCCCCAATCCGTTGAATTCCATGGATTTGGCGACATACTTTGAGCATGTCTTCAGCCATTAATCTTTCCGTCATCATCCCGGCTTACAACGAAGAGAAGCGTATTGGCCCCACGCTTTGGAAAATTGCGGCGTTTCTCTCCCGCCAGTCCTACAAATCCGAAATTATTGTCGTTGACGACGCATCGTTTGACCGCACCCGTGCCGTCGTCGAGGATTTTCCGACGGACAAAGTCCCGGTCCGGCTGTTGACCAATAATAAGAACATCGGAAAAGGCGCTGCGGTGCGGCGCGGCATGCAGCAGGCGAAGGGCGCCCACCGGTTGTTTTCGGACGCGGATTTGTCGACGCCGATCGAGGAAGTGGAGGGTTTCCTGAAGCTTTCTCCCCCCTACGAGGTGGTGATCGGTTCCCGTCGCGTCAAAGGCAGCAACGTGGCCAAGCGCCAACCGGCCTTGCGCGAGGCGTCCGGCCGTATTTTCAGTTTGCTGGTGCGGTTGTTTACGGTGCGCGGGTTCATCGATACGCAGTGCGGTTTTAAAATGTTCACGGCCAAGGCCGCGGACGAGGTATTCAAACGCCAAACCATCAACCGCTTCGGGTTTGACGTGGAGTTGATTTACATCGCCAAGAAGCTCGGTTTCAAAATCAAAGAAGCCCCCGTCACCTGGGTCGATTCCCCCGACACCCGCGTCCGCCTCCTCCGCGACGCCCCCAAGATGTTCCTGGACCTGTTGACCATCCCCCTCAACAACCTCCGACACAAATACAAGTAACCCAAATCCGGCACTGTCCTAAACTTAGTTGAAAATTGAGGCATGGTCTCACAGCGTTTAGAA
>CAYOPN010000048.1:0-16360 GCA_964405835.1 uncultured Elusimicrobia bacterium | reverse complement strand
ACCCACCACATCCCAACTGCTTTGGATCATGGATATTTATGGGTTCTTGATCGCTGGTTCCTTGATTACGATGGGGACGTTGGGAGACCGGATCGGTCGACGGAAAGTGTTATTGATCGGCGCTGCCGCGTTTGGGTGCGCTTCGATATTGGCGGCATTCTCAAAAAGCCCGGAGATGCTCATCGCCACCCGCGCGCTGCTTGGGGTTGCGGGCGCGACCTTGGCTCCTTCCACGCTGTCGCTCATCCGCAATATGTTTCATGACCCGCAGGAACGCACGGTCGCCATTGGAATATGGGTGACGTGTTTTTCGGTGGGAGCGGCTATTGGTCCTTTGCTCGGCGGCGTATTGCTCGAACATTTCTGGTGGGGCTCGGTTTTCCTGTTGAACGTTCCGGTAATGGTTCTTTTGTTGGCGATCAGTCCGTGGCTGTTGCCGGAATTCCGCGATCCGAAAGCGGGACGCCTCGACATCGTGAGCGCGCTGATGTCGCTCTCAGCGGTCTTGTTGATTATCTACGGCTTGAAATTTACCGCCGAGCATGGCGTTCACGGCACGACCTTATTCAGTTTGGCGGCGGGGATCACCATCGGGATCCTATTTGTTCGGCGACAGAAAAAATTGGCCGATCCACTCATCGATGTCCGCCTTTTTCAAAAAATGGATTTCACCTCCGCGCTTTTATTGAACATGTCCGGTTGCTTCGTCGCGTTCGGCGCGTTCTTTTTTACAGGCCAATATTTTCAACGCGTGCTCAATCTCTCGCCGCTCATGGCCGGGGTTTGGATGACGCCTTCTTCCATTGCGTTTATCATCGGCTCAATGGTGACGCCGCAATTAACGCGGACGCACCGGCCTCAAACCATCATCGGGTGGGGACTCGTAATCGCAGCGGTGGGGTTTGGAATGTTGTTTTTTGTGGAACCGCAATCCGGCTTGGTGTTGTTGTCCACAAGCCTGAGCCTCTATTCGCTGGGCATTTCTCCGATCTTTACGCTCTCCACCGACCTCATCATCGGCTCGGCGCCGCCCGAAAAAGCGGGCTCCGCCGCGTCAATATCGGAAACCTGCACGGAATTCGGAGGAGCATTGGGGATGGCGATTCTCGGAAGCATTGGCATGGCCTTTCACCGGAGTCTGCTGGAGAAAGGTGTGGCTTTTGAGTCCGCCTTCACACAAGCGCTCCATTTGATTGCAGTCATTAACACGGCGATCGTTTTGGCGATGGTCGTTCTCACCAGCAAAAAAATTGCTAATAATCCTGCGCCATGAGCTGCCCCGCATGCAAAGCGCCCTTAAAAGAAGAAGAGACGCAGTGCCCCGCCTGCGGAATCATTCTCTCCAAATGGAAAGACCCCAAACAGCGCGCCGCTGAAGCGCGTCTGGCCGCGCTGGCCGCGGAATCGAGCCAGGGACTTCCCAAATCTCTCACGATAGGCCTGCTGCTCGCGGTCATTGTTCCGTTGCTGGTGATTTTTGTTCCGGACATCGGCGTTCCGTTGCGCGGCGCGAAATTGCGTTATCACCTGGCCAAAGGCGAAACGGTCCGCCATAAAAGCACCGCCCTGCTCACCCAGTCTCCACTCGGCGCCATTGCCGAACAGCTGGAAACCCAATTTGAGACCCTGATCGAAGCACGCGAGAGCGACACGGGAGGGAACATGACCCTCCGAAAGAATTTTCAACACGTGTCCGTGACACCCATTTCTGCGGGTCGCCCCGCGCTGGAAAAAACCGACTTGGGAACCTGGGAAGGAAATTGGGTCATGAGTCCCCGCGGAACATTGATCGAAACCATGGTCACAACCAACGCGCAAATGCAGAACAACAATAACAACATGAAACGGTTAAACCAGATGCGCGTTGAAAACAACACGTACTACGCCGACTATGGCATCCGGAAACCCACGCCCGCCGGTCCGCCTCCCGTGACAGACCCGTACGAAAAAATCCTTGAGGAAACCAATGCCCAACAATTCGCCCATTTGGACCAAGCCACCCTCTTTCAATGGCCGGTCGAACGCGTAGGGACGGGCTTCACGTGGCAGCAATCTCTCCGTGCCGTGACGCTTTCGCCCACGCAAAATATCACCTGGACAGGAGGGGTCGGCTACCGAATCGCGAAATTTGAACGGACCGCACGGGGATACATGGTTGTCATCGAATGGGACTCGCCTCTGAAGGTAGATGCCAATAACACGACATCCCAGGGGAACTACAAAGGAAAGGCGCAGATAAACTACGAAAACGGCTTCATTGACCGGCTGGATGGGGAATTGTCCTCGCCGACCTTGGGGACCAGCGTAAAAATTAATATTACGCGCTTATAATTTTCCTGAGAACAGCACCGCGCCGGGAACAATTTCTTCCGGCGCCTTCGGTGCTTTCCAATAAAAACCAAAATCTGCCGTCCCGCCGTAATCCGAGTAAAAAATTTCCATCGCGTGGAAACCCGCCGATAAATTCACGCTGCGGGATTTCCGCGTGAGCGGATGGGAACCCAAGTTGTCGATCAACTCAATTCCATCGACCACCAACCGTGAACCGTCGTCCGAATCGAGCGAGAATTTGAAGATGCCGTCCTTGGGAATTTTTATGAAGCCCGTCCAGCGAATGGAATAAGGGGGCTTGAGCGGCTTGTTGGAATCACTGTCATAAGAGAAACGGAACATTTTCTGTCCGGGTTTGACCAGGACCGGCGCGCCGATCCAGTCGCCATTATTAAAGATCTCCTCGCGCAGACCGGCCTCAAGACGGCCGGACAGGCGGCGCGACACCAACAAATCGGGAACAATAAGGACCGGGCGCATTAACTCCAGGATATTGTTGTTGATCCACAGGTCCAGGTGATATCCCGGACGCAATAGGTAGTTGCGCATGGAGTACGTTTCTTTCAGCAAGCCGCGCACTTCCGGCCGCTGGTCGATGTGGGACAAAATCAGCGGCGCATCCAACGGTTCGCCGATGTTGGTAGCGCCCCAGAATTTGGCCGATTTGTAATCCTTCAAATAAAACGGCAGCGGCCAGTATTGGGGAGAAACAACATTGATTAAAAGGTCTTTTCCCTGGCCCGATTTCTTGGCGATTTCATCGACATCGGCCAGCAGCCGGAATATCTGGTTTGATGTGTGCACGTATATCTGCGGATGGCGCTCGTTGTCGGTTTCAATGTAGTTTACTCGCAATAGCAGCGGCACCTGATAAATAACGGACATCAACAGGACCGATGCCGCCACAACGGAAATTTTCCGGCGCGTTGCCTCTTCCGGAATTTGACGTATCCACGCAATCACCGATTGGACCCCGTATCCTGAAAGCAGCGCCATCGGCAACACAAAATTGACTACCAACCACGGTGTCTTGTACGGGATCGCCGAGTACACGACCACGGTGCCAAAAGCCCAAAATGTCAGGAACCATCCTTTGCTCTCGTTACGCACGAGCGAGGCCAACGCGCCGACCAGAGCCAAAAACACCAAACCCGCCTCGTAAGGAAACAACAATTTTAAAATGTAATAGGACCAGACCTTCTCATGTCCCGATTCAACGCCTTGTTTGAGCCAGGGCAGATACGCTGCAAACGAGTCTTTGATGCCATGCCAATTCTTAAAAAAGGACGTGAAGAAGAGGATCCATACCACAGCCGACATGAGGACGATCCAAACAGCATGCCGCCGCAGCGGCGGCAACACGATCTTTAACGAACCCATCGAACCGTCTTTCCCTATGAACAGCGCAAGCAGGAGCGCCAACCCCATGACACCGATATGCAGAACGCCGGTTTCTTTCGTGCACAAAAGCAACGTTGCGGAGAGCGCGGCCACATACAAACCGCGCGGACGCTGGTTTTCAATAAATCGCAGCGCGCCGAGAAAAATACCGAACGTAAAAAGCAACACGTAAATCTCGTGGATAAAATAGCGCGAAATAAAAAGGACATTGGTGGATATTCCCGCAAAGACCAACGCCGCCAACGCGCCCCAGGCTCCCAACAAATTCCGGCAGAACAAAAATCCCGCCAGGAACAGCAGGCTCGCGCATACCGTGGTGAACCGGACCGTAAACACATTCAAACCCATGATTTTCGCGGGGATCCATTGGAAATAATAAAGCGTCGGGCCGTGGTAATTGTTGGGATTGTAGCGGTAGGAATTTTCGGTGAGCAGTTTGGTCGTGAAAAAGCCGTTAACGCCCTCGTCGTTGTGCATGGCCCGATCCGTGAGATGGACAAAACGCATGGCGGCAAAAAGCGAAAGCAGGAACAGCGCCGTCCATAACCAAGCGCGAGACGGGTTTTCGCCGGTCATGCGGAGGTGATCAATCGCTGAAAACGGTCGTAGGCGGGTTTCGGGGTGAGGTCAAACCGCACCAATCCAAAATAATCGACGCCGTCTTTAAAAATTCCATCGGTGTCGCGGTAAAAGGCCCAAAACATTTTTTCGATCGCCGGGTGCTTTTTCATGAACCCAAACTGTTTCTCAAGCCAATCGGCCTGTTGTTTCTCCGAGAGGTTTTTTCCGGCCCACCAGTTTTTGACCTCCGCGGACGCCGGAACGCCCGGGCATCCCATCTCGGTGATCCATATTTTTTTGTCCGCGTCGCCAAATTCGGCCATGACTTTCTGGACGCCATCAACAATGGCATCGAAAGTCGCCGCCACGTTTGGGGATGCCGGATCGAGAAAGGTGTGGATTGTAATGGCGTCGGTGAAGTTCTTTCCGCCAGCCTTGTAGAAATTCCGGACGTCCTCAATTACCGGTTCGGTAATGCCGCCATTGATCACGAAAGAATCCGGATCCGCTTTTTTGGCCGCGCTATAAGCCAGTTTCAATAGTTGGACATACGTTTTCATGTCGTCTTTGGACTTCGACCAATAGACCGGGTGGTTCGGTTCGTTCCATATCTCCCAATGTTTGACCTTGTTCTTGTAGCGGGAAACAGTGGCGCCCACGTAATCAGCGAACTCTTCGAGGGATTCAGGCGGGTCGCTCCAGACTTCCTTGCCGGAGGCGTCCAGGCGTTCTTTGTTGTAATGCAACAACACGAGCAAGGTGAGACCTTGTCCCGTCAATTGGTCGATCAAGGCGTCGTAACCGGAAAAATCGTATTGGCGGAAACCGCGGTGAATATCGGACCACACAATGTCCAATCGCACCATGCCGACGCCAAGCTCTTTAATTTGTTTCGCGGCGCGGGGGACCATGTTATTGGGGAAATGCCAGTTGTTCCAGTCGTGGTTCCAGTGAAGGAAGGCCAAAAGACCGTAGGGGGACGTCTTCATGCGCTCAAGAATACGCGAGAGGGGAGAAAAGAATCAAGTGGGACCGGCGAAGGACGGCCTGTCGCGAGCGCCGCGATGATTTTTGCGGTGATCGGCGCCAGCAAGATGCCGTTCCGGTAATGGCCGGAGGCGACCAACACGTCCGGATGTTCGGGCAGCGGTCCAATAAGTGGAAGGTCGTCGGGAGACTTGGGACGGAGTCCGGCCGTCATTTTGATGACGGGACGCTCCAAAAGTTTTGGCATCAGCGTGCGCACGATGCCGGTGATGTGTTTCCGGCCGGCTTCGGTCGGCACCGATTCAAAGCCCGCGTTTTCGACCGTTGTCCCGGCCAGCGTGGTGCCGTCCTCGCGCGGCGTCAGATAGCCGCCCTTTTTGGTGTAGACCGGAAACGGCAACGGCGGCGTCGGCGTATCGATGACCATCAACTGACCGCGCACCGGCGTGATGCCCAAACGGACGCCGAGCGGCTTTAACACTTCGTCGGTCCAAGCGCCGGCGGCGACGACCACGGTACGGTTGGCCTTCAGAAAATCCGTCATCGGCATTTCGGTCACATTGTCGCGGATGGTCACGCCGGCTTTTTTCGCGGCGGCCAATGCGGCCTTCAGGAATTGATTGCCGTTCACGCGCCCGTCTTCGTAGAAAAAGGCGCCGCCGAAATTATTTTCAGCGAGGCCGGGAAAACGCGCGTGAATGTCTTTTTTGGAGAGCCATTCGGCCTTGAGTCCCAGTTTCATCTGACGCGCGCATTCTTTTTCAAGAAACGCGGCTTCATCGGGATGAAGCGCCACTTGGAGGATAGAACAGCGAGAGAATTGGATGTCGATGCCACTGCGTTGCTTTAATTCTTCGGCAAGGGCGGGGAAAAGGTCATGGCTGGCTTTGGCGAGAGAGAGGAATGGTTCACCGCGGTAGGCGTCAATTTGAAGCTCGAGCATCGCCGCAGAATTGCCCGAAGCGCCGGCGCCGAAAAGATTTTTCTCCAACAACAGGACATTGGCGCCGCTTTTTGCGAGTTCAAAAGCTGACAGCGCGCCGATGATGCCGCCGCCGTAAACGACGACGTCTTTCACCGCAGACGCTCGATTATTTTTCCGCCTCCGATGACTTCGCGCGCGTTCAATTTTTCGTCCATCCGATAGACCACGGCGGCCTGCCCGGGGCTTACCGCGCGCTGCGGTTCATGAAAGCGGACGCGGATCTGTTTGCCGTCCACCGACACGGTGGCCGCGCTGGGAACATGTTTGTAGCGAATTTTGACCAGCGCATCGAATGGTTCCAACGGAGCGGAACCTGCGACCCAATTGACGTCGTTGGCGACAAGGCCGGCCGCCAAATTTTCAAGGTCGGGACCGACCACGACCGTGTTGGTCTTGGCGTCCAGGTTCGTGACATACGTGCGTGTGTTCACGTTGAGACCCAGGCCGCTCTTTTGGCCAATCGTGTAATTGGCCACGCCGTTGTGCTCGCCAATCACTTGGCCTTCGGAGTTTTTGATCGGGCCGGGTTGGAGCGTGGCGGGCATCGCCGCGCTGCGCTCTTCCAATTTGATTTTCACGAACGAGCGGTAATCTTTGCGGGGAACAAAACAAATTTCCTGGCTGTCCTTTTTGTCCGCGTTCGGCAGCCCGATGCGCCGCGCGATATCGCGGATTTCGCTCTTCGGTTTGTCGCCGACCGGGAACAACGTTGAGGAAAGGCCTTTCTGATTAAAGTTATAAAGCACGTACGACTGGTCCTTGGACGGATCGACCGCTTCGTACAAATGGAAACCGCCAGCGTTGTCTTCCTGAATGCGCGCGTAATGGCCGGTCGCCAACAACGAAGCGCCAAGCGAATCGGCGAATGTTTTCAATTTGTCGAACTTGATGTGGCGGTTGCAAGCCAGGCATGGGTTTGGCGTCTCGCCCATCACGTAGGAATTCACAAAGTAATCGATGACCTTCTCTTGAAATTCGGGGGAATAATCGAGCACGTAGTGGGGAACTCCGGCTTTTTCCGCACTCCGTTTTGCAATCAGAAGATCTTCCGGTGCCCCACAACAACCGAATCCTTCTCCACCTTTGGGCAATAAACGGAGTGTCACGCCGACCACGTCGTGGCCTTGCTCCGCGAGCAACGCGGCCGCGACCGACGAGTCGACGCCACCCGACATCGCGACAATGATTTTCTTCTTATCGGCCAACGGACTTCTCCGCATGCTTCAACGTGTTTTGCAATGCTTCGATCGCCAGCTCCGGACAATGCAATTTGATGGCGGGCAGGCCGCCCAGCGCGTCGAGAAGCGACTTGGGAGTGATCGCGCGCGCCTCGTCGATTGTTTTTCCTTTCAACATCTCGGTCAGCACAGAACCGGACGCAATCGCGGCGCCGCAGCCCATCGTTTTGTAAGCGGCCGTTTCGATTTTTCCGTCCTTCACATTCAAGTAAAGCGTCATCACGTCGCCGCAAATGGGATTCGCGCCCATGCCCGTCAGCGACGGGGATTTGAGTTCGCGCAGATTGCGCGGGTTCTGGAAATGATCAAGAACAATCGGGTTGTACATTGTTAGACCTTCTCTCTCCATATCGGGTTCTTGTCCCGGAGTTTGGCGACGGTTGAAATAATTATCTTGGCCGCGTTGCGCGCGTCCGCTTCGGTGCTGGGATGGCCGAACGAAAAACGCAACGACGCGTGCGCTTTCTCTTGCGGAAGACCCATCGCGAGCAGCACGTGCGACGCTTCCGAGCTGCCGGCCTGGCAGGCGCTGCCGGTCGACGTGGCGACGCCCTGCAAATCCAGCGCCATCAACAGCTCCGAGCTGTCGGTAAATTCAAAACAAAGATTTGACGTGTTGCAGCTGCGTTTTTCTTTGTCGCCGTTCACAAAAACGTGGGTCGAGCCCGCGAGGATCAATTCCTCAAACAGATCGCGGAGCCCTTTCATGCGTGTCGATTCGGTGGCCAAGTCCTTCATCGCGGCCTCGGCGGCCGCGCCCATCGAAACGATGCCGGGCACGTTCTCGGTGCCGCCGCGGCGGTTGCGCTCTTGTTTGCCGCCGCGAATAAAGGCCGCCATGCGCGTTCCCTTGCGGATATAAAGGACGCCGACGCCTTTCATCGAGCCGAACTTGTGACCCGAGAGCGAGAGAAAATCCACGCCCATATCGTTCACGTTCACGGGGTGTTTGCCGGCAAGCTGGACCGCATCGGAATGAAGCAGCACGCCTTTCTTTTTGCAGATGGCGGAAATTTCTTTGATGGGCTGCAGTGTGCCCACTTCGTTGTTGGCGGCCATGATGGACACGAGCACCGTGTCGGGGGTGATGGCGTCATCCACGTCTGACACGCGGACGATTCCGTTCGGCTGCACCGGAACAAGCACGTTGTCGATCTCGCCGGCTTCGCCCATCATGCGCAGCGGCGTGCGGACGGCGGAATGTTCAATCGAGCTTGACACCACGCGTTTGCCCTTGGACTTGAGCGCCTCGGTAACGCCGCGGATGATCGCGTTGTTCGATTCGGTGCCGCCCGATGTAAAAATAATTTCGTCCGGGCTATCGGCGCCGATAAATTTCTGGATCTTCACGCGCGCGTCTTCGATGGCTTTGCGCGCGCGCTGCCCCAACTGATGCAGGCTGGAGGCGTTTCCGTAATCCTCGCTCAAATACGGAAGCATCGCCTCGAAAGCTTCGGGGCGAACAGCTGTCGATGCGTTGTGGTCGAGATAAATCAAATCAGCCCCAACATCATCTGCGCCACCTCGGAAGAGTGTTTGCGCGGGTCCCATTTCGGTGACCAGACGGTATTGATCTTCACTTCTTTCACGTTCGGCAAGCGGCCCACGATCGCGTGGGTTTGTCCGAGCAATTGCGGTCCATACGGGCAGGCGGGGGAAGTGAGCGTCATATCTACGGTGATTTTTCCGACGGCCTCATCGCGTTCCACTTTGTAAACCAGTCCCAGATCGACGATGTTGATATGCAGTTCGGGGTCTTCAACCGCCATCAAAACATTCGTGATTTCCTGCAGCGTCGGCAATCCTTTCGGGTTGTTTGCGCGTTGAGAGATCGCGTCTTCCAATTTCTTTTCGGTGTCGCTCATCTTATTTTCCTCGCTTGTTTAAAAAATCTTCGATGCTTTGCAGCAGCGTGTTCGCCGAAAGCAAAGCGCATTTTATCCGCACCGGATACTTCTTAACGCCCTCGAGCGATATCAAATCGCCCAGGTCGTCGGTCTTAAACTTACTGGACTTCAACACGCCCTTATCTTCTACCCCAAACATGCCTTTGTACGTATCGGCCAACGCGCGAATATCCTCAATGCTGCGGCCTTTCACAATCACGGTCAACATCGATGCTGCCGACTGCGAGATCGCGCAGCCGTGGCCTTCGTACTTAAGGTCCGTTACTTTTCCGTTTTCAATCAAGGCCGAAATGGCCAGTTGGTCGCCGCACAGCGGATTCATACCATCCGCATGCGCGTTCGCGTTGGGCAACTGTCCGCGGTTCTTCGGCGCCTTGAAGTGGTCCAAAATTACTTCCCGGTAAAGCTCTTCAACGCCGCCCATCGCGCCGCCTTGCACTTTCTCCTGGCTCACGATTCGTCACCCATATCGCCATCGTCACCCCGGCGAAAGCCGGGGCCCAGGTCTGAAACTTTCTGTTTAAGCCCTGGCTCCCGGCTTTCGCCGGGATGACGAGTTTCGCCGGGATGACGGGACAGGCCAAACACATCATTTACTTTTGCCAGCGCCACGACCAATGCATCCACATCATCCTCTGTCGAATAAATATAAAAACTGGCCCGCGCCGTCGATGAACAACTGAGTTGTTTCATCAGCGGCTGCGCACAATGATGTCCAACGCGGATGGCCACGCCCTGATCCCCCAAAATGGTACCGATGTCATGCGCATGCACGACCTTGTGGTTGAAAGAAATCGCGCCGCCTTGCTTCTCGGCGTCTTTCGGCCCGTAGACGGTCAGATCCGGCAGCGCTGTTAATTTCTTCAATGCGTACGCCGTGATCTTCTTTTCGTGCTCGCGCACATTCTCCATGCCGAGTTTCTCGAGATAATCAAGCGCCGCTGTGAAAGCCGCGGTGTCCACGTAATTCGGTGTTCCGGCTTCAAATTTGTGGGGGAGATCCGCCCAAGTGGTTTTCTCAATCGACACCACGCTGATCATCTCGCCACCACCCATAAACGGGTCCATGGTGTCGAGAATATTCCGTTTGGCCCACAACACGCCGACGCCGGTGGGCCCCAACATCTTGTGTGCGGAGAACGCAAAAAAATCGCAGTCCAAATTCTGGACGTCGGTGGGCATGTGCGGCGCCGACTGCGCGCCGTCCAACAGAAACATGGCGCCGTTTTTGTGCGCGAGCGCGGCCATTTCTTTGGCCGGCGTGATGACCCCAAGCACGTTCGACATGGCGGTCGCGGCCACGAGTTTCACTTTCGGTGTCAAAAGCTTTTTGTAGGCATCCACGTCGATATTGAAATCGGGTGTCAGCGGCACGGACTTCAGAACAATTCCTTTTTCTTTCGCTAGCAAATACCACGGCACGAAGTTCGCGTGGTGTTCGAGCGCCGTCACCAACACTTCGTCTCCGGCCTTCATGTGTTTCCGGGCCCAGGAATGGGCGACCAGGTTGATTGATTCGGTGGTGTTCCGAGTGAAAATTACGCATTCGGCGGCCGGCGCATTAATAAATTTCGCCACGCGTTTGCGGGCCGTCTCGTAACGCTCGGTCGATTCTTCCGCCAGCGCATAAACACCCCGGTGAATGTTCGCGTTGGTTTCTTTGTAGAAATCGGAGATGGCGTTGATGACCGACAGCGGTTTTTGCGTGGTGGCGGCGCTGTCCAAATAAACCAGCGGTTTGCCGTTTATTTTACGGGAGAAAATGGGGAAGTCCTTGCGGACCTGATGCGGATCGAAGGAAGCCATACTAAGCCGAAAGTTTTATGAGGACGTCGTCGCCGTTGATCTTCACTTCGTGCGTGCGGACAGGCCGTACGGCGGGCGGTGTCAGGGCTTCGCCGGTTTCGATAGAAAAGCGCGCACCGTGCAGCGGACAAACCACTTCTTTGTCTTCCAAGTCGCCGCGCGAAAGCAACGCATGCGCGTGCGAACAGACATCGTCAAAAGAATAAAACGTCTCACCAGCGCGCGCAACGCAAATATGCGCACCTTCAATCTCAACGCCGGTCAACGACAAGTCTTTGAAATCGGCTTTTTTTCCGACTTTTATGAATTCACTCATATCTTCCTTCGTCACCCCGGCGAAAGCCGGGGCCCAGGTTTTTTCTTGATGTTGAAGACCTGGATCCCGGCTTTCGCCGGGATGACGTTATTTCTTCAGTTTTTCCTCGATGAAATTGCGCAGCTTTTCTTGCGCGGCTGGCGAGGGGACTTCGGCAATGACCGGCTCAACAAATCCCTGAACAATGATTTCTTCGGCGTCCGTGGGAGAAATGCCACGCGTCTGCAAATAAAATTTCTGGTCTTCGTCGACGGGGCCGACCGCCGCGCCATGCGAACATTTCACGTCGTCCGCCAGGATTTCCAGGTTCGGAATGGCATCCGCGCGGGCTTCATTGGACAAAAGCAAGCTTTTGGCGGATTGATAGGCGTCCGATTGCTGGGCTTCTTTCGTGATGGAAACCAGTCCTGAGAAAAATGAATGTGAGGCGCCTTTAAGCGCTCCACGGTATTGGATGTCACTCGTGGTCTTGATCGCCGTGTGGTTCTGCGTGACCCAGTTCTCAAAGTTCTGCTGCCCGCCGCCGAAATTCACGCCGAGCACTTTGTTTTCGGCCCCTTGGCCTTTCAAGTGCAGCGTCGCTTCGTTGTGGAACACGCGCCCGCCGATGGACACCGCGACCGCATTGAATTTACTGAACGCGCCTTGGACCACTTCTTGAAACTGGAAATGCCAGACGTGCTCATCCCAGTGCTGCAAATACGTGCAGGACCCCTTGGCGTTCTCTTTGAGTTCCACCACCGAATAACTGGACACAAACGACGTTGCGGTGCCGGTCGACTCCAACTCTTCCCACACATTGACTTCGCCCGCTTCTTCGACAAAAACAAAATTGACCGGGAATTTTGCGCCGGGCAATTGGCCCCATGAGAGCGGCAGATAGAGCGGCGCCTTTTCCACGACGCCTTTCGGGACGATCAAGCAACCGCCGCCGTTGGCAAGCGCCAAGGTGAGAGACAAAAATTTGTTCGCGGTCGCGCGCTCGATGGCGGCCTGCCACGCTTGTTTGATGCGCTCGGACTCGTTGCGAATGGCGTCTTCAAGCGAATGCCAGACAATGCCGTGCTCACGGCTTTCGTCGCTGAGTTCCATTGCGGCGCCGGTGGCGAAGGCGGGGGAGATTTGAAGTCCTTTCGAATTCAGTTTTTCGAGCTCGGTCCTTTTCCACTTAACGTCATTTTCTGTGGGCCAGGGCAGCGCTTCGTAATTTTTTAGCGCCTGAAGCCGCAGATCGAGCACCCACGATGGCTCGCGCCATTCCTGGGAAAGGGCCGTAACGAATGTTGCATTGACGCCGGTGAGGGCGACGGGTTTGATGGTTGTTTTCATGTTGGTGGGACGGCGAGGCCTAGCCGATCGAGCCCTCCATCTCAAGTTGCATGAGACGGTTGAGTTCCACCGCGTATTCCATCGGAAGCTCGCGGACGAACGGCTCGATGAAACCGTTCACGATCATCGACTGCGCGTCCTGCTCTTTCAGGCCGCGGCTCATCAAATAAAACATCTGTTCCTCGCCGACTTTGGAAACCGTCGCTTCGTGACCGACCGAGACGTTCTTCTCGTTGATCTCCATCGTCGGATACGTGTCGGAGCGCGAGGCTTCGTCCATCAACAGCGCGTCGCAGCGCACGTTGGCTTTGCAGCCTTCGGCGCCTTTCTCGACCCTCAAGAGACCGCGGTACGACGTGCGGCCGCCATCACGTGAGATTGATTTGGAAAGAATGGTTGAGGTCGTGTGCGGCGCCACGTGCACCATCTTGGCGCCCGCGTCTTGATGCTGGCCCTTGCCGGCGTAGGCGATCGAGAGCACTTCTCCGCGCGCGCCTTTGCCCATCAAGTAAACCGCCGGGTATTTCATGGTGAGTTTCGACCCGATGTTGCCGTCGATCCATTCGACCGCGGCATCTTCGTAAGCCACCGCGCGTTTGGTGACGAGGTTATAAACGTTGTTCGACCAATTCTGGATCGTGGTGTAGCGGATCTTGGAACCGGGCAGCGCCACGAGTTCAACGACCGCCGAATGCAGCGAGTCGCTGGAATACGTCGGCGCCGTGCAACCTTCGATGTAATGCACGTCCGAGCCTTCGTCGGTGATGATCAGCGTGCGCTCAAACTGTCCCATGTTCTCGGAGTTAATGCGGAAATAGGCCTGGAGGGGAATTTCCACGTGGGTGTTCTTCGGCACATAAATGAAGCTGCCGCCCGACCACACGGCCGAGTTGAGAGCCGAGAACTTGTTGTCGGCTGTGGGGATAATGCGCGAGAAATATTTCTTCACGATGTCCGGGTGCTGTTTCACCGCATCGTCCATGCTGAGGAACAGCACGCCTTGTTTTTCCAGGTCGGCGCGGATGGAGTGGTAAACCACTTCGGATTCGTACTGCGCGGTCACACCGGCGAGGAACTTGCGTTCAGCTTCGGGGATACCGAGACGATCAAAGGTCTTCTTCACGCCTTCGGGCACTTCGTCCCAGCTCTTCTCGGTCTTCTCGTTGGGACGCACGTAGTAATGAATGTTCTTGAAATCGAGCAATTCGAGTAACTCGTTGTTGCCCCAGGTCGGCATCGGCTTTGATTCAAAAATTTCGAGCGCTTTGAGACGGAATTTCAACATCCATTCCGGCTCGGACTTCATGCTCGACATTTCTTCGACGAGACGTTTGGTCAGGCCTTTGCCCGACTTGAAAACATTGTGTTCCTCGTCGTGAAAACCGTACTCATAATCTTTAGAAGATAGTTTCGCTTTTTCTGCCATAAAAGCTCCTTAGGCCTTTGCCGCTTCGACTTCTTTGAGGACCCAATCGTAACCTTTGCTTTCCAGCTCGAGCGCGAGTTCTTTGCCGCCCGACTTCAAAATCTTTCCGCCGGCCAACACATGGATGAAATCCGGCGAAACGTAATTCAAAATCCGCTGATAGTGCGTGATGAGCAAGATGCCGCGCTGCGCGCTGCGGGTCTTCTCAATGCCGTTCGACACCACTTTGAGCGCGTCGATGTCGAGGCCGGAATCGGTCTCGTCCAGGATCGCCAAGTCGGGTTCAAGCAACGCCAACTGCAAAATCTCGTGCCGCTTCTTCTCGCCGCCGGAGAAACCTTCGTTGATGTACCGTCCGGAAAAACTGTCGGAAATACCGAGGAGTTCCATTTTCTGTTTGAACGCGTTGCGGAATTCAATGATGGGGATTTCTTTGCCGCGGACCGCCGCCATGCTCATACGGAGAAACTTCGACACCGGCACGCCGGGGATGGAGAGCGGATATTGGAAACCAAGGAACAGGCCTTTGCGGGCGCGCTCGTCGGCTTTGAGGGCCAGCAAGTCTTCGCCTTTGAAGGTGACCGTGCCTTGCGTCACCGTGTATTTGGGGTGTCCCATTAGCACATTCGACAAAGTTGATTTGCCCGATCCATTCGGGCCCATGATCGCGTGCACTTCGCCGCGTTTGATCGTCAGGTTCACGCCCTTCAAAATCTGCTTATTATCAATTGAAGCGTGCAGGTCTTTGATTTCGATTAACACATTGTCTTCCATAATTATCCTTTTATGAGTGAGCTAAGAGTATTCTTTGACAAAACGCGTTCGAGTTCGCCATCCAGTTCATTGCAAAGAAAGCGGCTCATACAACCTTCGACGTGATGGCAGTTAGGGGTGCGGTTTTCGGGCATGCTGCAGAGGACGGGGTCGATGGGTCCTTCGAGGATGGTGATGATATCGTGAAGGGAAATCGAGGCCGGGTCTTTCGCCAGCTTGTATCCGCCTTGCGGTCCACGAACAGACAGGACCAAACCGGCGCGGCGGAGTTTAGAAAAAATTTGCTCAAGAAATGGGAGGGGAATGCTTTGGCGGTCGGCAATGGCGGAGAGGCAGATGGGTACGTCTTTATAATCACGCGCTAACTGGATTAGCGCACGGACCGCGTATGTTGATTTTGTTGACATTTTCATCATAAGGGCGTCGAACCTACCATACCCGACTAATTTAGTCAACAATAGGGAGAAAAACCAGTTCCACTACAAATACGTGGATATGAGATATTTAGGAGGGATTAGTTGGACTTGTCTGCAACCGAGGAATCAATGGCGCGCGCCGCGTTCTGGTGGATGTTCCAGAGGGCGCCCATTTGGACCGATTCATCGATCAATTTGCGGACCGCGAAATAACGGGCCGCTTCCGGACGGGAAATACCAACCACGTCAAATTGATGGAGCAGCTTACCGGCCTTCGCGTAGAAATGGACCGTAAATTCATCGTTGAGGTCTTTATTCGGCAAGGGAGCACTGTCCATTTTCAACATGGCGTGGCGATCCAGATTATTCCAGAGGTCCAGATATTCGCTGGTCTTCATGGTGCCGATCTCGCGGGTACGGGCCTTGTCGGCGGAAAGGCGGGGATCGTAGATGCTTTTCATGACGGAAACCCGGCCATTAACACAGCTTAAAATCACGCCAAATGATTGGACTCCCGTAAAACCGCCCTCGGCGCGGTAGGAAAGCTGGGATTCTTTCAGGATGTCTTTATCGGAAATTTCGATGTTTTGGGGGGCATCAACCGACTCAATGAGCTTTTTAAAAGGACCGGCATGGCTCACCGAAACGCTGCTAAATTGCAGCGCGAAAACGAGCAGGTCGCAAACGGTGCCTTTTATGAGAAGTCTTAATTTGTTGTTTTTCATGGTACTACCCTATGTGCAACGCTAAGGCCACAGAGTCTCCATTATTACGTTATCCCCGGCAAATAGTTGGCGCCATATGACTTCCTTCATTTCCGCTTTTCTGTGTTCTGTTAAGAAAGAAGTGAGACATGTTGTTGAGATAAAGAGAGACAAGCAAG
>CAYOPN010000047.1:0-18192 GCA_964405835.1 uncultured Elusimicrobia bacterium | reverse complement strand
CCATTTGTTGTAGTCGACGACGACCGTCAAATTGTTCAGTTTCAGCGCGCGGGCGAGCATCGCCGCCTCCCACACGGACCCTTCGTTGCACTCTCCATCGCTCAGAGTGACAATCACTCGGTATTTCTTTTTGTTGATGCGGGCAGCGAGCGCCATACCAAGACCTACGGGAAGACCGTGTCCTAACGAACCTGTGGCAAGTTCGACGCCCGGCATCGATCCAGGCGCGGGTTGCTCCGGCAATTTGCTGCCGGCCGCCGCAAACGTATCAAGTTCTTTCATGGTGAAGAAACCGCGTTCGGCAAGCACTGAATAAAGCGCGGTCGCCGCGTGGCCCTTGCTCAAAATAAATCGATCCCGGTCCGGGTCATTGGGTTTCTTCGGATCGATCTTAAGCGCTGTCCAATAGGCCGCGACCAAAATATCGATGCAGGAAAGCGCCGACCCCAAATGCGGCGTTCCGGCTTTGTGGGAAAGTTCCACCACTTTGCCGCGCAGTCTCCGGCTGATTTTTTCGAGGTCTTGAACGCTCTCGCTCATTGAAGGTTCAACGCCTGCATGGTCTTGATGTTGTAGTACTTCTCTTCCGTCATGGAATTGGGCACCTTGCCGGCCTTGAATGCGACGGTCAAGTCACGGATCGCGTCCTCAATGGTCTTTTTGGGCGCAAAGCCCAATTCGCGGCGGATCTTCTCCGAAGAGATGTGGTACGAACGGTTGTCGTTGGTCGGTTTCACTTCAATCGCGATATCGCCGCCGACCACCTTCTTGACCATCTCGGCGATGTCCATCACTTTGTGGTTGTCGTAGCCCGCATTGAAAATTTTGCCGTCGATTTGGCTGTCTTCCCATTCCAGGGATTTCAAATAGAGCTCGCACACGTCGTCAATGTGGATGTTCGGCCGCATCTGTTGCCCGCCGAACACGATGATCTTGCGGTTGTTGATCGCGTGATTGGTGAGAATGTTGACCGTCAAATCCAGGCGCAGGCGCGGCGAATAACCGCACACGGTGGCCGGGCGCAAGGTCAACGTGGTAAAGCCGGGCGCGCGTTCTTTCGCAAGGATCTCTTCGCACATCATTTTGTATTTCGAATAGTCGGTAAGCGGTTCGAGCGGCAAATCTTCGGTCACGTTCGGCGTGCTTTTGACGCCGTAAACGCTGGAGCTCGACGCGTACACAAAACGTTTCACGCCGGTCTTCTTCGATATCCGGACGAGCGGCGTGAACGCGTCCAAGTTGATGGATTTCCCCAGCACCGGATCCAACTCAAAGCTGGGATCGTTCGAGATACAGGCCAGATGAATGACCGCGTCGCAACCCGGAATGATTTTCTCGAGCAGCGCCACGTCGCGCATATCGCCTTTGACTTCTTCCAGGTTGGGATTTTTTCTGGATTCTTTGAGCACGTCGTCGCCGTACAGATAAAGGTCCAAGACCTTGACCTGATACCCTTTGGCCAACAATTTCGGGACCAGGACCGCGCCGACATAACCGGCGCCGCCGGTCACCAGAATTTTTTTGAATTTGTTTTTCATTTGAGCAAGGACTCCACGGATTTTATGAGCTGCACGCGGTCAATGGACGCGCGGTTACCGACAATCATCACGGCCTGGGCGCCGACCAGATTCCCCACAAAGCCGATCATTTTCCCATCGGCCCCTTTGGCGGCAAGTAGCGACGTCACCGCTAAGACCGCGTCGCCCGCGCCGATCCGGTCGACCACCTTCAACGCCAGCGCCGGACATTCGTCGTAAGACTGTTTCTTCGGATCGTAAATGGTCGTCCCCACCTTGCCGCGCGTGACCATCACTTTTGTAGCCGACATTTTCTTGCCCAAGCCTGCCACCATCGTTTTTAAATCGCCCTTGCGGTTGCGATGCTCGAGCCGGATCTCACCTTCGTGAATACAGACATAATCCGCCTTCGGATATTTGGATATGGTGTGGAAACCGATGTTGGCGGCATTGATCTGCGTATTGACCGCCAAAAATTTGGCTTTGTCCGACACGAGCTGGATGGCTTTCGGCGTCATCATGCCGTGGCCGTAGTCGGCGACGATGACGACGTCGTATTTCGGCGCCTGTTCTTCTAAGTGGCGGCACAGCGCCGCTTCCTCGGCGCCTTCCATGAGCTCGTCGTTCATTAAATAGACCTCAAACATTTTGGTCAAAAGGTAATTGTCCACGTAGCGGCGCTTGATGATGGTGGGCGAATCGGATTTCATAACAAAGAACGGCTTTATGCCCGGCTTGAGCCGCTGGCGAACAAACTCTTCATGGGGGTTGGTTTTGCCGAGGTAGGTAATGACGCCGACTTCGCCGCAAAAATCGGAGAGATGGTTCGCGATCGCCAACACGCCGCCAGCGAACATCTCGTACGAAAGCTGACGCATCGCAAGGATCGGCTCTTTGGACGATTTCCCCATCGCGTCGCAATAGATGTAGTCGTCGAGGATCGTTTCCCCCACCACCAGCACTTTCAGGCCTTTCAACGCATCCAGTTGTTTCTGCACATCGGCCGAAGAGAAATGGCCGCGGAACGTGCCCAAAAATTCTTTGACGGCCGGCGGCAACAATGACAAATGTTGATTGGCCAGGCTGGAGGAACTGAACGTGATGTCATCGGTGAACCGGATCTCGCCGCCCACGGAGCGGACCGCGTCTTCTTCTCTCTTGATGCCGCCCGTCACATCTTTGGCAGCGTCTTTGTAATCGGACCCTTTCGCGTAGATGCTGGGTTTAACCAACCGGATCGTCTCTTCGGCGTTCGGCCATTTGTTAATGGCCACAAAAGTGACCGAATCGAGCGCCGCAATTACTTCGGCCCGCAAATGGCCGGTGAACGCCGGGCGGTGCGGGCCTTTGTTTACGAATTCGTCGGGCGTCAGCGTCACCACCAGCGCGTCGCCCATGTTGCGGGCTTCCGCGAAATGGCGGATGTGGCCCACGTGCAACAAATCAAAAACGCCGTGGCACAACACCACTTTCTTTCCCTGCTTCTTCAGTTCCTGGACGCGCTGCGCGAGCGCATCGAGCTCAAGTATTTTCGGGTTCGCGCTCACGAGGCCCCCTTTCCGAGATATTCAAACCAGTCTTTGTTGGCGGCCGCGATGCTGTCGGGCGTCCATACCGGCGCCTGCCGCCAGTCTTCGATGTGTTCCATGACTTTTTTGACGCCCTCTTCAAAAGAAATCGTCGGCTTCCATCCCAACTTCGATTGGATTTTTGAAATGTCGGCGTGCGTGATGTCCGGTTCGCCGGGGCGTTTCGGAATGTGCGTGACCGGCCCGCCGATCAATTCCGCCAAACGGTTGACAGTGATTGGGTGGCCCGCGCCGACATTAAAAACTTCGTTCGTCACGCTGCTCTTGGCGGCCATGAAGAACGCGTTGGCCACGTCGGTGACGTAAATAAAATCGCGGGTCTGCGTGCCGTCGCCAACGATGGTGAGCGGCTTGCCGGCGAGCTTCTGCGCGAGAAACACGCCGAACACGGCGCCGTAGGTGCCGGAAGTGCGCGAACGCAATCCATAGACATTGAAAAGCCGGAGCGCCACCACGCCGAGACCGTACACTTTCCCCCAATGCAGAACGGCCTCTTCACCAAGGCGTTTCGAAAGCGCGTAAGGATATTCAGGGCGGATATCGTCTTTTTCGGTGGTGGGATAATTATCGGGAATACCGTAACAGGAGGAAGAGGCGGCGTAGACCACCCGTTTCACGTTTGCGGTGCGGGCCGCTTCGAGCACACGCAGGGTGCCGGTGATGTTTGCGCGGCAATAATCGAGCGGTTTTTGGATGGAAGGGACAATGTCGGCGAGGCCGGCCAGGTGGAACACCGCATCGACGTCTTTAAAGGCGGAAGCGAGATCAGAGTCCGCGATGTCCAACTCAAAAATTTTCAATTTTGGATTGGAAGCGACGGTCTTGAGATTTTCTTTGCGCCCCGTTGCCGCGTTGTCGACAACGCGGACTTCCAAGCCTTCGTTCAAAAGCAATTCGGTCAAATGGCTCCCGATGAACCCGAAGCCCCCTGTCACAACCGCCCGTTTCATGACGCGACTTTTCCTCCTGGAAGATACGCCTGGTGCCACATTTCAAGCATCAGCAAAACCCACATCCGGTAACCGTGGTTGCGGCGGCCGGACACATGTTCATCGAATATTTTCTGGAGCGCGCCGGCCTGAAAATAGCCGCGCGATACCGCTTGGGAAGAAAGCGCGAGATCGCGCCAAAAGTCTTTCAATTCTCCACGGAACCAAGCGTCGACTGGTATACCAAATCCCATTTTCGAGCGCGTGGCGATCTTTGGCGGAAGCAGGTCCGCGCACGACTGTTTGAGCAGCCATTTGGTCGAGCGCGCGCCTTTTATTTTCCAATCGCCGCTCATGCCGAACACGGCCTCAATCAACTCGTGGTCGAGGAACGGCGAACGCGCCTCGAGCGAGTTTGCCATCGTCGCGATGTCGGCCTTGGCCATCAAGCATTCCGGCAAATAACTGTTAAGGTCGACATAGAGCAATTGATTGATCAAGTCCAGATTTTTGGAGCGATCAAAAAACAAGTTCAGGTAGTTGATCGAGCGGGAAAGCCCCGCGATCCGCTGCAAGAAACCGGGCGAATACAAGGACTGCTTGTCGTGCTCCGAAAAGATCCCAATGGTATTGAAGTAACGCTGTGCTTTCGGCGCAGCCAACACGTCTTGAAAGAACCGTTTTCCTTTTCGCGGTAGAAAATTTCCGACCGGCGCCACGCCGCGGCGAAGCGCGCCCGGGAGCCAATCCAATTTGTCCGCAAGCTTCATGGCCACGTAACGGTTGTAGCCGCCAAACGCCTCATCGCCGCCGTCGCCCGTGAGCGCGACCGTCACGTGCTTGCGGGTCTCGCACGCCAGGTAATAACTCGGCAGCGCCGAGCTGTCGCCGAACGGCTCGCCGTAATGCCAGGCAAGTTTTGGCAGCACGTCGGTCATTTTTGGTTTCACGATAAACTCGGTGTGTTCCGTCTTAAAAAAATCAGCGGCAACGCGCGCGTACGGCAATTCCGAGAAGGTCTCTTCTTCAAAACCGATTGCAAATGTTTTGACCGGCCGTGGTGAGAGACGGCTCATCATTCCTACCACCAACGTCGAATCGATACCGCCCGACAAAAAGGCGCCGAGTGGCACGTCCGAAATCATGCGGAGCTGCGTGGCCTCTTTCAGTTGTTCACGCACCGTGTGTTTCGCTTCTTCCAGCGACACGGATACAGCGGGTTTGGTTGTCGGCAGTTCCCAATAGGGTCTTATCGTTGTCTTTCCGTTTTCGATCAAAAGAACATGGGCCGGTGGCAGTTTTCGAACAGAACGAAAAATGGTGGCGGGGCTTGGAATATATTGGAGCCCCAGATAGAGATCGACGGCATCCGCGTCGATTTCCTTCGACACGCCTGGAATTTCAAGCAACGAGCGGATCTCGGAGGCCCAAGCGAATGTTCCGTTGCCCTGAAGGTAGACCAGCGGTTTTTTACCGAACCGGTCGCGCGCGACCATCAGGCGTTTGCGCGGTGCGTCCCAGATCGCAAACGCGAACATTCCGCGCAACTTAGTCACGCAATCGATGCCCATCTTTTCATAAAGCCGCAATATCACTTCGGTGTCCGAATGGGTCTTGAACCGAACGCCCTGTTCAACCAACTGCTCGCGCAGCGACTGAAAATTGTAGATCTCGCCGTTGAACACGAGTTGGATGTTGCCATCATTGCTGGCCATCGGTTGTTTTCCGGTCGGCACATCAATGATCGCCAGGCGCCGCATGGACAAGCCCACGTTGTCCTTCACGTAAAAACCTTCATCGTTCGGGCCGCGATGTTCCAACAAATCGTTCATGCGTTTCAGCAAACCGCGGTCCACGGCGTTCCCGTTTCCATAGTTGTAAATGCCGGCGATCCCGCACATATCAGCCTTCTCGCCCGCCGGCTGTTTGGCGGGGCCTTCTTTGCTGATAAAGATCGAGTGTCTTCTGGACCGTGACTTCCATGGAATAGGCGCGTGCGGTCGCGGTGCATTCGGCCGCCATCGCGCGAACGCGTTCCGGGTCTTTGACCAAGGACGCGATAGCGCGCGCAATGTCCGCCGTATCGTGCGGACTAAACAGCGCGCCTTGTTTCCCTTCGTTGATGACGTCGACAATACCCGACACGCGCGATCCACAAACCGGAAGCCCGCAACCCAGCGCTTCCAAGAGCGCGTTTGAAAGGCCTTCTGTGATTGACGGAAGAACAAAAACATCGGCGGCCTGCATGTAATCTGCCACACGGTCGGTGGAGCCCATGATCCGCACCGACGCTTCGAGTCCCAGCCGTGCGATCGATTTGCGGTAGGCCGGTTCAAGAGGTCCTTGGCCGACCAGAAAAAATGTCATGCCTCCTTCTTTATTGATTACGGAGGCCCAAGCATCAAGGAACCGGTCAAAAATATCGATGCGCAATTTATCTGGCGCAAACCGCCCCACAAATAAAAACACGAGGCCTTTCATTTTGAATTTCTCGCGCAAGTCATTCTTCTGTAATGCGTCGGGGGGATAATAAATCGAAAGGTCGACACCGTTCGGAATAAACGCAACGCGGGATTCGGAAAGTCCGCTTTCAGCCAATTCCTCGAGCTGCCCCGTATTAACCACAATAAAATCAGGCTGCGCCCAGGCGAAAATTTTCAATTTAAATTTTCCGATGATGCTGTTCCGCGACAAAGCCAACTCTCCCACGCCAAAGCCGCCGCCGATTTTCACGATCACCTTTTTTCCGGTCAAGCGGCCCCAGATTGCTGGAAAGATGGAATGAGAAGAAGCCAAATGGGTGTGGATCGCGTCGTATCGACCCGAAGTAAAAACAAGCTTGATCCCAGAGAACAACGCAAAAACCGCGGTGCGAAATAGGATTGGCCCGAAAGCCGGCAGACGGTGGATATTCACGCCGCCAAAAGTCTCGCGGGCGGGCGCTGTGGGATGCGACATCGTGAGCACGTCGACTGAATGGCCGTTGTTCACGAGCGCCGTAGACAAGGCCAACGCCTGTTTCTCGGCGCCGCCGATCACCGGTTGGAAGTTCTGGATAATCATCAAAATCCGCATTTCGTCCTTATTATTTGGGGAGGAACTTGAGAACCGTGGGCAAAACCTTAAGAGCTTTCCGGCTGCCGCTCATAAGGCCCTTTAGTTCTTGCACCTTCTTCTTCGCGTGCGGATCGCTGGGCATGGGCATCTGATCAAGCCTTTGTTCCGCCATGTCCAGGCGGCGCGAAATTCCTTCTTCGACCCGGCGGACAATGATTTCCTTAAGGTTGGTGTTGGCTTGGTAGTGGTCCCGTCGGGTGCCGCTCATGGCCACGCAACGGACGGCGCCCCAGGCGTCCAAATAACGGAGGTTGATGCTGGCGTTGCCTTTGCTCATGGAGAGGCGGGAGGATATTTCGTCGAGGGAGAGAGGTTCGGAAGAGAGGTACAACAGGCCGAAAATCTGGCCGAGGGACTTATTAAAACTCAGCGATTCGGCCAATTCTCCGGCGAAATGCGCGAACTCTATTTCTTGCATACAATTTCCCCTGTTTGCAACGTTTAGAACATTCTAAACTTAGCTTACACTGGAAACGTTGCCAATTCAAGCGTCGCCCCCGAATGTTTTTATCGGGGGTTACTGCAAAACGGCTGGAGAAAACGCCTTGATGGCGTCGACGACCGTTTTGACTTCCTCTTCGGTCATGTCGGGGTACATCGGCAACGAAAGGATGCGTTGAGAGGCGGCTTCGCTCACTGGGAAGTCTCCTCGCTTGAGACCGAGCCGCGCATAGGCCGGCTGGAGATGAAGCGGGACCGGATAATAAACGCCGCAGCCGATCTTGCGGTCCTGCAAATAGCTCAAAAGCTGGTCCCGGTGGGAGCTCTCAACGCAGTACAGGTGATAAACATGTTTTGCGTAAGACGCCACTTCGGGCGGCGTAATGAAAGATTGGTTGAGGAGCGCTCTGTTGTAGGTCTCGGCGATCTGACGGCGGCGTTCGTTGGCGGCGTCGAGATGTTCCAATTTGATTCTAAGGATGGCGGCCTGAAACGCATCGAGCCGGCTGTTGTACCCTTCGACCGTGTGGTAGTAGCGGTCGGCGCGGCCGTGGTCTCCCAACCGCTGGACTTTGGCCAAAAGTTCTTCATTCTTGGAAACGACCGCTCCGCCGTCCCCCATTGCGCCCAGGTTCTTCGTCGGATAAAAGCTGAAACTCGCGATATCGCCGAGCGTGCCCACGCGCCGTCCTTTGTATTCGGCGCCGTGCGCCTGGGCCGCATCTTCGAGCACAGCGATCTTGCGCTCTTTCGCAATCTCCATGATCGGGTCCATATCGGCCGGCTGGCCAAACAAATGGACCGGAATAATGGCCTTGGTGCGGGAATTAACGGCGCGTTTTAACTCGCCGATGTCCATCGTGTAGGTCTTCGGATTGATATCGACGAAACGGATGGACGCGCCCGCGTGCGTGATGGCTTCGGTGGTGGCAATGAACGTGAAAGGTACCGTGATAACTTCGTCTCCGGGGCCCACCCCGAGCGCTTTCAATGTGAGGATCAGCGAATCGGTGCCGTTCGCGAGCGTGACGCATTTTCCGCCGCCGCAATAGGCGCCGAACTTTTCGGAGAAAAGTTGGACTTCCTTGCCTCCGATATAAGAGGCGTTGGTGATGAGCTCCGACAAAATGCGGTCGATCTGGGACCGCACGTCGGGATTTTTTACGCGAACATCAAGAAATGGAACGGGCATAAGCTTCTTCGAATCCTTTGAGCATTCTCTGCACGGAAAATTGAGCGGCGGTGATCTTAGCATTCCCGGACAAATGCTCCCTCAACGCGGGTTTTTCAATCAAGGTGGCGAGGCCGAGCGCCAGAGCCGAGGCGCTTTCGGGACGGGCGAGCACGAGGTTCTCGCCGTCCTTTGCGAAATCAAGCGTGCCGTCCACCGCGGTCGCCAAGCACGGGCGGCCAACGCTCATGGCTTCCAATAGCGCGTTCGAAAGGCCTTCGTAACGGGAGCTCTGCACATAAATATCGAACGCGGAAAGCACGGCCGGTATGTCCGTGCGCTCGCCGACAAACCGCAGCGGCACGGATTTCGCGAGCGCGAACGTTTCCAAGTCGTCTTTTTCAGGGCCGTCCCCCACGACCACGGCCTTGTAAGCGCCGTGCTCGCCCTGCAATTCACCGAGCGCGTCCACCAGCAGGTCGTATCCTTTTTGTTTGTGGAGCCGACCGATGGAGCCGATCAAAATTTCATCGTGAGCAATTCCCCATTCTTTGCGCACACGTTCGCGCGCGGCCGGATCAAAAGAGAATTTCGCGGTGTCCACGCTATTCCACGCAACGTCGACACGATTTTCAGGATACCCCAACAACTTTACCAGTGAGCGCCGGCCGGCCTCGCTCTCGCAAAGGGCCAGCGTATCTTGGCCGCGCAACAGGCGGTCGAGCCACAACGCGGGCTTCGGCGCGAACTGATAATTCACGCGCGGCGAAGTGATCAACTTAAAAGAACGGTCGAACACGTGGATTAAACGGGCGAGTTGGATGGAGTGATAAAGAAACGCATGCACAATGCGCGGTTTGTGGCGGCGGATCGCCCACCAGACCCGCAATAGAAGCAACGGAGACGGCCAGCGTCCCATGCCGAACTCCTCAACGGGCACGCCGGTCCTCGCCCAAGAAGAAGCCATCTCCCGTTTGTTCTTGAGCACCAGCACCGCCCGCGGCGAAAAACGTTTGCGGTCAAGGTGGCCCAAAACGGTCCACAGCGCCTTTTCGGAGCCGCCCGTGCCCGAGTCGGTTATTAGATAGGCGACCGGCGTTTCCACAATGCGATCCGTACAAACATTTTTAAATGGTTGGCGATTTCCCGCCCCGCGTTGATCTTTGACTCTCCGTAAAGCCGGCGGCCAAGCGTGACCGGCACTTCCACAACATTGGCCCCCGCCAACAACAATTTGATGATGATCTCAGCGTTGATGTCGAACGAGTTGCTGGAAAGTTTTAATTGCTTGAGCTTGTCCGTCCGGTAAAGACGGAATATGCCGCTGATGGACGTGAGGTCGCGTCGAATGAGCGCGCGGTAGATGCGGTTTACCGACCAACTTAAAACGTGCCGGGCCGGATTGACCGCCTCCATTTTTCCGAGGAACGGCGAACCCACCACACAATCAACGCCGGGACCATACGCAGCGAGCAGCGCCGGCACATCGTTCGGATGAAAGGTGAGGTCGCCGTCGAGCGCCAAGACCGCGTCGCCGGAGCAAAGCGAGAAACCGGTGCGAAGCGCGGCGCCGAGGCCCAGGTTTTTCGAATGCCGGAAAATCTTCACAAAAGGAAATTGTTTGCCGAGTTCGCCCATGCGCTGGAACGTGTTGTCACGGGAGCCGTCGTCGACCAGCACGATCTCAAGACCGGGCACGATGGGACGCAACACATCAAAAACTTCTTCGGGGAAGCGGCGAAGGTTGTCCTCTTCGTTGTAACAAGGGATGACGACGCTGAGGGTGTTTAGCGGGGATACAGTCAATGCGCGACCGGCGGCCGGCCGATGGAGTGGTACACAAAGCCTTTCTTGGCCATAAGCGCCGGATCAAAAACATTTCGCCCATCGACGACCACCGGCGTGGACATGCGTGCCTTGAGTTTGGCGAGGTCCATTTTCCGGAACTGCGGCCACTCGGTGACCACAAGCAGCCCGTGCGCGCCTTTGGCGGCATCGATCGGATTATTGACGTAAGTGATGTTCGGAAATTGCAGCTTCATTTTTTGAGCGGCGACAGGGTCGAATGCGCGCACGGTGGCGCCGCGGCTCAACAGTTCCTTGATGATGTCGACGGCGGGAGCGTTCCGCAGGTCGTCGGTCTCCGGCTTGAACGCGAGACCGAGCACGCCGATGGTCTTCCCCTTCAACGTCCACAACGCCTGTTCCAATTTTTTTACGACCAGCAGGCGCTGCGAGGAGTTTACGGACTCAGCGGCGCGCAAGATGGAAAAGTCATAACCGTTCACTTCGGCAATCTTTATGAAAGCGGACACGTCTTTCGGGAAACACGAACCGCCGTAACCAATGCCCGCGTTCAAGAACGACCGTCCGATGCGGCCGTCGAGCCCCATACCTTCGGCCACGCGTTGCACATCGGCGCCGACCTTCTCGCAGATTTGCGAAATCGCATTGATATAGGAGATTTTGAGCGCCAGGAACGAGTTGGCCGCGTGTTTGATGAGTTCGGCGCTATTCACATCGGTAACAACGATGGGCGCTTTGATCTTCGAATAGAGCTCGCGCAGTTGTTTCTCGGCTTTTTTGGACTGCACGCCGATCACAATACGGTCGGGATGGAGAAAATCTTGAATGGCGGAGCCTTCGCGCAGGAATTCGGGGTTGGACGCAATTTCGACTCTGCTGCCGGCCTTGCTCATGGAAGAAAGGGTCTGCTTGATGCGTTCGCTGGTCTGGACCGGCACCGTGGATTTTTCAACGAGGAGCTTGGGGCGTTTCGCGTGCATGGCCACTTCCCGCGTGCAAGCTTCGACGAAGCTTAAGTCCGCTCCGCCGTCCGGCAATGGCGGCGTGTTGACCGCAATGAAAATGATGTCGGAGGCTTCCACGCCCTCTTTGATGCTCGTCGTAAAACGGATCCGCTTGCGAGCGCGGTTCTTTTTCACCAGCTCTTTAAGGCCCGGTTCATAAATGGGGATGTTCCCCGCGTTTAGCGCGTCGATTTTATTTTTGTCCTTGTCGACGCAAATGACACGGTGCCCGATCTCGGCAAAACAGGTCCCTGTAACGAGCCCCACGTAGCCGGTGCCGATCATGCAAACTTTTTTCACAGTTCGATTTCCCTCACTGTGATCCTGAGCATTTGTCGAAGGATCATGGCGCGAAGTGTAACAAATTACTTTCCGGGTTCTCCGACGGGTGCCGAGGGACCGTCATGTGGGGTGGCGGGCGGAAACAGCTCGTCATAATCGGGGCCATCGTTGCGCGTGGAATAAACGGAAGGATGGTCTTCCTGGAAAATATTCTTGGACGATTTCGCGTTCGCTTTGAGATCGATGTAAAAAGACGCGTCCGTGCGGCCCGGCCGGCTTGAGAATTCGGCCCGCAAAATCCAGCAATGCAAGTCGCGCACAACGCGGATCGTGCGTTCGATTGGAAATACCTTACGGTAGTCCAATTTTTGCTCGCCCACCGCGCGATAGCTCAGCAACAGGTCCACGTACCATTTGTTCGTCATATAAAACTTCAGCTTGCTGGTAAGAAACAGCTGCGAATCTTCACCGGGCGATTTTTTCGAATAACTGAAACCCTGCGAGAACATGCGTGAAGCCACGGGATTGCCGAGCTGCAACTCGCCGGACGTATTGACCGGCGTGTTAATAAGGCTGTCTGTTCTTGAGTCATAAATGGAATAGGTCTCCCGAAAATAGAGGTTCACGTCTTTTTTAACTTCGTATTGAAGATCAAACGACGGAGGCGTGATGCGCTCGCTGGAGTGTTTGTACTTCTCGGGGTCGTCACGGGGCGCCTCGCGGTAATCGTAACCCGACGACAACGTCACGAGGCTCGACCGGCCGATGCGCGTCTGGAACGATCCCGTCAGTGAATTGATCTCCACGCCGTAATCGTTCGACTTGAATTCTTGTTTGGTCTGATTGACCCGGTTGCGGACCTGGTAACGGTAACCCAAACGCAAGTCCAGGCGGCGGAAAAACCGGCGCCGGCCGTCCAGACCCGTGGTGTACCGGCCGACATATTGGTCCTTTTCGGTCACCACATAAGTTGATGACAGCACGCGGTTGTCCCAGGACTCGTTGTATCCGAGCAGCGGCGTCAGCGTCATCGCTTTCCCCACTTTGAAATCTTTTTTCACTTCCGCACCGGCGGTCGCGCTGCGTTTGTAACGAAGGTTTTCATCGGGATCGGTGCGTTCCTGCGTGTCATTCGTCCACGACCCATTGAAGCTCGTGTAGAAAGGCAACTTCTTACTGGTCAATGGCGCCGTATTAAATGTGATGCGCGGCAGTGTGAGCCGGCTGATGAACTGCCTCGACGAAACGGTCGAGTCGAACTTGTCTTTGCGTTCGAAATCCATCTGCATCGTGGCATTGTCGAACTGATAGTTGAAGCCGCCTTCCGACAACAGACCACGCACCTGGTTTTCTACATAGACCTCGTTTCCCACGTCGGCGAATTGGTTTCCGAATGTCTGGTCGCTTTTTATGTCGAGCTTGGCGTTGGCGGCCAGACGTTGCGTGAGTCGTTGATAGTGGTTCCACAGGACCGTGTAGCGGCGGCTCTGCGGTTGCGGATCAGGGTTCGTATCGCGGACATAATACGAGTCAAAATTTCCTTTTACGTTGGGCGCGTTGTAAATATGTTGGAGGCCGCCGCCGTTGCCGGTGTATTGCAGATAGTCCCAGCGCGCCGTGGTCCAGGTATTGGGCGTAAACGGATAACCGAGCAGGGTTTTCACGGTGATACCGTCGCGGCTGGTTTGTCCGGGTTCGATGCGGAGACGGTATTTTTTGGGGACCAGCGAACGCGTGTAAAACGGCGTCCAAAAAATCCCGGTCTGGTCCGGCACGAGACGGGCGTTTTTCATGGTCATGCGTTTGCCTCGGCGGACTTTCCCGGTGTTCGACTTGATCCGGTAATGCGGCGGGACCTCATCGCAACTCGTGAGCGTGCCCTCATCCAGAAAATATATTTCGGGTGAGGTCTGCGTCAGCTTTTCTGCCGTGAAGCGCCACGGTGGATTGATGCCGGTCGCATTCCGGACAACGCCGGTCTCGCTCTCCCAATGGTATTCGATTTCATCGCCGGTCAGCGTAGCGGTCTCCGTCTCAAGCCGGACATTCCCCTCGGCGCGCCCGGACTTCGCGCCGCCATCCATCGAAATTTTGTCGGCAGTCAAGGTCGCCGTCGAAACGTCCGGCGGCGCTTGAACAGCATGGCTAACGCTCAAGAAAAACGTCATCCCGGCGAAAGCCGGGACCCAGGTTTTAAACCAGCTTCTAAAAAATAGTTGAAGGCCTGGATCCCGGCTTTCGCCGGGATGACGGTTGGCCTTTGCCGTGCGCATCAAATCAGAGGAGAGCGGCCCCAAGCACGCCGATATGGGAAGCTTCTTTGGCCACTTTGATCGCGACCGCGTTCACCGGCGTCTTGAAGGAGCGTTGCCGCAGCTTTTTCCACAATGGTTTCAGGATAAGCGGCCCCGACTGCGCGATGCCGCCCGTAAAAAAAATGAACTGCGGATTCAAAAGGTAAATCAGGTCGCCAACCGCGATGCCGAGCGCGTTGCCGACACCCGCCCAAATGGAAAGCGCGTAGGCGTCGCCTTTGCGCGCCGCCTCCGCCATGAGATAAGGCGTGATCTCTTCTCCGCCTCTTTTATAAATCGACTGAAGCGAACTTTTTCGTCCGCCGGCAAGGTCCGACTTGACCTTCCGCATCAGATGCGGGGCGCCGACATACGTCTCAAGGCATCCGCGGTTTCCGCAATTGCACAGCGGCCCGTTCTCTTCGATGTTCATGTGCCCCACTTCTCCGGCGCTGCCGGTGGCGCCGCGCAGCAATTGTCCGCCGATAATGATGCCGCCGCCGACGCCGGTGCCGAGCGTCATCACAATCACATTGGTCGCGCGCTTGGGTGCTTGCGTTTTATAGATCCCCCACGCGGCCGCGTTCGCGTCGTTTTCAACGGTGATTGCGCATTTCCGGAACGAACGCTTGAAATATTTCTTCATTGGCACATTTTTCCAGCCGAGGTTCGGGGATATGCGGATAACGCCTTTCTCCGAATCAATATCGCCGGCCACGCCGATCCCGATTTTTTCCGCCTGGTCCTTTTTCAGCAAATCTTTGATGACACCGGAAATGCGGTCCACCAGCGCGGATGGGTTAGGAAACCCGGACGTCGGAACGCCGCCGTGCCGGACAATTTTCCCGGCGGCGTTTACGATGGCAATTTTGGCGGAGGTCCCGCCCAAGTCGACTCCTACACGGTACTTCATCGAATTCTCCTTCGCACTTCGCCGACAAGATACAGCGAACCCGCCACCACGACCGGGCGGTCATTTTTTACGGACAAAATCTTTTTAAGGCCTTCCGCCGCCGATTTGACCGGCAGAGCCTTCCCCTTCCACGCCGAAAGACGCGCCAATGTTTTTGCGTCGGACGTCCGCTCGGACGCCACCGGCACGGTCACGCAGGTTTTCGCGACCGGCGCCAAAATTTTCGCCATGGCCGCGACATTTTTATCGCGCAGCGCGCCAAACAACAAGTTGACCGGCGCGAACCGCTTTTCGATCAGCACCGCCGCCAAAACGCGGCAGCCGGCCGGGTTGTGCGCTCCGTCCAGCACGACGGTTTTTCTTCGCGGGCCCGATCCTACCATGAAACGCTCGAACCGCCCCGGCCAACGCAGGGCTTTCAGCCCTTTTTCAACCGCTTCCGGGGTCAACAGGAAATAACGCCGCAGCTTTTCGATGGCGGCAAGCGCGATGGCCGTGTTGTGGCGTTGATGATGGCCTTCGAGCGGCGCGCGCGCGGCAAGCGATCCGGGCGGCACAACCGTCAGCGGCGCCCTTTTTTCCCCGGCGACAGCGCGGATCACGCGCAACGCCGCGCCAAAGGTGCCTGTCACCACGGGCACACCAGGCTTAATGATGCCGGCCTTCTCAAAAGCGATTTTCGGAATGGTGTTGCCGAGCCAGTCCATGTGGTCAAAATCAATCGTCGTAATGACGCTCACCAGCACGTTCTCCATAATGTTGGTCGCGTCCAATCGGCCGCCCAAGCCGACTTCGACCACGGCGATGTCCACTTTTTGTTCGGCGAACCACAGGAAGGCGATCGCAGTGAGAAATTCAAACTCGGTGAAATGCGGAAAGAGCTGTTTTAAACGGCGGGAAAGACGCGCAAAATCCTCATTGGAAATCATCACGCCATTGATTTGGAAACGTTCGTTAATTTTTTCGAGGTGTGGCGACGTGTTGAGGCCCACGCGCAGTCCGGACTGCCGCAGTACCGCGGCGACCATGGCGGCCACCGACCCCTTCCCATTCGTGCCCGCGATGTGAACGGCGGGATAGGTATTCTGGGGATTTCCGAGCTGATCCATCGCCCGGCGCATGCGCGCCAGGTCAAAGTTCATCTCAGACGCGCGGGGCAAGGAACGACAGGATGCGCTTGAGTTCTTGCTTGAGCTCCGCGCGCGGCACGATGCGGTCCACCATGCCGTGCTTAAGCAGGAACTCCGAACGCTGAAACCCTTCGGGCAGCGTCTGGCGAATGGTCTGCTCGATCACGCGCGGGCCCGCGAACCCAATCAACGCGTTCGGTTCGGCGATGATCACATCGCCCAGCATCGCGTAACTGGCCGTCACGCCACCCGTCGTTGGGTCGGTCAAAATGGAAATATAAGGCAGACCGGCATCCTTGATCCGCGCCAGCACCGCGCTCACTTTGGCCATCTGCATCAGCGATAATATTCCTTCGTGCATGCGGGCTCCGCCCGATGTCGACACGATGATGAATGGAAGCCGGTGCTCAAGCGCGTATTCACCGGCGCGCGCGAGACGTTCCCCCACCACGCTGCCCATGCTGCCGCCCATGAACGCAAAATCCATCACGCCGAGCGACACATCAAGTCCGTCCACTTTGCCAGTGCCGGACCAGACGGCGTCTTTCATGCCGCTTTTCTTTTGGTTCGCGGCCACTTTCTCTTTGTAGATCTTGCCATCAAGGAAGTTGAGCGGGTCCGCCGACTCGATGCCGGCGTCCATTTCCTGCACCGTGCCTTCATCGAGCAGAAGCGCCACGCGCTCGGAGGCCTTTAACGGAAAGCAATAACTGCACTTTGAGCAAACGCGCAGATTGGCCTCCAACTCTTTGTTGTAAATGATCTGGTCGCATTTGGGGCATTTGGTCCACAACCCTTCCGGGATGCTTTTTTTGGACGGTTTTTTCTCAACGGCCATGGGAACACTCCTTCGATAGAGAACTCACGAACTTTTTCATTTTTCCAACGCGTTGCGCCGGTTTATTTTTACGAAGAACATCGATAAAAGCGGAACCGACAATAAATCCGTCCACGTTGCTACGCAGATGTTTCACCTGCTCAGGGCCGGAGATACCGAACCCGACACAGACCGGACGCTTGCTCATTGCGCGCAAACGGCCAAGCCACGCTTTGGTTTCTGTCGGCAGCGCCTTGCGGGCGCCCGTGACGCCGGCGACCGAGACCGCGTAAAGAAAACCGCCCGTTAATTTCGCGATGCGCGCCTGCCGGTCTTTCGGCGTGGTCGGCGCGACGAGATGGATCAAATGAACTTTTTTCGCGGCGAGCTGCCGGCGAATATCGCCCGCTTCTTCGGGCACCATATCGGGAATGATGATGCCGCTCACGCCCGCGCGCGCGGCGTCTTTCGCGAACGCCGCAAAACCGTAGGCGACCACCGGGTTCATGTACGTCATGACCACGATGGGAATATCGATTTGTTTCTTGAGCTTGGCGATCCAGCGCAAAATTTTCGGAACGTCCACGCCATTCTTGAGCGCTTCCTGCGACGCAAACTGGATCGTGGGCCCGTCGGCGATCGGGTCCGAGAACGGGATCCCCACTTCCAAAATATCAACGCCTTCGGCTACCATTGTCTTAACGAGCGCGGTTTCCTGCGACAACGCTGGATAACCGGCCGCGAGATAGGCGATCAACGCTTTGCGGTTGCGCTGCTTGAGTTCGGAAAATTTGCGGTCGAGGTGATTCATCATGATCGTCACCCCGGCGAAAGCCGGGGCCCAGTCATTTTCTCGAAGTTTAAGACCTGGATCCCGGCTTTCGCCGGGATGACGTCTTCTCCCAACACACGGCGCACTTCGTCCACGTCCTTGTCGCCACGCCCGGAGAGTCCAACCACCACCACGTCGCTTTTCTTGAAGCGGCGCGCGTTCCTGACCATGTAGCCGATCGCGTGGGACGACTCGAGCGCCGGAATGATCCCTTCGGTCTCGGACAGAAGTTTAAATCCGCGGAGCGCATCGTTATCCGTCGCGGCCACGTATTCGGCGCGCTTGCTCCATTTGTAGAACGCGTGCTCGGGGCCAACGCCCGGATAATCCAGACCGGCCGAGATCGAATG
>CAYOPN010000046.1:0-18424 GCA_964405835.1 uncultured Elusimicrobia bacterium | reverse complement strand
CCACCGACCAATCCGTTATGAGCGGAGTGCTCTAACCAACTGAGCTATGGGCCCGTCCAAGCCTGGTCGCGGATTGTACCATAACGAATTTTGGGGATCGGTATGCTAGACTCCGGCCCATGCAAGGCGAACTTTCCTTCTTAATCGAGCTCCAAAAACACGACGCTGCCATCGACACGCTCCGTGAAAAAGCGGAAGAAGTCACCCCGCTCATTGAGAAGAAAAACCAGCAGTTAGAGAAACTCAAATCCGACCTCAAGAACTCCAAAGACGCGCTCTCCCAGCACACGCTCCGCAAAAAACAACTTGAGGCCGACGTTGAGGCGCAAGAAAAGCTGGTCCAAAAACACAATTCCGAATTAAATTCCTTGAAGAGCAACGACGCGTACAAGGCCATGCTCAGCGAGATCCAGGCCGCCAAAGACGCCGTGGTCAAAATTGAAGACGAGATTTTGGTTGTTATGGAAAGCATCGATTCCGACAACCGCCGCTACAAAGAACTCGAAGCCAAATTTAAGTCCGACGAATCGGCCGTGAAAAATGAGATCCAGCAATTGGAAACCAAAAAGGCCGACGCGCTCGCTGAAGTGAAGAAAAAAGAAGAGGAACGCGCCTCTTACGCGGCCACCGTTCCGCCCACGTTGCTTGGCACCTACGACGCGATACGCGAGAAACGCGGCAGCCTCGCGATTGTGCCGATGGTGAACAATTCTTGCGGTGGCTGCCATCTGGGCCTCACGCAAAACAAGATGAACGAGATCCGCAAAGCGAAGTCGATGGTGCTTTGCGACTCCTGTTCCCGCATTCTTTACGTGCAACAAGAAGCTCCCGCCTCGCCTCCCGTTCCCGCCAGCTAAAACTCAGCACCAATATCTTGCCCTCACCCCGGCCCTCTCCCTAAAGGGAGAGGGAGATTGCTGTTTTCTGTTTTTAAACAACTTAGCCCTCTCCCTTTAGGGAGAGGGTTGGGTGAGGGGTTTCTTTTTCGTTGACACTCACATTTTCGGATATTAGACTGCGTGGACAATTGTGGCTAACAGTGGCGAATTGTGGATAAAGCTGTGGAGACTGTGGATAACCCTTGGGGGACGCTTTGTTTTTAGGGACGTACGAATACACCATTGATGCGAAAGGACGGCTCTTCTTGCCCGCTAAATTGCGGGAGGGGGAACTTACGAAGGGCGGTAATTTCGTCGTGACGCGCGGACTTGAGATGTGTCTGTACATTTACGACGCAGAAACCTTCCACGGACCCCTCCTGAAACGTCTTGAAAACCTTCCGATAAAAAACCAACAAGACGGCCGCGCGTTCAAGCGGCTTTTGCTCGCCGGCGCGCAAGAAGTGGCTCTCGATGAAATGGGGCGCCTCGTGGTGCCGAAGACGTTGACCGATTACGCGGCGTTGAAAAAAGACGTCTACATTTTGGGTGTCGGAGAACGGATTGAAGTGTGGGACGCGGCGCGGTGGAATGCCTACAGTAAAAAGGCTTCGGGTACGTTTCAAAAAATGGGGAAACATTTAGAAATTTAAAGGGAATGCATAAAAGTGTACTGCTTAACGAAACTATCGAATTTCTCAACATCAAACCCGATGGCTATTACGTCGACGGTACGCTTGGCTTGGGCGGTCACGCCGAAGCCATCGCGCGGAGGTTAGGTCCCAATGGTCGACTACTCGGTTTGGATGTGGATCCTCACAATTTGGCAGCGGCGGAGCGCCGCTTGCAACCCCTCGGAGATCTGACTCGTACTCGGCAAGTCAATTTTCGGGGGTTGCACGGGGCGCTTACCGCGGAAGGTTGGAAAGGCGCGGACGGAATGTTGTTCGACTTGGGGGTCGCCAGCCCGCAACTCGACAACGCTGAAAGAGGGATGAGTTTTCAATCGGATGGTCCGCTCGACATGCGGTTGGATCCGACCAGCGGAAAAACGGCGCAACAGATTTTACGCACGATCCGGGAAAGCGACCTCGAAGAATTACTCCGGGAATTTGGCGAAGAGAGAAACGCAAGGAAGCTGAGCAAATCGATTTTGTTTGAGTTGAGCGCGGGAAGACTCAACACCACGGGCGACTTGGCACGGCTTTGTGAACGCGTGATCGGCCGGCATGGAAAGACCCATCCGGCGACGCGCGTTTTTCTCGCGCTAAGGTGCCTTGTGAACGATGAATTGGGCGCGTTGGACGATCTTCTGGCAACGGCGCCGGATTGTTTAAACGTGGGAGGCAGGTTGGTCTTTATTTCGTTTCATTCGTTGGAAGACAAACGCGTCAAAGAGCGTTTCCGTTCGCTGGCCTGCCTGCCGGACAGGCAGGTGAAAGAGCCTGCGGGCGCCAAGCGATTTTCCCTTGTTACTAAAAAACCCGTTGTTCCTTCCGATCAAGAGCAACGCGAAAATTCCCGGGCCCGCAGCGCGAAGCTGCGCGTGCTGGAAAGGACCGCTTAATCGTGCGCGATAACCGAAGATTGGCGGGGATTGAACCGTTGGCGCGCGTCGCCAGCGTGTTCGGCATTGTTGGGGGGCTGCTGTTTATTCGCGTGTGGTGGCCGATCCAGGCTGAACGCAGTCTGTTGCAACTCCGCCGCGTCGAGTCTCAAGTTTTTCAAAAGAAGTCCGAACTGAACGTTCTGAACGAACGCATCGAGGACCTCACATCCCTGACTGTGCTTGACCAATGGGCCAAGCGCCACGGGCCGTGGGTCCCATCCAACGCCGAGAATGTCATTCCCATCCAATAAAAGCGGCGGGTTCCTTTTGCCGATGAATTCCCGGTTCTTTCTGGTCCGTTCATTCGTGCTCATCGCTTTTTCGTTTCTCGGAGTCCGGCTCGTGTATGTCCAAGGGGTCCTGCGTTCGGACCTGATCGACAGGGCCGACCGGCAGTGCCCCGTGAAGCCCGAATCCAACTCCTCGCGCTACCGCATCTACGACCGCACCGGCGCCACGCTTGCCGAGACCGTCCAAGTTGCCTCCTGTTTTGCCGATCCCTCCATGATGAAGAACAAAAAATCCGCCGCCAAACAATTGGCGTTATTGCTCGGGATGAGCGAAGAAAATTTGCTGAACCGGTTCCGGAAAAACCACAAGTCGTTCGTATGGATAAAACGCGACGTGCCCTCTCCGGTCGCCGCAAAAATAAAAGAGCTGAAAATTCCGGGTATCGCGTTTAAGTCCGAGTCGCGGCGGCATTATCCGATGGGGGTGATGGCCAGTCATTTACTTGGATTTGTGGGCATGGACGGCCGCGGGCTTTCGGGTATCGAAAACGGTTTTGAAAAGGCGTTGGTCGGATCGACCGAGGATTCCGGCAATGTGGAATTGACCATCGATGCCGGCATCCAGCAGATCGTGGAGCGCGAGCTGGCGTGGGGCGCCAAAAAGACCGGCGCTAAAAAAGGGATGGCGATCGTCCAGGACCCCTGGAACGGGGAAATTTTGGCGATGGCGGCCTGGCCGCCGGTATCGCTCGATGCGGACAATCCGCCGGCACCGGACCAATTGCATGTGCCGGGCTTGGTCGATGTGTTTGAGCCGGGATCCACATTTAAGATCGTGACCGCGGCCGCTGCGATCGAAGAGAAAGTCGTAAAGGAAAACGAATTTTTTGACGGGGAAAAGGGCGCGTGGAAAGTGGCTGATATTACGATCCATGACCACGAACCCATCAAACGCATGAATTTGGAAGACATCATGGTCCATTCATCGAACATCGGCACCGCGAAAATCGCAGACCGTCTAGGATCGGTGCGTCTGTACCAGTACGCGAGGCTTTTTGGATTCGGCGTGCAATCGGGGTCGGGCATGACCGGTGAAGCGAAGGGCGTGCTCAGGCCGGTGGCGAAATGGAGTGGCGTGTCGCGGCACGTGGTGTCGTTTGGACAGGAGCTTGGTGTGACGATGGTGCAGTTGGCCGGCGCTTATTCGGCGGTCGCCAACGGCGGGATCTTAATGGAACCGCGTTTGGTCCGGCGGATCGTGAAAAACAACGGAGATGCGGTGTGGGAATCAACACCGGCCGAAGTGCGCCGCGTGGTGACACCGGAAACCGCCAAAAAACTAACAGAAATTTTAACGCAAGCCGTACAGCGTGGGACCGGAGTGAACGCGCAAATCACCTGGGACCCTTCAACCAAAGTGGCCGGAAAAACCGGCACCGCCCAGAAATGGGACGCGGCGCGCCACAAATACCATTCGCTGTTGTCGCTGGTGTCGTTCTGCGGATTTTTCCCAGCAGACAATCCCAAATTGACCATGGTCGTTATTCTTGATGAGCCCGAAGGGCGCCGTTGGGGCGGCCTCGATGCAGCGCCGATATTCCGCCGCATCGCCGAACAGATGGATCCGAAGATTGCGCACGCGGGTCGGCGCGCGCCATCGAAATATTTATGAAACTGAACACGCTTCTGTTGAAGGGCGGCATTAAAGCAACCGCCGCCACGGACCCGGATGTGACCGGGCTTTCGTACGATTCGCGTCTGGTCAAAAAAGGACATTTGTTTTTTGCGATTCCCGGCGCGCGCGTGGACGGGCATGAATTTTTAGGTCAAGCCGCCCAACAGGGCGCCGTGGCCGCCGTGATTGAAAAAGAAACGCCGGCGCCGCTGCCCACTGTAAAGCAACCATCGGTGTCGGTGGCCATGTCGAAACTCGCGAGCGCCTTTTACGACAATCCTTCGCATCGGATTCCGGTCATCGGCATCACCGGCACAAACGGAAAAACCACCACGACCTACATCATCGAGGCCATTTTGCGTGCGAATGGGCAAGCTTGCGGCGTGATCGGCACCGTCAATTACCGTTTGGGCGCGGATGTACGGCCGGCGCCGAACACGACGCCGATGTCGCTCGACGTGCAGTCTTTCATCGCGGAGGCCGCCGACAAGAAAGCGGCCGCGGTCGCCATGGAAGTGTCCTCGCACGCGCTCGACCAGAACCGGGTGGACGACGTGCGTTTTGCGGTAGGCGTGTTCACAAATTTGACCCAGGACCATCTGGACTATCACGGCACCATGGAGAATTACTATCAAGCCAAACGGAAATTGTTTTTCCGGAAAGACCCGGTCAAAGCGGTCATTAATGTCGACGATGAATACGGCCGGAAGCTGGCCGCCGAACGCAAAAACGCCATCACGTTCGGTTCGATCGATGCGGCGCAGTTGCGTGCGAGCGACATCAAATGCGATTTAAGCGGCGTGCGGTTCAAGTTGACGTTCCCCTCGGGTTTCTCGGGGCCGGTATCGAACAACTTGTTGGGCCTTCACAACGTTTCCAATTGTTTGACGGCCGCCGGCGCGATGCTGGCGTTTGGGATGCCGGAAAAAGACATCCTGAAAGGACTCAATCAGATGTTGGCCGTGCCGGGCCGGTTGGAGAGGGTCGAAGCGGGGCAAGATTTTGTTGTGGTCGTGGATTACGCGCACACGCACGATGCTCTGGGGCAGGTGTTGACCACGCTTCGGAACACGGGGCCGCGCAAATTGATCTGTGTGTTCGGCGCGGGCGGCGACCGCGACAAAACCAAACGGCCGAAGATGGGAGACGTAGCGGTGCGGCTCGCCGATGAAGTCTACGTTACTTCCGACAATCCGCGGACCGAAGATCCAAAAATGATTTTGAAGGACATCGAGGCCGGCATCGAGAAGACTGGCAAGAAAAATTTTAGAACGATTGAAGACCGCGCGACCGCTATCCGCGCCGCAGTGAATTCCGCGGAAAGCGGAGACATTGTGCTCATCGCCGGAAAAGGACATGAGGACTATCAGATCATCGGACAGAAAAAGATCCACTTCTCTGATTTTGAAGTTGCCAGGGACGCTTTGAAGAAATGAACATAACCATCAAAGACGCAACGACCACCATGAAAGGGCAGTTGATCTTGGGCAGTCCCAAGGCGATCGCCACGAGCGCCACCGTCGATTCCCGCAACATCGAAAAGGGGGCCATTTTCTTCGCGTTCAAAGGCGAGCGCTCCGACGGCCACGATTTCGCGACGGCCGCCAGCCGCCAAGGCGCGTCCGCCGTGGTGGTGTCGCAACTCGACTGGTTCAAAAACGATTTGTCGTTCCCATCCGCCATCATCCGTGTCGCCGATCCGCTGGAGGCGTTGCGGTTTTTGGGCCGTTCGGTGCGGAATTCATTCCGCGGCCCGGTTGTGGGCATTACCGGTTCGAACGGGAAAACCACCACCAAACAAATGCTGGCAAGCGTGTTGGAGGCGTTGGGGCCGGGTTTATCGACGTCCGGAAATTTCAACAGCCAGATCGGCCTTCCTCTGGTCCTTTCCAAGGCCAAAGACGAACACAAATGGATGGTGCTCGAAATGGGCGCTTCCGCGCCCGGAAATATTGCTGCGCTCGCGGAGATCGCGCATCCGACCACCGGAATTTTGACCAGTATCGGTCCGGCCCATCTGGAAACATTCGGCTCCATCGACCGCATTGCCGAAACGAAATGGGAGCTCATGGAATCGCTGCCCTCGGATGGAGTCGCGATTGTGCCGTGGGGGGAACCGCACTTGGAAAAATTGGTGCGGACCTTCAAAAAGAAAATTGTTTATTTCGGCGACGCGCCGACCTGTCCTGTGCGGGCGAGCGCGGTCGAGGCTGGAGAGAACACACGCTTCATGCTGCATGTGGCTTCCCAGAACGCGCCGGTCACGCTGAAAATCCCTGGACGGCACAATGTGATGAACGCGCTGGCCGCCGCGGCCGCCGGTTGGACGCTCGGCTGCAAGATCGACCGGATCGTGCACGGTCTCGAGAATTTTGAACCGCCCCAGATGCGCATGCAGATTTTGCCCCATTCCTCCGGCGCCATCCTGATCAACGACGCCTACAACGCGAACCCCGCGTCCATGATGACGGCGGTGCGTTCGCTGGCCGAAACCTATCCGGACCAAAAGCGCGTGCTGGTGCTCGGGTCGATGCTGGAATTGGGATCGGAGTCCGAGAAATACCACTTCCATGTCGGCGTCGAGCTCGCGCACTTCGCGCTGGAACATGTTTTTCTGGTCGGTCAAGAAACCAAAGCGGTCCTCGAAGGCGCCATTTCGGCCGGCGCATCGCGAAAAATGTTCAGCCATTTCCCATCCACCGAAGCACTGGGGCCCGATTTGAAAAAATACGCGCAGCGCGGCACCGCGATCCTGTTTAAAGGTTCGCGCGGCGTCCATCTCGAAAAAGCCGTGGAGGCCATCTGATGTTGTACCAGCTGGCCGAGCTCCGCGAACTCTGGTTCCCACTCAACGTTTTTCAATACATCACGTTCCGTTCCGGCGGCGCGTTTTTGACCGCGCTTATGATCATGTTGCTGTTTGGACAGAGGTTTATTGATCTGGTCAAGCGCTGGGAAGTGACGCAGAGCATCCGTGAATACGGCCCACAGACCCATTTGAAAAAATCCGGCACGCCCACGATGGGCGGTTTGCTGATGCTGGCGGCGCTCGTGGCGTCGACGTTGTTGTGGGCGCGCCCGAACAACCGGTTCATCCTGCTCTTGTTGATTTCGGCCATTTATCTGGGCGCGCTTGGTTTCTGGGACGCTTACAAGAAGTTGATCTTGAAACATCCCTCCAAAGGAATGTCGCAAGGCGGAAAAATATTCTTTCAATTGCTGTGGGCGATCGGCGTGACCGGGTACCTGTATCTTTTCCCTCCGAATGAAGTGTTCACCACGCATGTGCAGGTGCCCTACATCAAGAATGTTTTCATCAATTTAAGTTCGTTCATCATTCTTTTCGGAATGATTGCTGTCATCGGCGCCTCCAATGCGGTCAACCTAACGGACGGCCTCGATGGCCTTGCCACCGGAACGTTGCTTATTAGCGCGCTGGCGTTTGCGATCTTTGCCTATCTCGCCGGCAACGCCAAACTTTCTTCCTATTTGCGCTTGATCCCCGTGGCGGGATCGGGGGAATTGACGGTGTATCTCGCCGCGATGGCGGGCGCGTGCCTTGGGTTCTTGTGGTTCAACGGTTACCCGGCCGCCATTTTCATGGGGGACACCGGCTCCCTTTTTCTTGGCGGGACCATCGGTCTTGTCGCCATTGCGATCAAGCAGGAGCTCATGCTCGTGATTGTCGGAGGAATATTTGTCGCTGAAGCAGGATCGGTGTTGCTTCAAATCGGCTCACTGAAAATTTTTAAGCGGAAGGTCTTTAAGATGTCTCCGCTCCATCACCATTTCGAGATGTTGGGCTGGCCTGAAACCAAAGTCACGTTGCGGTTCTGGATCGTGGCGATTGTGCTGGCTCTCATCGCGATGACGTCGCTCAAGTTACGATGACCCCCCTTCGCTCCAAAAAGCGGAGCTACGGGGGGCAGACCCCCAAAAATGTAGTTGTTGTGGGGGCAGCTAAGTCGGGCATCGCCGCTGCTAAGTTGTTAGTCCGTCATGGTGCTCACGTGACACTTGTCGATGAAAAACCCCGCTCTCAGCTCACTGTCGCACTGAAAGATCTGCCCAAAGGTGTCATAGTCAAAGCCGGACAACCCAAACTTTATTTTGACGATACCGACATGGTTGTCACCAGTCCCGGCGTTCCATGGGACCATCCGCAACTTGAGCAAGCGCGGAAAAACGCCATTCCGGTTTTGCCGGAGCTGGAGCTTGCTTGGCGCTATGTTCAAGCCGGGAAAACCGTGGCCATCACGGGCACCAACGGAAAAACCACCACCACGGCTTTGCTTGGACACATTCTCAAAAAGGCCGGTGTTAAAACCGCGGTCGGCGGAAATATTGGAACGCCGTTGAGCGATTTGGTTGGAAAAATAGACCGGCGCACCGTGGTTGTGCTCGAGGTGTCGAGTTATCAACTGGAGGGACACCATTCCTTTCATCCGAACGTGGGTGTTTTCTTGAACCTCACACCCGATCATTTGAAGCGCCACGGCACCATGGCCGGATACGCGGCCGCGAAGGCGCGCCTGTTTGCGTGGATGGAAAAAGAAGACACGGCGGTCCTTAACGGACGGGACCCTTGGTGTCGCCGCGTCGCGAAAAAAATCCGGGCCACGAAAGTTTTCTTCCCGAATTCTGTCGATGCGCGGCTCGCGAAAAGCATCCGGCTGCCCGGCGACCACAATTTTCAAAACGCGATGGCCGCTTCCGCGGCCTGCCGAGCGTTAAAACTTTCCCCGGTCGCCATTCGCGCAGGGCTTGCGTCGTTTAAAGGCGTGCCACACCGCATAGAGCTTGTTCGCGAGTTGGCCGGCGCGCGTTACTTCAATGATTCGAAAGCCACCAACGTGGACTCCACTTTTGTCGCGCTCAAGTCCTTTTCGGCGCCGGTCATTTTGATCTTGGGAGGAGAACATAAAGGGACCCCCTACAAACCGCTTTTCAAGCTGATCAAAAAGGGCGTTAAAACCATTCTCACTATCGGCGAGGCCGCGCCGATCATCGCGAGAGATTTACAAGGGGCGGCGCCGATGGTTTCCTGTGGAACGCTTAGGAAAGCCATCGCCGTGGCCCGTAAGCTGGCGGCCAAGGGGGACGTGGTGCTGCTTTCTCCTGCCTGCGCGTCGTTCGATCAGTTCAAAAATTTTGAGCACCGCGGCGCGGAATTCACCAAATTCGTAAAAGCCCTCCGATGAGATACCAGTTCGTTTCCAAAACCAAGACCGAAAAGAAAAAACTCGCAAAACTTTTTTCCATTGAATCTCTGATGCGCGCGCCCTACCCGGACACGGGATTGTTGCTTTCGGTGGCGGGGTTGCTGGTGTTCGGTTGGGTCATGATTTATTCCTCCAGCGCGCTTTTTGCCGAAAGCCGTTACCACGATCAGTTTTTTTTCCTGAAGAAACAACTGATGTGGTCGGTGTTGGGCGTCGGCGCTTTTTTGCTGGCCGCCAACATCCCTTTTTCTTTTTGGCAGGCCAACATCAAGCCGATGTATTTCGCCACGATCGCTTTGCTTGTGCTGGTGTTGTTGATCGGTCCGAAAATCTCGGGCGCCCGCCGGTGGATCCATTTCCCGGGCGGTTCGTTTCAGCCGTCAGAATTGGCCAAGATCATGTTGGTGTTCCTGGTCGCGGATTACATGGACCGGAGGCAAAGCCGTTTGCGCGAGTTTAAGAAGGGACTGCTTCCGATATTGGCGCTCGCGGGTGGAATGCTGGGCCTCATTCTCATCGAGCCCGATCTTGGAACGCCGGTTTTGATGACCGGTGTGATGTTTACACTGCTTCTGCTTGGCGGCGCGCGTTGGAGCCATTTCTTTATTATTGCCATCGCCACTTTGCCGATCCTTATTGTGGCGGTGTTTAAAGTTCAATACCGGTTGCAGCGGTTGTTCGCGTACATGGATCCATGGAGCGACGCGCAAGGAAAGGGATACCAATTAATTCAATCCTTAATTGCGATGGGCTCGGGTGGATTTTTTGGCAAAGGCCTGGGTAATTCCCGCTTGAAAATTTCGAACCTGCCGGAGTGCCATACCGATTTTATTTTCTCGGTGCTTGGCGAAGAGTTGGGGCTCATCGGAACACTGGCATGCGCCAGCCTATTCCTTTTTCTGTGCATGCGCAGTCTCAAAATCGCCAAGAAAGCGCCCGACAGTTTCTCAAGGCTGGTGGCGGCCGGCATTGGTTTGACGATCGGTTACCAAGCCTTGATCAATATGGGTGTCGCCTGCGGTCTTTTTCCGACGAAAGGAATGCCGCTGCCATTCATTTCGTTTGGCGGTTCCTCTTTGCTCATCATGATGTTCATGGTTGGTCTTCTCGCCAATGTTTCAAGGCGGGCCCAGGTGAACATCCAGAAGACGCGCTGATATGCGCGTGATTATCACGGCCGGCGGGACCGGCGGCCATTTTTATCCGGGATTGGCGGTGGCGCGCGAGCTGATAGCGATGGGGGACAATGTTTCGTTCATCATTAAAAAAGGCGATTACGTGTTGCCGCTTTTGGAACGCGAAAAAATCCCATTTACGACCATTGCCGCCGGCGGGTTCAAGCGGAAGCTCGCGCTTTCGAATCTTACGTCACTAATGAAACTTTTCTCAGGTTTCCTGCAGGCCTATCAATACCTTCTCAAAGAGAACCCGGACACGCTGCTCGTGATGGGCGGTTATCTTTCGGTGCCTCCCGCGATCGCCGCGAAACTCCAGGGTATTCCCGTGATCCTGCACGAACAAAACGCGGTCCCCGGACTTGCGAACCGCCTCTTGAGCCGGTTCGCGTCGAAGATTGCGGTCAGTTTTGAGCAGAGCGTGGACGTTTTCGGAAAGAAGGCTGTTTTCACCGGCAATCCTGTCCGGCGCGAATTTTTTGAATTGCCGTCCCAAGGCGGTTCGCGTCATAAGTGGGGACTTGATCCGGACAAGAAGACCTTTCTTGTTTTTGGGGGAAGCCTCGGCGCGCAACGTTTAAACCAAATCGTCGTCGACGCGTTTGAATCCCTCCCGCAATACGCCGAGCAATTTCAGGTGATCCATATCACTGGCGCCGAAGACGTGGCGCCGGTGCGCGCGCGTTATGGCAAGACTCCCTACCGTTTTTACGTGGATTCCTATTGTCACGACATGCCGTCCGCCTATGCCGCGAGCGATTTTGTGATCAGCCGCGCCGGCGCCTCCACGGTATCAGAGGTGATGGTGGTGAAACGGCCCGCCATTTTTGTTCCGTACCCGTTGGCCACCAATGGACATCAAACGGCAAACGCCAAAGTGTTGGTGGAAATGGGCCGGGCGCGGGTCTACGAACAAAAAGATTTGGCGGAGGGGGCGTTTAATCTAATTTTGGAAGGCATCATGCGGCTGGCCCCGGAATGGCCCAAGTGGGGATATGGCAAACACACCTTGCCGATCGACTTAAGAGAGGCCGCGACGCGGATTGCGGCCTTAATTCGAGAAGTACGTAACTAAGGCGGCAGAGATGGCCTCGGCCACTTTCTGCTGGTAATCCTTCTTCACCAATTTCTGCGATTCAGTGGGATTGCTGAGGAATCCGGTTTCCACCAGCACGGCCGGCATCTTCGCCACGTCGAGCACCGTGTAACTGTCTTGTTTGAGTTGACGGTCAAATGATTTGAGCTGCTTCACCATCCGCTTCTGGATTTCCTCGCCCAGCCGTCGCGATTCCGGTGTTTTGTAATAGGTGGTCGTGCCGCGCATTTTCGAGCGCGGGTTCCAGTCGCAATGAATGGAGATAAAAACATCCGCATTTAACTGGTTGGCGAGCAGCGCCCGTGATTTGTTGTCTTCGGTGTTGCTGGAGGACACCCGCCAATAATCGAACGGCGTCCTCGTGTAGATGACGCGCCCGCCCTGTTCCTCAATCAACTTCCCGAGTTTTTGAGCCATTTCGAATGTCAGTTTGTGCTCGGCTACCCGTCCGCCCCGCGTTGCTTTGCCCGCGTTGATGATGTGCCCGTAAAAATCGATGGTCCCATGTCCCGGGTCAACCGCGATCGTGCGCCCATCCAACGGCCCCGCCGCAAAAACAGGTAGTGCCAAAATCATCATTCCCGCGAAAAGTATCGTCACTCCGGAAAAAAGTAGCGTCACCCCGGAAAAAAGTATCGTCACCCCGGCGAAAGCCGGGGCCCAGGTCTTAAACATTCGGTAAAGGACTGGATCCCGGCTTTCGCCGGGATGACGGGGTTCGTTGGGGTGACGGGGTTCGTTGGGGTGACGGGGTTCGTTGGGATGACGGATTTTCATTCCGCCGTGTTCATGAAGTCGATCAATTGCCGCAGGCGACCGTTGTTCATGCGGTTAAACGAAAATACCAAGCGCGGCATTTTGTTCAGATCGGGCTGGTTGGACTCTTCGTCGAGCGGCTTGCTGGCTTCGTATTCGCCGCCGGTCAGAATGTCTTTGAATTTTGCGTTCAAGTGTTTCAGTTGAGATTTGTCCACCGGCCGTTTAAGTCGGATGACCAACTTTTCTCCTACGTACCGCATTGAATGGTAATTCGAGTAGAAGCGGAAAATCTCGGTGGCGGCTTCGTCGACCGAGCTTGTGATTTTGTAGAGACTGAAATCTTCCGGTGATATTTTTTTTGTTTTGGACATGTGCTTAAGGATGAACTTGTTCAAATCGGTCCAGAACGGTTCTTTCGGCGTTTCCACAAACACCAAGGGGATCGGGTCGCACTTTCCGGTTTGGACCAGCGTCAGCAACTCGAAGGCCTCGTCCAGTGTTCCGAACCCACCCGGGAAAAACGCGCCGCCGGCCGCTTCTTTGATGAAGACCAGTTTCCGTGTAAAGAAGTAACGGCAGTCGATGTAAGTGGGTTGGTTCGCTATGAATGGGTTCGGGTGCTGTTCGAACGGCAGGCGGATGTTCACGCCGAAACTGCCTTTGGGGCCCGCGCCCGCGTTGCCGGCTTCCATGATGCCGGGTCCAGCGCCCGTGATGATCATGTAGCCGTTATCGATGAGTTTTTTCGAGAAGGATTTGGTCATCTGGTAGGCCATTTCGGTGGCGGGGGTGCGCGCTGATCCGAAGATGGACACTTTGCGCACGTGGCGGTAGTTCTGGAAAATTTTGAACGCGTAGCGCAGTTCGCGGATGGAGCGGCTCAAGAGTTTGAGGTCGCCGCGCCCGATCTGCGCTTCGACGCTTTTCAGCGCGGTGACGATGATTTCTTTGACCACATCCCCGTTTTCAAACGGGCGGTCTTTCGGTTCCATATCTTTGATGATTTGGAGGATTTCTTTTTGGATCTTCGGGTTCCAGACAAGCGATGAACTTTCTTTTTCGGATGTGGTTTTGTTAGTGGTCATGATTTCCTTTTTATTCTTTCTGGAGTGTAATATCCATCTTTATGGGAAAATTCGAAGTCGTATCCGACTTTAAACCTGCCGGCGACCAAGTCCAGGCCATCAAAGATCTGACCGAAGCCGTCAAAGCCGGGAAACCGCACAATATCCTTCTGGGCGTGACCGGTTCGGGCAAGACCTTCACCATGGCAAACGTGATCGCGAACGTGAACCGTCCGACGTTGATCATCTCGCCCAACAAAACGCTGGCGGCACAGCTCTATGGGGAGTTCAAGGCGTTCTTCCCGAAGAACGCCGTGGAATATTTCATTTCCTATTACGACTATTACCAGCCCGAAGCCTATGTGCCAACCTCCGACACATTTATTGAAAAAGACGCCAGCATCAACGAACACATCGACCGGCTGCGGCTTAAAGCCACATCGAGCCTCATGGAACGCGAAGACGTGATCATTGTGGCCAGCGTTTCCTGCATCTATGGTTTGGGGTCTCCATCGGAATACAAACGCCTCGGCGTTTTTCTGGAGTCAGGAAAACCCAAATCGAGCCGCGACCTTTTGGATGATTTGATCGCCATCCATTACCAGCGCAACGAGTTGGAATTTTCTCCAGGAAAATTCCGTGTGCGCGGGGACGTTGTCGAGATTTTCCCGGCCTATCTGGATACGGCGCTCCGCATCGAATTCTTTGGGGATGAGGTTGAGAAGATCCGCGAGATCCATCCTTTGACCGGCAAGGTCCTCTCGGAAAAGGACAAGGCCTATATCTATCCGGCCAAACACTTTGTGACCACGCGCCCCACCATCGACCGGGCGCTCAAGGAAATTGAGAAGGAATTGGACGAACGGCTGGCCTTCTTCCAGTCCAAGAACAAATTGATCGAAGCGCAGCGGGTGGAACAGCGCACACGCTACGACATGGAAATGCTGCGCGAGCTTGGGTTTTGTAACGGCATTGAGAACTACTCGCGCCCGTTGTCGGGGCGCAAGCCCGGCGAGCGGCCCGACTGCCTGTTGGATTACTTCCCACGGAATTTCCTGGCGGTCATCGACGAGTCGCACGTGACCGTGCCGCAGATCGGCGGCATGTACGAAGGAGACCGCTCACGAAAACAGACGCTGGTGGATTTCGGGTTCCGGCTTCCGTGCGCGCTCGACAACCGGCCGCTCAAATTTAAGGAATTCGAAGCGATGGTCCCGCAATTGGTCTACGTGTCGGCGACGCCCGGGCCTTACGAACTGAAAATGTCGAAAGGGGAAATCATTGAACAGGTCATCCGTCCGACAGGCTTGGTCGACCCGGAAGTGACCATCCGTCCGACCATCGGCCAGATCCCGGATTTGATGGAACGGATCAAGGCCCACACGGCCAAGAAAGAGCGCACGCTCATCACCACGTTGACCAAGAAGTCCGCCGAGGACCTGACCGATTATTTGAACGAACAGAATTTCCGTGTCCGCTACATGCATTCCGACATCGATGCGCTGGAGCGCATTGAGATTATTCAGAAGTTGCGTAAAGGGGAGTTCGATGTGTTGGTAGGCATCAACCTGCTGCGCGAGGGACTCGATTTGCCGGAAGTGGCGTTGGTGGCCGTTCTGGATGCCGACAAGGAAGGGTTCCTCCGCTCGGAAACCACATTGATCCAGGTGTGTGGCCGCGCGGCGCGGAACCTAAACGGGGAAGTGGTGCTCTACGCCGATGTCATGACGGGCTCCATGAAACGCGCGCTCGATGAAATGGACCGCCGGCGCAAAAAACAGCAGGCCTACAACAAAGAGCACAAAATAACGCCCCGCTCGGTGGTGAAGGCCGTTCAGGACCTGGAGGAATTTCAGAATAAGGCAAAAGAGCAGGGGGTGCGGACCGCCTACTCGGCCGAAGCGCTCAATATCACCGATAAGAAGAGCCTGGGGAGCGCCATCAAGGAGTTGGAAAAACAGATGCGCGCGGCCGCCGATGTGCTGGATTTTGAACTGGCCGCCATCCTGCGTGACCGCATTCGCGAAATCAAACAGATGGAAGTGAAATAATTAAGACGCTTTCTTCGGGCGGGGCGGGTTTTCGCGAGGTAGGTCAATCACCATCGGCGTGCCGTCTCCCGGGGTGGGAGGCGGAGGCGGCGGGTGTCCACCGGCTCCACCTTGAGCGCCATCCTTGCCGTTCCAAACCCCGCGATCAACGCCGCGCAGTTTGAGCGCCAAGTCTTCGAGATTGGTGGCATGGTTCAGCGCTTCCTGTGTGGTGATCAAATTCTGGGCATGCAGGTGTTCCAGATCCTGGTCGAACGTGTGCATGCCGTAATACGTGTCCTGTGAAAGCAATCGCAGCACTTCCTCCGTCCGCCCTTCCGCCAAAAGCCGTTTCATGAAAGTAGTTCCGATCAAAATTTCCGTGGCTGGGTAGCGATGGCTACCGTCCGTGGAGCGGACCAAACGCTGGGCGACCACGCCGGTGATCACGCCAGCAACTTGCTGCCGGACGCTGTTTTGTTCATGAGGGGGGAAAGCGTCCACAATGCGGTTGACCGCATGCACGGCGTCGATGGTGTGGATCGTGGAGATGACCAGATGTCCCGATTCGGCCGCCGAGATGGCCGCTGACATGGTTTCCAGGTCCCGCATTTCGCCGATCGCGATAACGTCGGGGCTTTGCCGCAACACGTTTTTGAGCGCCGCCTTAAAGGACGCCGTGTCATGTCCCACTTCGCGTTGGGACACCGACGACTTGATGTCCGTATGAATGTATTCAATCGGGTCTTCAATGGTGATGATGTTGTACGTGTAATTGGCGTTTAGGAAATTGATGATCGAGTTCATGGTGGTGGTTTTGCCCGCGCCGGTCACGCCCGCGAAAAGGATCAAGCCGCGGCCCTGCGATACGAGTTTCTTCAAAGTCTGCGTCGGCAGGTGGAGGTCTTCGAAAGTTTTGAGCGTAAGGGGGATGGTGCGGAGGGCGACGGCGACGGTGCCTTTCTGGCGGTACAGATTCACGCGGAAGCGGCTCACGCCGTCAACGGTGCAAGCCACGTCCAGTTCGTGGCGTTCGGCGAAATCTTTTTGTTGCTGAGGGTTCAGGAGGCTTTTGGAAATTTCTTCGGTTTGGGCGGCGGTGAGAGGTTCGAGGTTGGTTTGGACCAGTTGTCCATTGACGCGGATTAAAGGGCAGCAGCCGGGTTTAAAAAGAATATCTGAGATTCCGTCTCTCAGCATTAACTCGATTAGCCGTTTGTATTCCATAGGACCCCTCTCAAGAACATTTGAAAACCTGCATAAAACGTAACGTATCCACGACGATTTTCAAGCTTTTATTTTACAGGGGGCCTGCCCTCCGTAGCCCACGCCTTTTGTGGGCGTAGGAGGGTTACCAGGTGGGAAGGGCGGCGGGTTCGGTCTGGCCGTTTTTGGGAGCGTAAGTCTCCATAATGGGGATGATTTTATCGAGGCAGCGTCGCAAGGCGGCCACCACTTGCGGGTCAAAATGTTTTCCGGAGCCGTCATCCATAATCTTCATGGTTTCTTCGAGTGAAAATTGGGGTTTGTAGATGCGTTTGCTGGTGAGCGCGTCGAACACGTCGGCGATGGTGGCGATGCGCGCTTCAATGGGGATTTGCTCGCCTTTGAGGCCGCGAGGATAACCGCTTCCGTCCCATTTTTCGTGGTGGCAAAGCGCCACGGTGGCCGACATCTGCATAAGCTCGTTTTCGGCGTCTTTCAAAATGTCAAAACCATGCTGCGGGTGTTTGCGCATTTCCACCCATTCTTCGTCGGTCAATTTGCCGGGCTTGTTGAGGATCGCGTCGGGGACCCCGATTTTTCCGATGTCATGCATGGGCGCGGCCAACCGGAGGTTCTCGGCCCAATCCGGGTCGAAGCCCATTTCGCGCGCAATGATGGCCGAATATTGGCTCATTCTCCATAGATGCGCGCGCGTGTCGTGGTCCTTAAATTCAACGGCGCCGGCCAGTCGGATGATCGTTTCCTGCGTGGCTTTGCGGACTTCCTGGTAAAGCTGGGCGTTCTCAACATGGCCCGACGCCTGGTCGGCCAAAAGCGTCAAAATTTCCTCGTCTTGTTTGTCGAAAAAGTTCTTCTCTTTATTGTTGAGGACTTGGAAGACTCCGATCACCAGGTTCTTCGCGTTGAACATCGGCGCCGCGATCATTGAGCGCGTGCGGTAGCCGGTCTTTTTGTCGACTTCGGGGTTAAAACGGGTATCGCGGTAGACGTTCTTTATGTTGAGCATCTGGCCGGATATGGCGACCGCGCCGGCGATACCTTTGTCGAGGGGGATGCGGATGGTCTCGGTGCCCGAGGCCACCTTGGACCAAAGCTCATTTTTCTTGCGGTCCACGAGAAAAACCGTGGCGCGTTCGGCGTTTAAAACGGTCTTGGATTCTTCGACGAGCAGTTGGAGAAGTTCGTCGAGGTTGGTGGTGGTGGAGGCGCGTTTGGCGTATTTGAGGAGGGTGGAAAGACGTTTGCGCCATTTATCGAGGCGTTCGATTTTTTGTTGGGAAGCATTTTGAGAACGAGATGAAAAACCGCGTTGTTTCGGCTTTACCTTGTTCATGCGCGCAGAAGTGTAACTAATTTTTCGCTTCGATTTCATTGCAGCTGAAAATGTAGGTTGGGCAACCACTTCTCGCAAGTCAATTGTTCAAAGCAATGCCGAAGGACGATCCAAGACGGCCCTCAA
>CAYOPN010000045.1:0-18612 GCA_964405835.1 uncultured Elusimicrobia bacterium | reverse complement strand
ATTCAGATGCCCGCCGCCTTGGACGGAGAAAACGGCGGTCCCGATAGTGACGCCATTGTTGAAATTGGCGGTGCTCGCTCCCAAAAGGAATGTCGCCGAACCGGACGTATTGGCGGGGCCTATCATGGCAGGGCCGTTAAAGGTGAGAACAGTCCCATTCCCGGAAAAAAAGCGCGAGGCGTTGCCGCTTCCGGCCAGACTGAAAACCCCATTGACCGATAAATTGGTCGTCATCGTTACTTCGGTGGTGCCGCTTGCTGTAAAGTTTGCAAAAGGAGTTCCGCCCAATTTCTGGACCAAATAATTTGCTGCCTGATTACTTTCGAAGACCAGCGCGCCGGAGCCGGGCATGTATGTTCCACCGGAGTCCGACCAATTAAAAGATCCTCCAGCCCCGCTCTGAGTTCCTCCGGTCAACGTAATTGTTGACGTTCCCGCATCAAATCGGCCGCTGCTGATATTGAACGTCTCGTCGATCACCAGGTCTGAACTGGTTCGGACTGTTCCGGTGCCGCACTGGATACGGAAATTTGAGAAATAACTGTCGTACAGTCCGCTCCCCAGTGGTGTTTTCACCATCGAAACAGTTTGGGTAGATGCGCCGCCCCATACGACCGTACCATTGAGCCCTCCACGGAACCGGCCGCCCGTGTGCGTAAAATTTCCCGTGACCGAAACTTCGTGCGTGCCCATTAAAAATTCTCCGGCCGCGATCGTCATGGTGCCAACATTCATGTCCGTCGCGGCCACAACACTGGAAGAGAACCCCACGTCCATCCGTATGACTTCCATACGCGTTCCCAGGTCCCAAACACAGCCTTTGGTGGAATTGGTGGCATTGAACCGGACGTGATCATTAGCGATGGGGCCGGTGAGCGCGCCGCCCGACCAGTTGGCCGCTTCGGACGCCAATGCGGTCACCCCGCCCCCGGTCCATTGTTTGCCGTAGGTAAAATCAAACGTGATGTCGCCGACGAGAGGACTTGTTGATCTGACGGCCGGCGTAAATACCATGGAAGGCGCGCTGGGGGTGACCGTATAGCTTCCGGCGAGTGGAATACTTGTGAAAGAATAGGCGCCGGTGGGATCGGTAACTTGTAAATCGACGACAGTGCCGGAGAGGCTTACTTGTACGTTGTTGATTCCATTTCCGTCCAGATCACGAACGAAACCGGAAATGGTAGCGCCATGTACGGCAGGTACTGAACAAAGAAAAGTGGCCGTGTAAAAAAAAATTTCTTCACTGCGCCTTCTCCGGGGTTTGAAACTTGGCCTTCAATTTTTTGGCCAGCTCATAGGCGGCCTTGTAGCCAATCGCGGGGTCGCCCGTGGCAAAGGTCGTGGCCATGAGTTCAGCGCTTTGCACGTCGATGATACGCAGCTGCACATGGAACTTGGTGCCGTCGGCGGTTAAAACGCGCACGGTGCCCATCAGCACCAAATTGATTCCGAGGATCTTGCCAACTTCCACCGAAGTCGTGGTATTGACCACGCCGGAGCGCTGGAAATGCTGCTCTTTCAAGATGTTGTCCACCACGTCGCGGTCCACCACGCGGAACGAATTCTCGAGAAATCCTGACTCGACCATGTTCCGCCAGTTCTGGCGGATGACGGTCAAATCTTCATCGGCATAACCGGCCAGTTCCATCGGAAGCACCGCAATACGGGGACGGTCGGGAAGCGATAAATCGGGGCTCATGGTGGTGTTCATTAGACCCCGGGTGGGAGCGCATCCGACGGCAAACACCAACGCCAGGGTAGGGAGGAGCAGGCGATTCATTTGGTGAGTATGTCCTGCGATTTGCGTTAATTCGAGAGAGAATTTTTTCAAAATACCCTCTCAAAATCGATCCGTTTATTGCTTCCTTTCGGCCCTCACAAATGAATACTTCAACCTTTCACCTTTTTCGCTTTGGTGATGGGTTTCATCAATGACCTTAAAATCAGCGGCCAAATTGAACTCGGGGAACAGCACGTCGCCGGGAATTTTATGGTGGATGCGGGTGAGATAAAGCTTATCGGCCTTGGGCAGGGCTTCAGCGAATAACGCCGCCCCTCCGATCACGAATTTTTCGTCGCCTTCCAGCACCAGCGCTTCATTAAGCCCGTGCACGACGGTAACGCCGTCTATCTTTAAGCCCGGGTTGCGCGTGACCACGATGTTGGTCCGTCCCGGCAGGGGCTTGCCGATCGATTCGTAGGTCTTGCGGCCCATGATGATCGGGTGGCCCATCGTGATTTGCTTGAACCGGACCAGGTCTTCAGAGAGGTGCCATGGCAGTTGGTTGTTTCGTCCAATCACGCGGTCGTCGGTCATTGCCACGATAAGGGAAAGCGTCATGATCAGACCGCGATCGGGGCTTTTATGGCGGGGTGAGGGTCGTAATTCTCGAGAGAAAAATCGTCGAACTTGAAATCAAAAATAGATTTCACGGCCGGATTGAGTTTCATGGTCGGCAGCGCGCGCGGCGTCCGCGACAACTGCTCTTTGGCCTGGTCGACGTGGTTCGAATAGAGATGCACATCGCCGAAGGTATGCACGAACTCGCCCGGACGGAGGCCCGTGACCTGGGCGATCATCATGGTGAGCAGCGCGTAACTTGCGATATTGAACGGAACCCCCAAGAACACGTCGGCGCTCCGCTGGTAAAGTTGGCAGGAAAGCCGCCCATCGGTGTGCACATAAAATTGAAACAGCGCATGGCAGGGAGGCAGCGCCATTTTCGGAATATCGCTCGGGTTCCAGGCGCTCACAATGTGACGGCGCGACGCCGGGTTCATTTTGATCTGCTCGATCAACTGAGCGATCTGATCGATGCCTTTGTTGCCCCAGTTGCGCCATTGCGAGCCGTAGACAGGCCCCAGGTTTCCGTCTTTGTCGGCCCATTCGTCCCAAATGGTGACCTGGTTGTCCTTCAAATATTTGATGTTGGTTTCGCCTTTAAGGAACCACAACAATTCGTGGATGATGGAACGCAGGTGAAGTTTCTTTGTGGTGAGCGCTGGAAAACCTTTGGACAGATCAAACCGGAGCTGCGCGCCGAAAAGGCTGCGCGTGCCGGTGCCGGTCCGGTCCGAGCGGACTTCGCCATTGTCGAGGACGTCTTTTAATAAATCCAGGTATTGTTTCATGAGGGCCCCTTCGTCATCCCGGCGGAAGCCGGGATCCAGACTGGGCACTACATCCTTATTCATTAATCAGGTTGTAGTGTGACGTTGTCATCTTTTACAATTTTGCCCGCGTTCATTTCCCACACGCGGGTGGCCAGCGTAGAGACGAAATTGAGCTCGTGCGTGACGATCATCATCGTCATTCCTTCCTTCGAGAGGTCGCGCATGACGTCCAACACTTCCTGTTTCATGGCCGGGTCGAGCGCGCTGGTGGGCTCATCGAATAAAAGCACCCGCGGCTTTTGGGCCATGGCGCGCGCGATCGCGACGCGCTGCTGCTGACCGCCCGAAAGCTGGTGCGGATAAGAGCCCGCGCGGTCGGCCAGGTGGACTTGGGCCAAAAGGTCCAGTGCGTCCCGCTCCGCGACCGCCGCATCAACACCGGAAACGATCCGGGGCGCCAACGTGATGTTTTCAAGAGCAGTCAAATGCGGGAACAAATTGAACTGCTGAAACACCATGCCGACGTTCGCGCGCAATTTCCGTAGTTCGCGCCGATGGCCGTGGTCCATACCGGGGACAAGTTTGAAATTCGCGATATCGATTTCTCCCGAGTCAAACGGTTCCAGGTAATTGAGACAGCGCAACAGCGTGCTTTTGCCGACACCCGACGGACCAGTGATGGCGATTACGTCGCCCGATTGGACCTGGGCATCGAGCGCGTCCAAGACCACGCGCGGACCGTGGCGTTTAGTGAGCTGCCGGATGGTTATCAAGATGGAGTCTCTTTTCGAGATGGCGCGCGAAACGCGCGAGCGGAAAACTCATGATGAAATAAAGCGCCGCGCACAACACGCCGGGCATGAGCCAACTGCGCATGTCGACCGCGGCAATGGTCATGCGTTTGGTCAGTTCAACGACCGCGATCACGCCGACCAGCGACGAATCCTTGAGCAGTGCGATGAAATCGTTCGTCATGGGCGGCAGCGCGATACGAAATGCCTGCGGCATGACCACGTGCCGGAGCGTCTCCCAAATTCCCATGCCCAGCGAGTGCGCGGCTTCGCTTTGCCCGCGCGGGATGGCGCGGATGGCGCCGCGATAAATTTCGGCTTCATAGGCAGCGTAGTTCAGCCCAAGCCCGAGAATGCACGCCTGGATCGCGCCAAGTTTGATGTAGGGCGCGATGCCGAAATAGAGCACATAGAGCTGTAAGAGCACCGGCGTCCCGCGAAAAACCTCGACATACGTGGCCGCGAGAAACCGAAACGGCTGACCTCCGTAAACCCGCAAGGACGCGATCAGAAAACCCAGCGGCACCGCAATCAAGAACGCGACAATGGAGAGCTGCAACGTGGTGAGCGCGCCTTTTAAAAACAACGTGAACTGACTCCATGTCATGGCGCGTTCGCGCTTCACGTCGCCGATTTCCGGCAGGGCATCGGTCTGCCGATGGTCCCACAAATTCCATTTTCGAAGGATTTTCTCGAGCGAACCGTCCTTCGACATCGCGGCCAGCGCTTCATCGATGGCGGCCTTTAACGCGTCATCCCCCTTTCGCATCAAGATCACATACACGCCGCGCGCGATCTCCTGTTCCACACAGCGAATACCCGGCATCGGGCAGCCGTAACGGTCGGCGATGATGTTATCGAGCAGAACACCGTCCAGTTTTCCGTTCACCACATCGAGGTAAGGTTCCTGCACGCCCTCGTAAATCCCGGCGTAGGAAGCGGGATCGAATCCGTTGGCGATCAATAAGTCATACGCATAGGTTTGGTTCAATGTGCCGATGCGCTGGCCTTTCATCTCCGTCAATGTTCGGGCGGCATTGCTTTTACTGACGGCCAACGTTTCGCCGTAAACGTAGTAAGGGCGGGACATCAAAACACGGTCGCGCCGGTCGGTAGTGGCCTCAAGCCCGTTCATCGCGATGTCGAAATCCCCGCGTTCAAGGCCCGGCACCAAATTGGACCAGGCGCTCTGTTTAAACTCCTGTTTCACACCGAGCCGCTGGGCGATTTCTTCCATGATCTCGACTTCAAACCCGATCAACATATTGGGATCATTCGGATCTTCAAAAACGTACGGCTCGCCACCCTGCACATCCCCGCCCCACGTAAGGGTGCCGCGCGCGCGAACATCCTCCAGCGTCCCCGCAAACACCGGTTGGCCAAACGCCAGCGTCAGAAAAACAGCGGCCGCTATCTTCATGACGGGCTCTCCGCCTTTTCCAAGAAATCATAGGTGTAAATGCCGGTCGAATGACCGTCGCTGAAGTGGAAGCCGAGCGCGTATTGGCCGATGATTTCGGCTTTTTGAATGGTGATGTCTTTTGGAATGGAGTCGGTTTTGAGCAAACGCTCGCCGGTGAGTTCGTGCTGGCAGGCCGCGCAGCGGCAGTTATCGCGGAGAAAAAAAGCAGGGTATTCCATCTGGCGGCCGTTCGACCAGGTTATCTTCATTCCGGCGCCGCCGGCCGTCTTTCGAATTTCCGTCGGAGAAGCCACCCGGCTAGTCCTCAATTATTTTTAAGGCCGGTTGCGCGAAACTGGCGATGCTGACCTGGGCCGCCAGCTTCTTGACCATGTCCTGATAGGTCTTGGAGACCGCGGAAGAGGGTTCGGCCGCGGTGATCGGCCGGCCTTTATCGGCCTGTTCGCGAATGGCTTTGACCAGCGGAATGCCGCCCAAGAACGGGATATTGAGTCTTTTAGCGGCCAACTCAACACCGCCGGCGCCGAAAATATCTTCTCGTTCGCCGCAATGCGAGCACAGGTGATAACTCATGTTCTCGATAATGCCGAGGATACGCACCTTCGTGGTCTCGAACATCCGGAACGTTTTCAGCGAAATGGTGAGCCCCACATCTTGCGGCGTCGACACCAGCACAGCGCCCGTGAGTGGTGTTGATTGGACCAGGGTCAGATGAACGTCTCCGGTGCCGGGCGGTAGATCCACGAACAAATAATCGAGTTCCCCCCATTTCGTGTGAAAAAGCGATTGTTGCAGCGCCTGGTGCGCCATGGGGCCGCGCCAGATCAGCGGTTTGTCGCCAGGCGCCATGAAACCCATCGACATGTACTTTACGCCGTGCGCAAAAGCGGGAGTGACGACATTGTCCGGACTCACTTCGATGCCGGCATCGGGGCCCATCATAAGCGGAACGGTTGGGCCATAGATATCGGCATCGAGCAGGCCAACTTTGGCGCCCGTTTGCGCCATCGCCACCGCGAGATTGACCGCCACCGTTGATTTACCGACACCGCCTTTGCCACTCGCGACCGCAATAATGTTTTTCACACCTTGGATCGCGGTCTTGTCTTCGCCGAGGCTGCGACGCACTTCGGCGGTCATTTTGGCTTCCACGGATTTGACGCCGGGCAACGCGGCAACAACACGCTTGGCTTCGGCTTGCATTTGGTCTTTGACGGGGCAGGCGGGCGTGGTGAGATTGATGTCAAAAGCGACGTCACCACCGGAAATTTTCAGGTTTTTAACGAACCCCAACGAAACAATATCTCTATGAAGGTCGGGGTCCTCGATCTTCCCCAATGCAATAAGAACGTCTTTCTCGGTCAGCATGGGTGCGATCTTAGTAGACGGTCGTCACCCCGGCAATCTTTAGGCCGGGGTCAGTTCGTGAAAACGAGCTGAGTGGACGGAATGCCGACTTTCATACACATACGGCCCCATTCGCGAGTGGCCTGGATCAGGCGTTCGCGCGCGCTGCGCATTTCGGCTTTCCGCTGTTCAACAAGCGAAATTTTTTCAGATTTAATCCGGTGGTATTCCGCCTTGAGTGAAAGGAAATGCGAATAAGCTTCCTCGATCTTCATGCGACCGGCCGTGATCAGCTCTTGCGGGATATGGCGCTCCGGGTGCGGCGCCGTTTCCATTTTACGGAGCATGCGTTTCTCATCCATTTTGAGCTTGGCGCGGAGAATGGTTTCGTTCGGGATCTTGCGCAAGTCATATGTCTGTCCGGTCGCTTCGAGACCCTTGATCAGCCATTTGGTCGGGTCCCAATGATATGAGCGAATGCCGTTGCGGTAGTCCGACGGAAATTTGTGGTGGTAGTTGTGGTACCCCTCGCCGTAAGTGAGCAAAGCGAGGAACCCGTTGTCGCGCGAAGAATTTTGGTCCGAGTAGGGTCGGCTCCCGATCAGATGGGCGAACGAGTTGATGGAGAACGTGAAATGCTGGTTCATCACAGTGCGGAAAATACCCGCGAAGAAAAGACCGCCGAACCAATCACCCCAAGTGGCCGCTAATGCCGTCGGAAATATCAGTCCGACCACGATCCCCAGCGCCACGTAGTGCCGCTGTTGAAACATCACCAGGCGGTCTTTTTCCAAATCGGCGACATTGTCGTACCGGTGCTCATCATCGTAACGTTGCATGACCCAACCCATGTGGGCGTACCAAAAGCCGCGTTTGATGTTGTAGGGATCTTGGTCGGTATCGACGTATTTGTGGTGGTTGCGGTGGTCGGAAGACCAGCGGAGGGCGGAATTCTCAAAAGCGGCGGCGCCGAACAGAAGCATGAACAGCTTGTAGAAGGGCCTTGCTTCGTAGGCTTTATGGGAGAAGAGCCGGTGGTATCCTGCCGTGATGGCAAGGCCGGTGGCAAAGGTCATGAACATAAACAAGGCGAAGGTGAACCAATTAAAACCGCTGGTTTTTAGCCAAAGGTATGTGCCGCCGATGCCGATGATGGGAGTGGAAAGAAGGAAAGTGGTGTTCGTCCAATCGATACGTCCAAAGAATTGTGAGATGGCTTTTTTCAATGTTTTATCCTCGAGAATTTAAATTTGACTGATTGTAACGCATATATCCGCATGTTTCCATGAAAGATTAGAACGTGTAGATTCCTCCCTCATGTATCTGCTCGTGGAAGAAAACCCCAACTGTGCGCCGGACGAACGCGTGTTCTCAGCAACCGGCGAAAAACGCGCGGTCAAGCGCCTAAACATCGATAATCCGTCGACCCACGCTTCGGAGTGGTGCGATGCCGCCGGAGTGGAATTGGACGGCACGTTTGGGCCGGCTTACGCGCAACGCGTTGAAGACTCCAGTGACGGCACGGCCTGGTTGATATTTGGGGGCGAATGGGGCTTGCGATTCAAACCCTCCAATGCTTCCACCGAATGGTCCCTTAATGACAAGACCCAATGGGGCAAACCGTTTCTGGTCCTCGACAGCTCGGGATCGGCGATCGATTTCACCTAGTTACTTCCAAAGTTTGTCGCGGTAACGCAGATAGGAAAGTCGCGGCTGGCGAATAAGCCTTCCGCCTGTGCCGTCGCCAAGCCCCACCAATCCGTACCATTCTTCGCTCGCCCAGCCGTCCTGAAACGCCATCGGGCTGTCGCGTTCGGTGCCATGTTCATCCCAGCCGCCGTTGTTGCTCTTCCACCATTCGTCGAGAAATTCAAAAGCGATACCGCCGATCGCGTTCCCTTCCGCTTTGCCGCCGGCCCTATGAAAATCGATGTCTTTCCAATTGCCTTCGTGATATTCGGCCTGCGCGGCTTGGTCCTCTTTTTCTTTGCGCGAATCCCACGCATCGGCGCCAAACTCAGTGATCAACACCGCCCGGTCGAACTCATCCTGCACCGTCGACCAGACCGTACCGAACCCTTTGGCCCCGCGGTAGAGGTTCGCGCCGAAGATGTCGACGGCGGGCGCGTATTTTTTGTGGTCGTCCAGATTTATGAGGTCCAAATTACCGACCGCGACCGGATGGTCCGGGTCCAAGCGATGGATCAACTCCGCTATCTCGTTCACAAACGACAAATAGGCCTTAACTTGGACCGAGGCCTTGGTGCGCGTAGCGTTCACGCCCGAATAATCGGCCCCCATCATGTTCTCGTTTCCAAGCAGCCACATCAGCACATAGGGTTCGCTGCGATGGTCTTTGACATAAGCGGTGATGAGCGAACGCATGTTCTCCAGTTGGACCGGGTCCGTGTAGTCGGTGCCGTCTTCCCAATTGGCCCCGGAGCCGATCGTGTAGGCGCCCAAAAATTCCCCCATAATGACCGAGATGCCGTACTTCGCGTGCATATCGCGGAGCACTTTCTTATTAAAAAACGTCGGATCGTATTCGAGCTGTTCGCCACTTCGGTAAAGGCGGATCGCGTTCACGCCCATGCGTTTCATCAGCTCAAAATCGCCGACGGCCGGCTCGTTGGCGTCTTGTTTGTTGTTGCCGTTCGCGTCCACCCAGGTGTCGTATGGCATGTCCGCCATGCCGTTGTCGTTTTCGTCCTCGTACATCCAACGCGTCGCGTAGCTCGAGATGTGCTGGCCAATCGGCACCGGGCTGTAGGTCACGCCGTGGACCATCATGGGCTTTTTGTCCTTGATCAATTGCCAGTGGTGGTTTTCGTATTGCACCAGGTGGACCTTACCGTAACCGCGGCGGTTAATAATTTTGAGGCCGCTCAAATCGACCGCTTTTCCGACCGTGGGTTTTTCCCAGCGGCCCGGCGCTATCACAAACTGGTCGTTTTTCAAATCGGTGTCGTTGCCGTTGATGACTTTGAACTTCGCACCGACGAGCCGGAGCTCAATTTCCGGATGGTTTTGGGTGATGGCCTCGATCTGGCTCAACGCATCGTTGGCGACGTACCATACGAACGTGTGGTCGGCCGACCAACAGGCCTCGCGCGGAAAATTCAACAGCACCGCGTAAAAGGCCTTTAGTGCCTGTTTGATCTGACCGGCCTCGGCGAGCGCCTTTCCAGTGAACAAAAGCTTCGTTCCAGGACCGACATCTTTGGCATTGGCCCAAATATAAAAATCGTTCTGCGGGTTTCCGGAATTAACATAGTCCCAGTGGTTGTAATCGCCCGGGTTCTTTGAACGCCAGCGCAAGTAAGCGGGGTCTTTGGAAAGCGAACCCGGGACATTGGGGTAAAGCGCAGCGCCCATCGCTTTTGAAAGTCCCGGACGGTCGGTGATCTTGTATTTGAAATCGTCGCTACCTTGTCCGGTCATCGTGCCGAACTTGGTGAAATCGAATGGAAAGTCCGCGCCGGTATCGGCAATGGGAAATGCGACTTTGACCGGCGCCGCCGAAAGCATCGATTGCAACAGGACCACAACCAAGAACCCCATCATCCCGGCGAAAGCCGGGATCCAGGCTTTAGACATGCTTTTAAAAACGAGTTTACGACCTGGGTCCCGGCTTTCGCCGGGATGACGGTTATTTCTTTGCACCGCACGACTCCCTTATGATCAATTCCGGGCCCGGCACTTCGGTGAGCGGGTTTTTCGGAACGATCGGACTTTGCGACCTGCGAACAACATATTTTGTGGCCAACTCCGCCATGGCCCCGATATCGTAGCGCACCGTGGTCAGGGCCGGATTGGTCCAGGACGATATTTCTAGATCGTCCATGCCCACCACGGCCACGTCGTCGGGCACGCGTTTGTTAAGCGCCCGCAATCCGCGCAACGCGCCGATGGCCATCACATCACCGCCGGCAAAAATGGCCGTTACGCCGGCCTTCACCAAACCCACCGCCGCCTTCTCGGCCTGCTCCAATTCAAAGTTTCCGGAAACAATCCACGCCGGATTGACCGAAAGCCCGGCCGTTTTCATTGCTTCCTGATATCCCACCATACGGTCGCGGCAGTGCGACACGTCCGCGGGACCGGAAATGTGTCCAATCATTTTGTGGCCCAATTTCACCAAATGGTCCACCGCGAGTTTCGCTCCTTGCGCGTCCGAGGTGTTGGCGCAGGGCAGGTTGACGCCATCGGCATAGGCTCCAACCAAAACAAACGGAAAAGGTTCTTTTTCGACCTCGCTCAAAAACTTGTCATTGACCGTGGCGGCCAAATACAACATCCCATCGGCGCTTTGCTCGCGCAGCATGCGCAGGTAATAGCGGCGCGCCAGGAACACTTTGTTGGCGGCTTCCACCACCATCTTGTAACCGGCCGGCTGGGTCTGGGAGTGAATGCCCTGAAGCGCCTGGTAGTAAAACGGTTTATTTCGCTGGAAAGCGAATTCGGGCAGGATAACGGCGATGGTGCGGGAGGTGCGACGGGCGAGACTGCGCGCGAGCACGCTCGGCCGGTATTCCATGGCCTTGACCGCCTGCAGCACGCGGCGGGCCGTGTCTTCAGGGATCCGTACATCGCCGGAGAGGACCAGCGAAACGGTCGATATCGACACGCCACAGCGGGTCGCGACGTCCCGCATGCGGACGCGGTTCCGGTTCGGCATCGGCGAACGTGTCATGGGCGCCTCCTAGGTATGGGAAAAGATTGGGATCGCATTTTTATCTATGCGCGCCAACCGGTGATGTTCCGCCTGAATGATGGCCGACACATTTTTCACGGCCTGTTCCAAATCGTCGTTAACAACGAGATAGTCGTAATGAGACAAATACGAGAGTTCCTTCCGAGCGTTCGCGATGCGCCTATCGAGGGCGGCCTGGTCTTCGGTGGCGCGTTTAGTCAAACGTTTGACCAACGTTTCCCAGGTCGGAGGCACAACAAAAATATAAACACCGTTCGGATAGATATTTTTGACCGATAAGGCGCCTTGCGGGTCGATTGTCAGGATCACATCTTTTTTCTGGGCCAGTTGCTCTTCAAGGTAGGAAAGCGGGGTGCCGTAGTGATTGCCGTGCACAACGGCCCATTCGAGGAATTCCGCTTTTTCAATTTTTTGGTTGAACTGTTGGTCATTGATGAAAAAATAATCGCGGCCGTTTTGTTCGCCGGCGCGGGGCGCGCGCGTGGTACAGGATATGGAGAGGACGGCCGAGGGATTGTTTTTGACAAGGCTGGTGGCAATCGTGGATTTGCCGGCGCCAGAGGGAGCGGAAATGACGACGGGAATACCGCTAATTTTCATGTTTGGGATCGTATGAATTTTAAGGCAGCCTGAAAATCGTCGGGCAGAGGCGCCTGAAAATCGAGTTGCTTGTTCGTTTCCGGATGCAGGATCTTCAACCGCGCCGCGTGCAGCAGATGGCGCGTGACGGAATCAAATTCCCTTTCTTTAACGCCATATACATGGTCGCCTAGAATGGCGTGGCCGTAACTGGCCAAGTGGACCCGTATCTGATGCGTGCGGCCGGTGAGCGGATGGAGCTCCACCAGCGTCGCCTTATCGCCGAAGCGTTCTTTGACCAAAAATTTTGTGCTGGCCCAGCGCCCGCGGCTGGAGGACACCGCGAAACGCTGCCGTTTTCCGGGGTGCCGCGCCAAATGCGACTCGATCGTGCCTTCATCAACCGGCATGGACCCGCGCACCAGCGCCACATACGTCTTCTGCGTTTGGCGGTTCGCGAATTGTTTGGACAATTTGGCATGCGCCTGGGGTGTTTTGGCCAGCACGATGACGCCGCTTGTGTCGCGGTCGAGCCGGTGGACCAACCCCGCGCGGCTTTCTTCGGGCCAGGGCCCTTGTTGAAACTTGGGGCGCAAAATTTCGACCAGCGTGTTTCCGTCCGTGTGTCCAAGAGACGGGTGGACCACAAGGCCGGCCGGCTTGTTGATCGCCATCATTACGTCGTCTTCAAACAGGACCGGGAATGGGATTTCGATCAGCGCAGCGGGCGCTGCTTTGACTTCGACCTTGGGCCAGCTGACGTCCAGGGTCTGCCCCGCGCGCAATTGATGGTGCGGGGACACCGGATGTCCATCCACGAGCACAAACCGTTTGTTGATCAATTTTTGGAGCGCTGTGCGGGACCAGTCCGGATATTTGTTGACCAGGAACCGGTCGATGCGGCCTTCGTCATCGAGGCCGATCTTGATCGTTTGGTTAGGCTTGGTTTTCTTTTTTTGCATAGAGGAACAATCCAATGCCAGAGAGAACAAGCAGCACGGCCACCACTTGGCTTGGCGATCCGCCGAAATATATTCCGCCGCGGTCATCGTCGCGCAGAAATTCCATAAAGAACCGGAACAGGCCATAGGAAACCGCGTAAAACGCGGTAAGCATTCCCGGCCGCGCGGTTTTGCGACTCAATCCCAGCGCAACAAGAAACAAAATGAAATTTCCGGCCGCCTCGTAGAGCTGCGTCGGATGGAGCGGCGTAAAGCGCGGAGCCAACGACGCGGGATGCTCAAACGAAACACCCCAAGAGAGGTTGGTAGGCCGTCCATAACAACAACCTGCGAAGAAACATCCCACACGGCCGAGCGCATGGCCCAACAACAGCGGAGCGGAGAACGCATCGGTGAGCGCGAGGAAGGAAAGATCGTTCAAGCGCGAGAACACAACCAAGGTGATGATGCCCGCAATCACGCTGCCGTAGAAAACCAATCCCCCCTCCCAAATTCGAAAGAAAGAAAGCGGGTCCGCCTTGAGTCCTTCAAAATTCTCCAGCGCGAAATAAAGCGCGCGGGCGCCGAGCAGTCCCGAAATCATTATGTAGAGCACGATGCGATCCAACTGGTCGGAAGGGAGCGAGAACCGCTCGAATTGGCGGCGCGCCACGTACAGCGCCGCGAGAAAACCCGCGGCGACCATGAGACCGTAGGTATGCAAAGTAAACGGGCCCGCGCTGAAAATGATTGGGAACATATCGTTATGTCATTGCGAGGCCGAAGGCCGAAGCAATCTCATGATTCAGAATCCGGGGATTGCTTCGTCGACCTTCGATCTCCTCGCAATGACGAGAAGATGAGCAGGGCCGCTCCAACACAAATTGCGGAGTCGGCCACGTTGAAGGCGGGCCAGTGGTGCGTACCCCAATAGAAATCCAGAAAATCAGTGACTTGGCCGTGCAATACGCGATCGGTCATGTTGCCAAGTGCGCCACCCAAAACGCCCGCCAAAACCAACCCCGAGAAACGGTCGGTCGACATGAGTTTTATCGCGTAGTTCGTAAGCGCGATGATGACGATGATGCCAAGCAGGATAAAAAATGTGTTTTTATTCTGAAAAAAACCGAACGCAATGCCGGTATTGGTCACGTGCACCAACGAAAAGAAAGGAAGCAGCGGGATTTCGGAACCCATCGGCATCTGCGCGCGCACGAGCGCCTTGCTCGCCACATCGAGCAGGTAGACCGGCAGGAAAACGCCGAGAAATTGAATGGTCCGATGAAATTTTATCGGACGGCCAATCCGGCGACGGCGCCGCAGCAGCGGGCGCAGAGCGTCGGATGCTCCTGGTTTTTTCCCACGTCGCCGCGGTGGCGCCAGCAACGTTCGCATTTCGCGAATTTGGTGGCGGAAATTTCGACCGCGCCTTCGGCAAAATGAACCTCGGCCATTTGGAGAACGAACGGCCAGTCGATCGATTTATCGAAATTAAACTTCACCGAAGCTTCCTGAGAGGACTTGAGCACGCCCGCTTTGCGCTGCTTATCGAGCTCGTCGTTGATCATGCCGCGGACTTCCAAAATTTTCAGCCATTTCTCATTGAGCGCCGCGTCCGGCTTAGCGAACGCAAAGTCCGAGATGCGGTCCAAGAACACGCTGCCGGGCAACTGCGGGCAGGACTTCTTGCGCAGCTCCAGATAGGCCTCTTCCGACGTAAACGAGAGCAGCGGCGCCAACAGGACGGAGAGCCCGCGCGCGAGCTGGAAAAACGCGGTCTGCGCACTGCGACGCAGCGGAGAATCCACCGTTTCGCAATAGAGCCGGTCTTTCAACGCGTCGAGATAGAAACCGGACAACGAAACCGAAGCAAACCGGTTCAGTTCGCTCAACACCACGTGGAATTCGTAGGCCTCGTAGGCTTTAAGAACGCGGTCTTTCATCTCTTCAAAGTGGACCAGCGCCCAGCGGTCGATTTCTTCCATCTTATCGAACGGCACGTGTTGCGTGTCCCAGTTAAAGTCGGCGGTGTTTTGCAAAAGGAAACGGAACGTGTTGCGGAACCGGCGGTACACGTCGACCATGTGTTTGACAATGTCCTGCGACAGCCGCACGTCTTCGCGGTAATCGCTCATCGCGACCCACAAGCGCAGAATGTCGGCGCCATAGACCTTGATGATCTCTTGCGGCGCGATCACGTTGCCGAGCGACTTCGACATCTTGTGGCCTTTGCCGTCGACGACGAACCCGTGGGTGAGCACCACGTCGTAGGGCGCTTTGCTTTTCAACGCGACCGACGGAATCAAAGAGGTTTGAAACCAGCCCCGGTGTTGATCGGAACCTTCAAGATAAAGGATCGTGTCTGCTTTCGGTGTTGAGAAATTCTTTTCAACCACCGCGTGCCACGACACGCCGGAGTCGAACCACACGTCCAGAATGTCCATTTCCTTTTCGAAGTCCGCTGTGCCGCAATGGGGGCATTTGGAAAGCCCCAGCTCTTTCACAAATTCATTCACGTCCGCGTCGTACCAGGCGTTGGTGCCTTTGACGCGGATCAAGTCGACAATGGCCTGGTTGATTTTCTTGTTGTTGACGGATTTCTTGCAGTCTTTGCAGGTCACAACCGCAATCGGCGCGCCCCAATGCCGCTGGCGTGACAAACACCAATCGGGCCGCGTTTCAACCATGCCTTTTATGCGGTGCACGCCATAGGACGGCTCCCAACGCACGCGGTCGATCTCGCCCAAAAGTTTTTTCCGAAATTCGTCGGTGACCGCCAGAAACCATTGTTCGGTGGCGCGGAAGATGATTGGGTTCTTGCAGCGCCAGCAATGCGGATAGGAATGCGTGAACGCGTGGTGCGCGACCAAGTTATCGCCAAGCGCCTGCATCACCGCTTCGTTCGCGTCCTTGAGCACGTGTTTGCCCACCAGGTCCGGCCGACCCACGTTCTCGTCGAACAAACCGCGTTCGTTGACCGGAGAGAGCACCGGCAGCTTGTATTCCTGGCCCACCGCGAAGTCTTCCATGCCGTGCCCCGGCGCGATGTGCACGATGCCGGTGCCGTCTTCCATCGTGACATAAGTGGCGTTCACAACGCGTGATTCGCGGCCGTGCAGCGGATTAACGGCTTTTTTTCCGAGCATCTCTTTGCCCTTAAATTTTTTCGATGACGCCGACGCGCTGCCGTATTTCTTTTCAATGAGCTTCAGCGCTTTGTCTTTCAGCTTCTCATCGACAATGTATGACGCGCCATTGGAATCGATGGTCGTGTAGGTCTCGTCCGGATGAAACGCCAGGCCCGTATTGGCGGGAAGCGTCCAGGGCGTGGTCGTCCAGATCAGGATGTAATGGGATTTCTCCCCCTGCACTTCGAACCGCACGTACACCGAATCGGATTTTTTCTCGGCGTATTCCACTTCGGCTTCGGCCAGCGCGGTCTCGTCGAACGCGCACCAGTAACCGGGTTTGAGGCCGCGGTAAACGAATCCTTTTTCCTGCAGGTCGAAAAACGTTTCCACAATTCCTGCTTCGTATTCGTTGGAGAGCGTAAGATACGGGTTCTGCCAATCGCCCAGCACGCCCAGCCGGATGAAATCGGCGCGTTGTTTGTCGACCCAACCCATCGCGTACGCGGTCGCTTTCGTGCGGAGGTCGTTGCGTGTGATCTGGTGTTTGTTTTTGCCGAGCTGTTTGAAAAGTTGGTGTTCGATGGGAAGGCCGTGGCAATCCCACCCAGGTTTGTAAGGAGAGCGGAAACCGGCCAGCGTTTTGTATTTGACCACAAAATCTTTCAACACTTTGTTGAGCGCGTGGCCCATGTGAATGTCGCCGTTCGCGTAAGGCGGTCCGTCGTGCAGCAAAAATGTTTTGTCGGACTTGCGCGCATCCAACATGCGGTCGTACAAACGCGACTCCTCCCATGCTTTAAGCATGAGCGGTTCGCGCACGGGCAAATCGGCTTTCATCGGAAAGTCCGTCTGCAATAAGTTAACGGTTTTTGAGTAGTCCATTATTTCAACTTCTTTAAATTCTTCACGTAGGGCGGATACACAACCCCATGCTCGGTCACAATCGCCGTGATCAATTTCCCGGGCGTCACATCAAATGCCGGATGACGCGCGGTGGTTTCCTTGGGCGCCATGCGCACGCCGCCAATGTTCACCACTTCTTCCGACGACCGCTCCTCAATCGGGATCTGGATCCCCGATTTGAGCGACAAATCCAACGTCGATGTCGGCATCGCCACATAAAACGGCACTTTGTGGTATTTGGCCAGGACCGCGAGCGCGTACGTTCCGATCTTGTTCGCGGTGTCGCCGTTCGCCGCCACGCGGTCGCAACCCACGAACACCGCCGCCACTTTATCGGTGGCCATGAAATGTCCGGCCATGCTGTCGGTGATGAGTTCGTGCGGGATTTTCTCTTGCGCGAGCTCCCAAGCGGTCAACCGCGCGCCCTGAAGATACGGACGCGTCTCATCCACAAAAACCTTTTTGACTTTCTTGGCCTTGGCGGCTTCGCGAATAATTCCCAGCGCTGTGCCGTGCCCGGCCGTGGCCAGCGCGCCCGTGTTGCAATGGGTCAAAAGGACCGAATTTTTCTTGAGCAGTTTCGCGCCGTAGCGACCCATGGCTTGGTTAATGGCCAGGTCTTCCCTCTCTATGGTCTTGGCCTCGGACAAATAATGTTGGGGCGGAACTTTCAACATCCGGTTCACGGCCCACGCGAGATTGACTGCCGTCGGACGGGCGGCCTTGAGAAATTCCGCAGCTTTAAAGAGGCCCTCACCCTTTAGATGAGCGAGCACCATGCCGTACGCCGCCACGCACCCGATCGCAGGAGCGCCGCGAACGGACATGTTCCGGATTACCTCGGCGACGTCCCAGGTGTTGCGGCAAACGGTGTAACGGATTTTGTGGGGCAGGAGACGCTGGTCGAGAACGTCAAGGCGATTGGAGCGCCAGCGGAAGGCGGAAACAGTCAGGGGATCGACTCCATCACTTCTTCGAGCTCTTCTTCCGGACGGCCTTCGATCTCAACGGTCTTTTCTTTGCCTTTTTCTCCGCGGAGGATCTTTACGAAGTTGCCTTTGACGTCAAAGAACTCGGAGAGGAACTCTTTCAGTTCATCGTTGGCCGGACCATCAATATCTTGTGAAGCGAGCTTCACGCGGACCGTCGAGCCGATGCGGCCGGCGATTTCCGTCCAGGTGGTGGATTTGGGGATGACGCGAACACGAATGATCATTAGATCTCCTTGCACTTCGACTTCGCTCAGTGTTACCCCTGAGCAGGTCGGGGCTTAGTTGATGACGGAATCTGTTTCTTTGTCGAAAAATTTCGCGTTTTCCATGTGGAAAACGACGTCGATATTCTGGTTCACGTGCGCCTGGTTGTCGGGGCTCACGCGGATGACCACTTGGTTGCCGAGCGCGGACAGATACAGGTATTTCTCGGCGCCCATCGGTTCCACCACTTCCACCGTGCTGGCGACCGTGCGGCCTTTGCCGGACCCCTGGTAATAAACTTTGTCGTAGATGTCCTCGGGACGGATGCCCATGACGATGGTTTTTCCGGCGTAGGGCTCGAGTTTCGTTTTTAATCCGTTGATGACTTCGATATTGCCTTTGGTCCCGTTCTTGCCGATGGACAAATTGAGAGCGGCGCCTTCTTTTTTCACGTCCACTTCAAAGAAGTTCAT
>CAYOPN010000044.1:0-19078 GCA_964405835.1 uncultured Elusimicrobia bacterium | reverse complement strand
CCTCTTTCGTGCAGCCCGGCGTGTCGTCTTTCGGATAAAAATAAAGGACGACATTTTTCCCTTTAAAGTCTTTGAGCGCCACGTCCTGCCCTGTGTCGTTCTTAAGCTTAAAATCCGGCGCTTTATCGCCCACGTTCAACATGAGATCTCCTACTTGGCAGGAGCTGCCGCGGGGGCAACTGGCTTGTTTTTCACGCTGTTCAACCGCCAATCAAACCGGAACTGCGTCAGTTCGGGAAAATCGGTTTTGAGTTTCTCAATGATCTGCGGCGCGTCAGCGCGCAGTTTCGGATCAAGCAAAGAGGTGATGAAGGCGCCGGCTCCGCCGACTTTCTGGAAATCTTCCGCGTACCAGCGGAACAGAGAAGACACGTAAAGCGTGTTGTCTTCGATCCAGATATTGCGCGGAGAATTCACGAACGCGACCGCGGCCTCTTGAAGAAACGGTTCCAACGTGGGCGCGGTGACGGCTTTTTTACGAGGCGTGGGCGCGCCGATGGCGCCAAAAGAAAGAGCAAAATGCAGTCGCGGATCAAATTCGCTCATGGAAAGACCTTCGATGGGGCCGCCGTTTTTTGCGGCCGCGCGCAAAATGCGGTGTTCGATCTCATTTAGCGAAAGCTGGTTGTTGGCAAGCTTGAACTTCTCGCCAAACAATTTGAAATCCTGGCTGAGATCATTAAGTTGTGGCCGGGCCAGCGCCAACCGGATCGCATGGGCGTTGTAGGAATTGATCCAGAAAGCAAGACGTTCGTTGTCGCTGCAGGTCTTTATGTTCACGGTCTCAAGAAACGTGATGTATTGGAGGATGTCGCCGCCCTTGTTGACGCGGACCGCGTCGTAATCAAGGTACCCGTCTTTGTCAACGTTGGTTTTCAAAACACCGTCGAGAATGGTGGGTGGCGGTGCGTTACAAGCAGCATGAAGCGAAGAAAAACCGGCGATCGAGACGAAAAACATCGTTAGAAATACGCGTTTCAATTATGACCCCCTTAAATATTTTTTGCCGAATCGAGCACGTCCGCCGGCAACTTGGCGGCCGCGTGTTTGTCCAAAAGCCAAATCAATTCTCCCCCCAACGGTTTCACGCGTTGGACCGGATAACGCGACGTCGGCATACCGGGCCGGAACAAATCGCGCAGCACAATCGCTTTCTTGCCGCCGGGCGCCATGATGACGATGCGCCGAGCGTTGTTAATAACCGGAAACGTCAAGGTGATGCGGTTCGATGATAAATTTTCGACGCGATGGCCGACCACCCATTTTTCTTCCTCGGTCAACGCGCTCGTGCCTGGAAAAAGCGAGGCGGTGTGTCCGTCTTCTCCCATGCCGAGCCATATCAAATCAAACTTTGGAAACGGCCGGTCGAATTTAAAGACCAACTTCATATTGTTCTCGTAGGCCTTGGCCGCTTCTTGCGGCGAACTCATTTCGCCAGCCATTCGGTGAATGTTTGCGGCCGGCAAAGGCACTTTTGAGAGCAACAGGTCTTTTGCAAGTTTGTAATTGCTGTCCGCATGGTCCGGTGGCACGCAGCGCTCGTCGCACCAGAACACAAATATCTTTTTCCAGTCGATCCGTTCCTTGTAATAGGGCTCGGTCAAAAGCGGAAACACCACTTTCGGGACACTTCCACCGCTCAACGCCCAACACGCGCGGCCCCGTTCGGTGATGGCCGATGACGCGCTCTCAAGCAGCAGCTCAGCGGCTTTTTTCGCGAGCGCGGCGTCGTCTTGCGTGATATAGATCAATGCGTGGTGACCGACTTAATGAGATCGCGAAGGCGGCCCAAACCTTCTTCGGCGTCTTCCAAATGGATCCGCACGGCGCGGCGGTGTTTGTTGCCGAGCGCGCTCAAGTCGCCAAGCGCTTGCGCTTCTTTCAAAATGCTGAACCCAAACGGTTCGCCGGGGATCGGCACGTCTTTTTTGTCCTCGGCGGTGATCTGGATGAAAACGCCGCTGTCATCGCCGCCTTTATGCAACTGGCCGGTCGAATGCAGGAACCGCGGACCGAAGCCCACGGTGGTCGCCACGCGTTTCGTGTTCAAAATATATTGTCGGATCTCCTGCAGCACCTTCTCGTGCGCACTGTTCCGTTCCACATAGGCCAGAAGCGCCACGTAATCGCCCGCGCGCACGTTCTTGAGCAGCGAACGCAGCAGTTCCTCCACGTTCGAGGTCTGACTGAGACCGTTCACCGAATAGACCGAAAGCCCGTCCTCGGTCAGCATCGGCGCGTCGGAAGACAGCGACCCTTCGGATTTGTACGTGTCCAGATATTGTTTCGTGAGGTCTTTCGATTCCTGCACGTTCGGCTGGTCGAACGCATCGATGCCGAGCGCAGCGCCCGCGATCGCGGTCGCAAACTCCCAACGGAAAAATTCACCGGCGATGTGTTCTTTTTTCGGGACCGTGATGTGGATGATCGGGTGGCCCGCTTTTTTCAGCGCGGCCAATTTCTTGGCGGTCGCCGCGTCCGCTTTTTTGGTCTGGATCGAAACGAACACACGGTCGCTGCCGTAAACGTCGGGGCTTCCGAGCGGTTCGGATTCAACCGGCAAAATCCCTTTGCCTTCTTTGCCGGTGCTCTCAGCAATCAATTGTTCGGTCCACGTTGCCAACGAAGAGATCTCTTTCGAGAGCACGAACGTGACCTTGTTGCGGCCGCTGCCGGAAAGGCTGCCGATGGCGGCACCTAGCACGGCGCCCGGGTTCTTCGCAACCGGAACGACCGGCGAACAAGCGCCGGCCATATCGGAGGCGGAATCCAACAATACCTGCACGTCGATGCCCATGATCGCGGCCGGCAACATGCCGAAGAACGACAAGGCCGAATAACGGCCGCCGATGTCGGGCGGGTTCAACACGATGTGCCGGAAATTTTTATCTTTCGCAATCCGTTCCATCTGCGTGCCAGGATCCGTGATCGCAATGAAGTTTTCGCCGGCCTTGGCGCCCTTGCGCTTTTTCACTTGGTCGTAGAAGAACGCGAGGAACGCGTTCGGTTCCGTGGTCGAACCGGACTTGCTGGCCACGATGTAAAGCGTTTTCTCGGGTTTCGAACGGCGCGCGCGCTCAAGCACCGAGGCGGGCTCCGTGCTGTCCAAGATCGCGAGGTCCGGATAACCGGCCTTTTTGCCGAACGTGAGCCGCAATACTTCGGGGCACAAGCTTGAACCGCCCATGCCTAGCAGAAGCGCGTGCGTGAACTTCGCTTTCTTGATGTCGGCCACGATCGCGTTCACTTGCGAAAGGCCGCGCTGGACCGTGGAAGGCACGGTCAACCAACCAAGCGAGTTCTTAATGATCTTCTGGTGCGCCTCGTCGGATTTCCAAAGCGTGGCGTCTTTTTCCCAAACGCGTTTCACCCAATTTTCGGTGCCGACTTTCTTTAACAGATTCTCGTAGGGACCCTGGTTTGCGCCGAGTTCAAACGAAACAGTTTTTCCGATGCGGCCGGTCAGGATTTCTTTTTTTGCGGCCACGCCCTGCATGAGCGCGTCGAACGAACCGATGAATGATTTCACGCCTTCGCGCTGGAGCTGGTCCATCAGGTCTTCAAAATGAATGCCGAGCGCGGAGAGCGCCGTGATGTCGGAATGCGCCTGTTCCCAGCCGGACTTGAGCGTGAGCGCCACTTTACCGTGGTCGCGGAACGCGTCGATGGTGGCGGGCGGGACCGTGTTCACGGTGTCGGGACCGATTAGTTCTTCCATATAAACAACGTCGGACATCCGTTTGTCTTTGGTGCCGGTCGACGCCCACAACAGCCGCTGGACCTGCGCGCCTTTCTTCTGGAGCTTTTGAAAGCGATCGGATTTCGTGACCTGCTCATAATGTTCGTACGCCAGTTTCGCGTTCGCGATCGCGGCCTTGTGCAAAAGGCCTTTGGCGGCCACCGCGGAATTCTCACCGGACGCGATAATTTTGTCGAGTTGCTTGTCGACGATGAGGTCGACGCGGCTCACGAAGAAGCTGGCGACCGACGAAATGTTTTTGATCGGTTGTCCTTTCTTCACGCGACGCTCGAGGCCCTTAATGTAGGCCTCCAGCACCTGTTTGTAGTTCTCGACGGAAAAAAGCAGCGTGATATTGATGTTGATGCCGGCCGCGATCGAGTCTTCAATGGCGGGAATGCCGGCGGGCGTGCCGGGGATTTTGATCATGAGGTTCGGGCGCGCCACTTTCTTGAACAAATGTTTGGCCTGCTCCGTGGTGGCGGCCGTGTCGTTGGCCAGATCGGGGTCGACTTCCATGCTCACGTAGCCGTCGGTGCCGCCGCTCGATTTGAAAACGGGCCTTAAAATATCGGCCGCGGCCTGGATGTCCTTGACCGCGAGGTTCTCAAAAATTTCTTTCGTGGAGAGGCCTTGCAGCGCGTATTTTTTCAGGTCCGCGTCGTAATCGTTGCCGGAAGCAATGGCCTTTTCAAATATCGTGGGGTTCGAGGTCATGCCGCGAAGCCCGTCTTTTTCCACCATTTTTTTCACGTCGCCGTTCTTCAACACGGCACGGCTGATGAAATCCAGCCAAAAACTTTGTTTTTGCGACCACAATTCAACCAACGGATTCATAAGAAGCTCCTCTAACTTTATGCGGGTATCAGTTTTTTAAACCGGCGTTTTCCCACTTTTAAAACACCTGGGCCGGACACAGAGATTTTTTCTCCAAGGTTCACGCGTCGGCCGTCGAGCTGGACGCCGCCTTGTTCCACCAGGCGACGCGCTTCGTTCTTCGACGTCGCCAGTTCCGCGGCGACAATCAATTCCACGGCATCCATTTCCTTCGCCGTCAACCGGAACTGCTCCATGTCCTCCGGATTTTCTTTTTTGGAAAAAACGTTCGCGAAATTTTCGAGCGCGGCGGCGGCTTCGATATCACCATGAAACCGTTTCACGAGAATTCCGCCCAATTGCTTTTTGGCTTCCATTGGATGGAGCTTTTTGACGGTGGCGACGGCTTCTTCGGTGAGCAATTCGTAGTACTTCCACATCAGCTCGTCCGAAATCGACATGATCTTGCCAAACATTTCATTTGGAGCGTCTTTCACTCCCACGTGGTTTCCATAGGTCTTCGACATCTTACGCGTGCCGTCCAGTCCTTCCAGCAATGGGAGCGTCATGACGACCTGCGGTTCCTGCCCGGCGTCTTTTTGCATTTGACGCCCCATTAATAAGTTGAACAGCTGGTCGTGGCCGCCCAGTTCTACATCGGCTTTGACGGCCACCGAGTCGTATCCTTGAAAAAGCGGGTACATCAATTCCAGCATGGAAATGGGTTGGCCGGCCTTGCGGCGCTGCGCGAAATCATCGCGCTCCATCAACTGTTGTACGGTGTGGTTGCGCAAAAGCGTGCGGGGCATAAAGGCCGGGTTCCGACGGTCAAACAGGTCATAGAGCCATTCCCCGTTGTAGCGCACTTCGGTCTTGTCCTTATCGAGGACTTTGAAAACCTGGTCGGTGTAGGTCTGGATGTTCGCATTGATCAATTCTTCGGTGAGCGGCGGGCGGGTGGAATCGCGTCCGGATGGATCGCCAATCGCGGCCGTGAAATCGCCGATAATAAAAACCACGGTGTGACCGAGATCTTGAAACGTGCGGAGTTTGGTGAGCACGACGGTGTGGCCCAAGTGGATGTCCGGCGCGGTTGGATCGACGCCGAGTTTAATGCGCAGCGGCCGGCCTTTGGCCAGTTTGTCTTTGAGCTCTTTTTCGGACACCACATTGGTGGCGCCGCGCAAAATTCGAGCGATGGAATCGTCGGGGCGGGACATGGGGCCGATTATAAGATATGCAACGGGTATAATCCGCCGGTGACTCCTCCCTCGGAAAGACGTTCCCACGCGCCCGATGAATTACGGCTCCAGCAAAGCTTGAAAGCCTGCTGGAAAGACGGTATCGCTGCGCAGGTCATGATCACCATCATGGACACTTACATGGTGCCGTTTGCGTTGTTGCTCGGCGCCACCAACTTGCAAGTGGGATGGCTGGTCGCGGTGCCGAATTTATTGGCCTCTCTCACACAAGCCTGGGCCGTCACGGTGGTCCGGCGCTCCGAAAGCCGGCTCACGGTCATCACCAAAGGTGTTTTCCAACAGGCCATATTCCTTTTGCCCATCGGTTTTCTCGGATTTCTGCCGATCCCGGGAAAATTGCTGTGGCTGACGCTGGCTTTCTGTATCTACAAGATCATTGGCGGTTTCCTGGGCCCACCCTGGGGTAGTTTGGTCAGTGAGTACCTGCCGCCTCATCGCCGCGGTGATTATTTTGGATGGCGCGCAAGAGCAATGGGCGTGACAAGTATTGTAAGCCTGATGTTTTGGGGCGCTTTCCTATATTTCTGGAACAAGGCCATCACACCGGAATCCGGCTTCTTTGTGATGTTTCTGGCTTGCGCCACCGCGCGCTTCTTCTCCTATTATTACATCCGGCAGATGATGGACCTGCCGCAACAGAAGACCGCGGACTCGGATTTCACGTTGTGGATGTTCTTGCGGCGGTTTCGGGAAAGCAATTTCGTGCGGTACGTGTTTTATGTCTCCGGAATCACGTTCACCACGCATTTGGCCGCGCCCTATTTCAGTGTGCATATGTTGCGCGACCTCAACTTCAGTTATTTGCAATTCATGTTTGTGACATTGGCAGCGCCGTTAACAAGCCTCATTGCGTTTCCGATTTGGGGGCGTCACGCGGACGCGGTCGGCAATGCGCGCATTCTTAAGACCACAAGCATTTTCCTTCCAATCATTCCGCTCTTCTGGTTGTTCCTGCACACACCCATCACGCTTTTCATGGTGGAATGTTTTGCGGGCGTGATGTGGGGCGGATTTAATTTGTGCGCAGTCAATTACATATATGACGCGGTCGTTCCGGCCAAACGCATGCGCTGCATCGGCTATTTCAACTTGCTGAACGGTCTGGCGATTTTTGCGGGCGCATCGATCGGCGGCTGGTTAAGCGAACACCTGCCGCCCGTGTTCGGGTTTCCGCTGTTGTGCTTGTTTTTGATTTCAGCGGCGGGCCGGTTCCTGGTTTATTTCTGCCTTTCCGGTTCGTTCAAAGAAGTGCGCTCGGAAGTTCCGCACGTCTCAAGCATGAAACTTTTCTTCAGTGTGGTGGGGCTGCAACCGATGATCGGCCGCAACAACGAAGCCCAGATGGTGGCGCCCGCCGGCGATTTCGCTACAAAGCCGCGTTCAGGCGGATAAACGTTTCGACCGGCAGGCGTTCCGGCCGTTCCGTGGGCGGAACACCGAGCGAAGACAACACTTTCTCCACGTGTGCTTTTTCAAGCTGGAGCCCATGTGAAAGCGAATTAAGGATGGTTTTTCGCCGCTGCTGAAACGCGGCTTGGATCACGCGTTGGGTCCCGTCGATGTCGCCGGTAAGTGGCTTCTCCCGGCGCGTGAGTTTGACCACGGTCGACTTCACTTTGGGCGGCGGGTTGAACGAGGTCTCGGAAAGTTCGAACACGCGCGTGACCGTGCAGGTAAGACTCATTCCGGCGGTCAACGCGCCGTAATCTTCGGTCGCGGGCTTGGCGCAGAGCCGGTCGGCCACTTCTTTCTGCACCATCACATAGGCGTCTTCCCAGCCCGTCCATTCGGAAAGCCTTCGAAGGATGGGCGAGGTCAAATTGTAAGGCAGGTTGCCCACCACTTTGAACGGACCTGCGCCCAGCAGTGAAAAATCAAACTTCAAAATATCGGACTGTAACAACTTTACGTTGGGCACGGACCCGAACCGCGTCTTGAGCAGCTCCACCATCTCGGGATCGATTTCAACAATGGCGACCAGGCCTGCCTTCAACAAAAACGCGGTGAGCGATCCTTTGCCCGGTCCGATCTCGAGCACGCGATCGCTGGGGGTGATTTCCATCGAATCGGCGATCCGTTGCGCAGCGTGTTGGTTGCTTAAAAAATGTTGTCCGTATTTTGCGCCCATGTCCGCATTTCATAACTTTCGGCCCTATGACGATAGCTCAGGCCGATAAACGCGCGCCACTTCTGAAACTATTGGAGCAATACCAGCCGGTTGACGACGCGGACCGCGCGCAACGCGACCGCATCGCAGAATTTGTCCGCGCGAACAGCGATTGTTTTGAGCGGACGAACCTCAAAGGCCACATCACCGGCTCGGCGTGGGTGATTGACAAGTCCGGCGAGCGGGTCTTGCTTACGCACCACAAGAAACTCGGGAAATGGTTGCAACTTGGCGGGCACGCTGACGGCGACCCGGACGTTCGACGCGTGGCGCTGCGCGAAGCGGAAGAAGAATCGGGCCTCAAAGGACTGCGGCCGGGCTTTGACGGAATTTTTGACCTGGATGTGCACGCGATCCCAGCCCACGGCAACGATCACGAACATTTTCATTACGATCTCCGCTTTGTGTTTCAAACTTCCGGCAGCGAAGATTTTGTAACGGGCCCGGAATCGGATCGGCTGGCCTGGGTGAAAATCAGCCTCATGAAAAATTTCTCCACCGAAGAATCGATGCTCCGCATGGCGAGAAAGTCCCTCACTCAAACCGCAACGTGATTGACTCGTTGCACACCGCAACCAACCTCTGCTCCAACAACGGCAAAACGTCATTTAACGACGCGTTCACGTCCAAATAGGCAAACTGCCGGTCCAGCCGGTCTTTTTTCTTGAGGATCATCTTGTAAATGGCTTCGTCGGAAATCAACGTAAGGAGACCGGTAACCCGATCGATGTAATAAAGCTCGAACTGGGGCGCTTTAAAAATGGCTTCCCGCTCCGGGGATGGGGCCTCCGGCACATTGTGGTCGTTGCACCACCAATTCATTTCGGTGTCCGCATGTTTGGCGACCAGGCGCTTAAAGCTTTCAAGTGTGTCTTCGATCCGCGCCATGCAAGACGTAACCAACAATTCGTCTTTCAAGCGCACAACCACGACAAAATCGCCCATTTTTAGGCCGGAAATACTCATTCTTACTCCTGTAAACGATGTTATGATCGTCGCGCTATGAAAAATGCCATCGACGCACTGTTAAACGATCACAAAATGATCCGCAAACTTTTGAGCGGCTTAACACCGGAGAACTCGCGTTACACTGAAGTTTTGAAAACTCTCGAGCGCGTTGTTTTAAGCCATGCCTGGTTCGAAGACAACGTTTTCTTGCCCGCATTTAAAGCGGAACCGCTGCTGCTAAAAAAATATTTAAACGAACTGTACGAAGAACACAAAGACATCGAATTTTCCATGGACCTGGTCCGCAAAACCGGCCCGAAACCTTCCAAAGAACTCGACGCTTACACCAAGCAGTTCCGCGCCATTCTCGACAACCACCTGCAAAAAGAAGAGGACGCGCTTTTCCCACTGGCCCAGCAGACTCTTACCAAGGAAGGCCTCGAAAAAATCAGTCACGAGATGGAGCGGCGCCAGTCCGAAACGCAAAAACTTTTCAACCCTCCTCGCTAACCCTCCAGAAGGACTTTTTGTTTTTTGGGCGACACCCGTTTTGTCACGCCAAACTCCTTGATTGCCTCCCGCTGGACCAACGCGGAAATTTCCTCCGGCGAATCGCTGATGACCCATCGTTCAATATCGGCCTGGTCAATGGTCCCGTTTTGCAACAGCGTTGTCTTGAGAAATTCAATCAAAGGAGTCCAATATTTTTTTCCCATGAAGACCAACGGAAAATTTTTAATTTTTCCGGTTTGCACCAATGTCGCTATCTCAAACATTTCATCGAGCGTGCCATAACCCCCGGGCAACGCGATAAACGCATAGGAGTATTTCGCGAGCATCAGCTTACGGATAAAAAAGTAACGGAACTCCAACCACAGATCAAGATACGGATTGGGCGCCTGCTCCTTCGGCAAAATAATGTTGCACCCGATCGACGTGCCACCGGCCTCTTTTGCGCCGCGATTAACGGCTTCCATCAGCCCGGGCCCCCCACCCGTCATTACGGTAAACCCGGCCTTCGCAAGCTCGCCGCCCAGCCGCCGGCCCAAAAGATACATCGGGTTGTCTTCACGGAATCGGGCGGACCCAAATACCGTAACGCAAGGGCCAACAAAATGCAGTTTGCGAAACCCATATAGAAATTCAAAAAATATACGACACAAGCGGCGGAATTCGTATCCACGCGGCTGGGGACCTTGCAAAAAAACATGTTCTTCTGTTTGAGGTGGGCGTTTTCCCCATTGCGAGGAATTGTCGGCCTTGTTTTTTTCTTCTTTGAAAAACATTGCCACTAAGCGAGGAGGGACAATCGGAGAAGATTAAGCGCCATCATTGCCGCGCGGCGACGGATGAATGGACGTTCGCCCTTAAATCGGAATTCGTGGACGCGGACGCCGCGGGCGGAAGCCAGGCCAATATAAACCAGGCCGACCGGTTTCTCCGGCGTGCCTCCGGAAGGACCGGCGATCCCGGTGATAGAGAGCGCATAGTCTGCCTTGGTTGATAGGCGTAACCCCTGGGCCATTTCTTTCGCGGTCGGCGCCGACACCGCGCCGTGTTTGATCAGAGTGGTTTGCCGCACACCCAAGCGCCGCACCTTGCTGGCATTGGAATACGTAACCACGCCTTCCAGAAAATAATTCGACGCTCCAGCAGGAGCTGTCAGAAATTCAGCAATCATGCCACCCGTGCAAGATTCGGCCACCGCCACTGTTTTTCCCGCGGACAACAACAAACGGCCGACCGAAGATTCCAGTGTCTCGCCCCCTTCACCGAACGACATCTTCCCAATAATTTTTTGAACTTCCGAAGCCAGTTTCACCGCGGCCTCGTTAACGCTCGCCTGGTCTTTTCCTTCAACGGAGAACTTGACCGTAACAATTCCTTGCGAAGCCAAGATGCCATGGGTGACCGGCAATCCCAAATATTTTTGGCGGCGTCGCACCCATGGCCGCACAATTTCATCCACGTGGGACTCAGGTTCGCCAAAAATCAGAAAGGACCTCTGACGCAAGTAACGGTTGGGGAACAGGGATTTCAACCGCGGGAGCACCGCGGTTTCGACCATCGGACAAAGTTCGCGGGCGGGCCCGGGCAACAGCACGACCAGCTTGCCGCGAACGCGGACGATTTGTCCGGGCGCAGTGCCGTGCGGATTACGGATCACATCGGCCCCTTTCAACACGAATGCCTGCCGGACATTTTTGGGCGGCATCGGGATGCCGCGAGATTTGAACTTGGCGCGGATGTCGTCGACCAGCCAGTCGCGGCGCTCGAGCGGAAGCCCGGTCGCCTTGGACCAAACCTCGCGCGTGATGTCGTCAAACGTGGGGCCCAATCCGCCGGCCGAAATCACGACGTCGGAGCGTTTCAGCGCCTCCGAAAATGTTTCGAACATGATTTTTGGATCGTCGCTCACCGCGTGTTCGCGCGCGAGCCTGAGACCCGCGTCCGCCAATTTTTCACCGAGGTAAGCCGTGTGTGTGTTGACCTTGCCCGTCAAAAGCTCGGTGCCGATGCAGATGAGCTCGGTACGGACGGTCACAGCAGGTTTTCCTGGATCCCCAGGTAACACTGCTTCACGCGGTCGTTGGTGAGCAGGTTTTTGGTGGTGTCTTCGAGCAGCACACTGCCCGTTTCGAGAACATACCCGCGCTGCGCGACGGACAGCGCGGCGCGCGCGTTTTGTTCAACCAAAAGAATGGTCATGCCTTTTTGATTTAGGTCTTTGATGATCTGGAAAACCTTGTCGACTATAAATGGAGCGAGCCCCATCGACGGCTCGTCCAGCGCGAGCAATTTGGGGCGGCTCATCAGCGCGCGGCCAAACGCCAGCATTTGCTGCTCGCCGCCCGACAATGTTCCACCCAACTGCCGGCGGCGTTCTTTCAGTTTCGGAAACGATTCATAAATCTTGTCCCGGTCATCGGAAACGGCCGCGTGGTCTTTGCGAAAAAACGCCCCCATCTGCAAATTCTCTTCAACGGTCAGCAGCGGAAAAATGCGGCGTCCTTCGGGGATCTGGACCAGGCCGTGGCGCGTGATGTCGTGCGATTCCAGGTTGTTGATACGCTCTCCTTCAAAAATTACGTCGCCGGAGGTGATCGGCAAAAGTCCCGAAAGCGCGCGCAGAAACGAGCTTTTTCCGGAACCGTTCGCGCCGATGAGCGCAATGACTTCACCGGCCCGCACGGTCAGGCTCACGCCATGGAGCGCTTTTATTTTTCCGTAACCAACATGCAGGTTTTTAACCTCAAGCATGGTCAGGCATGCCCCAAGTCGCTGATTTCCGGCGTTTCCTGGCCAGCGCCCAGATAGGCCTCGATCACTTTTGGATTGGCTTGAATTTCACTCGGGCTCCCTTCGGCAATTTTTACGCCGTGGTCGAGCACGTGAACCCGCTGCGACACGCGCATGACCAGGCTCATGCGGTGTTCGATCAAAAGCACGGTCACACCCTCGGAAGCGATCCGCTGGATCAGCTCGACCATCTCGAGCGATTCGGAATGGCTCATGCCGGCGGTGGGTTCATCCAACAACAAAAGCCGCGGTTCGGTGGCCAGCGCGCGCGCGATCTCGAGCCGCCGCTGCGCGCCGTAAGGCAAGCTGCCCGCCAAGCTTTCCTCCGCCTCCAGGAGTCCCACAAAATGCAGCCGGTCGCGCGCCGACTGGGCGATCTCGCGTTCCTGCCGGTAAAACCCCGGCGTTCTCAACAACGCCGGGACCAATTGTGAACGCGTGCGGCAATGCCGACCGACCATGATGTTCTCCAAGACCGACATGTTGTTGAAAAGCCGGATGTTCTGGAACGTGCGCGCGAGCCCGCGCTTGATGATCCAGTGCGGCGGCCGGCCGTCAATCCGCTCACCGGAAAATTCGATGCTGCCGCTGTCGGGTTTGTAAACGCCGGTGAGCAGGTTAAAAAAGGTGGTCTTGCCGGCGCCGTTGGGTCCGATCAGGCTCACGATTTCACCCGGCATGATAGAGAAATCCAATCCCTGCACGGCGCTTAGACCTCCAAACGATTTGCCGAGTTCCTTGGTGCGTAACAGAATCATTTCTGCTCCGGCGTGCGACGGCGCGACGGCCAAATGCCTTGCGGCCGGTAAAGCGCGATCAGGACCAGCGCCACACCGAACAACAGATACCGCCAGCTGACGAGACCCGCGCCCAACGCGCTCCGCAAAATTTCCGGCACAAGAATAACGATCGCGGCTCCCATCATGGTACCGGCCACCGATCCCATACCGCCGATGACGACCATCGCCACCAACATCACCGATTCCCAGAATGTGAAAGATTCCGGCGTCACGAAATTTTCCCAACGCGCAAAAATTCCGCCCGCCGCGCCCGCGAAACCGGCGCTAACCACAAAACCGATCAGTTTCATGCGCGAGATCTGGATGCCGGTCAGGCGCGCCGCGGTTTCATCTTCGCGGATCGCCATCCACGCCCGCCCAATGCGGGAATATTTGAGCCGGTAACTGACCACGACACCAACCAGCACAAACGCGAGGATCAGGTAATAAAAATGAAGATTGCTCGAGAACGCAAAACCGAACAACGTGACCGATTTCACATTGGCGTTGGTCAGGAGGGAAATCCCTTTCGGACCATTGGTGAGCGAATCCCAGTTATTTAGGACGATGCGCGTGATCTCGCCAAACCCGAGCGTGACGATGGCCAAATAATCACCGCGCAAACGCAGCACCGGCGCGCCGAGCAGCGCGCGGACACCCATCGTGAGAACAATCGAGATCGCGAGAGCGGGCCAGAAACCGAGCCCCGACATCGACAAGAGCGCCATGGAGTAGGAGCCGATCGCGTAGAACGCCATGAAACCCAAATCCAACAGACCGAGAAAACCAACCACAATGTTTAAGCCGAGGGCGAGAATCATGTAGAGGCCCACGAGGCCCAACAGGCGCAGCAGATAAGAGAATTCGGAATTGACCAATAGCGGCGGGAATACCGTGAAGACCACCAGTACGGCCAGAAGGATCAGCGTCGGCGGCGAAGGGCGGTGCAGGATCTTCATACTTTCTCGGCGGTGCGTTCTCCCAGCAGGCCGGACGGACGGATAATCAGGACCAGGATAAGAATGCCGAACGCGAACACGTCTTTCCATTCCGCTTCGGGCAGGAACGCGGCGCCGAGCGACTCGGCGATCCCGAGCACGAGTCCGCCGACCATGGCGCCCGGCACGTTGCCAATGCCGCCCAACACGGCGGCCGTGAACGCTTTCATGCCGGGCACAAAACCCATGTTGTATTTGATCGAACCGTAATAAAGGCTGTAGAGAATGCCGGCCGCGCCGCCGAGCGCGGCGCCGATGAAGAACGTGATTGAAATCATACGGTTCACCGGTATGCCCATGAGACCGGCCGCTTGCCGGTCCTGCGAACAGGCGCGGATGGCTTGGCCGAACCGCGTATGATTAACAAAAACCCAAAGACCGAGCATGAGCATCAAGCTGCTGAACAAGATCACGAGCTGGATCAACGAAATTTGTGCGGGGCCGACAGAAAAACGGACTTCGGGAATCGCGATCGGGAACCCAATGAAGTCATCGCGCCACAAGAAAAACGCGTTCTGAAGGACAATCGAAACGCCAATAGCCGAGATTAACGGGGCCAAGCGCGGGGCTTTGCGAAGAGGTTTGTAAGCAAGTTTCTCAATGCCGGCCGCGGTCGCTCCACACACGACCATAGCGATCATAAATGCGATGCCGATCGCTATGGGAGCCGGCAATCCGGCGCAGAGCGCCAAGGCCCCGCAACCGACGAACGCCCCCAACATAAACACTTCCGAGTGAGCAAAGTTGATCATTAATAAAATGCCGTACACCATTGTGTACCCCAACGCGACCAGCGCGTAGATGGAGCCCAGGGTGAGGCCGTTAATCAATTGCTCAAAGAGCGTATTAATAAGGGACGAACTCTCCTTTTCTGACTTGGAAAAGCGTGATTGACTTGTTCACAGTGTCGCCTTTTTCATCAAACGACGTGGTGCCGAGCACGCCCGTATATTTCAACGTCCGCAAATACTCGATGATCTTCGCGCGGTCGGGACCGGCATTTTTGATGGCGTTGGCCACGATCGCGCCCGCTTCGTAACCGTAACCATCGTAGGATTTCAACTCTTCGTTGGGGTAACGTGTTCTGTAACGTTCCAAAAATTCTTTGCCGTTTGCGAGCAATTCAGGCGGTGAACCGAGGAACGTCACGTAAGCGCCTTCGGCCGCGGCACCCGCCACTTTCAAAAAGGCCGGATCGTAATTGGCTTCGCAGGTGACAAACGGACCCTTGAACCCGACGTCGCGTGTTTGGCGGATCAGAATTCCCCCCTCGGAGAACATGCCTCCGAAATAAATAGCTTGGGGCGAGGTCCCCTTGATGCGGGTCAAGAGCGAACGGAAATCGCGGTCGCCGGCCTGGAGCCCTTCAAACGCGGCCACGTCGCCGCCGTTCTTTTCAAATTGTTTCCGGAACTCTTCGGCCACACCCTGGCCGTAGGACGTTTTGTCGTGAATGATAGCGACGCGTTTCAGTTTTAACTTGTTCGTTACAAAGTCCGCGCCATAAGAACCCTGTACGTTGTCGGTCGTGTTCACGCGGAAAACCGATTTGGGGAACGTCCATTGCGGAGAGAGTTGTTGCAACGTGAGGTCGGGGTTGGACGAAGCGGGCGAGATCATTGGGAGGCCGGCTTGCGCGTAGATGCGGGAGGCCGGGATGGAGCAGCCGGAGTTGAAATGGCCGATCACGGCCACCATATCGCGGTCGGACACAATGCGGTTCGCGATGCTTACCGCTTCTTTCGGGTCCGATCGGTCGTCGAACGCGACGACTTCAATCGGTGGGCTGGTGACGCCCGCTGCGTTGGCCTCTTCAATCGCCATGGTCGCGGAACGTTTGAGACCTTGTCCCAAGGACGCGATATCACCTGTGAGCGGCAAAGCCAATGCCACTTTGATTTTTTTCTCGCGGGGTTTACAGCCGGCCAAACCAAACACGAGGACGCCAACACTCAACCACATCGTCATCCCGGCGAAAGCCGGGATCCAGGTTTTATACCTGCTTGAGAAAGACTGGGCCCCGGCTTGCGCCGGGGTGACGGTTTTATTCTGAGCTAGTTGCCGCATATTTAGCTCCTCCCAATATTTTTATTTGACCCAAGCTGATATAGACGCAGGTGGCATAAAAGAGGATCGCGCGATAGAAAGGCCAGGCTTGCATTCCCGCTTCGGTCCGCCAGCGGACCGTGAACGCGCTCAAGACCACCAGGAAACCGAAGAACGCGATCCCAAAAATAAGCCAGGACCAGAAGCGCGAAAACCAGACGGAATTAACAACAATAAGCAGCAACACGATGAGAGGAACGCCCCACGCGGCGAGGCCGTAATTCATGTTGGTGTGGAAGTGGGATATAAAAAGCAGCGTGGCCAAAATTTGTCCGGCGAGCAGAAATTTTCGGCCTTTGGTCATGGATTAGAACCGGAGATGTTCCATGATCGACTTCATGTCCGATTTGGTGGACGTGGGCCGCGGCATCACCGCGATGGCGCGGTCGGGATCTTTAAGGCCGTGACCCGTGATGATGGCCGTTACCACGTCGCCTTTCCTCAAATTAATTTTTTTCGTGGCGATATATTTTTTGAGGCCCGCCACACCCGCCGCGCTGGCCGGTTCGCAATAAACGCCTTCAAGCTGGGACATAAGCTTGTACGCTTCCAGAATCTCATCGTCGCTCACGCAATCAATGACACCACCGGATTCGTCGCGCGCCGCCTCGGCCCGTTTCCACGAGGCCGGATTGCCGATCTTGATCGCGGTCGCGATCGTTTTCGGGTTCTTGATCGCCTGGCCGGTCACAATCGGGGCCGCTCCTTCGGCCTGAAATCCCATCATCTTGGGTTTCTGCGCGCATTTTTTCTTGTCGAAATATTCGCGGTATCCTTTCCAGTAGGCCGTGATGTTCCCCGCGTTTCCGACCGGCATAAATTGATAGTCGGGCGCGTTACCAAGCGCTTCGATGATCTCAAACGATCCGGTCTTTTGGCCCTCTATGCGCATCTCGTTCAATGAATTCACCATTGTAATCGGATATTTTTCTGAAATTTCTTTGACGAGCTCGAGCGCATCGTCAAAATTTCCATCGATCGCGAGCACCTGCGCGCCATACATAAGGCCTTGCGACAGTTTTCCGAGCGCGATGTTTCCGTCCGGGATCAACACCACGCATTTAAGTCCCGCGCGGGCCGCGTAGGCCGCCGCGGCGGCCGAGGTGTTGCCGGTCGAGGCCGATATGATCGCTTTTGATCCGTTCGCGACCGCGTCTGTCACTGCCATGGTCATGCCGCGGTCCTTAAATGAACCTGTGGGATTGAGGCCTTCGAGTTTTAAATAGAGCGATATCTGTGGCGCACCGATCGCGGCGGCCAAGCGCGGCGTTTCAACAAGCGGCGTGTCGCCTTCGCAAAGAGAAATAATTTTGGCGTCGGATTTGATCGGAAGGTAGGACCGGTAGCGTTCAATGACGCCCCCGCACAAATTTTTCACGCCGCCTCCACGCGCAGCAAGACCGAGGCGGCCTTGATGGAGGGCAGGTGGTTGATCGCGCGCACGGACGCCTGCATGTCCGCTTCGCGCGTGAGGTGCGTCAACAAAATGATCGGCACGGACTTCTTGGAGTTCGCGTCTTCAAACGTGTCTTGATGGACGGACGCAATCGACACATGGTGCCGGCCGAGGATGCCCGTGATACGGGCCAGGACGCCGGGCTGGTCGAGTGTCGTTACGCGCAAGTAATACCGGGATTTCACGCGGGCGATGCTGGCGATTTTTGCTTTCTTGTGCGCGAGCCGCGCCACGTACGGAAGCTGGCCCGCCGTGCGGTTCGCGATCTGGCGGCAGAGAAAAATAATGTCGGAAATAACGGCGCTGGACGTCGGCAAGCGGCCCGCGCCTTTACCGGAAAGGATCACATCGCCCACGGCGTTTCCGTGCAGTGCGATCGCGTTGTACTCGTTGCGCACATTCGCAAACGGATGCGTGCGCGCCACCAATGTTGGATGGACGCGGAACACCCAACCGCCGTCCGTTTTTTCTCCAATCGCGAGCAACTTGATTGTGCTGTTGAGACGGTCCTGAATAAGACGGATATCAATCAGTTGAAGTTTCGAGATGCCTTCCGTGTAGACCATTTTGGGCGGGATCCATTGCCCGGTCGCGAGCGAACCCAGGATCGAAATTTTCTGCGCGGCATCGATGCCTTCGATGTCAAACGTCGGGTCCGCTTCCGCGAAACCGGCTTCCTGCGCCTGTTTCAACGCTTCGGCAAACCCGAGTCCGGACTCCTGCATGCGCGTCAAAATAAAATTGGTGGTGCCGTTCAAAATGCCGACGATCTTGTTGATCTCGTTGCCGGCCAAGCCTTCGTTCAAAGCCTGCACAACCGGCACGCCCCCGCCGACCGCCGCTTCAAAATAAACCAGCCGGCGCCGTTCGTGCGCGAGACCGAAAATTTCGTCCCAATGTTTGGAGAGGATCGCTTTGTTGGCGGTGACGACATGTTTGCCGTTCCGGATCGCGGCGAGCACCGCGCTGCGCGCAGGCTCCGTCCCCCCCATCAACTCAACCACGCAATCCACGTCCGGGTCGGAAACCACCCGCCGCCAATCGTTGGTCTGTTGCACGTTCTTGCCGATGAGCGCAGAACGTTTCTTGCTGCGGCTGCAAATCCATTTGATCTCAACACGGGCACCGACGCGGGCCTCAATATCTTTGCGGTGGCGGCTCAACAGTTCAACCGTGCCGCTCCCCACCACACCAAAACCTATGAGGCCGAGTGTTACTTTTTCTTTCACGCCGGCACCTTTTCTTCGCCGGCGGACACTTTGGGCGGACGGATCGTGACGCCGGAAATGCCCTGGAATTTTTTTAGGCGAAGCAGCGCATCGTAGAAACGGCTGTCGCGCGTGACCAGCGCGAAACGCACAAAACCTTCACCCTCTGGACCGAAACCGACGCCGGGCGAAAGCGCGATGCCCGTTTCTTTAATCAACTTTTCGCAAAACTTGAGCGCACCCAATTTTTTGTAGGGCTCAGGAATTTCAGACCACAAATACATCGTGGCCTTGGGCTT
>CAYOPN010000043.1:0-19442 GCA_964405835.1 uncultured Elusimicrobia bacterium | reverse complement strand
CCGTCGGTTGCCACAGGCTTCGAACCAGATTGCGGATATCGGCGCGCGTGTCCGCGTTTTGATGATGCATGCGGTGATGGGCGGCCCACCATAAAGGGTCTTTCTGCGCGGAGGAACAGCCGAGCCAGCCAAACGCAAATTGCACGATGCGGTTCGCGTTATAAGTGCGGTGGGAAAAATAGCGGTGGTAACCGGCCGTGATTCCGAACATACGCACACCGAAGGAGAGCACGGCCAAGATGACCGCCGCCGCGTCGACGCCGGTCCAAAACGCTGCGAGACAGGCCGCATGGACCAGAAAGAACGCCAACAAATTTACCGCGCGCATACGTCCTCCTTTTTCATTTTTCCTAACAAGAACACCAGTGGGAAAAAGACCGCCGCGATGAGAACCGGGGCCGTTAGTCCCCAGGCCGCGATACCGTGCAATCCGGCCTCTCCGTATTTTGCAAGAAATGGTCCCGGTCCGCGCGAAAATTCCTCGACCAATTGCGTTGGATAAAGCGGGACGGGTTGGGCGTTAAAAATTCGTTCCCCAACACGCACAAAGACAGGCACAAGCGCGATTTGAACGGGGTAGGCCAGATAGTTGACCGCCTGAATGGCCGGTTGGTTGAGCTTGAACAATACGCCCGCAATAAAACACAACAACGTCGTGCTGCCAATGATCGGAAAGATGCCGATGGAGAACCCGAGTGCGCAACTCAAGGCCAGCGCGCGCGGCGATACGCCTTGGGTCAGCTGCTGCTTGATCGGATCGACCAGTTTTTTCCGCAGAAAGTGTTGAGCGGCGTTTTGGCTCACGCGGGACGCCTCAACAACAGGTCTTCCACCGTGGCGTCCGGGCCAAGCCGGTAAAGCGCAAGCAGCACATAAAAGGACATGCCGATATTGCCCAAGACCATGATCACGATAAACCAGCCGATGCGCGCGGCCCAGCCCGGCTCACGGTAAAAAAGCCAGGCATAGAAAGTCAGGAAACCGAAATATGCGTCCGCGAGCGTGGCCAGGCCCCACGGCTCAGCCCACACAATCTTGAATCCTTCAACGACGTTTTTATCGAGGCTTGCCCACGTCGTCACCACCAGCATCGCCACCAGAATGAAACCGAAAAGAACTTTCAAAGAACGCATCATGATGTCTTCCCTCCCAATAAAGCTTTTTTCAATGTGTCCTGGACCGGTTTTCTGCCGAACCATATTCCCAAAAAGGCCTTCTTAAATTCCTCGCTCACGATCATTTCCCGAAAATTTCCCTGGTCGATGACGCGGATTTTATCGCCCTCAATTTCGATGGTTTCGACGCCGCCTTTTTTCAATGCGCCAAACGAATTCACGAAGCGGGCCAGGTCGCCTTGGAATTGCGGATAGACATGGTCACCGCTTTGTTCGAATTGCCAGACCCACGCGTTGACCACCTTCTCCTTGGGGAAAGCGCGCAAGAAAGTGAAGTCGAACCGAAAGGGGCCCTCGGAGGCGAACACGTCCTTTTCGGACGTCATGGGTTGGGGCGCGTAGAAGGACGCCACGTAAACTTTCACGCGCAAAACGGTGGCGGCACGCACGCCGGCGCCGTTTAGTTTCAATTCCTTGCCCGCCACCGTTTGTGTCGGCGGGACGACCACGCCCTCGATCTCCAGCGCCACCAACGGGGAAGAGGCGATCCACGCGGCCACGATGATTAGCGGTCCAAATTTTTTCATGCGCTCGCCTGCCGTTTGTTCGCGAACAGGTAGTGCGAGACACCCCATTCCGACCCGTTCTGGTAGCCGAACAGCTCCTCGCACGCCATAAAGAAGATCCGCCAGCGATGAAACCAGCGCAACGCCTGGCTGGGACCGTAGACGTCGGCGAAAATGTTCATTATGTCTCGCTTAGCGCGGTCCATGTTGTCGAGCCACGCGCGCGAGGTACGCGCGTAGTGCGTACCGTCCCAAAGCCAGTCTTTTTCGAGCCGGAAATCTTTTTGGAAGGATGGCAGCAGGTCGTGCGCCGGCATTTGGCCGCCCGTAAAGAAATAACGGCCCATCCAATTGTCCGCGCCCTGGGTCTCAAACGGATAGGAATATTTCCGGTGCGTAAAAATATGCACGAACAGTTTCCCGTCCGGCGCCATCCAGCGCGAGATCCGAGAAAGCAATTCTTCGTAATTGGTCATGTGCTCAAACATTTCAACGCTGACGACGCGGTCGAACGGGGGAAATTCGGTCTGCAGCGCCACCACATCGGCGACGTTCCGTGTTAACACGCGCACGTTCGAGAGGCCGCGCTCGCGGGCGCGCGCTTCAATAAACAAACGTTGGGGCGCCGAATTGGAGATCGCCGTGATGAATGACTGTGGAAATTTTTTCGCCATAAAAAGCGTCAGCGATCCCCAGCCGCAGCCGAGCTCCAATATGCGTTGACCGTTTTTCAGTTCCGCGCGCGCGCAGGTCTCTTCCAGCGCCGCGGTCTCCGAGGCATCGATCTCTTTGCAGCCGTCGGGCCAGTAACCCGAACTGTATTTCAAATTTTTCCCGAGCACGCGTTCAAAGAACGCGGGCGGCAGTTCGTAGTGCTGGCGGTTCGCGTCGTCGGTATGGACCGCAACAGGAGAGTCTTTAAGGCTTTGGATGTACCGTTCGGTCTCGGCGCGCGCGGCCTCCGGCGAGAGTTTCTGAAAGGGTTTTAGCCGGTCCGCGCACAGTTTGCGTATTCCAAACCGGACCGCGGCGTCCGGCAGCCAGCCGCGCTCCATCACGTCAATCACGTTTCCGATCACGGCCGGTCCTCCTTGGGAAACCACGGGACAAAAACGCTGGTGGTCCTCTGGTAGTGGCGATAGGCCTCGCCGCGCGACGAAAGCGCCTGTGCTTCGGTGGGTGGAACGCCGGAGACTTTCAACAAAAAGAACAACAGGAGCGCCGGCCCGAGCAACGCGGAAAGAAAATAGGACGATCCGATCGCGAGTGGGATGTACGCGCACCAAATGAGCCACTCAAAGAAATAATTGGGATGGCGCGAATATTTCCACAGTCCTTCCCGGCAAACTTTTCCTTTGTTCGCGGGATTTTCCCGGAACCGTGCCAATTGACGGTCGGCCAACGCCTCGCCGCCGATCGAAAAAAACCAGAGCGCCAGCGCCAGAACATCGAGCGCGGAGGGGAATGGGGACGTGTTCACGAGACCGCCGAGAAACGTAAGCGGCAATAAAAACACGAGCGCCGCTTGCGCGAGATAAAGCCCGTAGAAAGCGGCTTGGCTCCATTCGCGGCGGAAACGCGCGTAGCGGCCGTCTTCACCGCCCTTAAGCACGCGGTCCAAAAACAGATGCGTCGATAATCGCGTCGCCCAAACACCGACCAGCGCGGCGATCACCACACGGCGGACGATGTCGCCATCGGCCTTCCAGGCCAAGAGCGCCGTTTCAACCGCGATGCCGATTGACCAGGCCACATCGACCGCGTTCGCGTTCTTGGTGGCCCGCTGCCGAAGCCACATCAATGTCATAAGGACAACCGCGCCCACGGCGCAGCCGGTTAATAGCTGCGTCATAACGCCCCCAATATGGGCGCGTGCGCGCTCTGCGGTTTTGTGAAAAGCATTTGCACGAGGCCGATGCTGCGTTCGTGGAAACCTCCTTCGCAGTAGCCGAAATAAAATTGCCACATCCGGTAGAGCCGTTCCGGATATCCGAGTGCCAGCATTTCATGTTTGTTCGCTTTTAACCGCGCGCTCCACTGCCGCAGTGTGTGCACGTAGTGGGCCGTGATATCTTCCTGATGAAACAGCCGCATGTCGGAATTTTCGACGACCGCTTTCACATGGCTGCCGACCGACGGGATCCCCGATCCGGGGAAAATATGTTTCTGGATGAAGTCGACGGACTTTTTCGCGCGTTCATAATATTGGTCCTGGATGATGATGCCTTGCATCAGCATCGATCCCCACGGCGCGAGCCGCTCGCCGCAGACTTTGAAATAGGTGCCGAGGTTTTCCAACCCAACGGCCTCCACCATTTCAATCGACACCAGTTTGTCGTAGGTCCCTTTCAGGTGGCGGTAGTCCTCCAACAGCAGCGTGACGCGGTCCCCGACGCCGGCCCTCTCCACGCGTTCCTTGGCCATTTCGAATTGCGCGGGAGATATGGTCGTGGTGGTGACGCGGCAGCCGAAATTTTTCGCCGCGTGCACCGCGAAACCGCCCCAGCCGGTGCCCGTTTCGAGTACGTGGTCGTTCGGCGTGAGGCCCAATTTCCGGCAGATGCGGTCGTTCTTCTCGGTCGAAGCCTCAAACAGCGAACTGTGCGCGGTCGCGAAGATGCCGCAGCTGTACATCATGGTTTCATCAAGAAACAATTGGAAGAAATCGTTGCCGAGATCGTAATGCGCGCGGATATTGTCGCGCGCGTTGTTGACGGTGTTGCGCCGCGCGCGGTGCAAGAGCCGTTCGATGGGTTGGAGCAACGCGCCCACGCCGCCATCGAGCGAATCAAGCTGGGCACGGTTCGCCACAAAGATCCGGACGAGGCCCGGCAAGTTGTCACACTCCCAATCTGTGTCCGCGTAGCTTTCACCGGCGCCAATCGAGCCGCCAAGAGCGGCGCGCGTGTAAAAACTCGGCCGCGCCACGTGGATCACCGCCGACATGCCGTCGGCGGGCGTTCCTTCGCCGAACACGCGGACCTCCGGCCCTTCCTGCACCACGAGCCGGCCGCGTTTGATACCGGCAAGTTTTTTAAAAAGGACCGATTTGCAAAAGCCGTCGACCACGTCGCCGACAACACGGACCGGTGATTTTGTTTCGTTCATTGTGAAACTCCTTTGGAGGGATGGGAATAAAACGGAACACGTTTGGACCAGAGTTTGAGAGCTTGCCAATAGATAAGGAACACGGTCTTGAATGTCATGAGTGGATATAGAAGCACCGCAAAAAAGAAATTTAGCGAAGTAAATGCCCGGCGTTTCACGGTCAAGGTCGCGTCAAAAAAACGACGAGAGTCCGTGCCTGTCAGATTTTCCATGTGGACTAGCAGTTTTTCGGCCGGTTCGGAAAAGAGCCATTTGTAGGAAAGGTCCATGCTCATGAACGGCGACACATGGAAGGCCTTTTGGAATTGAAATTCGTTTGTGGAACGTTTTTTGACGCAGGTGAGCACATAGGCGTGCCGCTCGTGCCACGGCGTGTTCGTAATTTCGGTCACGATGAATTCCGGCCGCGTGCCGGCCGCGTCAAAGCAGTAGTAGAAAGACACGGGATTAAAGCAGTAACCGAAATAGGCAACCTGGGTCAGAAGGCGGATGGGGCCTTGTGGTCTTTTCCCGGTTTCCTTTTCCACCCGATCGCGCACGGCCTTATCCAGCGGGACCGCGGGATCGCCCAGATAATCTTTGCGTCGGAATGACACGGGCCCTGGAAACCGAAAGATGGAGTCCACCTCAGACAAGTCCAAATAGAACAAGCAGACGGAATACTTGAATGCGTTGCCGGTGGGTTTGAAACGCCGATGGCGCAAACGGCCCGTGTAGATGGCGCTCTTCACGGGTTGGCCCCCAGGCTTTCCGCCACGCGTTCACCGCTCACGACGCCGTCTTCGTGAAACCCAAAACCCCAGTACGCGCCGCAGAAGTGCGTGTTGTTCACATTGCTGATCTCGTGCCAGCGTTTTTGGGCGGCGACGCCACGCGCGTTATAGACCGGATGGTGGTAAAGGATTTTCCGAAGGATTTTTTTTGGATCGATGCGATCTTCCATGTTTAGCGACACGATAAAAGTTTCCGGCGCGTTGATGCTTTGCAAAATGTTCATGTCATAACTGACAGCCACGTCGTCTTGAGCGCGCGCGGGAACAAGATAGTTCCACGCCGCCCACGCGCGGCGGTTTTTTGGCAAGACCGACGTGTCGGTATGAAGGATGGTGTTGTTTGCCTGATAAGGAAACGCGGACAATATTTCACGTTCGAGCGGCGAAGCGTCCGCCAATATCGCGAGCGATTCATCGGCGTGGCCCGCGAGAACCACATGGTCGAAGCGTGTTTCATCGAGCTTGCCGTTTCGTTCCACGGTGACGATCGCGCCTCCGTCCGCGCGGCGCACGCGCTTGGCCGGCGTGCGTAATTCAATACGGTCTTGGAAAGGTTTTGTCAGCGCTGGCAGATAGGAGCGGGAGCCTTTTTGGATCACGCGCCATTGCGGACGGTCATCGACCGACAGCATTCCGTGGTTTTTAAAGAACCGCACAAAATAGCCGATCGGAAACTCTTTCATCTTGGCGACGCCGGCCGACCAAATCGCGGCCCCCATTGGAATAATGTAATGGTCCACAAACGCTTCTGCGTAATTGTTCTCGGCAAGATAGCGGCCCAGCGGCATGTCTTGAATTTGCGGATCGTCGAGGACTTTCAAGGATTCCCGGTTAAAACGCAGGATGCTGAGGATCATCCGGTAAAAATTCGGGCTTAAAAAATTGGAGCGTTGCGCGAAGAGTCCGTTTAAATTGGTGCCGTTGTACTCGAGGCCGCTTTTTTCAACCTTCACGCTGAAGCTCATGTTCGAAGGCTGGGACGCCACGTTGAGAGCGGTCATTAATTTAATAAAGCGCGGGTAGGTCCAATCGTTGAACACAATGAAGCCGGTGTCGATGGGATAGGTGCCCGACAGAACGGTCACTTCAACAGTGTTCGTGTGCCCGCCGATGTGATCTCCGGCCTCAAACACATGGACCTCCGCGCGGCGCGAGAGATGATACGCGCAGGCAAGACCCGCTATGCCCGACCCGATGACGGCGACTTTCACCACTTGAGCAATTTTCTTCCGGCCAAAATACCGGCGCCGACAATCAGGCCGAACGGCAAACCGTGCCAAACCACCAGGTGCAGAAAATTTTCGTGGTCGCATATCAACTGTGTTGCCAAAAGCCCCAACGCTCCCGCGGAAACGGCGACCCAGGCGCCCGTCAACGCCGGGCGCACCGGCGCGGCCCGCCGCGCCAAAGCCAACCCCATCGTGCATTCGAGCGCCGCCAAAATAAGAAGTATGGGGCCGCAGCGTCCACGAAAGAGGTCCATCTCGCCCCAAAATTCTGAAGGAAGGTCCTGAAATGAAATCTTGGTGATTGTAACCACCACCAACATGGCGAGCAATATCGCGCCGGCCCATTGTTCCCACTGGTTCAACAAACTGGGGACCGAACTGTGATAAGCGACGTAGGTGGCCACAAGAAACAGAGAGAACGACAGAAGCACTTCGATATTAAAGGAGGGGGACGTCAGGCAGTGCTCGACATCGCCCCGAAACGGAATCAGAAAAAAGAACAATCCGACCAAACCAAGCGTGCCGGTCAACCAAACCAGCAACGTCGTCCGATAAAAATGAACATCATGAGCTGGATCCAGCTTTTGCGCCAAGTCTTTGATGAGATCGTTGGTCTTCATGGAACCTCCTTTGTACTTAAGTACGCCGGTTATGGGTGAAAAGGTTACAACGTACGTTTCGCGCTGTTTTTACGGGCTTTTTGGAGCGCGCGATGCACGGTCACTTTTACGGCAGAAAGGGACATGCCAAACCGTTCGGCTATCTCCGCCAGGGGGGTCCCATTGGCTTTTGCAAGCACCAGGATCGTTTTTTGGCGCTCGGACAAACCCTCCAAAATCTGCTCCAATTCGAAAAGTCGTTCATCCTGAAACATTTGCGGGTTTGGATCAGCCGGATCGAGAGTTTCATCCCATTCGGTCAAAAGCGGACGTCTTTTTTCGGATCGGAAGTGGTCGATAAGGCGGTATTTGGCAATAGCAAAAAGCCAGGGAAGGACCGGCATGTCCGTGCGGTAGAGATGTTTTTTGCGGTGAATGGTGATGAGGACTTCCTGGACCAGGTCTTCAATTTTCTCATCGGTACGTTGGTGAACGCCCATGGAATTGGCGATAAAACCGCGTGTCATCAACGCGACGCGGGAAAGAAACTTCTGGTAGGCGATTTTGTCGCCCCCGAGGCTGCGGACTATTAAGTCCCGTAAATGGGTTTCTAATTCTTGACGCGGATACAGGATGCCGGAATTGTACCTATTTGATTTTATGGGTGAGGAGCGATGACCGCCCTCAAGGGGATTCGAACCCCTGATCTCTGCCTTGAGAGGGCAGCGTCCTAGGCCGCTAGACGATGAGGGCATTGACGGCGGGGGATTGTAGCTTTTTTGTGTTATATTCCTCGACGGAATTCCCATGAAAAATCTAGCGGCTGCACTCATTATCGGGATTTTCGGCGCCCTCCTGTTCTCTACTGCCCGACGTACTTCGCTGGTCTATGACGAAGTCATTTATGCGCCGGCCGGCTATTTGTATTGGAAAACCGGCGACTTTCGTTGGAACCCCGAACACCCGCCGCTCCAAAAACTGATTTCTTCAATCCCCTGGCTGTTTTCCAAAGCAACAGTCCCGCCCGACCTGGATCCCACGCGGCAAGACGCTTGGCGCATGGGGTACCGCGTATTTTTCCAGAACACCGCCGCGCCGCGCTCCTTGGTCTTTTCGGCGCGGATCCCCACCGTTTTGTTATCGCTGTTGCTCGGCGCGTTTCTTTTTTTCTGGATCAAACGAAAAGCCGGCTGGGAGGCGGCGACATTCTCGCTCGGCGTTCTGGCCTTTGATCCGCTCGTGATCGCCAACGGCGCACTGGCCATGAACGACATGTTCGTGGCCTTTTTTATTTTCTCGGGATCCATAGCGTTTCAAAAATGGGTCGATAAGAAAAAACAATGGTGGTGGGCGCTCATCGCCGGCGCGTTTGCGGGAGCGGCCATCGTTTCCAAATTTTCCGGTCTGCTGGCCTTGCCGGTGTATTTGTTGATCTATTGGAAGGCCCGCCCCTCGTTCAGCCGCCGCGAATTGATGAACGTGAGCGGAGCGATGTTCGTGGGCTTTTTGGTGGTGTTGGTTTGTTACCGTTTTGAACTTGGGACATTGATCAACGCGTTGCGAGCCGGCGAAAGCGTGCATCAGGCCGACGGGCGGACCGGTTATTTGCTGGGACAAATCCCCGGGGCGAGCGGCTGGTTCTATTATCCGGTCGCGATGCTCGTTAAGACACCGGTCCCGCTGCTTTTTTTGTGGTTCGCGGCGCTGGTTTTTGCATTGAGAAAACCGGGGCTGCCGTTTCGCTTGCTGTTGCTTTCGCCGGTCTTGTTGTTTTGGATCGCGGCGCTTATAAGCCGGAACCATTTCGGAATCCGGTACCTGCTGCCCGCCACGCCGTTTCTGGCGGCGCTGATTGGTTTCTTCTACGCGAAACTCAAGTCTAAAGCCGAGAAAGGAATTTGCTGGTCGCTGCTCGCATGGCTAGCGGTGGGCACCGCGCTGACGCATCCGCACCACATGGCGTCTTTCAACGGTTTTGCGGGCGGTAGCACCAACGGATACAAATGGCTTGATGGGTCCAACCAAGACTGGGGGCAAGATTTACCGGCGTTGGAAAATTTGATCGCTGCGCAAAGTTTGCGGCCGACGATCTGCATGGGCTATTGGGGATCGAACGAGCCCGAGGCCTGGGGAATTTTCTATCAAGATATTTTCTCGCCCGCGATCACCAATTCTTTTCGCAAAGACGCCGTGAATCCCGTCGAGACACCGAGCGAGTGGCTCGTGCTCAGCGCCGAGCTCACGCACAACCCGTCCACCAAAAACGTTTACGCGTGGCTCAAAGAGAGGACACCCATCGCATTTCCGGGTTCAACGTTGTTTGTGTACGACATAACGAACGACGCGGAAGCGGCGTTGCGGTTGGCGGACATTTACGGGGCGATGGGACGGAAGTCCTTGTACGATCGGCAGGTGGCGCGCGCGAAGCTTATCGGTACAGCATCCAGTAAATAACCACGCCCGTCACCGACACGTACATCCATAACGGCCAGGTCCAGCGCGCGATCTTCATGTGGCCCGCAAAATTTCCCCGCCAGGCTTTCCAGAGCGTTGTAAAAATCATCGGCACAATCGCGGTCGCAAGAATGGTGTGCGAAATGAGAACCGTGAAATAAACGGTGCGGGCCATGCCCGTTCCTTGATACGGCTTGCTGCCCGCGTGGTAGTGGTAATAGAGATAACAGGCGAGAAACGCGCTCGAGGTCAAAAACGCCAGGCCCATGGCGACTTTGTGCGCGACCACGTTCTTGCGTTTGATGAACACGAAACCGGCCGTAAGCAGGACCGCGCTCGTAAAGTTCAGGCAGGCGTTAACTGTTGGTAAGTGCATGTATCTGGTTTTTGATTTTGTCCGACCAACCTTCCTCGTCGGTGTTGATATATCCGCGCACTTTTCCGTTCCGGTCGACGATCACGAAGAACGTGCTGTGCAGGATGTCCGTTACCGACGGCGTTTGCCCCGGCTGCGGTTCGACCGCCAGATGGAAACTGGTCCGGATCAACTCGTAAATTTTCCCTTTGGGCCCGGTGAGGAAATGCCAGCGCTCGAGGTCCGCTCCGTAATTTTTGGCGTATTTGGCAAGCACTTCGGGCGTGTCGTGGTCTGGATCAACCGTGAACGAAACAAACGAGAGGCCAGGCACATCCTTTAGTTCGCCTTGCAGCGTGGCCATGCGCGTGGTCAAAAGCGGGCACGGACCCATGCAGCGCGTGAAAATAAAATCAGCGATCCAAATGCCATCTTTGAGTTCCTTGAGCCCGACCTTTTTTCCATTTTGGTTTGTAAACGTGAAATCAGCGACGGCGCCGTAATCAGGCTGACCGACTTGGTCGCCGAGTTGTTTGGCGACCGAATTTTGCATGCGGCCAATGCGCCAACCCAAAAGCCCGATCGCAATCGCGCCGAACACATAGACAGACACGCGCAGGACTATTTTTAGCCTAGGCATTTTTTCTTGCTACCGCGGACGCCAGTAAGAAACTTCCCAACGCAAAGGCCGCCATGACGACCGCGCAAAAGGCGCGCGACGGCGCATGGAACCCAAGTTGATGCGCGTCTTGGAAAAATCCGAGATGAAGCGCCGTCACCCCATAGGTGAGCGGATTGATGGCGATAACGGCCTTAAGCCACAGCGGGGCCGTCGTCATAGGGAATAACGCACCCGATAAGAACCACATGGGCATGAGAAACAAGTTCATAATCGCATGAAAACCCTGGGTCGAATCCAGTTTCCAGGCGATCAAGAAACCGATGCCGGTCAACGCGAATGAAATTAGGACGATCGATGACAGAACATAAAGAAAATCAGCGATGCCCATGCGGATCCCCACCAAGGGCGAAAGCAGGACAAATGCCAGTCCTTGCAGCACGGCCAGCAGGGTGCCTCCCAGCATCTTTCCCATCACAATAGAGGAGCGTGGTGCGGGGGAAACCAGAACGCCTTGCAGAAAACCCTCGCGCCGGTCTTCGATGATGGAGATGGTCGAGAATATGGCCGTAAAAAGCAGGATCATTGCGACCGTGCCCGGGAAGAAATATTTAAGCGTTCCCATGCCGGACCCGAGCAACACCCAGAACACGAGCGGCGTGCCCAGCGCGCCGATGATCCGCTGTCGTTGCCGCAGAAACCGCACCACTTCGCGCCATAACAAGGCCCGCGTTGCTCCGCAGAAATTATTCATGGCCCGTCCCAAACCCGTGGCCGGTCACGTGCACAAATACGTCTTCAAGTGTGGGCTTGCCCACGGACGCCGCTTTGATTTCACCTGGGAAGCTCTCGATGAGTTTTGGAATAAATTTGTGGCCTTCGGGCATCTCAATGCGGACCGTGTTGTCGAGAACGGTGGCCTTCACGTTGAACGTGCCGCGGATTTTCTCGGCCAGCGCCGCCGGGCCGTCGGTCTGCACGATCACCATGTCGCCGCCGATTTTTTTCTTGAGTTCGTTGGGCGTCCCCAGTGCGACCAGTTGGCCGTGATGAAGGATGCCGATGCGGTCGCATCTATCGCCTTCTTCCATGAGGTGCGTTGTCACGAGAATTGTCGCGCCGTCTTTCTTGAGTTCGTTGATCAGCTCCCACAATTCCCGTCGCGCGCCCGGGTCAAGGCCTGTCGACGGTTCGTCCATGAGGAGCAGCCGTGGTTTGTGCAGAAGCCCTTTGGCGATCTCAACGCGGCGCTGAAGTCCGCCGGAGAGTTGTTCGACAAGGTCATCCGCGCGGTCGGTGAGCGATAGTTTCTGTAAAAGCGGTGCGCAATGCGAATCGAAATTCGCGCCGGATATTCCGTACAGCCGGCCCTGCGTGCGGATGTTTTCAAGCAACGTCAATTTTTTATCGAGGCTTGGGTTCTGGAACACCACGCCGATCATCCGGCGAACATCAGCGGCGTTTTGTTGGAGATCGGCGCCGAACACGCGGGCGGAACCGGACTGGATGGGGAACGCGGTGGAAAGGATCTTAAAAAGGGTGGTTTTGCCGCCGCCGTTCGGGCCCAGAAGGCCGAAAATTTCGCCGGGTTCAACGGCCAGCGTAAGATCTTTCAGCGCCTGGCGGTTTTTATGACCGGATTGATAGGTGTGGTTGAGTCCCGCAACGGCAACGGCGCACCGGTCTTCGTTCATGCGGCGGCGCCGTTCAAGAGCATCAACGTAACGAGCACGGGAATATAAAGCAGCGAAAACAAAAACACGCGTTTCGCTTCAAGCCGCTCGTGGCGCTGGAAGAAGCCGAAGCTAAACCACAACATCGTTCCGCCGGCGATAAGTGCGGTCGCGAAATAAATTTTTCCGGTCATGCCGAGAAGGGTCGGCACACAACTCGCGGCGAGCAGCGCCACGCTGTGCCAGAGCACTTGTTGCGCCGTCACCGAATCATCGGCCGGGCCCTCGGGCAGCATGCGGAGGCCGGCGTCCGCGTAGTCTTTCTTGTAGAGCCAGGCCAAGGAAAGGAAATGGGGGAACTGCCAGAAAAACAAAATGCCGAACAGCGCGACCGCTTCGACCGTGAATTTGCCGGTGGCCGCGGTCCAACCCATCACCGGCGGCAGCGCGCCCGCGACCGCGCCCACGGTCACGCACACGCCCGAGATTTTTTTGAGCGGCGTATAAATATAGAGATACACGCTGAGCGTGAGCGCCGCAAAAAATGCGGTCAGGAAGTTAACGGCCCAGCCCAAATAAAGCACGCCGGTCACTGCAAAGAACACGCCAAGAAAGAGCACCTCGCCGGGTTGCATGCGACCGGACGGAAGCGGCCGTGTTTGCGTGCGGCGCATGCGCGCGTCCACGTCTTTTTCGATCAACATGTTCAGGCAGCCCGCTCCGGCGGCCGCCATCAGTGTGCCCACGCAGGTATGGAAGAGTTCCTTGAAGTGAATATCGCCGCGGCTGCCGAGCACAAAACCGGCCAGAGACGTGATGCCGGCCATGAAGCTGATGCCGGGCTTGGTGAGCGTGAAATAATCTTTAAGCGTGGTCGTGAGCGGCGCGCTGTGGAGCGGACGTGTGCGGTAAGCGATCAGGGTGCCGACAACGCTCAGGCCCAGCAAAAACGCGCCCACCGCGACATGCGAGGTGATGGTGGCGATGGCCGGGAACGGCATCGGGATCACGTCGAACGGATGGATCAATAAAAAGTAGGTCACGACGCCGAGCACAACTTGAAACGCCAGTGTGGCAATAATTCCTCCGGCGATACGGCGCAGGGTTTGATCATTGCGGTGGTCCCGCCACACGCGCCGCGCGAACCATCCGGCCGTGATGGCGACCAAGAGCGCGCCACTGATATGAAACTCAAGCGCGTGACCGGTGTGACGCAGCGTCGCGCCCAAAATTAATTGCGTGTAGGTGACGGCGATCAACGCAAAGCCGACGCGGTGGAGCGGGACGGTGTTCGCGGGCTCGGCTCGTTTGGTTGACGGTTTAAACCAAAGAGACGACGTCCACACGGCCAGGCACACGGTCAAACAGAAGAACGCTTGCGCCATGCAGGCATGCGCGATTGAGATGGCCGGCGGCAGGCGGAACAACACAGTCATGCCGCCCAGGACGCCTTGAAAAATGACCAGCGCCACGCCGGCCCAGGCCGCTTTCTTGATCCAGGCGCGCTCTTCTTTGATCGCGCAGAAAATCGCCAAACAAACCATGAGAAAACCGACCGCGGTAGCGACCATCCGGTGGCCGTGCTCGTAAAAAATGCCGCCGATCATGGGCGGCATGAGCCGTCCGTAAGACAACGGCCAGTCGGGCACCGCGAGACCGGAGTCGGTGGTGTTTACGAGGCCGCCCACGAATATAAGGAAGAGCGTGGAGGTGGAAAGAAAAATCGCGAGGCGGTTGAGAAATTTATTCATGGGATGGCAGGTGGTTGCGCTTGGCGGTCTTAATAATGAACGTGATCAGAACGGCCATGAGGATGAAGGGCAGCGTTGCAAGAAACGCCACGCCCCAAGTGAAACCTTTGATCAGATTGCCGTCCGCGCCGCCGAAACAGACCGCGCAGGCGTGCAACCGGGAATAGGCAAGTAACGTCATCCCGGCGAAAGCCGGGATCCAGGTCTTAAGCCTGCATTTAAAGGAAAGTTGACGGACTGGGTCCCGGCTTTCGCCGGGATGACGGCTTTTCATAAAACCTAGTGGATAGAGATATCTTTGAGTAGAGGAGCAATTAAGACGGCAACGAAGAAAAGCGCTGTGAGGATCATGTAGAGAATTTTTCGGTTCTCAAAACGCAGATGCATGAAATAGGTGGCGATCAACGCGCATTTTCCGGCGGAGATGATGAACGCCAGCGTGACCGCGAGTTTGTGCGGCAGACCCGCGTAGGACAACAGCACGGTAAGGCCCGTTAGCAGCGCCAGCCCACCGAACACGAGCAGGATGGCTTTCGTTGAATTATGTTGTTCGTTGTGTTGTTCCATGGTTACACCAGGTAAAAGACCGGGAAAAGGATGACCCACACCAGGTCGACGAAATGCCAGTAGAGGCCAGCGTATTCGACGCGCTCGTGGTGCTGGGCGTTGTACTTGCCGCGCAGACCCATGATCATAATGTAGCTGTTAAAAACGAGGCCGCCCACCATGTGCAGCGCGTGCAGGCCCGTCATCGTGAAATAGAACGAACCGAACAGGCTGCTTGTGAGCGTGATCCCTTCGTGGATCTTGTGGTGGTATTCGTAGGCTTTGATGCCCAAGAACGCGAGGCCCAAGAGCGAAGTGAGCGACATAAAACCCAGGAATTGTTTCACGTTGTTTTTTTGGATGGCTGCCAACGCCAGGACCATGGTGACGCTGCTTGTGATGAGAACGAATGTGTTGAAGGTCGCCAGCGGTTTGCCGAGCAATTCGGTCGGCGGACGGCCGAAGTTCGGGCTTCCGATCGAAAGCACGATGTAAGAGCTGATCAAAGCGCCGAACAACATGATTTCGGACGCCAAGAAGACCCACATCCCCAACTTGCCGTGGGGAATGCCGGTGGAGTTGTGTTCCAAGACCGCGCTACTCATGCTGGGCCACCCAATCTTTTTTGGCGCCGGGAACGCTGTATTCGTACGGGCCGCGGTTTACGTTGTGAAGTTTCAAAAAGTTTCCATGCGGCGGCGGCGACGGGCAGGCCCACTCGAGCGTGGTGGCGTCCCACGGGTTTTCGCGGGTCTTAGTACCCTTGAACAAGCTCATGAACAAATTGATGATGAATGGGAACTGGAATAAGAGCAACGCGACCGCTGAGAAAAGCTGGAACGGACTTAAGCCTTGGGTCGTGAGGTTGTGCGCTTGGACCGTCGGATCATAAAGCCGGCGCTGCATGCCGGCCATGCCCTGGATGAACATCGGCAGGAAAATGCCGTTCATGCAAATCAGCGTTCCCCAGAAATGGATTTTTCCGAGCGTCTCGTTCATACTGCGCCCGAACATTTTCGGGAACCAGTAATAGATGCCGCCCATCAGCGCGATGAGGCTGCCGGTCACCACCACATAATGGAAATGACCGATCACGTAATAAGTATCGTGCAGATAAATGTCGGTCGGGAGAAACCCGAGCGGAAGGCCCGTGAGACCGCCGATACCGAACATCGGCAGGAACGCCAGCGCGAACAACATCGGGAGTTTGTAGCGGATTGAACCGCCCCAGAGGCTGAAAATGTAGCAGCTCAAGATCGCGACGGACGGGATTGAGATCACCATGGTTGTCACCATGAAGATGCGGCTTAAGGAGGTTTTCATGCCGCTCAAGAACATGTGGTGCGCCCACACCAGGAAAGATAGGACGCCGAGGAAAATCATCGAGGCGACCAGTGTTTTGTATCCGAAGAGCGGTTTGCGCGTGTTGTTTGCGATGATTTCACCAACAATGCCCATGGCCGGCAAAATGAGCACGTACACTTCGGGGTGCGCCAAGAACCAAAACAAATGTTGATAAAGCAGCGCGCTGCCGCCACCCGCGCGCTCGAGCATCTGGCCGGAAATTACCAGTCCCGCCGGCAAATAGAAAGATGTGTGGGCGACCCGGTCCAATAATTGAAGGATCGCACCGGCCTGTAGCACCGGGAACGCGAACAAAAGCAGGATCGCGGTGATGAATTGCGACCACGTGAAGACCGGAAGGCGCATCCAAGTTAAACCCGGCGCGCGCATGTTGACGGTCGTCACGATGAAATTGATGCTGCCGAAAAGCGAAGAAGTAATGATGAACGTCATCGACAAAAGCCATACCGTCTGGCCGGAGCTGGCAATGACCGAAAGAGGCGGGTAAGACGTCCAGCCGGATTGCGCCGCACCGCCCGGAACAAAGAAACTTGAGAGCATGATCACGCCGCCAACGAAATAGGTCCAGTAGCTCATCATATTAAGCCGAGGGAACGCCATGTCCCCGGCGCCGATCTGCAGCGGAAGGAAATAGTTGCCGTAGAAACCCACGCCGAGCGGAACGATGCCCAAGAAGATCATGATTGTGCCGTGCATTGCGCCGAGCGAATTATAGAACTCCGGCAGCATCACGCCGCCAGGGGCCATGCTGTCGGCAAGCCAAGAACCGATCAGTGGAATCGCTTTCCCGGGGTAGGCCAATTGCCAGCGCATCAACAACACCAGCGTGAACCCAAACAACAGGAACGCAAGTGAGGTGAACATATACTGCAGACCAATGACTTTATGGTCGAGCGAAAAGACGTATTTGCGGATGAAACTTGGTTCGTGATGGTCGGACATGGATTAGCTCGCTTCTTGGAGCTCCTTTATTTTTTCTTGCTGCCAAATTTCAAAATCTTCGGGCGTGTGGACCACCACTTCGCCTTTCATGCGGTAATGGCCAAGGCCGCAAAGTTGCGCGCAGCCGATTTCAAAACGGCCCACTTGTGTCGCTTCAAACCAGAGCGGTACTTTCATACCGGGCACGACGTCTTGCTTGACGCGGAATTCGGGGACGAAAAAGCTATGGATCACGTCTTTCGAGGTCATGTACAAAAGGGTCGGTTTTCCGAGCGGGACGTGCAGTTCATTGAGAGAAACGAGGTCGTCTTTGCCGGCGGGGTCGTTCATGTCGATGCCGAGCGTGTTACCGGAATTGATTTGGCGCGGGTCTTTCTGCGCAAAAACGCCGTCGGGCCCCGCGTATTGGAAACCCCAGGCGAATTGCTCGGCCAGCATTTCAACGACTTGCGATTCTTCTTTGGTGGGGAAGTCCTCTTTAATTTCGGCCCAGATCGGCAAGCCCAGGAAAAAGATCAACCAGATTTCAAAACCAAGCACCATGATGTCGGGCAGGAAGGACACGGCGCCGCCCTTGGAGGCCGCTTCGTAAGACGCCGTGGGGTTGTTCTTCGAGCGAAACCTTATCAGGCAATACCCGAAGAACAAACCCCAAGCGACGAAAATAAGTCCCATTCCCCAATGGAGAATGTTTAGAGCCAGGTCCACCTTGGCCGCGTACGTGGACGCAGCAATCGGAAGCCCGAAGGTGTAATTGGCTGGATCGATCAAGGAATTTATCCCTTAAACGTGAAGGTGATGGCCTTGGTTTCTTTCGCGCCCACGGTGACTTTCTGGACGGAAGTGCCGTATTTCTCATGCCATGCTTCCACTTCGTATTCGCCCGGAGGAAGGTTCGAGAGCGAGAAGGCACCCGTCTCGTCCGACACCGCCGCGTACGGATGGTCCTGAACGCCGATCCAGCTGTGCATCCACGGATGGACGTCGCATTTGACCGGGATCATGACTTCGGCCGCGGTGAAGGTCTTGTCGGATTCCATGCCTTGGACTGGTTGGCCCATGTTGAAGCCTTGGTTCTTGGCGGGACGCGCGTTCACATTATGAAGAACGCCGTCAGAGTTCCGGATCTTGAGCGCCTGTCCAACCTGGACCGCCACGACGTGCGGTTGGTACATGCAGCCTTTCTGGTCCAGGACGGCCGGTGTCGACGGGGCGGGGAATTTCAGATTGTTCAAGCCGCTCTTAACGTACACGTACACGTAACGCAGCGTGTTGTTGGGATTGACCACGACTTCTTCGGAAAAAACATCGGAAGTGTGTCCGGCTTTGCAGACGGCGTCGGCGCTCATGGAGATTTTCGGCATTTTCGGTTTGGCGCCCGCGAATTTCACGGTGCCGGTAATATTTCCGGCGGTGGCGGCGTCAACGGGGCTTTGGGTGGAAGCAGCGGGGGCTGCGGCGTCTCCGCCAGCGGTCTGGTTGGAACCGCTTTTGCAGGCGCCCAAGACAAAAAGGGTCGCGATCAACAAGTAACTTTTACGAAACGTCATGAGTAAGTCCTCCTGGATTTATGAAGCAAGGTGAGGGCGGAAAACTACTATATTAATGAAGTGAAATCATCAACCGCTCCGGCCCTTCTTCCTCTCCTCCTTATATATATCGCTGTTTTGACCAAAGGCGCGCACGATTTGTGGGCCGCCACGCTTATGTGTCTTTTGACGATGGCTTTCTTGTTGATGATCTGGGCGCGGAGCGCGCGCGACAGCGCGAACGGTGTGGCGCTTCCGTTGCGGGTGCCGGTTTTGGTCGCCGCGCTCGGTTTTTTCTTATCGTACCTCACCGCTTCCAATCCTTCCGAATCTTTTCTCACGTTAATGAATTGGTCCACGGCCGCTTGTCTTTTTTATTTGAGCGTCAATGTCTTTCAGAAACCTGCCACGGCCGTCGGCTTTTTCCGCGCCATGGTCCCGCTCTTGTGGGTCCAGCTCGCCGCGGTGGGTCTCGAGTTGTATGCCAACAACCATCGCGAGGCGGCCCGCGCTTTTATTGAAGCGCATGCTGTCGCCGCGTATTTTTTTCCGGTCCCCGAAGAACTTTTCTACGTGGAGAAAATGGGGACGTTGATCAATCCCAATGTTTTGTCGGCATTTGTTTTTCCAATTGTGATTATCCTGGCCTGGCATGTGCGGGAACGCTTCATAAAAGAGAAAAAGGTGGATTGGTTCTCCGTTAGCGGCCTCGCGGCGGGCCTCGTCTGCCTGATCTTCACAAGGAGCGCGGCCGCCTGGATGTGCCTTGTGATCGGCGGCGCTTGGATGTGGACGCGTGTTCCAAAAAAAGACGCCCC
>CAYOPN010000042.1:0-20062 GCA_964405835.1 uncultured Elusimicrobia bacterium | reverse complement strand
AATCCCGCTCGAAACGGTTTTGCCGTCCGTGTGCTTCGTCTCCCACATGGTGCTGCGCGATGAATTGGGAGTGAGCTCACGAACAAGCGTGCCTCCAATTGTAAAGATCTTGATTGCTTGGCCTCCGTCAAAACCCGTTAGCGTTATCCCGGTATGCCCCCGGCTTGGACGGAATGGATTCGGATAGGGGTTTTGGGTCATACCGGCCGCGTTGCCGCCCGGTGGTATGAAGACGGTAACTCTGACCGTTACATCTCCCGACATGAAAATAGCGTTGGTCACCGTATCATAGCCACTCCCATACAGAGGGCCATCAGCAGGATCTAAAGTCAAAGATCCGATTTCCGTAAAATCGGAAAGACGCACCTTGTAGATGACGGGCGGGCGATTATATGGATTGGGAAAGGTGCCAAAGTAACCAAAACCATTCACGCTATCGAGGGTGGCGCTATACACTTGGACCGCCGTCGCCGACGAGACGAATTCCAGATAGGATTGGGTACTGAAATTATCCAGGTCGATGCGCGACACACCTGGTGAAGCAAGGTCGTTGTTCGCTACGTACAAATACTTCCCATGCACAAAAGATAATCCCGCAGCAGTGAATTTCGGGTCTGAGATGGTGAGCGTATCAACCACGGCCAACGTGTCCGTACGGAGGCGGCGAACAAATGTTCCCCCATCGGGGACGAGATATAAATACCCACGATTTTCATCCAAAGCGATGCCGGGGCCACCAAAAGCATTTGTTGTCGATACAAGCACCGTTAAGTCCGAAAGCCGTACTTTGTTTAACCCTCCTGTGAAACCGAAAAAATATCCGTTCCCTTGACTATCGATCGCGCTACTATTGGGATTGGTGGCGGTAATGATGGCAAACCCTTGGTCTGTGAAATCGGATAACCGGATTTGATACAGGCGAGTTATTCCGCCACCAAGACTTGCCGCCGCATAAATAAAGCCATTTGTGGAATCGAGCGCGACGGAGCGGATAAGGCCCGATGGCAAGGTCAACGAACTGACCAGCTCGAGCGAGGTGGAATTTATCTTATAGATGGTACCGGTCTCTTCTTTGGCCAGATAGGCGAATCCATCAATGACGGGGATCACTGTTTCTACATCAACGCCGTGCGCCCCGACACGCGTCATTCCATGTTCGGCAGCTTGAAGCAATGAAAAACACGAGAGCAAGACCCCTAGAAAAAAAAGTCGAAAGAAATACCTGTTTAACATCATCAATTAGTCCTCCTTAAACATGTTTATGGGGTTCCGGGGCAGGCGAACGATTCTCTCATCACGGATCTGTCGCTTGCTTTCATGAAAAACGTGATGCCGCGGGTCCATTGAATTTCCGGCGTGTTATCAAAATACTCGAACTCACAATGCCATCCCGGTTCTTTCGACGTTTCCCATTGGCCGGCGATTGCCGAGACTCTGAGCTTGGTGGCAGAATAATCTTTTTTGGAAGAAGCTCCGACCAATGCGCTGAAATAGTCTCCAATCGTGTCCCCACGCAACCCCGGCCAGGCGCCGGGGCATGACTCGTGCACATTCAACTTCACATCATGATTGCGCACGATAGCGTTGACGATTTCATGCTCCTGAGGGAGGCCGGAGGGGGCCGTCGATTTCAACTTCTTAAGCGCCGCTTGTTTTTCTGCTCCTGTCTTGGCAAAGCCATGCGCTCCAAGCAACGCAATCGAGAGGAAAATTAAAAGGAATTTATTAATAATTTTGCACCGAAAGAATTGAGATCAAACCGCCCCACCTGGATCTCCTGCCAATGTCCACTGTGACATGCCCGTTCGAAACAATCTCCACCGATCCCATCTGGTCGATGTGTTTCCAACCAGCTTTGGCGAAATGATCGCGTGACATAATGGCCGCGTAATGATGGTCATCGATCTTTACCGCAAACAGGGGCAACGGAATGCGGACCACTTGTCCGTCAACGGTCGTCTCCATAAAAGGCGCGCGCACGACGAAAAAGAAAAAGAGGCCGGCCCCGCCGAACAACGCCAGAATTATCCACATCATTTTATTTTTCCTCATGGTTTTTGAGCTGTGGGATTATAAATGTTTTGGGACGGCAGATTATGCTCTGGTAGCGATGGCATGCTGAGGTGAGATCTCGTGCAACACCACTTTCGGATGGTTCTGTTTGAAGTAGTTGAGCGCCCACTCCGCGTCAAAAAGAATTCCGGCTTGGCCGTCCACATCATCGGCCAACGCGGAACCCGGCGGCAAACGCAATTCGGCGATGGTCTCCGCCGTTGTCCCAGGATCGAACCAGCGGAACAATTGGTACGGCGTGCGCTCAAGCCGCGAGTCGGCGCCATATTCGGCTTCGAGCCGGTATTGCACCACTTCAAACTGCAATTGCCCGACCGCGGCCAACAGCGGCGTTTGCTTGTTTTTTAAATACAGCGCCTGCACGATCCCTTCGGTTAAAAGTTGATCGAGCCCTTTCCGGAACGGTTTGAACTTGGCCGGGCTCGGGTTGTGAATAAACGCGAAACATTCGGACGGGAAGCGCGGAATTTCCCGGTAGACAATTTTTGGATCTTCGGTGAGCGTGTCGCCGATCCCAAAATCATCGTAACCGACCAGACCGACGATATCGCCCGGATAGGCCTCTTCAACGATCTCGCGCTCTTGGCCGAAGAGGCTGTGGGCGTTGGACAACTTGATTTTCTTTCCTGAGCGTGTGTGCGTAATTTGCATGTCGCGCGTGAATTTTCCGGAGCACACGCGCATGAACGCGATGCGGTCGCGGTGTTTGGGGTCCATGTTGCCTTGAATTTTGAAAATGAAACCTGAGAACGGGCCGTCGAGCGGCACAACGCCGGCCGAGGTCTTGCGCGGCACGGGCGGCGTCGAGAGCGCCAGGAAACCGTCGAGCAGCATTTGCACGCCAAAGTTATTGGAAGCGCTGCCGAACCAGACCGGCGTCACCTCCCCTTTCAAAACGCCCACGTGATCAAAAGCAGCGCCCGCGTGTTCCAGCATCTCCAGCTCTTCTTTCGCGCGGTCGTAGTCTTGCGGCTCAAGTTGTTCGCGCACCGCCGGGTCGGAGAGGTCGTGCACGGCCACGGGCGCCCGGTACATGCCGCCCGTCACGCGTTCGAATAAATGGACTTCCTTTTTCTTGCGCTCGTAGACCCCTTTAAACGTCGGGCCGTCGCCGAGCGGCCAGCTCATCGGATAGGCATGAATTTTCAAAACGCTCTCAAGCTCGTCTAAAAGCGCGAGCGGTTCGCGCATGGGCCGGTCGCATTTGTTCATGAACGTAAAGATTGGGACGTGGCGTTGGCGGCAGACTTCGAAAAGTTTACGGGTTTGTGTTTCAATGCCTTTGGCGGCGTCGATGACCATCACGACCGCGTCCACTGCGGTCAACACGCGGTAGGTGTCTTCGGAAAAATCACGGTGGCCCGGCGTGTCGAGCAGGTTCACGCGGAAACCGCTGTAATCGAATTGCAGCACGGTGGAAGACACAGATATGCCGCGTTTGCGCTCAAGCTCCATCCAGTCGGAAGTCGATTCGCGCTGGTTTTTTCGCGCGGTAACGGAACCGGCCAACTGGACCGCGCCGCCATAGAGCAAAAATTTCTCGGTGAGCGTCGTTTTACCGGCGTCGGGATGGGAAATGATGGCGAACGTTCGCCGCGTTTGGGTTTCTTTGTTCACTTCGTTCCGCTGTGAATACCGGGCCCCACCGCTTGGCGGACAATGATGTCCGCTTCGGCATTCAAAATAAGGTCCCAACGCGCTTCCACTTCATCGATTGGAAGGACTTCTTTGGCGAGCTCGGTAAAAACGGTGTAGTGCCCCAGTTCCGACACATAGAGCCCGCGGTAAAAATCGGCCAGCTCCGCGTCTTCGCAGCAGCGCGCGAGGATGCCGAACCGCTCGCAAGAACGGGCTTCAATGACCGCGGAGGTCAGAAGCCGGTCCAAAATTTCATCGCTGCCTTTTCCCATACGGACCAGCGTGCGCAATTCGCCCGCGTACAAACTGCGGTGCAAACGCTCAAGTTTCCAACCACGTTTGCGGATGTGGCGCACGACCGCGTTCAAGTGCGCGGCTTCGTCACGCGCGATATTGGAGAGCGTGGATTCCCAGGTGTCGGGGTGAAATGGAGAAGGCCAGCGGTTGAGGAGTTCAAGCGCGTTCGATGCAGCCTTTCTTTCGAGATAAGCGTGATCGCTCAGCAGCAACCGCAAATCGCTGAGCGCGGAGGGACCCCAAGTGCCGGGTGTTTGATAACGGAGCGGCAACGTGCTGGTTTTTTCCATGAAAATTTCCCGTTTCATCGTCGGGTTTTAGCATTATTGCCCGGCATGCTCGAAAAGTTCCGCTCCCTGAAAGCATTCTGCATCGCCTACGCCAACATCATCTTTTTCGTCGGCGGATTTCTTTTCGACAGCTTGACCCTGGTCCGCATCGATTCGACGTTGGACTTGGCCCTCCAGACTGGCTACCTGATCGCCATCACATTTCTCATCATCCAAAAATCGCGTTTTGATTTGGGCCTCTGGAAACCGCAAGGCCGCATGGAAAAGTGGTGGGGATACGAATCCGAAGCGATCCATTTCTTTTACGGCGGCCTGCTAAGCGCCTACGTGATTTTCTATTTCAAAAGCACCACGCTGTCGCGCTCGTTTTTCTTTTTGGCGCTCGTGGTTGTGCTGATGTTTGCGAATGAGATGCCGCAGCTTCGCCGGGCGGGATCGTTGATGCGGCTCGGCCTTTACGCGTTCTGTGTGGTGTCATTCCTCAATTATTTGCTGCCGGTATTGGTCGGACGGATGGGCACGTTGTTGTTTATTCTGGCATGGCTGTTGTCGGTGGGGATCCTGGCCGCGCTGATCAACAAGCTCGCGAAACTGACGGCGGACCCGCCGCTCGCGCGTCGGCGATTGAGTTGGGCGCCGGCCGCGGTCATGATTATCGTGGCCGGTCTTTACTCCCTGAAATTGATCCCGCCTGTGCCGCTCTCGATGCAATACGCCGGCGTCTATCACTCTCTCTCACGCGAGGGCGACCGGTTCAAGCTGACCTATCAAAAACCGCCTTGGTACAAATTCTGGCGGCACGACGACCGGGACTTCAAGGCGCGGCCGGGTGACCAGATTTATTGTTTCACGCGCGTGTTCGCGCCGCGCCGGTTCACGCACCAGATCTATCTGCGCTGGTACATAAAAAATCCGGCCAACGGAAAATGGCTGCCGTCCGACCGGATCGCGCTGCCGATCCACGGCGGACGCGACGAAGGTTTTCGTGGATACGCTGCGAAATCAAACTACGAACCGGGTAAATGGCGTGTGGATGTTGAGACCGAGGATGGCCGCACGCTGGGCGGCGTGCATTTCACGGTGAGCGCGGACGGAACGACCGACGAACGGAAGTGGAAAGTCCGCTGGATGTAACTAGCGGACGAGGCGGAGGCCGATCAACGCGTAGGTGGAATTTTCCAGGTCGTAATCGGCGATTTTGTCTTTCCGGTCCAACACCTTGAACTTGTGATAGAGCGTCCAACCACCTTCAAGCGCTAGTGAAAGATATTTGTTGAGCCGAAATTTTGCGGTGGGACCGAGCGTGGCCATCGAATAACTGAGATTCTTCCCTTTAAAAACCCCGTCTTCTTCCAACCGCGCATTCATACCGGACACTTTGGCGGCCACGCCCACTTCTACCTTCTCGCTCATTAAATAGGAATAAGACGCCATAGTTGGCGCGCGCAGCGAGAATTTGTGTTTCTCGCGCACCGTTTGTTCGAGACCGATAGCGGGAAAAAGTCGCGTCCGCCCAAAATCGTCCAAGATCACGAACCCAATGCTCACGCTGCCCGCTTCGACCTCGCGCTCCCACAACATACCGCCCTGCATGCGCAGCGCTTTCATCGTGACGGATTTGAAATCGGAATTGAACCCCGCGCTGATAAATGTCCTCAGGTGCCAGTATTGCGGGCGGAGTTTGTGGCGGATAAAAACCTGGCCTTGGATCGCGTGGACGGTGTCAACTTGCGCGCCTTCCAACGAAGAATCGAAATTCCGGTAGTTGAAGTGCAGCTGCTCGTAGGAGAGGCCGGTGCCGAGCAGCGTCTTGTCTTGGTTGTATTTCTTGGGTGGCAGGCCCATGCGGAACCGGATGTTTTCGGACTGGATCTCGGTGGAGTCAGCTTGAAAGTTGCCCGATCGCGGGTCTTCTAATTTGGAGTAGGGAAGGACCCGCGTCTCAATCGAAAAAATCTCCGATTCCCGCTTCGGCGCCGCTTCTGCTATCGCCGCCAGCGTTAACGCGGCGAAAAAAAACCGGCGTCGCCTCAATCCTCGCCTTGCGATTTGGTGTAGCCCGGAGCGCCGTCGAATTCGGAAAGCTTCTCGATGTGCATCCAGCGGTATTGGCCGCCGATCTTTTGCACGAGCCCGGCAATCTGCGCATCGGTCACTTGACCTTCGGCTGTCGGGAGCACGAAGCGGCAGGCAAAATGGTCCACGCAATCGGTGATGGCCCCGGTGGGCGAATATACTTTCGTGCCGCGGTTCGAGATGGCCTTTAATTTGAGCCCGGTCCCCTCGACAAGCTTCTCGAGTGATTTACCGAGCTGGTCCGGCGTGGCGGCGGCCTCGACAAAAATGTCGACGCCGATCTCACGGCGTGATTTCGGCTTCACGAAGTCGGGTGCCGAGGAAACCACCGGAAGTTTGAGCGGTTTGTGTTCGCGCACATGGATCTTGGTCGGCTTCTGTCCCAAATTCTTGATGATCTCGTCCGTATACGCGGTGGTCGTGGACGCTTTGGCGTCGCCGACCACGTCGCGCGTCATGACTTTCCCTTGTTCCAGCGTATAAAGCACCGCGTTCTCGATTTTCGCGGCCGCCTCAAATTCCTGAAGATGGCGGAGCAACATCACCGACGTCAAAATCAACGCGGTCGGGTTGATGACATTTTTGCCCGCGTATTTCGGGGCCGAGCCATGCACCGCTTCGAAAATAGCGACTTCGTTGCCGAGGTTGGCCGATGGCGCAAAACCGAGGCCGCCAATCTGGCCGGACGTCAAATCGCTCAAAATATCGCCGTTCATGTTGGTCATGATGATCACTTCGAAGTTCTCGGGTTTGAGCGCGAGCTGGTGCGCGCAATTGTCGACGATGATGTGTTTCGCTTCGATCTCCGGATATTCCTTGGCAATTTCTTCGAACGTGCGCTTGAGCGTGCCTTCGGTCATCTTCATGATGTTGGCTTTGGTCGCGCAATGGACTTTCTTGCGGCCTTGGCTCCGCGCTACTTCAAAACCGAGCCGCACGATTTTCTCGCAGCCTTTGCGGGAGATGAGCTTCAGGCATTCGGCGACGCCGGGGGTCTGCATGTATTCGATGCCCGCGTAGAGGTCTTCAACGTTTTCACGAACAATGATGAGGTCGATGCCGTGACCGGTGTAAGGGGTTTTGACGCCGGCGATTTCGCGGACGGGGCGGAGGTTGCCGTAGGTTTCAAACAGTTTGCGGAGCGTGACATTGGCGCTTTTTTCGCCATAGCCGATGGGCGTTCCCAGCGGGCCTTTCAAAACGACGCGTGTTTGCCGAATGGATTCGATGGTGTCTTGCGGCACACCGGACGGGACCCCCCGTTTGAAAACTGATTCACCGGCGTCGTGCCGGTCCCAATCGATTTTGACGCCGGCAGCGGCGATGATCTTCACGGCGGATTCAACGACTTCCGGACCGATGCCATCGCCGGGGATAAGTGTGACGCGCTTGCTCATTGAGGGAATCTCCTTCGGATAAATTGGTTGGCGATTGTAATACAATGGCCCCCTTTTGAGGGAGGAGTTATGTCGAAGGATTTCGTATTCACGATGGTCAAGGTGGGCAAGATTTATCCGCCCAAGAAACAAGTTTTAAAGGACATCAGCCTGTCGTTTTATTACGGCGCCAAGATCGGCGTGCTGGGTTTGAACGGCGCCGGCAAGAGCACGCTGCTCAAAATCATGGCCGGCGTGGAAAAAGATTTTATTGGGGAAGCGTTCCCCGGCAATAAGATCTCCGTTGGTTACCTTCCACAAGAGCCGCAACTGGACCCCAACCTCACCGTCAAAGAAAACGTGGCGCTCGGCCTTAAGAGCATCACGGACCTGATCAAGCAGTACGAAGAGGTCAGCGAGAAATTTACCGAGAACATGGACGGCGCCGCGATGGAGAAACTTTTGAACCGCCAGGCCGAACTGCAGGAAAAAATCGAAGCCGTGAACGGTTGGGAATTGGACCGCACGCTCGACATCGCCATGGACGCCCTGCGCCTGCCCCCCGGCGAATCGGCCGTGGCCCATCTTTCGGGCGGTGAAAAGCGCCGCGTGGCGCTCTGCAAACTGCTTTTGCAATCGCCGGACATCCTGCTACTGGATGAACCCACCAACCATTTGGACGCCGAAAGCGTGGCCTGGCTGGAAAACTTCCTCAAGAACTACAAAGGCACCATCGTGGCCGTTACGCACGACCGTTACTTCCTCGACAACATCGCCGAATGGATCCTGGAATTGGACCGCGGCGAAGGCATTCCGTTCAAGGGCAATTACTCGTCCTGGCTGGACCAAAAATCCAAACGGCTCGCCAACGAAGAAAAGGCCGAGAGCCAACGCCAGAAAACGTTGGAACGCGAACTGGAATGGATCCGCCAAGGCGCCAAAGGCCGCCAAGCCAAAGGCAAGGCCCGCGTGGCCCGCTACCAGGAACTCCTGGAGCAAGATCCCATCAAAGTGGCCGACAATCTGGAAATTTATATTCCGCCGGGCCCACGATTGGGCGATGTGGTGGTGGAAGCCAAGGACCTCAGCATGGCGTTTGGGGACGATATCCTGTTTGAAAACGTGAACTTCACCATTCCACCGGGCGCCATGGTCGGCATCATTGGACCCAACGGCGCCGGAAAGACCACGCTCTTCCGCATGATCACCGGCAAACTCAAGCCGACCGGCGGCATTCTGAAACTGGGCGACACCGTGAAAATATCGCACGTGGACCAATCCCGCGACGCGCTGAACGACGAGAAGACCGTGTGGGAAGAAATTTCCGGCGGCCTCGACGTCATCATGCTCGGAAAAAAAGAAGTGAACTCGCGCGCGTACTGCGGCCGGTTTAATTTCTCGGGCCAGGACCAACAGAAACGCGTGGGCTCGCTCTCGGGCGGAGAACGCAACCGCGTGCATCTCGCCAAACAACTCCAGTCCGGCGGCAATTTGCTTCTGCTCGACGAACCATCAAACGACTTGGACGTGAACACGTTGCGCGCGCTCGAAGACGCCATTGTCGAATTCGCCGGCTGCACCATCGTGATCAGCCATGACCGCTGGTTCCTGGACCGCATCGCGACGCACATCCTCGCGTTTGAAGGCGACAGCAAAGTGGTCTGGTCGGAAGGCAACTTCCAGGACTACGAAGCCAAGCGCATCGAACGCCTCGGCGAAGCCGCCGTCCAACCCCACCGCATCCGGTACAAAAAACTGACGCACTAAACGGGGGCCCTTACAGAAACAAACGCTTCTTTTACTTTTTGGGTGGGCCTTTTGTTCCGCGGTGATAGCCGCGGAACCCGTCGATCCGTATCAATGGCTTGAATCTTCAACATCTCCGGCCGTTATCACGTGGGTCGATTCGCAAAATGAACGGGTCGAAAAATATTTTTCGGGCCTTTCCGAAAACAAACGCATCTCGGACCGTCTAGAGGTTCTTTCCGCCGAAGAAGGCGGCTTGAGTGTAAAGATTCGCTCCGGTTCTGTTTTTTATTTGCGGAAAGAAAAAAATCAAAAACAGATTATTGTTGGAAAGCGCGTTCTGATTTCTACCGATGAATCGCAAGGCGTCCTCGGGCAATGGTTTCCATCTCCAGATGGTAAATGGATTGCCTATGCAATCCACCCCGATAATGAAACACGCGGATTACTCCATGTAAAAGCGGTGGAAGGAAACAGCAAAGAACAAATCATGCCTTGGGCGGATTTTGCCGATCTCGCTTGGCGCCCAAACTCATCTGGTTTTTATTACAGCCGAATACCGTCTGATGCATCACTATCAAGTTCTGAATTGGTTCGACAAATGGACATTGCGTACCACCTTGCCGGAAGCAACCCGACACAAGATCCGCAAGTCTATCCATCAAAAAATGATGCCGCGATTTACCTCACTCCATCCCTCTCCGCCGATGGCCGATGGTTGTTTGTTTCGGAGATAAACGGGTGGACTAGCACAAATATTTTCATGCGCGATGAACACCTGTCGGAGGGAATATTTGAGCCGGTCTTTATCAGCACCGCTGACCGCGCGACGCCGGCCGGGTTGAACGGCCGCATTTTTCTTTTGACCAACCAAAATGCATCCCACTATCAAGTGCTGACCGCATCACCGACGCTGCGCCCGCTTCAATGGTCGGTGTTCGTCCCAGAAAACCCGGATCGCGTCCTACAAGGAATACACGCAACAGGGACCGCTCTCTTTCTTGTGGCATCTCACAACTTGTCGAGCGCGCTATTAACCGTCGACGATCATGCGTTTCTCAAGGAAATTGAAATGCCATCGTTGGGATCTTTGTGGGAGCCGGACACCGGCCCCAATGCGCTTTGCTTTGGGTTTGAATCGTTCTTTGAAGCGGCCAGGCCCTATTGCACGGATCCATCGAACAAGCTTGTTATTCCGTACGGCAAGAAAATGGCTCCTGCTATCGACAAACGCCGCCAACGCGTTGACTTTGTCCGGTTTCCATCGAAAGATGGCGCGCAAGTTTCGATGTTTGTACTCCGGCCTTCCGAACGGCCTGCGAAGTTCATGTTAAATGTCTATGGCGGTTTCAATGTCAGCTTAACGCCTTACTATTCTCCCGAAACCCAACTGTTGCTCGAAAATGGTTGGGGTGTTGCCATTCCGCATGCGCGTGGCGGTGGCGAATATGGCGAGAATTGGCACCGGCAAGGGATGCTCAACCAAAAACAACATACCTTCGACGATTCCATTGCAGCGGCAGAATATTTGATTAAGCAAGGTTGGACGACCCCCGCAATGCTTGCCATCCGAGGCGGCTCAAATGGCGGACTCACGGCCGGAGCGCTCGTCACTCAGCGCCCGGACCTTTTCCGCGCAGCTGTCATAAAAGTACCAATTCTCGACATGGTTCGTTTTCCATTGTTTGGTGAAGGCTCCACCTGGATCCCTGAATTCGGCGATCCATCAAAGAAGCAAGATCGAGAGATTCTTCTTTCTTATTCGCCCTATCACCGCGTACGAAAGGGCACGATGTATCCGGCCATCTTTTTTATTTCCTCAGACAATGATGAGCGCGTGGACCCCATGCACGCCCGCAAGATGGCAGCCGCCCTTCAAACCGCGACGTCCTCCGGACGGCCGATTTTGTTATTCACAAAAAGAAACGCCGGACATTCGGGGAACAACCCGGTTAAAACAATAATGCCGGACCAGCTAATGACCTTCTCGTTTTTGGAGAACGAAGTTCGGACCGATCGACCATGACAATGCCCTCTTTTGAATCAACTGCGTCTTTCATCTCCTGTCGCGCTTTGACCTCGCACGGATTTCTTAATGCGTTTGGAACGCGGCATTGTGCGGCGAGCGATCCGTCAAAACTTCTCTCGGCGCTAGGCGCAGCCGGTTGGGACGTGAAGATCGCGAAGCAGACCCATTCCGATGTGCGAATGTATCTGGAAGAGAACCCCGCGCTGGAAGGTGACGCGTTCATCACGCGCAAAACGAACGTGCTTCCAGCCATCAAGACCGCCGATTGCGTGCCCATTTTGATCGGCGACCCGAAAACCGGCGCCATGGCCGCGGTGCATGCGGGTTGGCGCGGCACTGCCAGCAAGATCGTTCAGAAATCGGTGAAAGACCTCACCGCAACGTTCCGCTCAAATCCAGAAGACTTGATCGCGGCCATCGGACCAAGCGCCTGCGCCGATTGTTACGAAGTGGGGCCGGAAGTGGCGGAACAATTCGCCAAAGAATTTCTGAAACCCGCCAAATCAAAAGGGAAATTCATGCTTAATGTCGCCGCGGCCAACCAGCAACAGCTTATCGACTCCAGACTAAACCCGTCCAATATCCATCTCGCGACGCATTGCACAATGCACCAAAACGATTTGTTTTTCTCCCACCGCCGCGAAGGCGGCGACGGCCGCCAATTGTCCGTGATCGGCCGCAAAGACGGATGATGCCGTGTCGCTCCATTACTTCATTGATGGTTACAATCTCATCTGGGCCGTGGAGAATTTCGGCGGCGGAAAACTGCAGGACCAGCGCGAGAAACTCCTAAAGTTTCTCGAAGCGGCGCGGCCCGCGGGCAGCGCGGTCAATCAAGTGACCGTGGTGTTCGATGGTCAAGAAGACGTCGATAGTCCACCCTGGCGGGGTAGCGTAAAAGTGATTTTTTCCAAGGGCGAGGACGCCGACGCCGTGATCAAGCGCAGCGTCGACGCCATGGCCAATGGCCGGAACGCGGTGGTGGTCACCGACGACCGCGACATTCAGAAATGGGTGCGCGCCTCCAAGGCCAAAGTCCTTTCCTGCAAAGAGTTTCTGCGGGAAGCGCTGCGGAAAAGCGGCGGGAACGCCAAACCCCATCAGACCGTCAGAATAAACACCGAAGCGATCAACGAAGAATTCAGAAAACTCTGGGGTTAGGGTCTTAACTCGGCTTCAAACGCCTCGGCAAAATCCCTGGCAATCATTTCAGAATAGACTTTGGCCCCGTCCGGGTTCAAATGGGTTTTGTCCGAAAAGAAGCGGTTCGGTAACAATTTGTTTTGCCAACTGTCGCTTGATACCCGCACGTTGGGATACGCTTTGGGGATTTCCACAAAGGCAGCCGACTTTCCGGAATACAACCCACTTGTTCCGGACCGGAAGACCGAGCCGACCAATAAAACCTGAATGTTGTTGGCCAATGCGAAATCGAAAAATTTTCTCAAGTACGGGTCCGACGCCCAGTCGAAATTTCCAGGCGGAATTGGCGCCAATGCCGCCGTGGAGGTGGCCAGTTCATAATTGTCAGGCAATTTCCCATCTTCAAATATCTTTTGCTGTTCCACGTAATACCATCCGCGGTCTCTCACAAGCTGCTCAAGCACGGCGGCGTTTCTCAGCCGCGTTTTTTCGATATGCGCGGGATCAAACACGAGGTCTTTAAGGTACCGGAAAGTTTCGTTGGTGTACATGCGCAACGGGACCAAGTAATTGAGCGCGAAAATTTTGTTTTGCCGATGCAATAAATAGGAAAGGAACTCTCCTGGGAAGCCCATCCCTTGGATCGCGTTGTAATCAAACAACCCGGGCTCCTTACCGGAATCACCGACCAAACGAACAACAATAACGTCGGGCCGGCCCCAGGATTCGGTCATCTCTTTCACCGCGAAATAGCCGGGCCCGATGGGAAGGGCGGGCAACGCCAAGTTAAACGATTCTGTTTTCCCTTTTAACGCCGCATCAAAAACGTCGGGCTTAAGGCCCGCCAGCTGGATGCTGTTGCCAAGAAAAACAACCGACAGCTTGTCTTTTTGGAAGGAATTTTTTTCGCGCGCCCAATTCCGTTTCCTCTCCCCGACCATGAAGACGCCTTGCTTATAAACGTCGCCGGCGCGATGGGCCAGCCAGGACATGGCAAGATGCAGCGCCAACGCTCCCGTGAAAAACCAGAATACGATGCGGCCGCGGCGTACCATCAGAATTGGAAGTAAATGAATTGCTTGGATCCGACGTCGCCGAACACAAGGACCGAGAAAAGCAGCGCGTAATAAAGCGCCCATCTCCAAACGACGGGCATTTGGAGAAGCGATGGCGCGTTTACGCGCTCCTGCCGCAATTCAACCGTGAACAAGACCGCGACCGCGGCGATCGCAACCGCGAAGTCCCCCATTGAGAACGCGCTGCCGAAGGTAAGCGCCAGCGGCGCGGCGGTCCCCAGGTGTGTGAGCACGTACCATGCATCGGCCATTGTCGCCGCGCGAAAAAACACCCAGCCGACAAGCGTTAGATGAAACGTTATTAACGCATGGAAAAACGAAAACTCCGTTGATTTCCTTCCAAAAAAGCGGGAGGCGGTATAGATAACGCCATGATAAATGCCCCATACAATAAACGTCCAGGCCGCCCCATGCCACAAGCCGCTGACCAAAAAAACCAAGAACAAATTGAACGCCCAACGTGCCTTTCCTACGCGGTTTCCTCCAAGGGGAATGTACAGGTAGTCACGGAACCAACTCGTCAGAGAGATGTGCCATCGTTGCCAGAATTCAACGACGGACCCGGCCAGATACGGGGAACGGAAATTTTTCATGAGGTCAACGCCAAGAAATTGCGCGGAGCCGATCGCGATATCGGAATAACCGGAGAAGTCGCAGTAGATCTGCAACGCGAAAAACACGGACGCGACATAAAGCGTGGGCCCAGCGTGCCCGGGAAGGTTCCCGTAAACCACGTCCACATAGGCCGCCAAGCGGTCCGCGATGACCATTTTTTTGAACAATCCCCAGGCAATCAAGCGGAGGCCGCAGTGAAACCGGTCCCATGTGATAGTGCGGTCGCCCTGCAACTGAGGCAAAAGCGCGGCCGGACGTTCAATAGGGCCCGCAACCAGTTGCGGGAAAAACATCACGTACAAGCTGTAAATCCCGAAATGACGCTCGGCTTTTTGGGTGCCGCGGTGCACTTCGATCACGTAGGCGAGGCTTTGGAAGGTGTGAAACGATAAACCAATCGGTAACAGGATCCTGAGCGGCTCAAAAGGAGCGGACCGGTCCAACATCGCCATCACGTCGTTAACGGTGCCAATGAAAAAATCCACATATTTGAAAACAAAAAGGACCAGACAGGTCGATACGATGCTGACGACAAGATAGACGTCTTTCGTCGCGCCGCGCGACTCTTCAATTTTTATTCCTGCAACATAATCAATAAGGATGGTGACGAAGAGGATAAGAATGTATTCCGGCACGAAAGCCATGTAGAAAAGGCAGCTAGCCGCGAGCAGCATCATCCAACGGTGGCGCTGCGGAAGAAGATGGTAAAGCAGCACGACCGTGGGAAGAAAAATGAGATAGGAGAAGGAATTAAAAAGCATCGCCTAGCCCTTTTCGGCGATGATAACGGGGTTGATCAGCGACAACCGGTTGAGCAGGCCCGGCAAGAGCGGAAGCTTCAATAATACGTTCCGCACGCCCCAGAAGTAGGCGCGCTTAATAACGTAGCGCGCCGAGCTGTCCCAGGGCGCTCGCCTAGGCGAGCGCGAGTAGGTTGCCGACGGCAGCAGGTGAATATTTTTAAATCCGGCTTGTTTAAGCGCTTCCGTGTATTCACCGGTGCGGTAGATATGTTCGTTCCCGCCGTAATGTCCCACATTCTCCGGATGCTCGAGCATTTCTTTATAGAACCAGGCCTTGGTGCGGTAGAACTTGAGTACGGGCTCGAACAAGAATATTTTTCCGCCCGGTTTCAAAAGGCCGTGCGCGTTCCGCAACGCGCGCGCCATGTCGTCGCAGTGATGAAGACTCGAATAAAACACCACGACATCGAAGGGCCCCGGCAACTGGTCCAACGATTCGCCGGTGGCGTTCACAACCTGCGCTTGCAGGCCCAGCCGCGCGAAATGTTTTTCCATGTCTTCGCACAATTTGAGCGATGGCTCGACGCACGTGACGTTAAAGCCTTTGCTTGCGAAATAGGCCGACGTAAGCCCGTAACCAACACCCACATCCAACACGCGGCCGCGGCCGAACAGGCCGGGCACACGCGTCAAATCGAGATATTCAAACGAACTTTCGATATGATGCGCGAGGTCCTGCGCTTCGCGGAATTTTTCGAATATTTTTTCTCCCTCGGACGTCCCAGAGAAAAACGCCATCTCTTTGGTGAGTTCTTCGGAAAGTTGGAAAGGGATTTTTGTGACAGGCATGGGACGGCTATATACATAACTTTATGAAACGATCTCCAAACCAAATATCGGACGAAGACGGCGTCACGCATTACCGGCTGGATTTTCGAAAGGCGCCGCCCGAAAAAGCCGCACTGGTCGACAGCATCAACCGGTGGCGGACTGTTTTCCACAAAATCGGCTGGATCGGTCAGGATCCGCGTCGCTACCGCGGCGTCGGGTTTGGCAACGTGAGCCGGCGGCTGCCGGGGACCGCCTTCGTGGTAAGCGGCACGCAGACCGGCCGAAAAACCACACTGACGAACCGCGAATACGCGCGCGTGCTCTCGTGCCGGCCCAAGGACAACCGTGTCACCGCGTCCGGCCCCGTTCCCCCCTCCTCCGAAAGCATGACGCACGCGATGATTTACGAACTCGACGCCACGGCGCAAGTGGTGATTCATGTGCACGCGCCGCTGCTGTGGCGGAACGCGCACGCGCTTAAAATCCCAGCCACGTCACCGCGCGCGCTGTATGGCACGCCGGAAATGACCACCGAAGTGAAACGTCTGTACAAAAACGGCGAATTGCGCACGAAGAAGATCCTTTCGATGGGCGGCCATCTGGACGGCATCATCTCTTTTGGCCGGACAGCGGGCGAAGCCGGAAGCCGTTTGTTGCGATATGGTTTAATGGCCTATGCCATCGAAACATTTCAGTAACAAGCGAATTCCCCACCATAAAAAAGGGAAATTTGGTTCCCCGCTCTTAGAAGGCCGCGTTCAAATCAAAGGCAACGTGGGCTTCGTCATTACCGAAGAACCCGGACAAACCGATGTGCTCATCCAAGGCCCCAGCCTGAAGCTGGCCATGGAAGGCGACCGCGTGATGGTGCGCGTGCGCTCAACACAATCCGATGGCCGGCGTTTGGGCGAAATCACCGGCGTCAAAGAGCACGCGCGAAAAACCATGGTGGGCCTTTTCAAACGCAAACAGGGCGTGGTGTTCCTTGAACCCGAAACGGACGGCCCGGTGGTCCGATTGAGCGATCTCAAAGGCATGAACCCGCACGACGGCGACCTCGTGGTCGCTGAGATCACGATGTGGCCAACCCAGAACAAGGGCGCGGTCGGCGTGTTGAAAAAAGTGCTGGGGCCCCGCGAGCAAGCGGGCGTCGACCTCAAAGCGCTCATCAACAAATACGAATTGCCGGATGAGTTCTCCTCCGAGGTGGACGCCGAAGCGCGCACGCATGGCGACGAAGTGCCGCCGATGGCCCTGAAAGGACGCGAACTGCTTTTTGAAAAGACGGTCGTCACCATCGACGGCGCGGACGCCAAGGACTTTGACGACGCGGTCTCGCTCGAACCATTGCCGAACGACAGTTGGAAGCTCGGCGTGCATATCGCCGACGTGTCGCATTATGTGCACGAGAATTCACCACTCGACAAAGAAGCTTACACGCGCGGCACCAGCGTCTACTTAAGCGGCAGCGTGCTGCCGATGCTGCCTTTTCCGCTCTCCGACAATCTCTGCAGCCTGCGCCCCGACGTTGTCCGCCTCACGCTCTCCTGCGAAATGGAAATCGATGCGGGCGGCAATGTCACAAAGAAGCGCGTGTTTGAAAGCGCGATCAAGAGTTCGAAACGGTTCACTTACGATGAAGTGGAGAAGATCCTGCGCGGCGAGACCCCGCTCGACCTGCCGTCAAAAATCGTCCACGACGTGCGCGCCATGGGCAAGCTTGCCGAAAAACTGCGCAACAAACGTTTCTCGCGCGGCAGCCTCGATTTTGATTTTCCGGAACCCTACACGATCACCGACCCGCACGGCCGGCCCATCGACATCCGCCGCCGCGAACGGCTGGAAGCGCATCGCCTCATTGAGGATTTCATGCTGCTCGCGAACGAATCGGTGGCATCCATAATGAACAAAGGCCCGTTCCTCTACCGCGTCCACGAGAAACCCGACCCGGCCAAATTAAAATTGCTGCGTTCGACCATTCAAGCTGTCGGCGTGCCGGTGCCGCAGGGTTTTGATCAGGGCGCGCCAAAAGCGCTCCAAAGCGTGGTCGCTTTCTCCAAAGGCAAGCCAACGCAGCCGATGGTGCAGATGATGATTCTCCGCAGTCTCAAACAGGCCATCTATTCCGAATTCAACAAGGGCCACTACGGGTTGGCTTCCACCAACTACACGCATTTCACTTCGCCCATCCGCCGTTATCCGGATTTGATCGTGCACCGCCTCGTCAAAGACAAGATCCACAACAAACTGACCGGCCAGCGTCAAAAATACTGGGCAAGCACCATCCCCGTGGTCGCCGGCCACACATCGAAACGCGAACGGATCGCCGTTGAAGCCGAGCGGGAATATCTGGATGTGCAGCGCGTGCGGCTCATGGAGAAGAAGGTCGGGAAAACGTTCGCGGGCGTGATCTCAGGCGTAACGCGGTTTGGCCTGTTTGTGACGCTCAAGGACCCTTTTGTAGAAGGCCTCATCCACATGACCAACCTCAAAGACGATTATTACTTCTTCGACGAAGTCCGCGTGACCTTGCGTGGAAAACGCACCGGAAAGACGTTCCGAATGGGCCAACCGGTCAATGTGCTGCTCGCGGGAGCCAACATTGTGAAACACCAGCTCGACTTCGAACTCGTCAAATAATTTACATTCACTTTACAATGACTTTACACACTTTTCCGTCGACAAATCCTATTTTCCCCTCCTCAAAAAGGAGGATTTTGAACAGTGCATCACTTACAACTTTCGAGCCATTCAATAGAGAAAAAAATTTTCATCGTTCGCAGCCAAAGAGTCATGTTGGATTCCGACCTGGCTGAACTGTATTGCGTTCCCACCTTCAGAATGAATGAACAAGTTAAAAGAAATATCCGACGTTTCCCATCCGATTTCATGTTTCAATTAAATCAATCTGAAACTGAAATTTTGACATCGCAAATTGCGATGTCAAGTTGGGGCGGCCGCAGATCGCTTCCTCTTGTCTTTACAGAACAAGGCGTGGCCATGCTCTCCTCGGTTTTGAACAGCGAGCGAGCAATTCAAGTCAATATTCAAATCATGCGGGCATTCATTCATTTAAAAACGTTTATTTCTGGGAATGAAACGCTGCGTAAGAAAATTACACAACTTGAGCGAAAATACGATGGGAGATTTGCAGTTGTTTTTGATGCTATCCAAAAATTATTAGACGGACCGAAACGGAAATTTCGAGTGAAAGGGTTTGATCATGGAAAATAGCCCAATTGCTCTCATGGATGAGCCCGATTTTATGGGACACCGCCACCGGCTCAGGGAGCGGTTTGAAAAAAATTACGCCGATGGCATGCATGAGTACGAAGTGCTGGAACTGCTTTTGACCTACGCGATCCCGCGGCGCGACGTGAAACCGATCGCAAAAGAACTGATCTTGCGGTTTGGGAACTTAAACGGCGTGCTCGACGCCACGCTCGAGGAATTGCGGCAGGTGCATTCGATGGGCACCCAATCATCCGTTCTTATCAAGCTTGTTAAGGAGTTGAGCGCGGTCTATCTGGCGGGCCGCATGGCCAATCAGGACGTGTTGACCTCGCCGCAGCGCGTGGTGGATTTCTCGCGCATGAAACTGGCCGGGCTCCCGCACGAAGCGTTCATGGTGATTTTTCTTTCCACCCAAAACCGTGTGATGGGCCATGAAATCATCAACGAGGGCACCGTTGACCAGGTGGCGGTCTATCCGCGGCGCATTATCGAACGCGCCATCGCGCGGCACGCGGCGGCCGTGATCATTGTTCACAACCACCCGAGCGGCTTCACCGATCCGTCCGACGAAGACAAAAACTTGACCCGCACGCTTAGGAACGCGGCGTCTGTTCTCGACATCCGCGTGCTCGACCATCTGATCGTTGGCCAAGGCGGCCATTTCAGTTTCCTGGAGAAAGGACTGCTTTAAAGTTTTGCCGCCGGCGCGGCATATGTTGAAATAGACGCATGTTCAACCGCATGTTCTACGCCGTCCTGGGCGGTTTCTTCGGATTGATCGTCCCTACCACGTGGCTTCTGCACCGCGCCTACGCCGCCCGCAAACCCTGGTGGGCCTCGCGGCTAAAAACCGAGTTCGGAAAAAACGGCGAAGTGTACGCGTTGTTGGTGTTGT
>CAYOPN010000041.1:0-20432 GCA_964405835.1 uncultured Elusimicrobia bacterium | reverse complement strand
GCCGATGTTCAGGAAATGCTGGCCCTTCGATTTCGCTTCCTTGCCCTTGCCGAGCGCGAAGAGGATGTCGGTCAATTCTTCACCCATGAACACCGAGATGATGGCCGGCGGGGCTTCATTGGCGCCCAGGCGGAGATCATTACCGGTGTTGGCGGCGCCGGCGCGAAGCTTGTCGGCGTGCGTGTCGACCGCGGTGATGACGGCGGCCAGGAACACGAGGAACTGTTCGTTGTCGTGCGGCGTCTTGCCCGGTTCGAGCAGGTTAAAGCCGTCATCGGTGGCCAAGGACCAGTTGTTGTGTTTACCCGAGCCGTTCACGCCCGCGAACGGTTTCTCGTGGAGCAAGCAGACCAAGTCATGGCGGAGGGCCACTTTCTGCATGGTCTCCATAACGAGTTGGTTGTGGTCGGTGGCGATATTGGTGGTCGAGAAGATCGGGGCCATTTCAAACTGGGCCGGGGCGACTTCGTTGTGCTTGGTCTTCGAAAGCACGCCCATCTTCCACAGTTCGGTGTCCAAGTCTTTCATGAAGGCCGAGATGCGGTCCTTGATGGCGCCGAAATACTGGTCTTCAAGCTCCTGGCCTTTCGGGGCCGGGGCGCCGAACAGCGTGCGGCCTGAGGTGATGAGGTCGAGGCGCTGGTCGTAGTATTTCTTATCAATAAGGAAGTATTCCTGTTCCGGGCCGACGGTTGCGGTGACACGTTTGGATGTCGTGTTGCCGAGCGCGCGAAGGACGCGAAGGGCTTGTTTGGAAACGGCTTCCATGGAGCGGAGGAGCGGGGTCTTTTTGTCGAGCGCTTCGCCGGTGTACGAGCAGAACGCGGTCGGAATCGTAAGGGTCACGTTGCCGGCGGCGTCTTCTTTAAGGAAAGCGGGGGAAGTGCAGTCCCAAGCGGTATAACCGCGGGCTTCAAACGTGGCGCGGAGGCCGCCCGAGGGGAACGAAGAAGCGTCCGGTTCGCCTTGGATGAGCTGTTTGCCCGAGAATTCCATCACGATGCCGCCATCAGCTGTGGGAGAAATGAAAGAGTCATGCTTTTCGGCGGTCTTGCCGGTGAGGGGTTGGAACCAGTGGGTATAGTGGGTGGCGCCTTTTTCGATGGCCCAGTCTTTCATCGCGTTGGCGACGACGTTGGCAACTTCGAGGGTCATGGTCTTGCCGGCTTCGATGGTTTCTTTGAGGGCTTTATAGGTGTCTTTCGGGAGGCGCTCTTTCATCACCTGGTCATTAAATACGTTTGAACCAAAAACATCGGTGACATCATCATGGTTATGAGACTTGGTCATTGTTGCCTTCCATTGTTTTCCATTGGTGGTGCTTGATTTGAGAATTTCCTGTAAGCCGGCCATATTATCCTCTCTTTTGGTGAATTTTTTGACAAAAAAAAACCTTCTCCGTGATTGGTATCCGTTAGGGGGATTTAACCGGGAGAAGGCGCCATTGCCTTGACAGGGCGATTCCTATCAAAAGTGAAAGGCGGGTGTCAAGAAATTTGCCAAATTTCAGTTCTTATGTTTTACTCCGCCAATCAGTCTTTAGGTGCCATTCGGCCCGGGTGAGAACCCCCGGTCCACATGGAGAATAGGGAATTCCGTCAGCCCTGAGCATAGTCGAAGGGTGAAATTCGGAAGCTGTCCCGCAACTGTAATTGAGAAAGGTCTCTTAAACGCCACTGTTTTTCGCATCGAACGGGAAGGCCGGAGACCGCAGCACTCATAAGCCAGGAGACCTGCCTAAGGAGAGGGCGATCGTTTGTTCGAGGTTAATAGACGATGAGGCATTGCTTTTCCTTCCTGCTCTCGACTTTCCTGAAATATAAGTCTGGAGAAAACCAATGCGTAAGTTGCATCACCTGCTTATCTGCACTTCCTTCCTCATATTCTCAATCGGTTCCAACGTTCATGCCGTTCAAGATGAAGAGACGTTTATTTCTTTGACCCGTGAGCCGATGCCTGTTTCAAAGTTGCCGACAAACATTTCGGTCCTCAACGCACAGCAAATAAAAGATTCTGGCGCCAACACGTTGGCCGAGGTTCTGGATATCCTTCCCGCTGTTGATGTCAATCACTCCGGTGAAATGGGCACACTTTCCACCGTCCGTTTGCGTGGAACGCCTACTTCCAATCAAGTCCAAATTCTCGTTGATGATCAGCCTCTCGGTGGCGTGTCAATCCAGGATATTAACCTGGGTTTGATTCCTGTCGATAATATCGAACGTATTGAAGTGGTGAGGGGGAGTTCACCAATGCTGTACGGCGCCAATACCATTGGTGGTGTCATCCATATCATCACCAAAAAACCGTCCACGCCGGAAGTCGAATTGGGGTACGAAGCGCGTTCCTTTTCCACACAAATTGAAAAAGCCCGTGTTGGCGGAGCAGCCGGAAACCTGAAATATTTCGTGACGGGAAACCATTACGAAACCGAAGGGTATATGAAGCACGCCAATGTTAACGACACCAACGTTACCAGCGCTTTCGATTATGGGTTCGCAAACGGGGCCAATGTCGGATTGGCCGCGGATTTCACGGACCATGATTTGGAGAGTCCCAATGGAACTTCAGTTCCTTTTGACCAGTGGAATGGTGACCGTGAGCGCGAGCCAAACAGCACCACGCAACGGGTCCATAACGGACTTACCAAAGTGCGCGTGAAAGGGGAAACGCCGTTGGGGCGCGCGGTCAATCTGAAATCGACCATCTACAACTCCAATGAGGAGTACAAGCTCTTTCTCACGCGCGATTCGGCGCCGTTGACGACCTATGACAAGACGATCACTGGTGCTGACGCGCATTTGGTTTTTGTAAACGGACTTGTTTTTGGTGGTGCTTACGAGCGCGACGGATATGATGCCTTGGACCAAAATCCCCATCACGCCACTAACTGGGCGGTCTATGGGCAAGACGAGATCAATGTCAGCAAGTTAAGCTTGTTGCCGGCCCTGCGCTTTGACCAACATGGCACATTTGGAAACCAATTGAACCCGCGGTTGACGGCCATTTTCCGTGCGATGGAATCATGGAAGATATCTGCGAATGCCGCCCGTTCGTACCGGGCCCCTCAACTGGTCGACCTTTATATTGTTTCGGAAGACCCCTTCTTCCCGGCATTTAACTTTTACGGGAACCCCAATCTTCAGCCGGAAACGGCTTGGACTTACGACCTGGGAACTGAAGTCCGGCCGACCAGTAACACGCGTATGTCTCTAACCGGCTACTACACCAGAATTCAAGACCGCATCGCCGCCGTCGATACCGATGGGAACGGAAATAACGACACCTATACCAATGCTGGTGAGGCCGAATTGTCTGGCGCGGAAGTGGAAATCTTCGCAAAGACCGGCTTTTTATCGCACGATCTTAATGGCACTTACCAAAGGGCCATCGGTTCCTCCGCGACCCAGAGCCGCATGGTCAGGTTGCGTTTGACTCCGCGTTACCTTGCGAATTACCGGTTGGTGGCGGCGTCTTCGTTCGGGCTTCGTTTCGTGAACACATTGCAGTATACCGATCATCAATTCCAGAATGACGATGGCCAGGGTAAGAAACTATCCTCCTATCTTTTGTGGAATGTTCGCTTGGAACAGTCAATCAACGGAGTCACTATGTTTGCCGGTGTCAACAATGTGAGCGATAACATTTACGCCGATTCATTTACGTTTGGAAATCAAACCCCGCAGGCGACCCGGACGTACGTCGGGGGCGCTTCGTTAACGTTTCGCTAATGAAAGACGTCGCCCCGCGCGAAATTACGGAATCAGCGAAACGCGTTAAAAAGGGCCTTCTTATTATTTATACGGGCGACGGGAAGGGGAAGTCCACCGCTGCCTTTGGGGCCGCGTTCCGATCACTCGGGCGCGGCTTCAAAGTGGCCGTGGTCCAGTTCATTAAAGGCGCGTGGGTCTCGGGCGAGATCAAGGCGCTCGAGAAATTCGGCAAGCAAGTGGATTATTTCGCGGTTGGGGAAGGCTTCACCTGGGAAACCAAGAGTTTTGAAAAAGACGTGGCCTTGGCAAAGAAAGGGTGGGAAAAATGCCTCGCGTTTCTCAAAGCTGGCAACCACGATGTGTATTTGTTTGATGAGTTGGTCTATGTGCTCAAGTACCAATTCCTGCCGCTGTCCGAGGTCATCAAGGGCCTCAAAAAATACAAACCCGCCAAAGCGCATGTGATCTTGACCGGTCGCGACGCGCCCTCCAGACTGGTCGCGCTGGCCGACCTCGTTACCGAGATGAAAGAGGTCAAGCATCCTCTCCAAAAAGGGATCCTCGCCCAACCCGGAATTGATTACTAAGGCCTGATGCGCTATAGTCCGCGCCCCGTCACCCCCGAATGTCTCTATCGGGGGTCTATTTTGGAGGCTTTTTCAATGGCATCAGAACCGTCTCATACATGCGGCTGGACGTACAGCGCCGCCGATAAGTACTGCCGCGGATGCGGGGAGAGGATTTTTAAATCCACCCGTGAATACGCCGAGATCAACGCCGAAATGGAAGCACTCAAAGCCATGGCGATGGAGAAACCCCATCCCGCATTCGGTGCTATCGCGATGATGATTTTCAACATTTTGTCCTGGTCCGCCGGCGAAAGCCAGACGCGGCCCACGGAACTCCTTAAGCAGATGGAAAAGATGGCCGATCGTTATCCGGGCGGGTGGGGATTTCCTCCCTCCGGACCCAATCCTTGACCGCCTCTCTTCAATAAATATATCCCTTACATGAAACCCAAATTCACCACACAGAGCGAAAGTTTCGTTATTGACCACTACAACGCGGCCCCGCCGTTTTCGAATTTTTTCCCAGCCTTGGCGGGCCTGACCGGCAAACCGATGTGGGTGTTTACCACGAACCGCGGCCAGGGCATCGCCAGCTTCGGCGTGAACAACAAAGCCGGCGCGATGATGGCATTCCTTCCTGCCAACAAGGCCTACCAAAGCACACCGCTCACCGGTTTCCGCACGTTCATCCGTGTCGCCGGCGCCAAGTCCGGCATTTACGAACCTTTCTCCGTTTCGCCGACCGTCCACCATCAAACCATGATTGTTCGCCCATGGGAGTTGGAGATCCGCGAGAAGAATCTCGACCTGGGTCTCGAAACCACGGTGACCTATTTCGGTGTTCCCAACGAAGTGTGCCCGGTCTTGGCGCGCTCCTTGACCGTGAAGAACATCGGCAGCAAAAACCTTTCCATCTCCATCGTTGATGGAATGCCGCGGGTCGTCCCGTTCGGCATGAATGACTATCTGGCCAAACACATGTCCCGCACCATCGAGGCGTTCGCGGAAGTCCTAAATCTGAAAAACAGCGTGCCGCTTTTTAAACTCAAGATCGAACCGCACGACCGTCCCGAAATCCGTTTCCTTGACGCCGGGTATTTTGCGTTGGGTTTCCTGGGGAGCGATATTCTGGCGCCGGTCGTGGACCCGTCATTGGTTTTTGGGCCCGACACGTCATTTCAATACCCGGTCGAGACGCTCGACCGGATCAAGGTCACAGGAAAACAACTCACCTCGAACATCATGCCGTCTGCTTTCTTCGTTTCCAATACGACGCTGCCCGCCAAACAATCACGGGTCGTGACGTCCTATTATGGTTTTGCTGAGAACGAGGCGGAAGCCAACCATTTTGCGACCGTCGTAAAATCGAAGAAGGACTATTTCGAGACCAAGCGCGCGGAAATGAAACAGGTCCATCAAGAGTTGGTGGGGCATTTTGGCTTTCATAGTGGAAACGAGGTCCTCAATCAGTACGCTTCCACGACCTTTATGGACAACGTGCTGCGCGGCGGCCTGCCGTTGTCGTTCGGTCCCAACGGACCGCTGGCCCACATGTATTCCCGCAAACATGGCGACATGGAGCGCGATTACAACAACTTCCAGATTTCGGCGACGCCCTATTCGCAAGGGAACGGCAATTTCCGCGACGTGAACCAGAACCGCCGCAACGACATTTTTGTCAATCCGAAGGTCGCTAGCACCAACCTCGAAGTTTTCTTCAACCTTTTGCAACTGGACGGTTTTAACCCGCTGGTCGTCAATCCGCTGCGGTTCTCGGTCCCGAAAGATATTCTGAACCGCCTCGACCTCAACATGACCGACCGCGCCCGCACCGATTACGTGGCGCTCATCCGCCAACCCGCGCTTGTGGGGCAGATTTACGAATTTATCCGGAAATATTCGGCCGACCCATTAAACGTGAGCAACCAGTTCCGCGAAGTGATGGGCGCTTCAACGCCGCACCAGTCCGTGCAGCACGGCGAAGGGTTCTGGACGGACCATTGGATCTATAACCTCGATCATCTCGACCAATATTTCGCGGTGTTCCCGGACAAGAAGGCCTCGATCCTTTATGAAAAGAACGATTTCACGTTTTACGATTCCGACCACTTCGTCCGTCCGCGCCGTGAAAAGTACATGGTCACGGCCGATAAGAAAATCCGGCAGTACGGCGCCGTGGTCCAGAGCCCCCAGAAAGAAGAGCTGATCAAATCGCGCTCGGTGAGCCCGAACAAAGTGCGCGTGGACGCGGGGCAGGGCGAAATCCTTCAGGTCAATTTGCTCACGAAACTTTTGGCGCTGGCCATTGTGAAAATAAGCTCGCTCGATCCCTACGGCGTGGGTCTCGAGATGGAAGCGGACAAACCCGGCTGGTGCGACGCGTTGAACGGCCTGCCCGGATTGATCGGCTCGTCCTCGCACGAGACGTACGAACTTCATCGCTTGGTGAAGTTTTTAATCAACGAAGCGCTGCCGCTTTCCGAAAACAAGGCCATCGATATTCCGTCCGAGCTCTACACGTTTCTTCGCGATGTGCAGGATGCTTTTGAACTCGACAACGACAAAGATTTTGTGCCGGTGTGGGACAAGCTCGCCACCGCCCGCGAAGAGTTCCGCGCCCGCACCTTCATGGGCGCCACCGGAAAAACGCGCAACGTGCGGATCCACGAACTAAAAAATATTTTTGCCGATTTCGCGGCCGTTTTGGCCCGCGCCGAAAAGCGCGCGATGGAGCCCAAGTCCGGCATTCCGACCTCGTATTTCTATTACGAAGTGGACGCGTCTGATTTGGCCGAAGGCTGGCGCCAGGCGCTCGACAAACTGCCATGGAAGCAACACCGCATCGCCCCGTTCCTCGAAGGGCCCGTGCACGCCATGAAATCCATGAAGCCGGCCGACGCGCGAAAACTCTATTACGCGGTGAAGAAATCTGACCTTTACGACAACAAACTGGGCATGTACCGGCTGAATGTGTCGTTGGAAGGGGAAACAACCGAACTGGGACGGGTGCGCGTTTTCTCTCCCGGCTGGCTTGAGAACGAATCGATTTTCCTTCACATGCACTACAAATATCTGCTTGAAATCCTTCGCTCCGGCATGACCGAGACTTTCCTGAAGGAAATTTCAACCGGTCTGGTGGCGTTTCAGGACCCGAATGTTTACGGCCGTTCGATTTTTGAAAACTCCTCGTTTATCGCCAGTTCTGTTTTCCCAGATGTTTCCTACCATGGACGTGGTTTTGTGGCGCGGTTGTCCGGCGCCACATCGGAATTCATGAGCATGATCTACTTCATGGCGTTTGGACAAAATATTTTCCGAAGTCTGGAAGGCGGTTTTTGGGTTTTTCATCCGGAGCCGAAGTTGCCGCGCGAATGGTTCACGAAAGAAGACAGCTTGGAGGGCCCGAAGAATTCGTTTTCGTTGAAGTTGTTCGGCGTGCCCGTGACCTATATTAACGACAGCAAGAAGAACACCTTTGGTACGGGCGCGGCGAAGCCGGTCGAGTACGAATGGATTTTAGACGGACGCTTTTACCGGCATAGCGGAAGGCATTTGGCGGCGGACGCTTCGATGGCATTGCGCGACGCGAAGCTCGAGAAACTGACTATCTATTTAAAGTAATTTTCCTACCAGTCGTGAAACGGAACGGTGTTGGTGTCGTAGTTGTCGTTGTAAATGAATAATACCCCATTGGCTTGATCGTACCCAAAAGGGCTGAATACTCCCAACGTTGTGCTACGAGGGGCCATATTCGCCTCTAAAAAAATATCCACCGGAGGCGACGCCATCATCATCTCTCTGGCGGTGGAGTCGTAGGTGAGTCCCGTGTCATTGACATTTCCCGCATAATCCAACAGTTTTGGAAGCGGCATGTTGCCTATATAGCGCGGGACCAAAAGTTCTGTCATTGATCCCGATGCGAGAAATCCGTCCGGAGAGTTGCTGAACGGGTACAACCCTTCTGTTTCCGTATAGTAAAGCGCAATGGCGGACCGTAAGGAGCCAAGGTTTGATTTTGTGGCCGATTGGCTTGCTTTCTGTAGTAAGAGTCCGGCCCGTGGAATGAGAATAGACGACAAAATTGAAACGATGCTTACCACGAGAAAAAGCTCCACCAAACTGAACCCGCTTTTTGGGTTGGCTTTACGTCTCATCGATTAACTGCCTTTTTACCGTGATACGTTTGGCTGTTTCCTTGGCGACCGTGATGGTGATTCCATGGGCGGGTTTTAATTCGATTTGTCCCTTCGGGATGGGGCGTTTCCAGTCCGCGCTGTCCGCCATCACCGAAGAAACGAGGGTGTGTGGCATGGTCGCGTGTAGAGAATTGTCCATGCTGATCCGGTATCCGCGCGGGACCGGCATCACATTTTCAACTTTAAAGGCGCCCCCACGGCGGAAAATAACCAGCATCTTTTTGGTGATGTCTTGGGCGGCGCGCATGCGCTCTTCTTTTATTTTGGCGATGCGCCGTTTCTCATAGAGGAACTGCATCTGTTTCGCGGCTTCTTCGTCATCGGGATTCGTCAAAGGGACCTCGGCAACTTGATACGCGCCGGAAAATTTAGGAGCAAGAGAGGCGTTGGCCAGGTCGGATTTGTATTTGGCGTCCGCGGCGCGAATTTGGGCCAGCATAGTGGGGTTCATTTTGGCCAAGGCTGCGGCGGGGAGATTGTCCAGCATTCCAGGAACGTATTTAAATTTCTTTTGAGTGCGGTCAGGGCCTTTGGGCGGCTCCGGATTTTTAATCAAAAAACGCGCCCCAATGGAAACTGCCAAAACAACCGCAAGCATGCGACCGCGCCGCATGGCATTTTGGCGGCGCCGTGTTTCGATTTCTTCGGGAGTATCTCTTACACCGTATTCTTGCATGGAATAAGTGTAGTGCGCTACGGTGCATTTGCCACCCGAAAATGGATTTTTATGACGTCAAATCAGCGCATTGTAAGGGCTTTTTGCTTGGCTTGACGCCTTCATTCCAAAACAATACACTCCGCCCGTCGAAGTGGCCCCGCAAGGCCACTTCTTTTATTTTATGAGCGATCTTTTAGTCAAAATCGAAGAATTGATCACGCCCGCTTTGGAAAAAGAGCAGGTAGAACTGGTTGATTTGACGTATCAAAAATCGCATGGCGGATGGACGCTTTCGTTGTATCTGGACAAACCCGGGGGGATTACCCTCGATGATTGTGAAGCGTGGAGCCGACGGTTGGACAGCATCCTCGAGACTGCCGGCGTGTTTGAACGCTCCTATGTTTTGGAAGTGGCGTCACCGGGTCTCGACCGGCCGCTGCGGAAAACCAAGGATTTTGAGAAGTTCGCCGGACAAAAGGTGCATGCGAAATTGTTCGCGCCGATCGACGGACAGAAGAATTTTCACGGGGTTTTGCTGGGCGCCGACGAATCGGTGGTCCGCATGGAATTGGACGACAAAAGGCGTGTGGAGTTGCCCAGGTCCCAGGTGGCCAAATGCCGGCTCAACCCGGTAATTACGTTTTGAAAATACAGGAGGAGTACAGTGGACATTAAGAGCGGCCTCGCCCATGTGCTCGATCAGATCGAGCGCGAGAAGGGCATCAAAAAAGAAGAGATCTTGAAAATGATCGAGCAGGCGCTTGTCTCCGCTTACCGCAAACACGCGGGCGACGCGGTCAATGTTGAGGCCCATGTCGACCCCGAGGGTGATATATCCGCCGTGGTTGTGAAAATGATTGTTGAGAAAGTCACTGACCCCATGACCGAAGTGAGCCTGGCAGAAGCCAAAAAGATCGCCGATAGCGCCGCCGTGGGCGGTCAAGTCCGTTACCCAATTGATACCGCTGAATTTGGACGCATCGCCGCCCAGACCGCCAAACAAGTTCTCACCCAGAAAATCCGCGAGACCGAACGCGAGTTCGTCTACGACGAATTCAAGCCCAAGGAAGGAACGCTTGTGAACGGTTCCGTGCATCGTTTCGTGAACCGCAACGTGATCGTCGACCTCGGCCGCGCCGAAGGCGTGCTGCCCGTGCGCGAACAAGTGCGCCGTGAACATTGGGTGGCCGGTGAGCGTATCCGCGTTCTTGTGCTTAAAGTTGAAAAAGGCCCGCGCGGCCCCGAAGTGGTTTTGTCGCGCGCGCACGAAGATTTCGTGAAGCGTTTGTTCGAACAGGAAGTGCCGGAAATTTACGAGAAGACCGTCCAGGTCGTCAGTGTTGTCCGTGAGCCCGGCCAGCGTTCCAAGGTTGTGGTCAAATCCAACAACCCCAAAGTTGATCCGATCGGCGCCTGCGTTGGCGTGAAAGGATCGCGCGTGCGTCCCATCATTAACGAACTTCAGGGCGAACGCATTGACTTGGTCGCATTTTCGACCGATCCCGCTACTTTCATCGCCGCATCTCTGGCGCCGGCCAAGCCGACGTCTGTCGCAATCATTGACGCCGACTCCAAACGGGCCGAAGCCATGGTTCCGGATGATGCGTTGTCGCTGGCCATCGGAAAGAATGGGCAGAACGTCCGCCTCGCCAGCCGGTTGACCGGATGGGAAATCGACATTAAGACCGAGTCGCAGCGCAAACTGCAGTCTCAGGCCAATGCCTCGGCCGCGCGCGAAATGTTTTTGGAACTTGAGGGTGTCGGACCGCGGATTGCCGAAGTGTTGATCAAAGGCGGCATGGATTCGCTCGAGAAGATCGCGAAATGCAAAGTGGAAGATTTGACGGTGTTTGCCGGTATCGGCGAGAAATTGGCGGAGAAAATGATCCAGTCCGCCAAGGAACAAATCGAGAAGCGCTTGCTCGCCGCGCAGTCTGGCGAGCCAGCAGAGCAGGTCGCCAAACAGCACGGCGACCAAGAAGGGGATATCGTTATTGAAGAGTCCCTAAACGGCCATGCCGAAGAAGCGAAGCAATAACAATTCATGACAACCAAAAAGACCCCATCTCCTGCCAAGAAAAAAACCGCTGAAACCGGGAAAGCGAAGAAACCCGTCGCGGCCAAGGCCAAGAAAAAAACGGTCAAGGAAGAAGAACCGGCAGAGAAGGTCACAAACTTAAAGCCATTTATCACGCCGCCGCCCGCCGTGGTTGTTCCGCCGCCACCAAAAGTGGAAGCGGTCACCGCCCCTCCGGCCCCGGTCGCAAAGCCGCCCGCCGAGCCAAAAGTCCAGGCCACGCCCGCTGCTGCAGTCGCCAAACCGCACGGCGACCAAGCCGCCCCGGCGAAAGTCGCTCCGCCCAAGGCCCCCGTGAAACCTGTTCCGGCGCCCGTCAAGAAAACGCCGCCCCCTCAGCAATTCACCCGGAAAGGCCCTGCTCCCACACCTTATCGTCCACCCGCCGCCAAGCCGGCCCCGCGTCCCGTGGACCCGGCGAAACGCATTGAAGCCGTCATCGCGGCGTCCATCAAGCCGGAAGATCCGACCTCAACCAAGAAGAAAATCCAGTTCAATGAAATGATGACGGTCAAAGATTTGGCGATCACGATGAGCGTCAGCATTCCTGAAGTGATCAAGAAACTGCTCACGCTCGGAACGCCGGCGTCGATAAACCAGCGTATTGAATCCGACATTGCCGCTCTGGTGGCCGATGCGTTTGGATACGAATTTGAAGTGAAGTCCCTCTACACGGACGAAAAATCCGAGGCGCCGGAACCAGCGGCGTTGTTGAAACCACGGCCGCCGGTCGTGACCGTGATGGGCCATGTTGACCATGGAAAAACCTCTTTGTTGGACGCGATCCGTTCCACGTCCGTCGTGAAAGGCGAAGCGGGCGGCATCACGCAGCACATCGGCGCATATCAGGTCCAGGTCGAAAAGGGCACCATCACTTTCCTTGACACGCCGGGCCATGAAGCTTTCACGGCCATGCGCGCCCGCGGCGCGATGGCGACCGACTTGGTCATTCTTGTGGTTGCAGCGGACGATAGCGTCATGCCGCAGACACTCGAAGCCATCGACCACGCGAAAGCCGCCGGCGTGCCCATCGTGGTCGCCATCAATAAAGTCGATTTGCCTACCGCCAACGTGCAGAAAGTGAAACAGGAACTCGCCAACAAAGACCTCGTCGCCGAAGATTGGGGTGGCAAGACCATCATGGTGGAAGTCTCCGCTCGCACCAAGCACAACATCGACAAGTTGCTCGAAATGATTTTGCTCGAATCCGAAATACTTGAACTGAAAGCCAACCCCGACCGCGCCGCCAAGGGCGTCGTGTTGGAAGCGCATATGGACCCGCGCCGCGGCATCATGGCCACGGTCTTGGTCCAGGCCGGGACATTGAAAGTGGGCGACGTTATCGTCTGCGGTCTCACCGATGGACGCGTCCGCGCGATGTTGGGTGACAATTTTGAAAACGTCGAAACCGCCGGTCCTTCGCGCCCGGTCCACTTGTTGGGTCTTAGCCAAGTCCCGCAAGTCGGCGACCAACTCTCAGTTGTCAACACCGACCAGGAAGCGCGCCAAATCGCCGAGCGCCGCAAACAATTTATGAAGGACGCGGCGGGCAAGAAGTCCTCGCACATTTCGTTGGAAGGACTGCACGCGAAAATTGCCGAAGGAAAAATCCAGGACCTGCCGATCATTCTCAAAGCGGACGTGCAAGGTTCCATGCAAGCGATCCAAGACTCCCTCGGCAAATTGACCGGTTATCCGATCCAGCTCCGTTTCGTGCACGTGGCCGTTGGTAACGTCAACGAATCCGATGTATTGCTCGCTGAAGCGTCCGACGCCATCATCTTCGGTTTCCATGTGAAAGTGGAAGGTTCCGCTGAAGCGGAAGCCAAACGCGCCGGTGTCGATCTACGCACGTACACCATCATTTACGAAATGCTCGCGGACATCAAAGCGGCCATGGAAGGCCTGCTGAAACCCGAAGAGCGTGAAGTGGTCAAGGGCCGCGCCATCGTCAAAGGCATGTTCCCGTCGGCCAAATACGGCATGATCGCCGGTTGCATGGTGACTGAAGGTAAAGTGACCCGCGGCGCCAAGGCGCGCGTGACACGCGGTGGACAAGTTTTGGGGGCCGGCCCCATCAGCAGCTTGCGTCGCTTCAAAGACGACGTGAAGGAAGTTGAGAAAGGTTACGAGTGCGGCCTTTCCGTTGACAACGTCCGGGCGTTCGCCACGGGGGACCTCGTCGAGGTTTACGTCATTGAAAAACATGCCCGCCGTCTGGACGCGTGAGAACATTCCATGCATCCACGCCGTCGCGCCCGTCTTAACGAACTTATTCAGCAGACCGTTTCCAAAACAACGCTGAACCTGAAAGACCCCGGCATCGGCTTCATCACGATCACCGGCTCTGAAATTTCCGACGACGTTTCCACCGCGAAAATTTTCTATTCGGTTTTGGGCACCCCGCTCGAAAAAGAGGCCACCGCTGAAGCGCTCGAGCGCGCCAAGCCGCACATCCGCCACGAAGTGGGAAAACTCGAAAACCTCCGCCGCGTCCCGAACCTGATTTTTATGTACGACGACAGTGTCGAGAAGGCCGACCGCTTGGGTCGCATCTTCAACGCCATCGAAAAAGAAAAGAAATGACCGACGTCGCCGTTCTCGATCAGATCCTCTATCTGTTAAAAGAAGGACACAGCTTTAGTCTCTCCGGCCACCAGAACCCCGACGGCGATGTGATCGGCTCCCAGCTCGCGCTGGCCAGCCTCATCAAGCGTCTTGGCCCTAAGAAACGCATCGACATCCAAAACAACGGCCCCGTTCCCAAATCGGTGGCGTTTCTTCCCGGCGCCGACCAGGTCAAGAACGTGAAAAAAGTAGAAGGAAAATACGACGTTCAGATCGTGTTCGAGTGCTCCGGCGCCGACCGCATGGGTGGCATTATTGATTTCGGCTCGCAGGTCGTGAAAGTGATCAACATCGACCACCATCTGCACAACCCCAATTTCGGACACGTCAATTTTGTTGAACCTACCACGTCCTCTACCGCCGAGCTCATTTTTAAAATCATTGAACGCTCAGGCCTGCCATTGACGAAAGACGAGGCGGTCTGCATTTTCACGGGCCTGGTCACCGATACCGGTTGGTTCCGCTACGGCAACACCAATCCTCAGAGCCTCGCGATCGCGAGCAAATTGCTCGAAGCCGGGTTTAAGATTGAGGACCTCTCCGAACGGATTTACCTAAGCAAGACCAAGACCGCGCTTCCGCTGATGTCTTGGGTGGTGGGCCATATGACGCTTCATTACAATGACCGCGTGGCCATCATGAAACTTCCCAACGACGTGTTCGAGAAATTGGGCGCGGTGTCCGATGACGTCGAAGAAGTGGTGAATTTGGGGCTCCAGCAGGAAAGTGTTGTCGCATCGGTACTCTTAAAAGAAAAAAGAAATCCCGATGTGGTCAAAGTCAGCTTCCGTTCAAAAGGCGAGCACGACATCAACCAGGTCGCGCGCGTGTTTGGCGGAGGGGGGCATCGCAACGCTTCCGGTTGTGCCATCAATCAGGACCTGGCGTCCGCCGAAAAGGCCGTTCTTAAGGAAATGGCCCGGCTCTTTTAATCCGATGATCGAGGGCCTTTTGCTAGTCAACAAGCCGTCCGGCCCAACTTCATACGACATAATCCGATGGATAAAGCGAAAAATAAAAAACGTCAAAATAGGCCACTGCGGGACACTCGACCCGCTGGCATCGGGCCTCATGATCATTCTGCTGGGGCGCGGAGCGACGAAAAAGCAAGGCGACCTGATGGGCCGAGACAAAGTTTATCGGTGCGGATTGACCCTCGGATTGAAAACCGATTCCGGCGACATTACGGGCAAAAAGATAGCGGAAGCCTCGGTCCCATCAATTAACTCGGAAAAACTCTCCGCCGTCGCCAAGAAAATGACCGGTCCGCAATTGCAGGTGCCTCCTATGTATTCCGCTCTCAAAGTCGAAGGCACGCCGCTCTACAAACTCGCGCGCAAAGGCGAGACGGTCGAACGGAAACCCCGTCCCATCACGGTTCACGATTTTCAATTTCTTAATTCCTCCCAGGAAAAACTTGAGTTCCGTGTGCATTGCTCTTCCGGCACGTACGTGCGCGTATTGGCCGAAGACGTCGGTGAAGCGTTGGGCTCGGTGGCGACAATGGCCTCGCTCGTGCGCGAAAGCATTGGCGATTACCAGCTCAAGGACTCTCTGGACGGCGAACAATTAAAAGAAATGGACGAAGCCCAGATCGCGGCCGCTCTCCGGCCCGTGTCATGAACATGCGCGGCGGCCGTTTGGTCACGATCGGTTCGTTCGATGGGGTCCATGTGGGGCACCAGGCGCTTTTGTCGCGAACGGTCACCGAAGCCAAGAAACGCCAGCTTAAACCCATGGCGCTCACATTCCATGTGCCGCCACGGATGATCCTGGATCCCTCCAGTCCGTTCCGGGTGTTAAGCAGCAAGGCGGAGAAGGAAGCGCTTTTGCGCATACAAGGAATCGAAGAAGTCCTCTCGCTTAACTTCAACCATAAGTTCGCGGCGATGAAACCCTTTGCTTTTTTCCGTAACTTTCTACTCGAAGATCTTAAAGCGCGCGGTGTCGTGGTGGGAATGGATTTTCGCTTTGGCTTGGGCCGGGCGGCCGGCGCATTGGAGTTGGTGCGGTGGGGGGAAGAATTTGAGATTCCGGTGTGGGTAATCCCGGCGGTCAAGTGCCGGCGCCAGGTGGTTTCTTCTTCGCTTATCCGGCACTTGATTGAATCCAATCATTTTAAACAGGCGCTTTGTTTTTTGGGCCACCCGTATCTGATCCAGGGAAAAGTGGCGCCAGACCGGCAAATGGGCCGCAAGCTGGGTTTCCCAACCGCCAACCTGGTCCTGCCCAAAGGAAAAATCCTCCCGCGCGGCGTATTCGCGGTGCGGGGCATGGTCCTCGGCGCGCGCAACCCGGCGTTTGAAGGCGTGTGCAACATTGGCACACGTCCAACTTTTTTAAGGTCGCCCAAAGTGGTCGTTGAGGTCCATATCTTTGGTGACATGCCGCGCTTGAGCGGCAAAACGCTGCAGGTTGAACTCCTACACCGCTTGCGCAGCGAAAAGAAATTCGAGAGCAAAGAACAATTGGCGCGAGCCATTGCGTCCGATGTTTACCGCGCGAAAGCGTTTTTAAGCTGAAATAACAGGTCATTCTGGAATGTCCCTATCCAGAATCCACTTTCAATTGGACCCTGGATTAAGACATTCCAAGGTGACGGGCTTTACATGGGGGGGCAAGTACCCTATAATCCGGCCCATTAAATTATTGGAGAAATTGAAATCATGATTGGAAAAGAAACAAAGCTCGCCGCCGCCACCCCGTTTAAAATTCACCCGAACGATACGGGAAGCTCCGCGGTCCAGATCGCCGTTCTAACGGCCCGCATCAACGACCTCTCGAAACACCTCGCAACCAACAAGAAAGACCACATTTCCCGCCTCGGACTTCTAAGGATCGTCGGCCAACGCCGTCGCCTTCTGAACTTCCTCAATGACACCGATCCGAAGCAATACCAGAAAGTCATCGCAGACCTGAATATCCGTAAATAATTTCAAATAAAAATAATCGACACCCCTGGGCCGATGCGTCTAGACGGGTGAAACACGCATTGGAGAAATAAAATGTTGAATGAAAACGTAAAGAAGCGCACCGTCATCACCCTTGACGGTAAAGAAATCATTATCGAAACCGGAGAAGTGGCGAAACAAGCCCGCGGCTCCGTGTTGGTCCGCTGCGGAGACACCGTCGTGCTCGTCGCCGCTTGCATCAGCCATGAAGCCAAGGCCGGCGTGGACTTCCTCCCGTTGACCGTTGACTACAAAGAAAAAACCTACGCCGCCGGAAAAATCCCCGGCGGTTTTTTTAAGCGCGAGGCCCGTCCCCGCGAGAAAGAAATTTTGATCTCCCGCCTCATCGACCGCAGCGTCCGCCCGCATTTCCCGGAAGGCCTCTACAACGACATCACGTTGTCGGTTTGGCTGCTCTCGATCGATAAGGACAACGATCCGGACATGCTCGGCATCATCGGCGCCAGCGCGGCTGTCGGTCTTTCCGACATCCCATGGAACGGCCCGATCGCCGGCGTTCGCATCGGCCGCGTCAACGACCAGTTCGTCGTGAACCCGACCGTTGAAGAACAAGAACTTTCCACGTTGAACCTCGTGGTCGCAGGCCGCAAAGGCTCGCCGGTCATGATCGAAGGCGGCGCCAAGGAAATCACCGAAGACGATATGGTGAAAGCGCTCGAACTTGCGCAGAACCGCATCGATGAACTGTGCGGCTGGCAGGAAGCGTTCTTCAAAGAATTCGGCAAAACCAAATTCAAATTCGAAGCCGTGAAATTGGACGAGGCCATCCGCAGCGCCATGGAAGCGAAAGTCGGCGACAAGTTGAAAGCCGCGTTGCGCGTCCCCGAGAAACTGGAGCGCGAAGACGCGATCCAGAACCTCAAGTCCGAAGCCATCAAGGAACTGAAAATTTCGCACCCGGACTCGATTTCGTTCGCGCCGGCCTTGATCGAAGACATTATTTACCGCGAAGTGCGCCGCATGGTGCTGCAGGACAAAGTCCGCGCCGACGGCCGCCCGTACCACAAAGTGCGTCCGCTCTCGAGCCAGGTCAGCGTGCTCCCGCGTTCGCATGGTTCCGCGCTCTTCACGCGCGGCCAGACACAGGCCTTGGTCACCGCGACCCTGGGCACCCCGGGCGACATGCAGATCATCGACGATATCCTCGGCGAATACAAAGACCATTTCTTGCTCCATTACAACTTCCCGGGTTTCTCGACCGGCGAAGCGAAGGGCGAGCGCTCCACCGGGCGCCGCGAGATCGGACACGGCAACTTGGCGCGCCGCGCCATCGAGCCGCTCCTCCCGTCTCCGGATGAATTCCCGTACACGATCCGCATCGTCTCCGATATCATGGAGTCGAACGGTTCTTCGTCGATGGCCTCCGTTTGCGGCGGCACCTTGGCGTTGTTGGACGCGGGCGTGCCGATGAAAGCGCCTTGCGCCGGTATCGCGATGGGTTTGATTAAGGAAGGCGACCAGCTTGCCGTCCTCACCGACATCATCGGTCTCGAAGACTTTATGGGCGACATGGACTTCAAAGTCGCCGGAACGCGCGAAGGCATCACCGCGATCCAGATGGACATCAAAATCTCCGGCATTAACATGAGCGTCATGAAAACAGCGCTTACGCAAGCCAAAGAAGCCCGCATTCACATCCTCGATCATATGGATTCCACCCTGGGCACCGCGCGCCCGGAACTCTCCGAGTTCGCGCCGCGCATGATCACGGTTGATATCCCCGTCGACAAAATCGGCGCGTTGATCGGCCCCGGCGGCAAGAACATCCGCGCGCTGCAGGAAGAGACCGGCGCCACCATCGAAGTCGATGACGACGGCCGCGTTTACATTTCCAGCCTTAACTCCGACTCGGTCGAGGCCGCGAAAGCGATGGTCTCAGGTATGACCGCTGTTCCGGAAGTGGGAAAAACGTATAAGTCTCGCGTTGTGAAGATCATGCCCGGACTGGGATGCTTCGTGCAGTTCATGCCAGGTAAAGACGGTTTGGTCCACATCTCGCAGCTTGACCACAAACGCGTTGAACGCGTCGAAGACGTGGTCAAGGAAGGCGACGAATTCGAAGTGAAAGTCACCGGCATCGACAGCCAGGGCCGCGTGAACCTCTCCCGCAAAGCGCTCTTGCCGCTTCCGGAAGGGATGACCGAATCATTCAACGACTATGCCCGCCCAGCGGGCCGCGGCGGAGGCGACAGAGACCCCCGTCGTGATTTCCGAGGTGGTGGACGTGGCGGAGAACATCGCCGGCGTGACTAAAAAAGGGTCTCTCAAGCCTTCCAACCGGCTTGAGGAATTTCTCAAGCTGATGGACGAGGAAAACCTCCAGGAACTGGAGGTTGTTGACGGCGACTTTTCCGTCAAACTCGTCCGTCAATCGAAAGCGCCCGTAGCGCATTACGCGCCACCCGCTGGTTCGCACGCCTCCGGTCCGGTCGCCAAAAAGCGCGGCGACCAAGCCAAAAAAGCGGAGCCGGAAATCGGCTCGCCCATCAAATCTCCGTTGGCCGGCGTGTTCTACCGGGCCCCTTCGCCGAACGCCGCGTTGTTCGTTAAGGAAGGAGATATCGTGACACCGGACAAAACACTTTGCATTATTGAGGCCATGAAAGTTTTAAATGAGATCAATGCCGGCGTAAGCGGCAAGATTTTGAAGATCATGGTGGAGAACGGGAAGCCCGTTTCGTCGGGGCAAACCCTCTTCTTGGTGGAGCCGAGCTGACCGCGCCCCGCATGCGTCAGATCTTCTCCTCTCGTTTCTCCTACAAAGCCCGCCCCAAGTCCAAGTCCCGTTCCACTTCCAAACACGTCGGTTGGATTTCTTCCGCCATCCTGTTCGTCAGTCTTCTAGCTTTTTATTGCGTTTTGTTCCCTGAGGCTTCCGGTACATGGGGCAAAAATATTGCCCAGTTTCTCGGATGGTTGGCTGGCGCCGGTCGTTACCTCCTTCCACTATTGACCGGCACGATCGCTGGGCTTCGGATCTTCCATAAAGAGAAAAGCTGGCGGCCGATCAAAATTATTTTGGCGTTTGGATTGTTTGGTTCTTTCCTGATTTTCTTGAGTCTCCTCGGTGAGGCCGTGTGGCACGAGAATTTGGGCGGTGCCATCGGCAAAGCCGGCCATGCATTGTTTGCCCGCATGTTCGGCGAACCTGGAAGCTGGATCGTGGACGCGGGCATCATTGTTACGCTGTCGATTTTGTTTGTAGGCGCAACGCCATCAGAAGTTTTCCATGGAGTTGCCAACACCTTGGCCGATGATTGGCACGATTGGAAGAGAAACAAAGCGGCGGCGCCCGCCGAGAAAGAAAAGACTAGTAAGCAACCCAAGGCTCCGATTGTCGCTGCGGCTGCCGCGCTGAGCCAACCGGCGCCCAAAAAAGCGGAGCCGCCCAAGATCATGGGGATGAAGGAAGACGTGCCGGCTGCCAAAACAAATGGCGACCAAGCTGCGAAACCATCTGCGGATCCCAAAATTACGCGGCGCGTGGAAAAAACGCCGGCCCCCGTTGAAAAAATCGAGCCGGTTGTTAGCACCATTCCCTACACGTCGCCATCTCTCGATATTTTTGAAGACGCCAAACGCAGCCAGCCGGTGGCCAAAGAAGAGCTGACGGCACGGGCCA
>CAYOPN010000040.1:0-21135 GCA_964405835.1 uncultured Elusimicrobia bacterium | reverse complement strand
GGCAGAAGTTCGAGCAGGGATTTGTGGTGGTGTTGAAGGAAGCGAAGCTGTCGCGGCAAGTCATCACCGATATGTCCTCGTTTAATCTGGACGGTTCGTCGGTGGAAATGGCCGGCGACAATTTCACCGAATACGAATACGACCAGTACGGCCGGCTTTCCAATCAACACGGTTGGAGCCGGGTGCGCAACAACGACGGTTTCGACAATAAAAACGAAACGCTAACCGAATCTTTCTACAGGATCATCCAGGGTCAGGCCAAATTGGATTACACAATGACCGAGTCGAGTGGCGAAACGACCGATGGCATCATCACGACCAGCGCCGGCCCCGGCCGGACCACCTATTCTCATGACGGCGAGGGCAATCTGACCGGCGCCACTTCCGACAATGTCAGGGCCACCAGCACCGATCCGTTTGGCAACACAACGGACCGGTCGACCGACACGGAATTCCGTTTGTTTGTGGGCCAAATCCGCGCGCACAAGACGGCGTCCACGGTCATCAGCAAAAACATTGATGAGTCTGACAGCACGACCCGGACCGTGGCCTACAACCGTTACAAATCCTCCGGCGCGATGGCCGATAAAGTTTCCGGTTCTTCTTTCAGCGAAACCAAAGCCAATGACGGTTATGGAAACCTGTCGACCACGCTTGCGCTCGGTCAATCCAATAATTTCAACGGCCAGTCCAAACAGGCGGCGTCGGTCAGCCTCACGCGCTCGTTCGGCTTTGACGGCGCTTATTCAATCTCAATGAACTGGGTGCGCACCACCTACGACGCCAACGGGCGCCTCACGGGCGGGACCGGGCGCCGCGAATTGCAAGGCGACGATGGTCAGGGCAACCTGGAAGTCGGGGACGGCGAGGACACTTATAAGGAAGTCGGCGGCCTCATGAAGATCGAGAAATCCATGTCCCGCAGCGCGCGCGCGAACGTGGACCAATCGCTTTCCTGGTCGGAAAACACGGTCGACACCACGTACGCGAAGCAAGGGAAATACTGGCAGGTCGGCACGCAGGCCGGTTATGGAACATCCAAATCGAATGACGGTTGGGGCAACATCACGCGCGGCATATCGGAGACCGTCTTTGCGGTCATCGCCGGCCAGGCGCGCGTGACCGAGACGAACTCGGCCTCTATAACCAAGACCATGACCGGATCGACCACGGAATCCATTTCAACCACCTTGACCAACTATCACCCGAATGGACGCTTGTTCCAGCAGATCGGTTATGGTTCAAGCAGGACCAACGATGGATTCGGCAACTTAAGCTGGGAAGACCAGACCGTGACCGAATTTGTTCTCTTGCACGGGAAATTCAAAGTGGGCCGCGTGACCAGCATCGGTGGTTTCTTGCGCCGCGATTACACCTACGGCATCAACTCCAGCGTCACCGAATATGCCTACGGTGGGTCCGATACGCTGACCGGCGCATTTGGTGTTCGCGATTCGATCGGCACCGATCTCTACGGCAATTTCAACCAGACCCATTCCAACGTCTTTTTTGACATATACGCCGGCGGCAACGCGCGCGCGGTGCGCACCGAAACGAACAATATCAGCCGCCGCATCGATGGCTCGTGGACCAACAGTATCGACACGATGTATCAGTCCTACGCGGGCGACAGCCGCATCAATGGCGCGCTCAGCGTTTCCGCCAGCGTGGGCGGCGACGGGTTCGTTTCGACAAACGCCAGCTGGAGCATGACCAACTACATCATTGCGTTCGGCGCGCCGGTGGCGTACGAAACCTACACGCGGGCCGATAATGTTGACGTTCGCGGCGCTTGGGGCCGTTCGGAAAACGTGACGCGCTATTACTACACCTACATGCCGGATTGGGTCCCCTATCAATTCTCAATCGCGGGCGGCGGGACCATCCTGAATCCCGGCTGGGCGGTGGCGCCGATTGTGGTGATGGCGGGGGCGGAGCAGCCGGACTTCGTCTATCCCATGTTGCCGCGCGGCGCGGAAATCAGCGGTTGGTATCTGGGCAACAACGTGATCGATGTGTTCAATGATGAGGGCCGTTATTTCCCGTTGTTCCTTAATTATGAGAACCGCACCGAGTTCAACAGCGAGAGCTTCTCCAACGGCATCCTCAACACCGAAACGTACGGACTTCGGGTCTCGCAGAGCATCGGCGACACGAACTTGATGCGCGACGTGTACGAAGAAGTGGGCTTGAGCGCGGTGAGCCGCATTACCACCGTGAACATCACCGGCTGGTACCCGATCGACAACACCACCGGTGTGCGCGTGGCCAATTACTATTACGATCCCACCACCGCCGAATTTACGACGGGCACCATGCTGTCGCGGACGTTCTTCAATAAGGCGGAGATCAGCGCGGCGGGATTGCTCGTGAACATCACCGGCGAATCGTTCTCGATGGCCATCTACGGGAACGTGGCCGGCAAACGGGTCGTTTTGTTGGACGGGACCGATTCAAATGAAACGATGACCGTGGCCGGCCGCGTGCAATCCGTTTCGGCGGGCCGCACCACGTCGAACTACACCTACAACGCGGTCGGGAATTCTTTTTCAAAAATTACCGATTCCGTGCGCCAAACCTTTGAGCCGCCGGTCGGCCAGGGCGGCAGCGGCTCGTTCGCGAACGTGGGCGCTCTATCCGTATCAATTTCTCGCACCGTCGCGTTGAATCTGTATGGGTTCTTGGACGCTATATTGACCACGTCCATCTCTACATCCCGGAACAAATACAACTCGTCGATCAGCCAGACCACGAGCGTGCTCAGCCGCACGTGGAATATGTTTGGCCAGACCGGCGCCAATGACTCCTGGCAAACCATCTCGAAGAACGGTTGGTATTCAAATCCGACGGGCACCGCGGGCGGAGGCACCGCCATCCAACACGCGGCCGTGCCCAACACCAAGGTGGTCACGTCGAGCGGTTACAACATCTACGGCATTTACCAGTGGGTGGGCGAGCAGGTGCTCGTCGCTTATTCGTTCGGGTACGACCGGGAACGCAAGGTCCAAAACGAGACCAAGACGTCTTACACCCGCGCGGCCAACGGAAAAGGAATCGGAGCGGTCAGTGATACGACATCCGGAAAGACCGGCGATTTCAGCAACTGGTGGTCGCAGACAACCACGGTCATGCAGCGCGATTACGGCGAACATTACAGGACCCAATCCGTCGAGGAGCAAGAATACACCGGCGTCGGTTTCTATGAGATCGGTTTTGACCAGAACAGTTTCCATCTGCCGGTCTTGCTTCATGTGAAACGGACATACACGTACGGGGCCAACGGAATTCTTTCGAATGTTTCCGCGACGACCGAGAAGGCCAGCGTGGTATTCCCCAGCAAGTCGATTGAGATAAGAAATAACGAAATCTTCGAATACGCCATGGGCATGTCTGGTTTCCGCAATATCGAACAATTGACCCAGGCGATCGGCGGGCCGCTTTCGCACGATCGCGGTATTGTTGGTTTGGCCGATCTCTATCAGGGAACGCTGAGCAATGCCGACACGCCCAAAACCATCGAGGTTAATTACCACGAGACCTGGAAAGTGAATGGGGCCGGCGATGCGCTGATGTCCAGCCGTTCCTACCGTCTCGAGTTCCAGGGTTGGAAAGAAGAACGTGATTTCGGTGGTAATTGGTTCTGGGGCGATAACATCTACATGTTCAAACACGAGCAGCGCGATTACGACGGCGATGTGCTCAAAGAAATCCAACAAATGCAAGACGTCGCCCATATTTCGGTCGCACAGCTCTCCTTCCCGGAGGACGGGAATAATTCCGAATGGTTCAACCAGGGTTTCGATCAGTATGTTTACAAGCACACCCAATCGTTTGTCCGGCGCATGTTCGACCCGATGGGCGACGCGCAAAAACCGCACTTGCGCGGCGACATGGACCCGGACCGCGACGGCATTATCGACGGCCGGGGCAGAACACCGGTGGAGGAACAACTTTTTGAATCGATGACGCGCCTCGAGTACCGCAACCTGGGCGGAATTTTGACGCTCCATATGAAATTTGACGCGGTCCTCACCAAGGCCGGGGAATTGAAGCCGTATATAGCGTTCGGCTTTAACCGGTACCAATATACCTCGGACGGATATAAACCCCTGCCGACGTTTGGGACCGATGTGTATTGGGGCCCCAGTGGGCTTGGCAATGGGGGTGGTGGGCCAATCGGTTTCGCCGGCGGCGCCAACGGCGGCGAAAATGTGCAGGACGAGCAGCTCAATTTGCTCGGACGCTACGGACAATTGAAGCAGCTTCCACTTGTCGGATGGATGTTGATGACGGAACCAAATCCCCATACCAAACCGATTGATCCTTATTGGTACCTGCCTATCAACCAGCAGCTCGGTCTGCCGGCCGGTGGGTTCGTCTATAGATTCACGGGCGGCGTGTGGAACCCGCGGTTGAAGATATTCGCGCAACTGCTCGCCGCGTTGTTGGGGATCGCGTTCGGTGTTTTGGGCTTGGGTGGATTGGCCAATGACTTCTTGGATCCCACGCAGGAAAAGATCAACGAAAACGCGGCCCCCAAGGCCGGTGATGGCGACGAAGAGGCCGCCAAAAAAATGGATGAGGGGAAAAAGAAAGACGGCGTTGCACGTGGTGAGAAAAAGAGCGCGATCATCGGTGACATCATAGAGGCCGTGGTCGGAATTTTAACGGCCAAGCCTGTGCCGGTTGCCGATCCAGTCCGTCCGGAGATACCGGAAAAAGCCGACGCCAAGAAAAAGTTAGATGATATTTCTTCAAATCCCTTTAACCCTAAACAGTTCTTGAGGGATAACGTGAAGCCTTCCCACGCCAAATTGGTCGAAGAAAAAGCGGGTGAAAAAGCGGCCGAAAAAAAGAAATCCAAACTGGGATTTATTTTGGCCTTTGAGAAGAGAGAAGTGGCTCCTCCAGCAAGAGAAAAGGCCGAGGTAAAACCGAAGCAGCATTTCGTGCGCGGACGTGTTATTACGCCCAAAGCTCCGGGAGAAAAGAAGGCCGATAAAAAAGACAAGGACAACGGCTTCGAGATCGGCCCCAAACAAGTTATCTGGGGCGACAGCACACCCCTACAGTTGAATTTGGATAAGTTGGACCCCGGACAGGCCAAAAAAATAAAGCCCGACTCCGTGGTTGAAATCACCGACGGAAAAGAAACGGTGCGGGCGACCATCGGTAAAGACGGGACCCTGAAGGTGAAAAGCCTCGCGGAAGCGAAGGCGCTTATCCGGATTCTGCAAGGCAACGGCAAGGCGATTCCGAGCATGCGCGATCAAGCTTCCCGGATCCAATTGAACCCCGTGATGGTCAATGGCTCATTTCAAATATTCGGCCAAATCATCCCGGTGCGGGTGCAGACCAAGCCCCAGGGGCCGGTGAAACAACCCGCGCCCGCGCGGCCCGGTGAGGAGAAAAAAGTCGGTCCCAAACAATTGGCACAACAGAAGCCCCCAGCCAATGACGCTGACAATGCCGGAGAAGCCAAGGGCATCAATGAAAAAGTCGATTCCTTCTTTGGAGAGGTGTATGCGCAAATTGTGTTGAAGCTCGGCAATGAGGGGTTGGGTTTCGCGAATAAGATCAACCCCAACTTTATCGACGATTTGAGAGACCTTTCGAGAAACGCGGTTGGCGGAGATAACAAAGCTGCCGCTAAGTTAATTTTCCTGGGGGCCGATAGCCGTTTTGTTCGGGGCGCGATGCTGGTCCAAGGGAAACAACGCCCGAATGAACCAGGCGACCGCAAGGGCGTGGCCAAACCTTTACCAGATGTGATCGATCCCGCCACGGTTGCGGTGAAAAAAGACGGTCCGGTGCCCGCGGCTAAGAAAAACGACGCGCGCCTTGAAGGCGCATTCCAAAATCAATTCTTGGGCCTCGGAAATTTCCTGGGTCTTGGGTTCCGGCTCGCGGTCGTCAACGCCACACTCGACGACAAGGAACGTTTAAACCCCAACGCCGAGCAAAAAGTTGAAATTCTTGAAGTTAAGCAAGGTGGGTTTATGGTCCCCATTTTGAGGGTTTCGGACGGAAAAAAATCCAGGGATTTTTCCGTTGGAGAAAAAGTGCAGTTCCGTGTTAGAGGCGTATTGGTGGAAGCGGTTTTTACCATGGCCGGTCTCGTAGTGAAAAACAAGCAGGGCGCGGTGTTGCTTGGAATGGCACTTGGCAGCCAATTGCCCGTGGGCAAGGATGGCCAGCAGCAGTTCATGGCCGCGTTCCGTACCAAAGATGGCGCGGGCTTCGTGCTTAAGTCTGTCACCGCGACGGTTGGTGATCAGGGACTCAAGTTGACTTATGGCGATTCCGACAAAGTGGTGACGCGTGGTGATTTTGCCGGCGAAAACTTTATGGTGTTTGCATCGGAAGGGCCGGTCGCGGTGACGCCGACGAACGTACCGGTGTTTACATTGGGCAAAGCCCAGGCCACGGAAGCCGTTTTCCGCGTTAACGGCAATGGCGCTGCGGTGCAGGGTTTCTTGGCCGGCCTCAAGAAATCGATCACGGTGGGTCCGAAAGGCGCGTTAAACGTGCTGGTCTTGGATAAAAAAGGAAATGTGTTGCCGGCTACATTGAATCGCGAAACCAAAGCGTTGACGTTCGGTGGGATTGTTCGTCCGACCGCGGGGAATGTGCTGATTGCGACGGGCCTGGGTGTGACGCGCGCCAGAGTGCGCGACGACGCCGTGGCCATCGACGGCATTAAAGGATTGGCGAAAATCAACACCCCATTTACGAAGGCCACGCTTACGACTATCGCGGAGATGCTCCAAGGTGTTTTGGCGCCGGTCGTGGTCCCCCTTCGCGTCGCTAACAATATCGTGAAGCCAGCCGGTCTCATGGCCGTGGGCGCCGCGCTATCGGTGGTAGTCCGTGGTGGAATGCATACCACGGTCAATCTTGGCCAGCTGCTTTCCAAAGGCGCCGCCCGCGGTTTGGTTGTCCGGGGCGTGTACGAAGCGATTATTCAATCGGGCAACGGATATAGTTTGTATTTGAATGCGGTCCAAGGAAACGCGGGCGCTGGGTTTTTGCGCCGCGATCAAAAAGGGATTGGTAGCGACGGTCAACGCGCGATCGATAATTATGCTCGCGACAACCATCGATTGGCCGACCTGGGCAATGCAAAGGAATATGTTGGAGAGGGCAAACAAAAAACCGCGCTTATCGCGACCATCAGGGCGCTGGATCAAATGGGCATAGGGCCAAAAGAGGGCGACGTTAAAGCTCTCTTGCTGCGAGACGAGATTAAATCGGGCAACTTTAATTTGGCTTTCCTCGCGCAGGAAAAGGAAGGAAAAATGACTCTGCAGGCCGTGCTGCTTGGTATTGAGAAAGACACCGCCGGCAAAGAACAGCGCGTCGCAATAACGATCGAGAAAGGTAAGCTCATACGCAGCGAGTCACCGGTGTCACCGTTGCCGGAAAAAATCAAGCCGGTTTACACGATCAATACGGTCATCCCATTGAAACCGGAGAAGGGCTGGAAATCGTACAAGGTTGACCAACCGAAACTTTTTGCGAAAGAAATAGCGGGCGCGATCGGCACTGAGAAAATTGGCGGGCAATTGGCCTGGTCGAACGCGCGGAAATTCAATGACGCCTGCGCGACGGAAACCAGTGTGGCGGTCCACGACGAAGACTTCGCTTCGATGAACGGGACCTTTGTTCCATTCCATACGCATTTAGGTTGGCCGAATTCATTCACGGGCCTGGCGCGTTTCGCACCGACCGCGCAAGACGTCGCCTCGCACCGCAAACTGATGCAGCAATTCGCAAAAACACACGGCACATCATTGGAATTGCCGGGCGTCATCTTCTTCGCCTCGGGCGAAACCACGCTTTACTGGGTAGGCGCGCGCGACACCGACGCCGTGCGCTTAAAAATCAAAGACGCAAAAGGCCGCGTGCAGGACGCGCGCGTCCATATCCATCAATTGTCGATGGCCGAACTGACGGGTCGGCTGGTTCTGACGGGAGATGCCCCGAACAGCGAGAGCTTGGCGGGAATGTTTAATTTGTTGGCGTTGCTCCGTCAGCGAATCGATCTTTGGGATAAAAAACGCCGCATAGCCTAGTTCCCTGGGCCCTTGGTATATAATCCGTCGGTGGGTGAAAAAAGATATTTTATCGACTTAGATGGAACCGGGCTTTGTCGTATCCGTGTTCTGATAAAGACATCTCTGGGGCAGGTTGTGGACTTGGTGATTCAGTTGGAGATGTTCCATGAAAATAACTGGGTCGCTGTGGCCCGGTATGATTGCGCTCATGGAACGCCCCACCTCGATTTGCTTCACAAGGAAAGAGTTAGAGAAAAAAAGCTATTTAAAAAGTTGAATTTGGATGAAATGGTGGATTTGGCAATAAACGATTTTAAAGATAACTGGGAAGAGTATTTGAGGAGACTTGGATATGAAAATGAAGAAAAAAAATAAGAAGAACAAAAATATAGAAGTTGCTCTCGACCTTGTGCGTCATCATTTGCACGATATTATTCGTCATCCCAGCAAACTCAACCAGATTCCGAATAACTCAACTGTTGTTTTATTTCCCGTGCCCGTTGCTCCGAGAAAAGCAGCCTAAAAAGGCGGGATTATTCAGCGAGGTAGCGGTAGCCGAGGCGTTCTACGGTTTCGATTTTGTTTTCGTAGCGGCCCATCTTGCGGCGGAGGCGGCCGATGTGGACGTCCACCGTCCGCGTGTTCTCCACCAACTCGTGGCCCCACACCGATTCGCACAACACTTCGCGCGATAACACGGTGTTCTTGGCGCGCATGAGCGACGCCAACAAATCAAATTCCTTGGGCGAAAGGTCCACCTGTTTCTTGTCGATTTCCAGGCGGTGCTGGTCCAGATGCAGTTTGATCCCGCCGTCTTCAATCATACTGACGGCCGGTTCTTTCGGTTTCGCGCGGCGCAACACCGCGCGGATGCGCGCCACAAACTCTCCCTGATTAAATGGTTTCACGATGTAATCATCGGCGCCGATCTCGAGACCTGCGATTTTGTAGGAATCCACCGATTGGACCGTCAACATCACGACCGAGAGGCCCGTGGTGGCCGGGTTCTGGCGGAGCTTTTTCACAATGCCGAAGCCATCTTCGTCCGGCAGCTGCAAATCCAGCACCACAAGTTCGGGTTTAAATTGGGGGAGCATCTTGAAGAATTCCGCGGCGGAGGCGGCGCTGTCGACCGTGAAGCCCTCGCGCTCGAGCACAGTCTCAACGAGTCTACGAATGTCCGGATCATCGTCCACAACCAAGATCTTGTGTTTGATTTCAGACGCCATTTTCGTTGGCCCTCGCTTTTAGTTCGTCCGTCAACTTTGGGATGGTGAAATAAAACGCGGTGCCTTGTCCAGACGGCGCCGGGCTTTTGATCCAAATTTTTCCGCCGTGCGCTTCCACGATCCCTTTGGCGATCGTAAGCCCCAGCCCCGTTCCCTTGTGTTTCCTGGCCAGGCCCTGCGTGGATTTCACCTGCTCAAACTTGCTGAACAGTTTGGCCGCCATATCGGGGGGAATTCCAGCCCCTGTGTCATGAATACTGATTTCAATGTGGTTGCCGCCCTCCGCGGCTTGGAGCTCAATGGCCCCGTTTTCGGGCGTGAATTTGATGGCGTTCGACGTGAGATTGATGAATACCTCGGCCAATTTGTCTTTGTCCGCGAACGCGGGCGGGAGCCCTTTGCCGATTTTGTTTTTGATCGAGAGCCGCTTCTCATCGAGTTGCGGCTTAAACAAGACCTCCATTTCATGGGCCAGTTCGGCCACGTTGATCTGTTCGGGGGTGAGTTTCAATTTGTGGGCCTCGATCTTGGCCACGTCCAGAAGGTTGTCGATGAAGCGCCCGAGCCGTACGGCGCTGTTCTTAACAATGGACAGATAGTCGCGCTGGGTCTCATTGATCTTGCCGGCCGCGTCCTGGAGCAGCAGGTCGATGTAGCCGCGGATGGAGGTCATCGGAGAACGGAGCTCGTGGGTCACGTTGGAGACAAAGTCACGTTTCATTTCGTCAAGTTCGCCCAGTTTTGCGGCCATCTTGTTGAAGTCGTCGGCCAGGTCCTCCAACTCGTCGTTGGTTTTGACCGCTATCCGGTGGTCCAATTTCCCTTCGCCGATTTGGTTGGCGCCGTCCCGCAGGGTCTCGATGGGACGTGTCATGAAGGTTGCGAGCAGGAAGGCCCCGGCAATGCCGAGTGCGATCGCGAACAGAAATGCGCCCCGGATGCGTTGGGTCATGACCCGCAAGGACGTCTGAATCTCCTGATCGATAACTTCCTTGTCGAACCCGATCCGGGCGACCCCTTTGTATTCCGGGGGGTTGAGGCCGATCACGATGGGAATTGAAATATCGATGATGTCTTTGCCATCGGCGGATTTCAGGTTCTGGACCAGCACGTCTTGTTTGTCGCGGCTTTCGAGCGATTTGTGGCTAGCTTCATCCTCCAATTTCTTGCCGATCAACGTGGCGTCCGTGTGCACCCGCACGCGGCCGTCCTCATGGAGCACCATGGCGTAGGCCGTGGTCAGGGACTTTTGCAGCAGGTTCACGTAATTGACCATGTCGGTGTCGTCATCGACGAGGATGGCTTCCCGGGCCACCTGGCGGAGGGCTTTGACGGTGTCCACACGGCCCACTTCCTGGGTCTCGATAATGGCCCGTTTCTGACCCTGGCGTATGTAATAGCTAAGAGAAGACGCCACGAAAATGACGAGCAAAGTGGCGAAAAAGGCGAGCTTGTATTTGAGGGGGTGGCGTTTTGTCGTCGTTGACATAGGAGAATCGGATCTTACACAAATTCAAATCCGTCATCCCGGCAAGTCTTTAGCCGGGATCCATTGGCCCCCGGCTTTCGCCGGGGTGACGATTTTATGGTTGGGATTGAATTCGGGAAAGAGACCCTTATACTTTCAGGAAACCATTCGAAATTATGTCGAAAAACCCGAACGTTTTAGGTCGAAAGACCATCAAAGAAATCTTCCTCGAGCACAAGCTGCTCTCGGCCGACCAATTGGAAAAGGCCGCCACCGAATCCAAGAACAACCAAAAACCCCTTCAGCAAGTCGTTGTGGACATGGGGCTGGTTGAACGCGTGGACGTTCTCCAGTTGCTCTCCAAAGAATGGCGCGTGCGCGCCGTTGACCTGGCCGAAATGGACGTGGATCCCGAAGTCGTAAAAGTCGTTTCCGAACAAAATGCCCGCCGCCATCTCGCCCTCCCGTTTGCCAAGGAAGACAAAATGCTGCTTGTCGCCATGGCCGATCCTCGCGATTTCTTCATTTCCGAAGACATCCATTTGCGCACCGGTTTTGAGGTCCAGAGTTATCTGGCTTTGCCCGAAGACATTTTGCGCGAGCTCGGCAAGGTGTACGGCATGTCTTCTTCGGTCAGCGCGGAAGACATGGTCAAAGGCATTACCGAACAGGTGCCTGAAGCCGACGGCGCGATTTCACTTGAAAAGTTGGAAGAGGCCGTTGACGTCACCGAAGTTGACGCGTCCGCGCCCGAAGTCGAACGCATCGTGAACGCGGTGATCGTGGGCGCGCTGCAATCGAAGGCGTCCGATATTCATATCGAACCGTTCGAAGCAAAATTTATCGTCCGCTACCGCATTGACGGCAACTTGCGCGAAGCGAACTTCCAGATCCCGATGTCCTACAAAAACGCGGTCATCGCAAAGATCAAGATCATGACCAACCAGATGGACATCACCGAACGCCGCAAACCCCAGGACGGGCGCATTCAGGTGAGCGCCAAAGGCAACCCTGTCGAATTCCGCGTGAACATTGTTCCGACCGTGTTTGGCGAATCCTGCGTCATGCGCGTGTTGGACCGCGCCAGCGTCCGCGTGGATTTGAACAAGCTGGGTTTCCATCCGGAACTTTTAACGACATTTAAAGACGTGTTGGGACGTCCGTACGGATTGATCCTGGTCTGCGGCCCGACCGGTTCCGGCAAATCCACGACGCTCTACGCGGCGCTCAACTCGATCAACAATCCCGACACGAAAATTTTAACGGCCGAGAACCCGGTGGAATACAACCTGGGCGGCATCATCCAGACCAACGTCAATCCCGACATAGGATTTACATTCGCCGAAGCGTTGCGCGCGTTCTTGCGGCAAGACCCCGACATCATCATGGTCGGTGAAATCCGCGATAAAGAAACCGCGCAGATCGCCATGGAAGCCGCAATGACGGGCCATTTGGTGTTTTCCACCATCCACACGAACGATGCGCCCTCCGCCGTCGCCCGGTTGCATGAAATGGGTGTTCCTTCCTTCTTGATTAGCGGAACGGTCGAAGCGGTGCTCGCGCAGCGTTTGGTGCGCCGCGTTTGCGCCAACTGCGCCAAACCCATCCAGGCCACCGACGAAATGAAAAAGGTTTTCGAAAAGTACCAGGTCGACATCAGCAAAGGAAAGTTCATGCAGGGCAAGGGGTGCGACGTTTGTAACAAGACCGGCTACAAGGGCCGCGCCGGTATCCATGAATTGCTGGTGATGAACGACGGAATCCGCCGCATCCTTTTGAGTGAAGTTTCAGCGCAACCGATCCGCGAAGAAGCGGTCAAGACCGGCATGCGTTTGATGATGATCGACGGATTGATCAAAGTGACGTTGGGCGTCACCACCATCGAAGAAGTGTTCGCGGCCACGCAATAATTTATGGGACAGAACGGAAACACAGCACAGCAGCAACTGGAAAACGACGTCATTGAGATGGCCAAGTCCTGGGCAATGAACCAGGACGTGGACGCGCTTTTGGGGGAGATCAGCGCCGCGGTCGAACGCATGACCGGCTCCGAGGCGTCCTCCATCCTATTATTGGACGCCAACAAGAAGCAGCTGGTGTTCAAGGTGGCGACCGGTGAAAAGGGATCGTCTGTAAAACGTTTTTATGTTCCGTTGGGAAAAGGCGTGGCCGGTTGGGTGGCCGAAAACAATAAGGCCGTCATTATTAATGATGTGGCCTCCGACACGCGCTTCACGGGACAAATCGACAAATCAAGCGGCTTCTCCACAAGATCTATTCTCGCGATTCCCATGACCGTGAACGGCCAATTGATCGGCGTAGCCGAAGCGCTTAACAAAGTGAACGGCGGGTATACCGACAACGACCAGAAAATTCTCGAAAACCTGGCCGCGCTTGCCGCCACCACCATCAACAACGCGCGCATGGGCGAGGAATACCGCAATTTCTTTTCGCACACGATCGAGATCATCACCATGGCCATAGAGGGCGCGGACACGCGGATGACCGGCCACTCGTACCGCGTGGCGGAGCTTTCCTGCCGGATCGGTCGGCAACTCGGCTTCACGGGAGACGAATACCGGAACCTCTATTACGCGGCCATTTTGCATGACATCGGCATGGTGGCGGTCCACGATTTGCGGTACTTGCCGAATGTTTTATCTCACACCATCGAACGCACGCCCGAAAAACTACACACGCTGGTCGGCGCCGAACTCATCAAAAACATCAAGATGCTCGCCAATGTGGCGCCGGTCATTCTTCACCATCATGAATACGTGGACGGCACGGGCCACCCGCACGGCCTTGTCGGCGACGATATTCCGCTGGCCTCGCGCATCATCTGCCTGGTGGAACATTTGGAAGAGCTGCGCATGAACGGCCTGGTCGGCGAAGCGTTTGATACCGCGGCCGAAAAGCTCGCGCAGGACGGCATTGGCACGCGGTTCGACAAGGCCGTCGTCGAAGCGTTTCTCTCTCTCCCGAAATAAACTTCTATAATCCGAATCCGTCGCCCTGGAATGCTTTAATCCAGGGCCCACTTTTAAAGTGGATCCTGGCTTAAGACATGCCAGGATGACGAATGAACCCAAGGGGGCCTATCCCATGAAGACCGGAAAAGAACGCCGTAAAGGAAAACGCTGGAAGGTGGCCGTCCTGGTCCGCTGCTCGCTCCCGAAAATCTCCGACGAAGTGGTCGAAATGGAAATGTGGGCAAAAGACGTGAATGAAAAAGGCATGCAGCTTGAACTCTCCCGCGGCCTGAACGTGGCGCACCTGGAGCACAAACAACACAAAGACGCCGACCACGCCATCCGTTTTGACGATATCGATTTCACCAAAGGGTCCGCCGTCAAAGTGCAGGACCTTTTTTATGATGACGACGGCTCACCCTTCATCGAAGGGAAAATCACCTGGGCCCGCCGTTCCGCCGCGAACGGGAATTGGGCGATCGGCGTCCAGTTCGAAGACGCGAAGAAACAACCCAAGGCCCTCCTCGGCGCATTCAAAGATTTCATCAGCATCGTCAAAAATCCGACGGTGGCCATCGCCAAGGCGTCCCGCCGAAAATAGCGTCATTCATGGTGGACCGCCCCGACCTAGACGAGTTTCTTGGCGCGCTCAGCGGTTTCGTCAGCAAGAAAAACACTCCCTCCAATCAGGCGGCCCATCAAGATCCCAGTTATTTCCGTTTTCTGGAGATTTTTTGCCGATCGGTCGGCTCTTCCGAAGGTCATTTGCTCCAGCACAACGGCACGTCTTTACAGTCGGTCGTATCGTGCGGCGTCGCCAAGGATTTCGACAAACAATTTAATACGGCCGCGGCGTCCGCGGGCCCGGAGCTTTCGCCGCTCGACCGCGCGTACCGCGACCAGCTGGTGACAGCGGTGGTGGAACTGAAAAGGGAGTCCGGCATGCCTGGATGGTTTACCGATTTCATCGCCAAGAACCGTTACAAAGCCCTGGTCGCCGTGCCGCTGATTGGACAGACACGGCCCGTAGGTGTGTTGTGCGCCTATTACCGGGACGTCTGCTTGTTTGATCAAGGCACCATGGACAGGCTTATGACCATCGGTCGTATGGTGGGTACTGCGATTGAGAATTCGGACAACTCTTCAACTTCCTCTTCCATGCCCGTTGAAACCAGCCCCGCCGGCGAAGCCGCCATCGATACCTATCTTTCGATTTTGACCGGACAAGTTTCCACGCAGCTGCATGTGTTTGAAGCGTTGACCAAGGCCGCCACCAAAGCACTGTTGCCGATGGGAATTGTTTGCGGTCCGCTGCGGGCGGCCGACGAATTGTTTCTCACGGTCGTCAACGGCACCGGCATACCGCCAACGGCCATTTCACACCGGATTACCGTCCCTCCGCTCATTGCGCAACAATTGTTGTTGGGCCGGGGCACTCTCCGGCAGAATGGCATGCCGGTGGAAGCGTTGGGCGCGTTAAAACCTCTGATCGCAAGCAAATCGGTATCGACCATTTGCCAGCCGATCGTGTGGCGCAAGCAACCGCAGGCCGCCGTTATTGCCTGGCGTTCGGATAAAAATCCTTTCACCGAAGCGGACGAGTTGATGCTCGGCCGCCTGGCTGGCATCAGTTCCCTCGTTCTTCGGGCGCTTTGACCCTTGCTGAACCTCCTCGTTGTTTTTGCGACCGTCCTGCTTGTTTGTGTGATCAGTTGGTTTTTGTGGAAATCGGGTTTTCTTATGCAGGCCGAGAAACCCCAATTGCTGATCGACAAGCCGGTGATGGACGCCAAGGAGCGGAAGTCTTTTTTGAAACGGTTAAAGCGTTGGCGGGAGGAAGGAAAAATTTCGCGCGAAGAGTTTGAGCATATTGAAACGCTCTGTCGTTCGGAATGGGATCCCCCTTCGCCAGACGACGGCTACGGGGGACAGGTTCAGCGCTAGTTGCTGTTTTTAAGCCAGAGGTTGATGGCTTCGCGGGCGAAGTCGGCGCTGCCCGGAGAGGGGAAATGTTGGCTTTCGTTGACTTCGTGGAGCGGGATCCCCGCCCGCATTAACAAATCAAAATAGAGCACGAGCCCGTCCGCCCCCGGCGCAAAAATGTGCGCGCCCAACAGTTCCGAGTTTCTCTTCCGTCCCACCAATTTCACACGCCAGTCGCCCGCCGCGCAGGTCACCGATATTACGCCGCGCTTCTCCGCTTTGGCTTCTTCTTCGGTGAGCCCCAGTCGCGTGACCGGTGTTTCCAGCGGGATTAAAAAAGGCACCGGGTCCGGCGATAATTTCTGGCGGTTAAAAAAAGCGGCGGGAATATTGGCGGCGACCACCTCGGCTTGGTAATCCTCGTAGGCGAGGTTGAACACGGCGCCTGTGACGGCACCGGCCGCGTGCACGCACAAATTCGGTGTGCGCATTTCTTCGTCCACGGCCACGCGTCCATCGTTGGTCACGTAAATTCCTGCCTTCTGCAAATCCATGCCGCTAATGTTGGGAAGGAGTCCCGTGGCCAAGACCACGCCATCTCCGGGGCCGCCCGTCACGTTCAGTTCAATGCGCACGCCGAGCGATTCAAGCCAGGTTTGGACGGCCGTCGAAATTTCGTGGTCTTCTTTCGGGAGCACGCGGGCTTTGCTACCGATCAATTTCACTTTGGTCCCGCGTTTGGCGAGTTTGGCCGCCGTGCACACGCCGACGGGCCCCGCGCCAATGATGGTGCAAGCGGCGTCGGAAGCGGGCGAACTAAGGATGTTCAGCGGAGTGGAAAAAGAAGAACCGGCAAAGTTTTGCGGCACGCGCGGCCCGCAGCCCGACGCGATCACGAAGTTGCGCGCTTGGATTTCTTCCTCGTTCACTATCAATGTTTTGGAATCCTTAAACCGCGGGACCGCAGTGGCCAACAGCGTGGGAAAATCGGAGGAAGGGACGGAAGGTGGATGGTTGGTGAGAACGCCGATCAGGTTGCGGAAATAATCCTCGGGTCCGCCGGGAAGCGCGATGAGCAGCACATTTTTATTATTGGCAGCGAGTTTCTCCGCAATGGAGCGACCCGCTTTTCCGGCCCCGACAATGGCGACATCGACCCGTGTCATGTCGAGGGACCTGTCCGCCGAAGCCAAATAGCGCGGCCTGCTGATGAAATTTTCACTCTCATGGCGTAGGCGGATCCTATCAGGAAAGGAAAAAAATTGGTAGTTTTCGCGCTCATTTTTCCGAGGAGAAAATCATGGAACAGACCCAAGCCCCAGTCCAAACCATCCGGCCGTTGCCGGAAATTATCAAAGAAGTCGTCGCCGCCGTCGAAAGCGCGCGGGCCCAAGGACTTCCCGTCAATCAGAAGATCAAAGATTACCGGTGGCAGTTCGACCAGGTGTCCGCGAAAATGAACCAAGCGATTTACAACGATCAGACCGACCAGATCCACAAAACGTGTCTTGAGACCGTCACGGTCTTGATCGAGATGTTGGCGCGCAGCTGATTCAAGCCTTCCTTCAAATCCCAATCCCATGAATACATCCCCAAAGAAAATTGTTTTGGCCTATTCCGGCGGTCTGGACACGTCGGTCATTCTTACGTGGCTGAAAGAACAATACGACGCGGACGTCGTCGCATGTTATGTGGACGTTGGCCAGCACGAGAACAGCGCGGAAGTCCGGAAAAAAGCGTTCCGAACCGGGGCCTCCGCGTTTTTCGCGCCCGACGTTTCGAAAGAATACGTGACCGATTATTTGTGGCCCGCCCTTCAGGCGCACGCCACCTACGAACACAAATATCTGTTGGGCACCGCGCTCGCGCGGCCGCTCATCGCGCAGAAAGTGGTGGAAGTGGCCCGCAAGGTCGGCGCCGACGCGGTTTGTCATGGCGCGACCGGCAAAGGCAACGACCAAGTCCGTTTTGAATTGACGTTCGCGGCGCTCGCCCCCGATTTGCAAATCATCGCGCCTTGGCGTACCTGGGATTTCAAAGGCCGGGAAGATCTGCTCGATTACGCGGCGCAGCACGGCATTCCGGTGCCGGTCTCCAAAAAGCGGCCCTATTCCAGCGACGCCAACTTGTGGCACATCTCCCACGAAGGCGGCATTCTCGAAGAACTCGACAAACCGGTCCCCGAAGATGTTTACGAGTGGACCACGTCGCCCGAGAAAGCGCCGTCCAAACCGCAGGACGTAACAATTGGATTTGTGAAAGGTGTTCCCGTCACATTGAACGGCAAGAAAGTTTCGCCGGTCGATATGGTCGTGACATTGAACGAGATCGGTGGCAAGCATGGCGTCGGTCGCGTTGACTTGGTGGAAAACCGGTTGGTGGGACTTAAGTCGCGGGGCATTTACGAATGCCCGGGTGCGACCATCCTTTACGCAGCGCACCGCGAACTCGAGACCCTCGCGCTCGACCGGGAGACGTTGCATTACAAAGAACAGCTCGGCCCCAAGTTCGGCGAGATGACCTATTACGGCCAATGGTTCACGCCGCTGCGGGAAACCATGCAAACATTTGTTGAAAAGACGCAGGTCAATGTGACCGGCAGCGTCACGCTGCGGCTTTACAAAGGCAACTTGGAAATCCGCTCGCGGACCTGCAAGAAATCGCTTTATTCGAAAGATTGGGTGACGTTTGAGGCCGACGGTTTCTACAACCAGGCCGACGCCACCGGTTTCATCCGGCTGTTCGGTCTACCAATCAAAATGGGAGCTCTCCTCAATCGCTAATGGGTCAAATTAAAGCGGCCGCCGTACCGGCGCCGCAGCAGTTCATCGAGTCTTTTTCCTACGACATTCGCCTTGCGCCCTACGACATCCAGGGCTCGATCGCGCACGCGGCCATGCTGGGCAAGCAGCGCATCATTCCTCCGGCCGCCGCCAAAAAAATTGTGCGGGGCCTCGAGTCCATTCACCGGGACCTGCAGCGCGGTTGGCGCATGCCGGACGAAGAAGACATCCATTTCGCAATGGAACGGGAGTTGATCCGCAGGCTGGGGCCGACGGGCGGTATGCTGCACACGGGCCGTTCGCGCAACGATCAAGTCATCACCGATTTGTATCTTTATCTGCGCGCCCACATCGACATGATCGTGGCGGAAACCTCGCGCGTCCAGAAAGCCATTATTGCGACCTCGATGCGGTACAAAGACGCGGTCATGCCAGGCTTTACCCATCTTCAGCACGCGCAACCGGTGCTGTTCGCGCACCATCTGCTCGCTTACGCTTGGATGCTGGAGCGGGACAAAGGCCGGTTCCGGGACGCGCGCAAGCGGCTTGATGCGTTGCCGCTCGGTTCCGCCGCGCTTGCCGGCACGTCGTTTCCGATCGACCGGTTTTTTGTCGCAAAGAAGCTCGGTTTTAAATCCGTGAGCGAAAACTCCATTGACGCGACCGCCAGCCGGGACTCCGTGGTCGAGTTTGCGTCCGCTTGCGCGATCCTCATGTCGAATCTTTCCCGGATGGCCGAAGAGTTTGTGATCTGGTCGACCGCGGAATTCTCTTTTATTGAATTGACCACCGAATTCACCTCGGGGTCTTCGATCATGCCCCAGAAGCGGAACCCGGACGTGGCAGAAATCGTCCGCGGCGAAACAGGCCGCGTGTACGGATCGCTGGTGGCGCTGCTCACTATCGTGAAGGGTTTGCCGCTCAGCTACAACCGCGACTTGCAGGAAGACAAGCCGCCGGTGTTTGACGCGATCGATACCGTGATGGGTTGCCTCTCGGTCATGGCGCCGATGGTGGGTTCCATGAAAGTGAACACGGACCGGCTCAAGCACTGGTGCGATTACGGTTTTCTGGCGGCCACCGAACTGGCCGATTTCCTGGCCGAACGGGGCGTGCCGTTCCGGACCGCGCATGGCGTCGTCCGGAAACTTGTCAGCTACTGCCAGCGCAAAGGCGTGCGGCTCGATCAACTCTCCCTTTTGGAGCTCAAAGTGTTTCATTCGCAATTCGACAAAGAGGCGCTTTCTCTTCTTGAGCCCGAAAAAGTCGTCCGCGCCAAAACCTCTTACGGCGGGACCTCTCCCGCCAGTGTCCAACGCCAGATTGCGAAGCTTCGCCGCTTGTCCAACTAAAGCCGCGGCGCGGGGGCTTTTCCTCGCGCTGGCGTTCACCGTCGCCGCTTCCGCCGTCGAAAAACTCACGCTGGAAGACAGCCTCGACCGCGCGCGCAAAAACAACCCTGAGCTGCTGCTTGCCACCAAGGACCTTTCGGTGGCCAAAACACAAGTCCGCCAGGCGCGCTCGCTGTATTACCCGAAGGTAAATTTGCGCATGGACTACGTGCGTTACCGCAACGAAACGATCGGGCTCACGTCGCCGGAACTCGGCAACGTCGTGCTCGAAGCGCCGATCCAAAACAACGAAGAAGGTTCGCGTCCCAATCCTTTTTCGCAAAACCTTTACATGGGGCGGCTTGGATTTCTCCAGACGTTGTACGCGGGTGGAAAAGTGACCGCCACGAACCGTCTCTCGCAGGCGGGGCTGCGGCATGCCGAAAACATGGTGGAAACGGTCCGCCAGCAAGTGGAAGCGGAGACCGCGCAGAATTTTTACCGGCTGATCGCGCTGGGACGCCAACGCGCGATTCTGTCCGCCGCGCTCATCGACATCGACAAACTTTCCAAACAATCTTCATCGGTCCATAACCGCTTCGCAGTGTCGGCCGCGCAATCCGAAATACGCCAACGCCAGAGCGATTTGACGCAGATGGAACAGACGGTCCGCTTCAAATATTTGCAGGCGATGGGACTGGAGTTGTTCTCGGACGTGGAAGTGACCGGCGAACTCGCGGCGGCCGATACGCTGCCCGATTTGCAAACGGCGCTCGTTTGGGCCAAACAAAACCGCGCCGAATTAAAAGAGACCCAGATCCAGGAAGAAGTGGACCATCTCGCGGTCGAGTTGTCGCGCGCGGAACGCTATCCGGTTTTCCTGTTGGGCGGCGGTCTCGAAATGCGCAACGACGAGTTTCCGCTGAACGAATCCAACTGGAACACGGCGCTCAGCATGAACATTCCGATATTTGACGGATTCTCTGGCTATGCGCGTGTTCGTGAAAGCCGTTACCGCGCCGACCAAGGCCGTTTGCGGCGCGTGCAGCTTGAAGACCAGGTGGAACTCGAAGTGCGGACCGCGCACAGCCAGTGGACCCATTGGAAAAACGAAGTCACCGTGCGCCGCGGTCAATTGGAACAGCTCGACAAAGCGCGGCGGCAAGCGAACCAGGACGGCGGATTGACGCAACGCCTTGATTTCTTGCGCTGGCGCACCGAGGCCGGCACGGGCCTGCTCGACGCTGAATACGAACTTTGCGCCGCCGAGGCGCGCTTCTCCAAAGCGGTGGGGCGGCCGATCAAGTGAAAAAAATTTACCAGAGACCCCACAACATCATGTTCCCCTCCCCGGAAGGGGAGGGGGCAGGGG
>CAYOPN010000039.1:0-22765 GCA_964405835.1 uncultured Elusimicrobia bacterium | reverse complement strand
CGATATCCATTCCCCTATTCGTGACGGGTTTTGGTGGTCGCACATGGGCTGGATTGTGAGCAGCAAGTACGACGACACGAATTTCAAAGTGATCCCCGACTTGGCGAAATTTCCGGAACTCATGTGGCTCAACCGCCACTTCCTCGTTCCGCCCATTGCATGGGGCGCAGCGTGTCTGCTGATCGGGGGCGCGAAAGGACTCGTGTGGGGTTTTTTCATCAGCACAACCGTGCTGTGGCACACGACCTTCCTTATTAATTCAGCGGCCCATTTGATGGGACGGCGGCGGTTTCCCACGTCCGATGGAAGCCGCAACAGTTGGATCCTGGCGATCCTGACGCTCGGGGAAGGCTGGCACAACAATCACCATCATTATCCATCGTCGGTGAACCAGGGTTTTTATTGGTGGGAAGTGGACGTGACCTATTACGCACTGCGCTTGATGCAGAAACTGGGATTGGTGAAAAACCTGCGCAAACCGCCCGCGCGCGTGTTGGAGTTGGGCCGCCGCCTTGATGCGGCGAATATCGAAGGCGCTACGCCGTTTGCGCCGGTATGGAGAGCAACCACCGGCATTCCCGTTCCAAGTCCGGAATACCTTCGTAACCCATTCCGGTAACCGGCTCGTTGGCGAGCAGGATGCGCGTTCCGCGACTGCGGCGCGCTTGCGGCGCCCGAAGCACGGCGTCAGACAACAACAGGCGAAAATTCCCCATCGCGCCGGCTACCATCCTTTCCTTTAAAAACGCGTAGTTCACATGGGTCCCTTCGATCCGGAACCGCCGCGCCGGATTGCCTGCCACAATCTCCATCATAAATAAGAGCTCGGTGTCGGAGATGGTCTTCTGAATGGTTTTTTTCTTGGGGCCAATGGATATCGGAAGACCGGTGGCGAGCATGATACCGATGCTGGCGGCACGCTGTCCCGTGGTCGGTCCCTGTTTCTCTTCAATTTTTTTCTGCGTGACGGACCTGAACGCGGCCGCCCCAATCACGTGCACGTCTTGCCCCTTTAAGTCATGGACCGCTTCGTTTTCGTCCACCAAACGAATACCGCCCTCGAACTCATCAACCGCATCGACGTTGATAACGGGCGGCAGGTTTCGCATTGCTTCTTGAGGGACCGGAATCCCCAGCAAATTATACTTGGCCAATGAGGCGATCAGTCTCCCAGCATCCGCTTCGCTTATTTTTTCGGTCAGGATCCCCCAACATTTCTTGGCTTCGTTGACGGTGTCGAGCGTGGGAACGCTCCGGTAGATAGCCAAGGCCTGGCCGATGGGGCCGAATCGGAGTTGCTCTTCGTTTTTAAGGAGGACGCTGTAATCCATCAGGCCCGTGTTTGGAAAATTTTCCAGGCCAACACGGCCCATCCGGCCAGGAAACAAAGACCGCCAATTGGCGTGATGGCGCCCAACCAGCGAATGCCGCTCACGCTCAGGACATATAGACTTCCCGAAAAAATAATGATGCCGGCGATGAACAGCCAGCCCGCCAACGCGACAGAAGGCCCGATGTGTTTTTCGGCGAGCCAGGCCACCGCGAACAACGCAAGCGCGTGATAGGCCTGGTAACGGACGCCGACATCGAAAACAGCCAGCATTTCAGAAGTGAGTTTTGACTTGAGGCCGTGGGCGGCGAAAGCGCCGAGGGCCACCGCGAGAAACATGAACACGCTTCCCGCGCCGGCCCAATTCATCCGATATCGAGGGGAAGCGCGCTTTCCAATTTGGAGGAGACGGCTTTGAGGGCGTCCTGGGGCAATTGGGCCGCATCGCCACCGGTCGACGCGAGCTTGTCTTCAAACCGCGTGAGCCGCTTCTCCGATTCATCAAACGCGCCTTTGGCGTTCGTCATGTGTTTGCCAAGAATGCGGAAGTCGTCTTTAAAACGCGTGAAATCACCGCGCAAACGCGCAAGCTGATCGATGATCTGGAGCGCGTTTTTTTCAATTTGCAGGCCGCGCAATCCGAGCGCGATCGTGTTCAAGTAGGCAAAAAATGAATTCGGAGACACCGGCACAACCCGTTTTGAAAACGCATAAGCCATCAACGAGTCGTCGTCGCCGATGGAGTCGTCCTTAATAATGGTCTCGTAGTAAACGTTCTCGGCGGGAATGTACATCAGCGCGAACTCAAACGTGTTTTCGTCCGGCAATAGATATTTGCTTGAGATCGCGTCGATGTGGCGCTTCACGTCGGTCACAAATTTCCGGCGGGCCATGGTTTTTTCGTTGGGGTCCTGCGTTTGGACCAACCGTTTGAAATTTTCGAGCGGAAATTTGGAGTCGACGGGAACATAACGGCCCCCAAGAAAGATGACCGCGTCGACGGTCTCGCCGGTCTTGAACGTGTGCTGGAGCTTGAAATGGTTTTGCGGAAGGATCTGGGCCAACAGATCGGCCAGGAAAAGTTCTCCGATGGTGCCGCGCATTTTCGGCGCCCGCAATATTTCTTGGAGCTGCGCGATGTCTTTTCCGACGCCCAAGACCTGCTGCGTGGCCGCGGTCACGCCGCCGAGTTCCTTCTGCATTTTGGCGTACGCGGCAGCCGAATTGTCGATCCGTTCGCCGATGGTCTTCTGCGAGTCCACAACCATTTTCGCGGATTCAGCCAAACTTTTGGTCAGTTGGTCGCGTAGATTGGAGACCTCGCGTTGAAGAAATTCCACCGCGGGGTTGGGCTTTTGTTGCGCGTCCAGAAGCTGCCGTGCCAAGTCTTCGGCGCGCTGTTGCGACGCGTTCAAACTTTGTTTTACGAACCATACGACGAGCGCAAGTCCGGCGAAAACAGCGAGGATGATGAGGAGTGAATTTCCGAGAGGCATGGGGGCATTATAATGTTTCGATTTCCGACACGCTGTATAAATATTTGCGTTGAAAAATGAACGCAAATCCCTCACACTTTCAAGACATGAACGGTGAGAAGACAAACGCCAACGGTCCGAAGAAATTTCTATTTGTTTCCGACATCGGCTGCATCGGAGATCTCGCCTATCAAGTAAAAAACGAAGGAAGCCTCGTCCGTTACTTCATTGACGACAAACACGAACGGAACGTCGCCGACGGTTTCGTCGACAAAGTGGACAACTGGGAAAAACACGTGGACTGGGCCGATGTGATCGTGTTTGACGACATCGGTTTCGGCTCCATCGCCGAAAAACTCCGCAAAGACGGAAAGAAAGTGGTCGGCGGCACGCCGTTTTCCGACAAACTCGAGCTCGACCGCGACCTGGCGCAAGAAGAACTCCGCAAAGTCGGCATCAACACGCTTCCGTGCTGGGATTTCTCCTCGTTCGATGAAGCGATCAAATTTGTGAAAGCCAACCCGGGACGCTACGTCGTGAAACCCAATGGAAAAGCGCAGGACGACAAAGTGCTTTCGTTTGTCGGACAGGAAGAAGACGGGCTCGACCTTGTGAACATGCTCGAGCGTTACAAAACGGGCTGGGGCTCCAAGATCCGCAGCTTCCAACTGCAGAAATTCGTGTCGGGCGTCGAAGTCGCTATCGGCGCCTTTTTTAATGGCAACGAATTTCTACTTCCGGCCTGCATCAATTTCGAACACAAACGCATGTTCAATGACGAGATAGGTCCCACCACGGGCGAGATGGGCACATCCATGTTCTGGGCCGGGCCCAACCGGCTCTATAATGAAACGCTGAAAAAATTTGAGAAGCGGCTCGCCGAAATCGGTTTCATCGGCTATTTCGACATCAACTGCATCGTGAATTCGCGCGGCATCTACCCGCTCGAAATTACGCCGCGCTTTGGATACCCCACAATCAACATTCAGATGGAGGGCGTGGCGAGCCGGTGGAGCGATCTGCTCTTCGCGCTTGCCAACCGCCAGCCGTTCCAATTAAAAACCATCAAAGGGTATCAGGTGGGCGTTGTAATTGCGGTGCCGCCCTACCCGTACGACGACCCCGATGTGTTCGAAAAATTTTCCGATGACGCGGTGATCATCTTCAAGAAACCGCAGATGACCGGCGTCCATCCCTGCGACGTGCGGATTGTGGACGGCGAATGGCGGATAGCGGGCTCAAGCGGTTATGTGCTGGTCATAACGGGATCGGGTCCGACCATGTCGGACGCGCAGGTGGAAACCTACAACCGCATCAAGAACATCATTCTTCCCAACATGTTCTACCGCACCGACATCGGCAACCGCTGGTCAAAAGACGGCGATTTGCTGCAAACCTGGGGTCTACTGGCGGGATAAAACGATGCGTCCGTCGAGCACGCGGGCGCCGTTGCCAAGTGGGTAAACAATCAGCGGGTTGATATCGAGTTCCTCGATCTCCGGAAAATCCACCACCAACTGCGAAAGTCTTCCCAAACATTCCGACACTTTTGCGATATCGGCCGGCTGGCCGCGATAACCCTGCAGAATCTTGTAGGCCTTGCTCTTTTCAATGATCGCGCGCGTGGTCCATTCGCGGAGCGGCGCTAGCCGGAAAGAAACGTCGCGGAACACTTCAACAAATGTTCCTCCCAACCCAAACACAATCACCGGCCCGAACTTCGGGTCGTGTTTGGACCCGAGAAAAACCTCCACGCCCTTGTCCGCCATCTGCTGGACCTCGGCGCCCCACACTTTTTCTTTTCCGACCAACGCGTGCGCCGTGTTGGTCATTTTTCGGAACGCGCGCGCGAGCTCGGTGGCGTCCTGGATGTTGATCACCACGCCGCCCGCGTCCAATTTGTGCACGATGGCCGGGGAAGCGATCTTAAGAACGACCGGGTATCCGAATTCTTTGGCGATCTCGACCGCTTCTTCTTCGGTGCGGGCCAGTTTGGACTTGAGCGTCGGAAGCCCGTACGCCTCAAAAACTTTTAGCGCCTCCACCTCCGGCAAATACAACCGGCCGTCCGCGCGTACCTGCTTAAAAATTTTAGCAACGACCTCGCGCTGCACCGGATACGTCTTCACTTCGGTGCGCGGCCTGTCCAACCAGTTCTTCTGATAGAAATTCATCTGCGCGAGTGCGCGCACGGCGCTTTCGGGAAACGTGTAATGCGGAATGCCGGCTTTTTCGAGAATGGCGACGCCGACCGATACATCGACGATGCCCATAAAACTCGCCAAGATTGGTTTGGCCAGCCACGGCGATACTTTCATGGAAGCCGCCACGTTCGCGACCACTTCGCCGATCTCGCGGATATCCGTCATGGCCTGTGGCGTTAAGATCACAACCACACCGTCCACGTTGGGGTCTTTGACCACCGCGCGGATGGCGGCTTCGTAGCGGTCGTGCCGCGCATCGCCGATCACGTCCACCGGGTTGTGCACGTTCGCGGTCACCGGCAATTCACGTTTGAGTTGATCGACGGTTCCCGGCTCAAGCATTGCGAGTTCCAGCCCGTGCCGCACCGCCGCGTCGGTGGCCATAATGCCGGGCCCTCCCGCGTTGGTCACAATGGCCACGCGGTTTCCCTTCGGCAAAGGTTGCTGCGAAAACGCCACCGCGTAATCAAAAAGTTCTTCGACGGTCTCAACGCGCAGCACACCCGATTGCAAAAACACCGCGTCGTAGATATCGTCTGAGCCGGCGAGCGAACCCGTGTGCGACGAGGCCGCTTTCGCGCCCGCGGCCGTGCGGCCTGATTTGATCGCAATAATGGGTTTGGGTTTGTGTGTTTCGCCGGTGATGTGGCGCGCGAGGTTGATGAACTCGTGGCCGTTCGCGATGTCTTCGACGTACATCAAAATCACGTCGGTCAGCGGGTCGTCGCGCAGCGTGCGCAGAAAATCGAGTTCGTTCGTCACCGCTTTGTTGCCCATGCTGATGAATTTTGAAAATCCGATGCCTTTGCCCTTCGCGTAATCGAGCACCGCCGTGCAGAGCGCGCCGCTCTGCGACACAAACGCGATGTTGCCCGCTTTCGGCATGGTCTGCGCAAAGGAGGCGTTGAGTTTCACGCGCGGATCGGTGTTGATGAAGCCCAGACAGTTGGGACCAATGAGCGCGATGCCGTTTTCTTCGGCGATCCGCTTCACTTCCTTCTCGAGCTCGACGCCCTGCCCACCGATCTCCTTGAAGCCCGCGCTCACGACCACCGCGCCCGGGATTTTCGCGGCGGCGCATTCGCGCAAAACGGACGGTACAACGGTATTTGGAACAATAAGGATCGCCAGATCGATCGGGTCTTTGATTTGGGAGAGGCTCGCGTAACATTTCACGCCGTGGAGCGAGTCCGCTTTGGGATTGATCGGATAAATAACACCTTGGAAATCGGAGCGGAGCAGATTTTTGAAAATGGCCTCCCCCACTGAGCCTTCTTTGCGGGAAGCACCGATCACCGCAACCGAATGCGGGGACAATATGCGTGTGAGGTCTTGTGTTGCGGCGTTCATAGAAATTCCTTGAGTGTCAGCACGGCATCGAGGCCCAATTCCTTCGCTTCTTTTTCGGAAAGTGCTGAAGATCCGCACACGGCAACGACTTTGGCCTTTTTTTTGCGGCGTGCGATCTCGCCGATGACTTTCCCTTGAAAACTGGTTTTATCCAAGCGGCCTTCGCCGGTAAAAATAATATCGGCCTCTCCCGCCGCCTGTTCCCAGTCCAACGCGTTCATGACCGCCATGGTTCCGGGAACGAGTTTGGCGCCAGCAAAACCGGCCAACCCGAATGCCAAGGCGCCTGCTGCACCGGTCCCCGGCTTGTTGGCCACCTTGTGCTTTGCAAAACGCGACCATTGCGCCAACATTTTCTCAAGCGCGCGCACTTGCGACGGCGTTGCCCCTTTCTGCGGCCCGAATGTACGCGCGGAACCGTTTTTTCCCAACAGCGGGTTCGTCACGTCGCACAACACACGGACCTCTGTTTTTCCAATACGACGATCAAAATGGGTCCAATCGACCGCGTCCAGCTTCAACAAATCAACCGGTCTCGCAGAAAGTATTTTCCGGTTTTTATCATAGTAACGCAGCCCAAGCGCCATCAATGCGCCAGCTCCGCCTTCGCTGCACGCCGTGCCGCCAACGCCGATCAAAATCTTTTTGCACCCGCGGTCCAAGGCCGCTCGGATTAATTGGCCGGTGCCCGCGCTGGTGGCTTCCATTATTCGGTTTTTCCCTTTCACAAGCGCCAAGCCCGATGCGCGCGCCATCTCAATAACGGCGGTGTTCCCGATCTTTGCCCACCGGGCCGCCGTTTTTTTACCGAGCGGCCCTTCAATCACGGTTGAGATTTTTTTTCCTTTCAAAACACCGGACAAAACCTCCAACGTTCCATCTCCGCCGTCGGCCAAGGGGAGCACACGGACAGTCGAACCCGGATAACGGCGAAGGACGGCGCGGCGCAACAATGCGGCCGCTTCAAATGGAGAGAGCGTTCCTTTAAACGCGGTGGGACTGATCAGGATCCGCAAAATTATGCGGCGAGGTTGCGCTTGGCGGACTTGGCGCCGATGGCCAGGATGGAATGGACTTCGAGCCAGGATTTAACGGCCGATTCCCATTTGCGTTGACGGAACACAGTCCAGCGGTTCTGTTCTTCGGGGTGGGTCTTTAAAATTTCTTTGAAACGTTGGCAGGATTCGCGGCCTTTTAAAGAGATGGTCAACTTTTCTTTTAGTTTGGGACCGCGGCAAGTCTCGGAAAATTCCAGCATCCATTTGTGTTCTGGCCGGCCGAAGAGCTCCGGGATCCGCACGTATTCCTGGCTACCGGCCACAATAATTTCGCGGGCCAAAGGTATCATCGGTTGTTCCCAATCCGGAACCAGTTCACGGACGTCCCCGGTGCGTTCGGCCAATGCGCGCATCAATGTGCGCGATACACTTATAACGCGGCCGGTGGTCTTGTGGAAAAAATAGTCGTTCGTTTCGCGGATGATGTCCCGCATGGATTGGGCGATCAGTTCACAGTCAACGGTGAGTGCTCTCATAAGAAACCTCCTTGCCCTGAGCCAAGTCGAAGGGCTTTTTCAAATCCAAAAATCGTTTCAGGTTCTTCACGTGCTCCCAGGTCTCGGGTTTTTTGCGCGGATCACGCAGCAAATAGGCCGGGTGGTACAAGAGCAGGAACTTCACGCCCGGATAATCCGGCAAATCAAAAAATTGTCCGACGCGGTCTTTCATGCCCTGGCCCTTGGTGTCCGGCATCAAATGTTTGACGGCGGTGGCGCCGAGCAGGACCACCACTTCGGGCTTCACAAAATCCAGCTGCCATTTCAGATACGGCTTGCAATTTTCCGCTTCGACCGGTTTCGGCGCGCGGTTGTCCGGCGGACGGCATTTGACCACGTTCACAATCAACATGTCCTTGTTCGTGTCGAGGCCGATCGACGCCATGATTTTGTCGAGCAGTTGCCCGGCGCGGCCGACAAAGGCTTTGCCCTGCAGGTCTTCGTTTTCTCCGGGCGCCTCACCAATCACCACGATCCGCGTCTTCGGGTTACCGCGGTCGACGACAATGTTGTGCCTTGATGCGCAAAGCTCCGGGCATTTTGAGCAACCGGACGCGGCAAGCCCGTTTTTAAAATCCTCGTAGGTCTTGGCTAAAAAAATATCAGAAGTCTTGGCGTCGAACATATCGAGTTGCATCACACGCCCGCCGGATAACAGAGCGCCTGGAAATTGCAGCGGCGGCAAAGCTGGCGATCGGAGGCGGCCTCGACCGCAAAAGGGTCGGACCCGAGCGACGACTTGGCTTCTTCGAGCTCCGCTGATTCCTCTTCAATGCGCAAATGCGCGTTCATGAGCGCGTCCTCGTCCACCGTGGCGTGAAATGCGCGGCCGTCCAAGAGCGAGACCGCGACAGCTTCGATTTGTTCCGGTTCCGCGCCCCACACTTCATGCGCGTAGAGAGCCGACACAAGCAGCCCCGGTTCGGATTTCGCATCCGGGGCGGAGGTCTTCCAATCGATCAGGAAAAATTTTCCTTCGGATTCAACGGCGCAATCCATCTTCACGTAGGACTTGATGCCGTTAACGTCGAACTCGAGCAACTCATCGACCACCTTCCAGCATTCGGGGCCAAGACCGGCCAGCCGCGCGAGCCATTTGGACCCCAAAAACCAACGCACGCTTTTCTCGACCGTGTCCCAATGCCCGCGCCATATTTCCGGGGCGACGTTGATCTTGTATTCGTGTTCGAAAAGACGCTCGGCGCCCTCCATGCTATCGCGAGAACCGCGAAATTGATTGCGCATCTTTTCTTTGAGGGCCGCGATTACACTCTCCGCCTCGGGAACGGCCTCGCCCTGGCGGATCAATTTCAAAATGGAACCGATCTCATCATGGATGAACGCTCCGGCCCACAAATGGCGGTTTTTAAGTTTTTTAAGCCGGGAGGCCGAAGCAAAAACGGGATCGATGGCCGCGTCACGGCCCGACTTGAGGTTCAGCGCAAATTTGCGGCGGCACTCTCCGAGCGCCGACACCTGCGAACGCGACCAGACCGGCCGGTCGGTGACGGGGGAAAGCGCGCTCATTCAGTGTCCCGGGCCGGTGGTTTCCGCATCCGCATTGGATACGACTCGAGCGCCGTGTCGCGCCATTGCCCGCGCTTTTTTCCGTGCGCTTCGCGCTCGGCGTTGATCAGGTCCCCCAAATAACTTTCCTCGTTTGGCAACGATGACACGAGCGCCAAGCCCTGTTTGACCAGTTCTTCGTTCACAAAAATGCCATCCACAAAAACATAGGCAAGCCAGACGCCGTCGGTGTCGCGTTCCTGCAGTCCGTATTCAAACCGGACTTCTTTCTTCTCGACCCATTGCCGGTTGGCCGACATGGCTTCGGCTGAAAAAGCGGACCCTTTCTGCGGCACAACAATGCCCAGGTAGCGCACACGCGTTCCGTCGTTGAGCTGGACCAGGTTCGCGTCGAGAACGCGCCGGACGGTGCCCCAATACGGTCGAGCATGGAGCGGCACGGATGAAAAAAGCGAAGCGGCCAGAATGATCGCGGCCGATTTACCGCCGAATAATTTTCGCCAGAAACCAACCGGCTTCGGAGGTTTTTTGGTGATGACCGGGGCTTGTTCCTCTGCCACCGTCCGGATGACCGGCGCAGCCGAACGCTGCACGGCCGGCAGAGTGAAACAAAACAAACTTCCCTTCAGGCTCATCGGCGGCGGGCTTTGGACCCACAACTTCCCTTTGTGCAAATCGATGAGCGCCTGGCAGATGCTCAAACCCAGCCCCGTGCCGCGGATGTCGAATTTTTCATTGGGCTTCAGTTGAACAAACCGTTCGAAGATGCGTTTCTGGTCTTCCGCGGAAATGCCGTTGCCGTTGTCTTCCACTTCCACCTGGATCATTTTTTTTCCCGGCTCATCAAGACGTTTTGCGCGCAGAATGATCTTCCCGCCCGTCGGCGTAAACTTAATGGCGTTTGAAATCAAATTGTTAACCACTTGTAGCACACGGTCGGAATCCGCGAACGCGGGCGGGATCTGGTCCACTTCCTGATAGGTCACCGTGATACCGCGGCTTTTGGACCATGTTTCCATGCTGGACGCGGCCTCTTTTAAAAGTGGTCCGAGCTCGATGACTTGCGGCCGCACTTCCATTTTTCCGGACTCAATCTTGGAGAAATCCAAAAGGTCGTCAATAAGGCGCGAGAGCCGGTCGACGTTTCTTGTGGCCATCCCAAGCATCTTTGATTGCTCGGCGGTGGTCGGCCCGGCCGAGCCTTCCAATATCGCGTTCACGGAAAGTTTCAATGCGTGGATGGGCGCGCGCAGGTCATGGGTAACGTTCGCCATGAACTCATTCTGCATTCGGGTCAGTTCCTTTTGTTTGGTCACGTCGGAGAGCACCGACACCATGCCGACGATGCGACCGTTGGTGTCCTGGACGGTGGCGGAACTGGCGCGGAGCGTTTTCTTCGCCTCTTGCGATCCCAGGATCTGAATTTCTTTGGTGAGCGGCCGGTCGGTCGGGACCGTTAGGTCTTTCGCGAGCGCCACCATTTGCTCCTCGCGCACGCCCTCCCACAACGGCTTGCCCAGGCTCTCGCCGAGTTTTACGCCGTAAATTTCTTCGGCCGCGTTGTTCATCATGAGCACGCTGCCGGTCTCGTCCACCACCACCACGCCTTCGGCCATTCCGCCGATGACTTGTTCCGTGCGCGTCTGTTCGTTGACGATCCGGGTTTTTTCCCGGTTGAATTCGCCGACCACTTTTTCAACGGCGTTGTCGATCTGCTGTTTTACGAGACTCAAGGCGCGGCCCAGCACGTGGTTGCGGTCGTTGGGGTCCGTAACAGATTTTTCGACCAGTTTTTTTAGAAGTTCGTTGAGGGGCAGGCTTTCAAATTCTTCGCGGTCCGCTCCTCCTTTGCCGGCGCCGGCCCCAATTTCGCCTTTTTTACCGACCACGTCGCCTTCGCCGATCTTGGCGTATCGCGCTTCGTTTAAACGGATGTGTGAGACGTTCTGTGACGAAAAGAAATTTGCGGCCGTAAGGTTTGCCTTGCGCATGTCGACCGCCGATGCGAGGCGGAAAAACGGGACCATCTCGGTGAGCGGAATATTTTTCATAAACGTTATGGAATGCAAATTGTGGGTGGCGAGCAGTTGCAAAAACGGGCGCATGGATGCTTCGAGCGCGTCTTCGGGGGCTTTGCCGTTGATGATCAGCTTGGATTCGTTGAGCGAGATGACAACTTCAGGGGTCTGTTCGAGAAGGGACGCAAGCAAACGATGGGATTCTTCCACCGATCCTTTCACGCTCGGATGGTCTGGCGAATACAGCGCCATTTGGGCGAGCGTGCGGCCGGTGGTTAGGAGAAAATCGGAGAGCTGGCTCATAATTCCGACGGGGATCTTATCACATCACATAAGGCTCGAGGCGCGCTGCCTCATCTCGTCCGCTTCGACGGTATTTCCTTGTGTTCGCGCGATTTTTTCTAACTTCAAAAAGATAATTTTTGCGGTCGTAATGGGTACCTGGCCTTTCAAAGCGGTGCGATAGGCCCTGCGCGCCTCGTCCCACCGGCCTTGCCGGCCCAATTCTTCTCCAAAGCAGGCCCATGCGTACCAACTCTGGGGTGTCGTTTGGACCGCATTTTCCCACAGCGTGAAGTCATTTCGCCAAACCGGCAGATGGCGAACCGTAACAATGCATGAGAAAGCGAAAATGGCCGCAAGCGCCAGGTGACCGGCCTTTCCCCGCCATTGCTCCGCCAAAAGCGCGAGACCCAGAACGAACCAAGGCATAATCGGATACATCAAACGTTCGGCGAACAACGTGGTGAGCGGAACAAGATTTGAGCCCGGCAGCCAGAACAACAGCAATGAAAAAATGCACAAAGAAAACGGGCGGAAACGGCGCCACGCGAACAGACCTCCCGCCATCACCGAGACCAGTAAAAAAGCTCCTATTAATACGCGCGGGTCCAGCCAGCTTTCCGCCACCGGCAAATCGCCATAGGTAAGACGCAATGGATGGGGCCAAATTAAAGTCTTGAGATAAAGCGGCCATGTAGCGATTGCATTGGCGAGATTCAAAAGAAAACTCCCGCCCCAATAATCGGCGATTTTGGTTTGTTCGAGGACGGAAGAGCGGAGGAACAAATATCCAACCACAGTACCGAACATTCCAATGATATGCCGGCGTTCTCCGGAAGAAAATTTTCCGTTCCGGTGCGAGGCAAACCATGGGAGGGCCAGTAATAAAACCGGAACGCACACCGCAATTTCCCGGGACAACAATCCCCCCACCAAACAAAGTTGGGTCAGCGACGACCATAGGAACCGGGGCTCTTTGCGGTACCGGACCCAGGCGAGCACCGCGCTGAAAATAAAAAATTGGCTGAGAACATTGGTCAGTTCAACGATCCAGACCACCGATTGGGTTTGGATGGGATGCGCGAGAAATAAAAGCCCCGCCAGCGCGGCGGCAGGCCAGGAGAGACCCAACAGCGCCACGCCGATCAAAGCGGTCATCCACGAATTCACCGCGTGCAAAAGAAAGTTCACGGCCCGGTAACCGGCCGGGCGAAGGCCCCACAACGCGTAATCCACGGCAAAACCGAGCGTCACCAGCGGACGGTAGCTGTCGCGGTGGAGCATGGTCGTGCTGGATTGGGTGGTCCGATCGGTGAAAAAGGCCGGCGTATTGGCCAGACTGCGAATGGCTTCGTTGGTTTCAATGCGCCAATAATCGTCGTAAACGAAATCGTAAAAGAGCGAGCGGCCGTAAACCAATGCGACCACGGCCAGAAAAAAAACCAGCGATCGTGTTTTCATTTTCCGATACAAAAATTCCGGAAGATGGCCGATAAAACATCCTCGGTCACCGATTCGCCGGTGATGCGGCCGAGCTCTTCCAGGGCGGCCCGCAAGTCCAGCGCCATTGCCTCCTCGGATTCGTTCCGCTCGACGGCCGAACGCGCCGCTCCCAACCGCCGCGCCGTTTCCTCAAGATGACCCACGTGCCGGAGGTTCGTCACCACCGGCGCCGATTCGTTTTCAGGATTGGTGAAAACAACCGCGCCGAGAACCGCATCTTTGAGGGCCGCCAAACCATCGCCGGTCTTGGCCGAGACCGCGACGCAGACTTCGCCGTTTTTCCATTGGGCCAATTGTTTTTTATCGGATTTGTTCAATGCAACAACTATTGTTTTGTCTTTTAAATCTTGCGCGATTCTTTCGTCGTCTTCCGAAATAGCTTGGCTGCCGTCCAACACCAGCACCACCACATCAGCGACCGCATGAGCACGGCCGGCACGCGCGGTCCCTTCGGATTCAACCGGATCGGATGTGGTCCGCAAACCCGCCGTGTCGGTCAACACCACCGGAAGACCATTCCACTCGGTTTTTTCTTCCAAGGTGTCCCGTGTGGTACCGGGCACGTCGGTCACGATCGCACGGTCTTGAGAAAGAAAAGCGTTAAACAACGAAGATTTCCCGACATTTGGTTTGCCGGCAAAGCTCACACGCACACCCTCGCGCAAAAGCCGGCCGCGTAGTCCTGTGGAGAGCAGCTCGTCCAATTCTTTTTTTATTTTGTCCAAAGATTTGGTGATTTTTTCGCGCGCAATGATGGGAACTTCTTCTTCCGCAAAATCCAAATTAGCCTCAATGTGCGCCAACAGAGTGATGAGTTGCTCACGTAAATAATTGATTTTCATGGATAGTTGGCCCCGGAGTTGTTCGGTGGCCGCGGCGCGGGCGCGTGAGGATTGCGCGTGGATCAGGTCCGCAACGGCTTCGGCTTGCGGCAGGTCCAATTTTCCATTGGTGTAGGCGCGCTCGGTGAATTCGCCGGGTTTGGCCAGGCGCGCTCCGGCCTCTTCGCATAACTTAACGACTTCTTTCAATACCACGGGGCTGCCATGACAGGAAAATTCCACCACGTCTTCTCCGGTGTAGGAATGCGGCGCGCGAAAAACCGCCGCAACAACTTCATCAACGTCATCCCGGCGAAAGCCGGGATCCAAGTCTTTAACTTCAAGTAAAGAACTGGGCCCCGGCTTCTGCCGGGGTGACGAATTGGTGATCCAACCATGATGGATCGTGTGGCTGGGGACCGTGGAAATTTTTTCTTTCGATCGGAAAATTTTCTCGGCGATGGCGACGGCGTCCGGGCCGGAAAGCCGAACCACGCCAAGCCCGCCTTCGCCGAGTGGCGTGGCAATGGCGACAATGGTGCCGTCCGTCGAAATCATAGGGGCGCTACGAAGCGAGCTGAGGGGATGAGGTGTTTTTGTGGGTCCCGAGAGCTAACTGGATGCCAATGGTTACCAAGCTGTTCACGCACCAGTAGAGCACAAGGCCGGCGGGGAGATTCAAAAACATAAACGTAAAAATAATTGGCATGAACATCATCATGCGGGCCTGGGCCGGATCCATAACGACCGCCGTCATTTTCTGTTGCAGCAACATCCCGCCACCCATAATTATCGGGAGAACATAATAAGGATCGTGAACGCCCAAATCTTTGATCCAAAAGATCCATGGCGCGCCGCGCAATTCGTAGGCCACGTGCAGCGTGGAGTAGAATGCAAAAAAGATGGGAAGTTGGAGCAACATAGGAAAACAACCTTCCATGCCCATGAATTTCATGCCGTTCTTCTTATAAAAGTTAAAAGTTTCGACCTGAAGGCGCTTGGGGTCGCCTTTGTATTGTTCCTGCAATTTCTTGATGTGCGGCTGCAATTCGCGCATGCGAACAGAATGCATCAGGTTCTTTTTTGTGAGTGGAAAAACCAGTAGCTGAATACAGAAAGTAAGGATGATAATCGCCCAACCGTAGTTCTTCGTCATGCCGTCGAAGAAGTTGAGCGCTCGCAGCAGCATTTTCGCGATCACACCGAAGAACCCGAAATCAACGGCCTGATCAAGACCGTTGTTAAGTTTGAGTAACTCGTTGTAATCCTTGGCCCCAGCGTAGAGATGGAACTGAAAACGTTCGGAGGCGCCAGGTTTCAGCGTTGCGTTCATCGGGACCGAAATCATCGGAGGATGTTTGCGGTCGGCCACCACTTTAATGTTGGTGAGCGAAGCGCCCGGAACTGGCAGAAGCGCATTCAAGAAATGGTTGTTGTCAACGCCCGCCCACTTGAACGTGTCCGGGTCGGTCATATCCACATGACGTCCGAAAATGAAACCGGGCTTCCAGGATTTGACCTTGGCGGCAAGCCCGACAGCGCGGGTCTCCGCGGCCACGGCCTCGCCCGCTTTCGGGTCGTAAGGAATATGGACTTCGTGTTTGTCGATGCCGTTGCCAAGCGGGAGCGAGGCGACGACCGACAATTCGTTTTTGGTCGGGTTGGAGAGCGTGACCGTCACCGCATGCAGAGGCGGCTGGGCCAGCAGATTGATCTCCTTATTTATATGGGCTCCGTTCGGAAGAGTCGCGGAGAACACGGCCTTGGAAGCGGATTGTTTGTGCGAGGAAAAATTAATGTCGGGAAAGGTTTCGAGCGGAGACACAACCCGCTGTTTCTCCGGAACCACCAGTTCGATCCAGTGGTCCCGTTCTTTGACCTGCCAGCTCGCCACGCGCGCGCCCTTGCTCAAAATGGAGACCTTGGTGGTGGGCGTTTCAAGGACGGTCAGGCTTTCTTCTATCGGATTGGAGGTCAAGTTGGCGACGGCATCAACAATCTTAACGTCGGCGGGCGTCATCGGGGCTTTTTCAACCGCGCTGGTGGTGACGGAGGCCGGCTTCGGACGCGTGTTGTAGCGGCTCATCACGGTGGACTCCCAAAACATCAGGAAGCCCATCATGACGACGGCGGCAATTATAAGGTTAGCGTTGTTTTTCATGGACCAAATCGAGGCCGCTGCCGCCCCACGGAGCGCAACGGAATAAACGGGCAATCCCAAGGCCAATGCCCTTGATCGCGCCGTGTGTGGCGACCGCTTCTTTCATGTATTCGGAACAGCTCGGCACGTAACGGCAATGGAAACCGAAGTACGGCGAAAGAGCCCTTTGGTAAAGGGCAATCATGAATTGAAGAAGGCGGGACACAACAAAAAACCCAACGGGCGGGGCCCGTTAGGCGGAAATCCGTTTTCTCTTCTTAAACCGCCGGCGGCTGAGGGTGGCGCGGCCACCCGCGGTCTTCATGCGGGCGCGAAATCCAATTTTCATTTTCCGACGGCGTTTGTTTGGGTTATAAGATGGCTTCATAAGGCGCGGAGTCTAACCTTTAAGCCTGAATCAAAGCAACCGCCATTTCTTCGATTTTCCGTTGGATATCCGCCTGCAATTCGACCGCCTGCAGCTCCCGGTTAATGAAGATAAACGAGGCGGCACGCAGTGCCGATTTCTGGTCAACTTTGCTGAAGTCCCGCTCGATGCCCATCGGCGCAACCACACGCGTGTTCTTTTCAATGCGCGTAATCCCATTCTGAACAAGCGCCAGTTCCACTTCGTCCATACGCAGCAAGGTCGGTTTGCCGTCGCGCTCCTCAAACATCCGCGAATACGGTTGTTTCGCCAACGTAAGGCCCGGCACTTTTTCGGCCATCGATCGGACATCGGAATAAAGTCCTCCATCATCGATAATGCAGAGGACCGATCCCAATGTTTTGCCGGCCGCGTCGGTGTTGTAATCGGCAATGGCTTTGAAATAGCGGGCGCGATCGAGCGGCATGCTTTTCGCATGCAGCGTCAGCACCAGCAAAGAACCGGTTTCCGCTTTGCCTTTTGGCAATGTGGTTTCGATCTTTTGGTTAATTCCCTGGACCGCCATCTGTTCAAGCATCCAACGTGCGCCATTCACGTCGAGGTGAATGTCACGCGATTGGAGTTTACGGCTGAGGCGAGCCATAAATTTTTGATCGTTGATTAACCTGTCGTGCAAAACGTTCATAAACGCCGGCCGGTCAATGGCGCTTGTGGTTTTATAGTCCGCTTGATTAAGGCCAAGCGCCAGTGGAGCGCCGGACAAAAGTTTGTTTAGCCGGACCGCTGAATCCACGGGGAATTCTTTGCGGCCTTTCGATTTATCCAGCAATTCAATGGCATCGACGAAATCGTCGATAAGCACATCATCCTCATCCTTCGTGGTGCCTGTGACGGCGGAAACGATGCCAAGCATCGCGAGGACGAACGCACCCGGGAACACCAACCCGCCGCGTTTTGAAACGGTGGCCGGTGTTACGACGGCCGGCTTGGCCTGTTCGTGTTGCTTCACATCTTCCCGGGCCTTGTCCAACTCGCCTTGTTTCGTTTTCACGTTGTCTTTTAATTGCTGCGGGACCGTTGCCGGCGCCTGTTCATTTTCAAAGTCCGCGCGCAAACCGGCGCTTTCGGTTTCGAGCGATTTGATTTGCTCGCGTGATTTCGCGGCCTGATCAAAGACCTCTTTTGAAGACGGCGCCGTCAATTTTTTCGCAGGGTCCAATTTGTCCTGCGCGTCTTTCAACTTGGCCTTTTCCGAAATCAATGCGGTCTGTGTCTTGAGTTTCCCGGCATCGACGATTTTTAGCTCCGTCGCCAGTGCGGCTTGTTTCCTGCCGAGTTCGCTCCGTTCCGCATTGATCTTTGCGAGCTCCGGAGAATTTTTGGCGATGGCCTTGGCTTGCAATTGCAAACGGTGCTCCATGTAGGCCTTTCCGCTCTCCATGCCGAGTTTTACCGTCAATAAACGACCATCTTCGGGATTGATGATGGCCAGTTCCCCAAACGGCACGTAAACACCGGTGACGGAGCTGCCGTTGCCTATGGCGCGCGGCGGCTTGACCGGAATCACCACGCTCTTGCCGTCGTCGGCCAAATACGCGCCGGCTTTCTTGTACTCTTCCTCGGTGAACTCTTCGATGGGCTTGATGCGGCCCCAATCTTCATCCTTGGTGAACAGGAAATAGTCGTCGCTCGCCGGATACGTGGTGTCCCCGCCGGCCTTGTGCGCAGCGCCCCATTCTTTGAGCGCTTTCGTGTAGTAATCGTTCTTCGGCAGGTGCGATTCGCGCCATGCGAGATGCTCTTTTGTGAACGTGAGATCATCCCGCACTTTCTTGAATTCTTTCTTCGCGGCCGCCTCTTCGCGAAATTTTCCGGGCAACGCTTTCTCGTCTTTGTCTAGCTGTTTCAGCCGTTCAAAGGCAGCCTTGACCTCTTTGTCGATGGCGGCGGCGCGCGTTTTCCACGCGGCCAGGTCGACAAGGTCCTGGGCGGACTGCACGTCTTTCTCGAGCAATGCCACCACCCGCGCCGCAGCGGCCTTCTGTTGTTCAATGTTCATTTCCTGCCGCACGCGTCCTTCCGCACGGGCTTCCAACGTTTTCAAATTTTCCTTGGCCGCTTTCAGTTCGGCTTCAATGGACATGAACGCGTCCAAGCGCTGCGTTTGCAGGTCGTAATATTCGATCCACGCCAACGCGTTGGTTTGCTCCGTGGACTTCAATTTCTCCTTGGCAACCTTGAGTTCCGATTCGATGGAGACAACCCGCGCTTTGAGCGCGACCAACTTTTTCTCGTACGTGTCGTTGACCGGTTCGATTGGGTCGACTTTATTTTCCGGCCCGACTACAGAGTCAACGGGCTTCGGCGTTGCCATGAAAGCGAGCGGGCTGATGCCGATGGCCTCCAAGATCCGGTTGCCGATACCCAGCACGCCGTTTTGGCCTTCGACGGCCTCAAACAACCATGCCAGGCCGAACACGTTGACCAAAATTAATTTGATCAGCGCGATTTCGAGCGGCACCAGATGCAGTGTTATCGCCAACACAAACGTGGAAATAAAGAAGCCTGCTTTCGGTTGCGGTTTTCCACTGATCCAATGATAAGAACGGTACACGCCCACCATGGCGCCGGCCACAAAAATCGCTCCGACGAACGCCCATGGCGAGGCCGCGTGCAACAGGCCAGCCGCCAAGGCGGGATCCAGGCCCGCGAGAGAAATATTCAAAGCCGTCAGCGCGTTCCACGCGATGATCTGCGACGCGGCGTCCGCAAATGCAAGTTGGACCAAGCCATACGAAAACGCCATGCCCGCCGCGTAAAACGCGAGGACGGTGACGCGTTTCTGGACGAACACCAGGGCGGCCGCCACCGGCAACAACGCCAGTTTCAAGAGAGTGGTCGGCACGCGCATGTAAATCCGCTCAATCACGCCGGGCTCTTCCACGTTGCTTCCGAAGATGATTTGGGTCAACCGGTCGATCGGCTGGAAACCGAACTGATAGAAAAGTTTTGCAAGTTTTGTGGGAAGCCATGCGAGCGAGCGCGCGATCCCGCCAACCAGAAATATTCCGGTCAATTTTTGCCAGAGCACGCCCGGCAATACCCGCACAAGCAACAGCGGGCGCGCGTTGAATGCGCTCTGTTCCGCCGACCGCGCGACCAACGTGATCGCCGTGAGCGGCAACACAACGAGCCCAAAGAACGCCAAAGCGAGGTTCGCCGAGAAATCCAACGATATCGCGGCAACCACAAAACCGGCCGCGAACAGGAAGCCGGCCGCCGGTTTCCGCCAATTCGACACGGCTTCCAAATCAATTATTTCTTCAGCCACGTCCGGTGCAACGATCAGCGGGATGGGCGCTTTTGCGTCCAGCGCTTTTTGGGCGCGATTCAGCAATGATCTGGACGCTTTAATTTTCGGTTCGTCAGATTCCGTGATTTCATCGTTATCTTGGACCGAATAGGTGTGCATGTTTTCTGGAAGTATAAAGTGGATGGATTTTTCCGCGAAATTGAGTTCCGCGCGGAATCCATTGTCGGAAACAAATCCATCCTCGGTAGGGCGAAGCTCAACCCGGCGTATTTTTTCCTGCTCTGCTTCCAGACCGCTGGCGAACCAGAGCGTGGGGCGATGAATTTGGAGCGTGAGTGCACCGTCTTGACCGACCGTCAAGCTTGTTCGCTCAGCCCGTGTTTTTAACCACGTACGGATGCGGGTATGTATTCTTATTGGCGGGAGCAACATTCCCAAAACGATCGCAACAATGCCCACAAGCATGGAAATGTTTCCCGTGTCCGGCGAAACATCGGCCGACCGCTCCTCCCGGCCAAACGAGGCAATCGCCCACAAAGAGGCCAATATTCCGGTAGTGACAGGTGCGTTCAACCAAACAGTGCCTTTCACTTTTGTCGATTTTTGGTTGGGCTTGTTTTGTTTGGGTTTATATTGAGACGGGTCAAAACGGACGGATTTTGACTTTGAGTAGGCACTGCTGATCTCCGCGGTGGAAGGAGCCGGTTTCGTTTTCGGGGCAGGCGGGTTCAATTTGAATTGGCGCTGCTCCCAGTACACCTGCTGGTTTTCGAGCGTGGAGACAAAATCATGCGGCTCGCCAATTTCCAAATGAATGCCTTCTTCATCGCGTTTGACGACAATTTTTTCGTCGTTTGATTTAAATACGCCTTCGGACCGATCGTAATTCAAAAAGACCGCGGAAAGGCCCATGTTCATTCTGGGGTGGGTCAATTTGTATCCCTCGCCCGCGACGATTTCAATGCGGTCGGGCTTCCGATTATGAGACACCACAAACGGCGGGACGGTGCCGGGGTTGTCGTTTTTAATAATCGGTGTCCACCGGTCGCCTTCCTTGAATTCCGGCCAGCCGTCGAGAAGGTGCTGCTCAACTTCAGCATCGTCGTAACCTAAAAGCCGCCGCGCGTAATCAAAAGCTTCCGACGCGGCCGCTTCGTTTTCCAAAAGCGCTTTTTTCTCGAGCAGTGTTTTGGTCGGATCGCTGTCGCGCGCGGCCGGCGGCGGCACGAGCTGCGTGGAATCAACAATCGGGTTCGGGCCCATGGAGCTGTCGCCCCAACCGTAGTTGTAGACGTTTTTGAATTTGCTCACTTTGCTCGGGATCATCCAGGAATGAACAACCTGCTCGCCGAGGAACGTGACCAACGAATCGATGCCGAAAAGAATTTGATCGGCGGCGTCTTTGTCTTTGAAGTCCATACCATCGATCAGTTTCTGGGTCTGTGCGTCCCAGATCGACGCCTTGTAAGTGAGGCCTGAGGGCAGCTGGTCGGCCGGAAGGTTCGCAATCGCGACCCGCATGGCGCGACCGCCTTTATAGCTTTGGTATCCGCCGATCTTGCTCACGGTCTTGTTGGTCGCCTGGATGGCGGCCTTCGAGAAATGGCCCGGGCCTTTGCTGTTGTAAACCAGATGCGTGATCACGCCGCGGCGCAACCGGTCGCCCAGAAAATAAGACTCGTAGAAACCGTGCGCATTGATGAAGAACCGGTCGAGCCACCCTTTGGCACGGCCCCAACGCGCGGTGGCCGCGATAACGGTGGCCCAATGCCAGATGGGATTGAAGAACACATCCGCGCGCGGCGATTCGGTACGGTGAAACACGTCACGCCCTTCTTTCGAGCGCAGGTAGTAATAATTTGAATAGGAGAAAAACGCGTAAATCAAGAAGTTGACACCCGAAGCGAGAACCGTCCCGCCGACCATGATGACGGCCGGCAGTGAGAACATGTGGAGGCCCATGTAAAAGAGCGCTTGGACACCGGAAAACGCCAGGCTCGGCCAGAACGTGTAAGAAAACCGTCCATATAAAGCGGCGCTTATGCCAAGTCCGATCAAGGCCGCGATGACTGCGGTCAACCAGACGGGCATCAACGATCCCAACAGATAGGAAGCGGTCAGTTGGACCACCGGTGTTACGAAAACGGTGGTGAACAAAAAGAGAATGGTGCTCGAGTGCGCTTTGGCGCGCTCCTCATAATAGGGGCGCAGCTTTTCCGAATATTCGGTCAGCGTCTTGAATTCCGCGGAATCGGTTTTGAAGACCGGTTTGCCTTTGGCATCGAAATCCATGCCAACGATGGCGGAGAATTTCTTGTTAATGATGTGTTGGTACACACGGTCCAATTTCTCGATGTCCGAGGCCGTGATGGTCATACCGAACGGCGAGCCGGTCGGAAATTCTTCGCGCAGGCTTTTCAAAAGGCCGATGTAGATCTGGAACATGGTCGATTGAAACGCGACCATCTCGCCGGTCGAACCCGACACGTCCGAATCGTAGCCGGTGTAGAACGTGCGCCCCATGAAAGGCGAGTCCGGCCGGAAACCCTGGCCGACCGCGCGCGAAAGACCGGTGGTGATTTTGCTCGTCACCACGGAAACGCTGTTGGCTTTGAGCGTGCCGGTTTTGAAAAGCAGTTTCCAGCTGGCATCGGTCCCGGTGTCTGAAACATCGGGAGTTTCGTCTTCCGCGTCGTTATCGAGACCATCTTTAACTTGATTGGCGGCCATCAGGTCCGCGAATGTTTCTCCGGTCGGGTCTAGGAAGAAAACATGGGTGTTAGCGCCGACAGTAAGTCCGGCTTGATAGTGCATTTGTTTGTGCGGGACGACCACCACCACGCGCACATTGTTTCCGAA
>CAYOPN010000038.1:0-24579 GCA_964405835.1 uncultured Elusimicrobia bacterium | reverse complement strand
GGCCTTTGTCTCACTTTACGTCGATTTTTGTCTCATTTTGGCCGGTCAGAACACGATATTTGGGCCCTTTGCTGTTACAAAAGATTTACGCTCCCTTAAGGATTTCTTAATGGGGGTCTGGTTAAATTGTTGTTATGAAAAAAATAACCAGCTCCTTCTTGGCAGGAATTCTCTTTTGTACCCAGTCTCTTCTCGCTTATGAAAATGAAATAAGTATCTGGGAAAACCGGCGAAAATCGCTTAATCAAAAGTCGCTTTCCTCGACCCAGCTTGCTTCCCTTCCGGGTTCGTTATCTTCCTATTCCCATTTTTCAGGTCAACAGACTTCCATTACACATTCTCTCCCGGTAGCGCTCGCAGCGAAGAAAACCAAGGATGATCGCGTCAATAAGTTGATTGCGGCCGTCTCCGGCGCCGGAACCATTCAATCCATTCACTTCCCCAAAGGCGCGAATTCCCAGCAAAAGAACGCCCCCATCCTTGTTCATATTCAAGATGTCCATGGTCAAAAGTCTGCGCAGGAGAACATCGCCAACCTGATCGGCTCAATTCAGGCGACCGATTCCTCCATGCTGCTGGCGCTCGAAGGGACCGCTGGTAAAGTGGATTTGACCCCGTTCCGGGGTCTCAATACCCCTATTAATAAGGAAGCCGCTTCTTTCTTCTTCAACACGGGTCTCATCGGAGGCCCTGAATACGCGGCGCTTGCGGCCCCCGTCGCGCCGGTGGTTTACGGCGTCGAAGATGCCGGCCTTTATTTGAAAAATGTGGCGGCCGTGAAAGCGGCGCTTCCTCTTCAAGATGCGTTGAGACGGGATTACCGGAAAAAAGAAAAAGCGATCAAAGTTGAAAAACAGACCGTTTATTCCCAAGAACTGAAAGACCTGGACGCAAGAATGACCGCCTGGCACGAAGGAAAAGCGGGAATGGGAGAAACCCTGGCGTTTTTGGCGGACCAATCCGGCGCCACTCCGCTGACCGGCTATCCGTCTCTCCGGCTCTTTCTTGAAACGTATAAGTTGGAGAAATCGATCGACTTCAACCGAGCGGAGCGCGAGCGGAATGAATTTTTGGGGACCTTGTTGCGTCACATCTCCGCCGCCGACACGAACGATTTGACTTCTGCCGGCGTGGCGCTTCAATCCAATCAGATCACGCACGCCGATTTTCACCGCTATCTTGATACGCTTGCCGGTAAATACGGGCTCTCACTGGCCAAGTCGCCCCAATTCAAACAATTTATCTCCTACGTTTTAAAAGCCGACAGCATTCAAGCGGCGGCGTTGCTTTCGGAAGTGGGCCAATACGAAGTGGAAACCTTCCGGAAAAAGATCAAAACACCGGAGCAAAACCGTGTTTATGAATCGGCCCAGGACCTTTCCCTGCTCAAAGGACTCGTTGAATTGTCGCTCACCACAGAGGATTGGAAGCGCTACCAGACGCGTCGCGATGTCATTCACGCGCCGTCGTTGGCTTCCTTCGAAGAGTTCTACGTGGTTGCTGAGGCCCGCAACGCCGCGATAACGGAGAACTTGCTTGCGGCGGCCGCCTCTCGCCCATTGGCCGTGCTTGTCACCGGTGGGTTCCACACGGAAGGAATGCACAAGATATTAAACCAGGAAAATTTGGTTGTGATCACGGTAACGCCGAAATTGGCGCAGGTGGATACCGAAGAGGGGAATTCCTACCTTCAAGTTTTTACGCGAAGCAAAACACCGTTTGATCGCATCTTCGATTCGCAACGCGTCTCGCTCGTCGAAAGTCCGCGCATTGCCAGTCTCACCGGTTCCGGTGTCACGCGTTCCTTCGCGGCCATGAGCCAATCCGTCCGTCTCGCTCTTGCCAAACACGGCCAACCAGCTCTCGGCGACGAGATCGCTTCACTGGAAAAAACGCTGTCCGAAAAATTCCGGGATGGGGGGGCCGTAACTCAACAGGGCGATCAACTCACGTTGTCCTTGAAACCTCGAAAAGATGGGGCCACAACTGGAATAAAAATCCACGTGGGCCCGGCTTCAACGGGTGAAAATAATCTTCAAGGTCTCAGCGGGACAACGTCAGCAGGGCGGACAGTCACCATTGAAATCGATGGGCAGATTACCCAGGTGTTTTCAGAAGAAATGTTTATGCAGGCCATTCTGTTTATTTTTCCTGCCGTCACTAAGAGCTGGGAGGGTTTTAAGTCAACGCTATTCACAAACGCCGAACTGCTCGATTGGTCCGGTCTTTTCATCTCTAACCTTTGGATAATAGATCCCCGGCTGCTAACAAAAAAACTCATCAATGAATTTACCGGAGGGTCGGCGCGCGTTTCCAAAAAACCTGTCAACACTGATTTTATCCGCAAGAGAGTTCTTAAGGAGTATCTCTCCCATCCTGCTGACGGCCACGTACAACGCCCATCGCCTACAACTCTCAGGCTAATGGAGGGAGATGGTAAGAGAAACGAGCGAAAAAAGGAGCGGGGTGAGGGTACTCGCCAAAAGGGGCAGCTTTCTAAAGCATATGGACATACGAATGTTAGGTTGCTTCATGATTTCACGGAAAGAGTTTCTAAAGCAACCCGAAATTCGAAGGAAACGACGCATGTGACCGATTTGGTTGCTTTTGCGGACCCTGAAACAGATACGCTTTATATCGATCGGGAATTCGCTAATGTTCTGACAAAGAGAATGAAACCCGCAGAGAGGATAGCGTTTCTCCGCCACGAGGTATTGGGACACATCGGCCACCCCGAACTTTCCGAAGAAGCAATCGCCTTGGTGCACCCTTTGCCGGATTTAAGAAAATACTTGCCCCAGTTGGCGAAAGACATCCCGGAAGAAAAACCGGTTCACGCCAATGGAAATGGCAAGCCTGTATCCGCGACCCACCCGCTAAAACCTGTTACGGTAATACCATCTGCTCCCGCCCCAGTGGTGACCGCACCGGAAATCATCGTTCCGGCGGAACCGGAAATTCGCATTCCGGTTGAACCATCTGCTCCCGTTAATGTGGGGGCTGCGCCGGAAACTTTCACTCCGGCAGAACCGATAGATCTCACCGAAGTTGAACCGGAGGCCCCAGCGCCGGAGCGAGCGGCACTAACTCCCGTGGTGGCCCCTACTGTTTTTACTCTCAATCCAAAGCCACCGTTTTTTGTGGTTCTGTTGAATGAGTATGTGTACGAAGAGCCTCGCGGATTTAAATTGCCCGCGGGTGTGGAGTATGTTCTAGCGGGGAAGGCGGAAAACACCCGGGCCGATATTGAAAAACAGGCGCTGAGAGGAAAGCGGGTCATTGGTGTCATGGTTAAATATGCATCTGAAGCACACCAAGTTGAAGAGCAAGTTAGGACCATTTCATGGGAAATTGGAATTTTTAACATCGGAAGTGGAAAAGCGCGCTTTGCGGGGACCCTATCGGGATCTCCTGATAAGTACACAAGGTCTTCGATAATCACAAAGGACAGAATTATCCAGCTGGTTGAAAAAAATCGGGATTGGATGACGGAAGCCAATGCCGCCCACAACATTTTTGTTCGGGCCAGCCGGATAATAAGACGAAATTCAAGAATGTCCCCATTCATTGTTCCCGCGGAATTAGAAACTCTCCGTGAGTTCCGGGATAATTACGAAAGAGCCAAACAAGGGATGGAATTTAAAAGGTTGCCTTGGGTCAAGATGACGATCGATGGCATTGAGAAAATTATCAATGCGATTGAGCAACGGCACAATGATTATGTTGCTGGCGAAAGACATTTCGAAAATATGACCAACACCAGCCGCCTCATTATTTATGCCGCTTTAAATCCGGAAGATGAGCCTATTTCAAAAGACTATTTGATCGGTGAAATATCCGAACAGGATTTCCTTGATCGTTTCCCGAAACTCTTTACGGACCCCACCGGCAAACTTGACCGTTTAAAAATCGCGTCAAACATATCGCGTCGGTTCGGTAACGATGCTGTTCGAGGCGTTGCCTTTGGTGTGGATGATCAAGGCCGTCCCGTTCATCAGATAGGGTCTAAAGTGTTTGATGCCGCCATTCAAGATATTGAAGTCGTACTGGGACTTAGATCGGAGTTGGACTATAAATCCACGGCGTATTTAATCGATGAAAATCTTAAAAGCCGGAATTTGGATCAGGAGCAAAACACGGTCCCTGCCGTAGATTTAGACGATTTTTGGGAAAAACGGAACTGGACTCCCCGGTTGGGTCCGTGGTTCGGGGTCATTACGATGGATGGTGTGGGATTTAGACGGGCCCACGAACACGCTTTTTCGTGGGATCAGAGAGTGATTGCAGATACAAAGTTGCCGGATGTTTCAATTGAAAATTTAAAAGAAACCATTGTCCGTTTGGCGCAAGTGAATGGCATCCGAACGCTCATTGTCATCGCCGATCCCGCGAAGTTAAGCGAAGCCCGCCGTATCGTGACAGAGATTCCTTGGGAGATTGCTGTTTATTCTGGAACGGAAAAATTCCCCGAAGCTGTGCTTAATATCAATCGAAAAGTCTTGCGCCCCGCCATCCGGAGCAGCAAGGCATGGGTAGCTTCGGCGGAAGAAGTCGACGCGGTTCTTAAGCAGGCGAAGCAGTTCGTTGAGGAAGAGAGTAAATGGGAATACGAAAGCCTCCATCAGTTAAATGCCGTAAAAGAATTCGTCAGAGTCGCTATTTCCCGTGGTGGTGGTGGATGGTTGCGCGACGATTTAATTTACATCCAGAAAATTCTTCATCGCAACAATAGAAAACCAGTGGCCCCTCCTGCGCCGGCGGCCCCACTGGCAGCCACAGAGAAACCCGTCGCATTGCCGGAGGGCATCGTCCTCGATGACACTTCCATATCCCTTATCAGCCTTCTTCATAGCGTGACCAATGCTGAAATAGCCGCGGGAAAAGTCCCCGCTGTTAAAGACGATTTCTCAGCGCCCTCTGTCCTAACGGAGAAAATGCTGGGGCAATTCATTGACACGTTCGGGATTGAAAATGACGGGCTTGACCGGGAAAAAGCAACAGTGACGCTTTATAAACGCATCTCAGAGAGCCACGTCTGGATGGGAAAAATTCAATTTGAGTCAAAAGAGTTCACTGCCGCAATGGACAATCTAGAATTGATTCTGTGGGACCAAACTAGAAAGCCGCAGGCTCCTTCCGTTCCAGTCGCTCCCGTCCCGTCCCCCGCTCCGGCCAAAAAGCCGGCCGCGCCCAAAGCCCCGCGCCCCCTTGTGACGCCAGTTGCTCAGCCCCAACCCTCGGTGCAAGTCGAGAGCAGTCTGTCGAAGAAATTTGATGCAGCCGTCCTTTCTATTTTTAACGACCGCTCGGAAGACGCAGCCAAAGATCTTATCGAGGAACTCAGGAAGCTTGAACAGATCGCTAAAGATTACGAAGCGAAAAAGGCCGCCCTTTCAAAGTTATTTAAAGACCAAGCCGCCATTAATTCTCTCGCGACGAACGCGAAAGTGATGCTCGATACCCGTATCCAGCCGAATGAATTCCTCAACGCGGTAAAAACTTTCCGGTCAAATCCGATGGATGGCAATTTCCTCTTGGCCCGCATTAGCGCATGGTTTGAAGCGAATCCGGCCGAGCAACGACAAGAATACTTGGGCACTCTTGAGCAGTTAATTAGCCAACCCGGTGAAGGCGGATCGTGGCTGCCTTTTGACTGGTACCGCCGCGGTGTGTCGTGGTGGTTGGAATTGCCGGTGACCATTGCCGCCGTCGGCTATTTTTCCCCGGGAATTCAGTCGGCGACAGAGTTCGGTGTTTATTCCGCCGCTGGGTTCTTCGCGGCCCATCTCGTTGTCCGGGCCATGCTGCGACCGTTTTTCCGTAAGTCCGTGATTTTCAAGGCGGCCTTTAACTGGAACACGTTCATTCTTACGATCGTCACCGGCATCGTATCGGCAATGTATTTTACGTGGGGTTCTCAATCCCTCGAAACAAAAGCCGGACTTATTGCCGTAACAATCGGGCACCTTATTTCCGTTTTAAAAGCAGCCGCGATCCCAGTGCTCTTTATTTCCGTCCTTCGCATGCATGGTTCTGACTCCGGTCCCTCAGAGTCAACCATACCCCTCATTAAAACGTCCGCTGTCCAACTTTCCGGAGAAGCAGCAAACGCCGACCAAGAAGGATTGGTCGATCTCCTCGTGGATTTTCCGCCCGCCACAGCGATCCATTTACCTTCGGTCGAGGAATTGCGTCAAATGGATCCGGACGGGATTGCTGCTCAACGGAAAGTTTCCATCAAATTCTTCAATGGTTTAAATCGGAGATTCATGCAGGATGCCCCTGGCAATTTTGTCGATCCCGCCCAATTTCTCTTCGTCACTCGCAAATTTAAAGATGAGAAAGTGATCGTGTTCGATGAACACGTGGCCAGGGCCATCGTGGCGCTCGGTGATGCGTCCTGGAAAAGCGCTTTGATAAAGCACGCCTTATTCAAGTTGGATGCTCCGCTGCAGATACTTCAAATGTCGCCGGAAAAAATGAAACAGACAATCTCGCAGATCGCTCCGCTTCCGGATTTATCAAAACTCATCATCGCTCCCGAGCCGGAAATGGCAAAGCCGGAAAAAACCGTCGAGCCGCCGGCCCTTCCGCGGGAACTGCGCGGGATCGCCATGACGGATCAACCAATGAAAGTGCATCCGGGACCGTATTATGCGGTCCTTGTATCCAAGGGCGCCAACCCGGTTTTCCATCCTTTCCCTCATGATGAAATCCAGCTTTACCGGGATGTGACGAAGGAAAATATCCAAGCGACGCTCCGGGTTCTTGGTGATAAAAAAATTAAGGTTTTGGGATTGGTTACAGAGAAAGAGAATGTCTCTTCCTGGAAAACGGATTTTTCTGGAATACCGGTTTATTCTCAAAACGGTGAACTGGGAAAAGTCATGAAAGAAATGATGAGAATCATGGCGGAGGACGCCAAAACCCGGATTACTCCCGCCGAGGATTCTTGGGCCGCGCGCGGTCGTTTTCTCCACGACTTCACGGCCACGAAAATCACGCACCATTTCTCGATTCAAGAAAGGTTGTTCTTCCGGAGTTTTTTCGCTTCTTATCCCTCCGAACCAAAGGGGGGCCATCCTCAAAATTGGTTGTCGTCGGACATCAAGCAAATTGAAGACATGCTTAAGAAAGCGAAGCAGCGGATGCAAAAGTACGAAAGCGGAATGCTGCATTACGAGACACTTCCCATCTTCACCATTCTCACGCTCCGCATCTTGGTTGCAGAATGGCCCATTGGTTTGAAGGCGCTCGATGAACAGGCCTATACGCGAAGCCTCTTTTGGGAAGACCTTGGGAAATTTAAAGATCGGTACATGAGCACGGGAAAATTCGAGGGGCGCCAAGCAACAATTGGCGATCTTACGACGAGAATCGGTAAATCCAATTGGTTTCCCGGAGGCATGAAATCTGAAATGATTTCAATGCTTGATGAGAGCATCCACGCATTGGAGCGTTTGGCCCTTCCTTCCGCCGTTGAACCCGTCGCGGAAGCCGCTCCGGCTCCGGCGACGCCCTCCTCATCAGCTACCTCACTCCCCGTGGAGGATTCTCAAATTGAAGGATTCATTACAGATGAATCGCCCTTGTCCGATTTAGGCTTGGAGCCGGGCTCGCTCTCAAAAATTCAAGCTGACCTAGGCGTAACGACGGTTGGCGAGCTTCGCAAGTTGACGCATGACGATTTCCTTCAACGTTATACGGCAAACAGATTCGTTTCCCCACAAGTCAGTCTCAATCGTTTGAAATCCCGTATCGCCGGATACAGCGGCCTTAAATTGATTTGGGGACCTGTCACCCATATGCCCGACCATACGACTATAGAAGACATTGTTTGGAATAAACAAATAATGATGAAGTTTGCCTTGACTTTTCCGGGGACAAAAACTTTGGGTCAGGCGAAAGAAAAAGCCTTAACAGCCAATGAAATCTTCAATAGCGGAATACCGAAGCGGCATGCGGCCCACGTGATTGGCGCACTGCACATGGCCGGATATACACCTGCGGTGGTTGCTCCCCTAAAAATCGAGAAATTAGAACCGGGCAAAACAACAGCTAAGGCTCGCCCTGCTCTTTCCGATAAAGAACCGGTCAAAGTAAAGGTTAAAGCGCAACCTGTCCTTCCCGAGGAAAAACCGGTCTCACAACCCGAAATCACGGAGAGCAGCTCCTATCCATTCAGTGAAGTTCAGCGCCAATGGAGCGCCACTCCGTTGAAGCAACACGAAGGAATGGATTTGGTGCCAAAAGAAAAGGTGCACCCCTTCTTCGTTGCTGCAGGGAGAGCACTTCATGCAGATATGTTATCAAGGTCGTTCCTTTCAATAGTGGAATTCAATGCCCTCCGTTCTTTCACGCGGGAATACACAAGGAAACTCCCAAGCCATATGCCCAGTCCGTGGCCAAAATCCGAAATTGAATTCGTCGAGCAAGTCTTGGAATCCGTAAAACACCGGAGAGAGGCCATTAAGGAAGGGAAAACGAAGCCGTCGATCCACTATTTGACACTGCGCGCACGGTTGCTGATTGTGCTGCTTCACGCCGAATCAAAAAAAGCTGTCAGAAAGGATTTCTTCCCAAAACTGGACGCGACACAGCCCACATTGGAATCGTTCAAAAAACGATACCTAAACACAAAAGGTCGTTTGGATGAAGATCGCATTCGAGAAGATTTGCAACGCCGTTTGGGGAAACAGAATAAAAAAGGGCGTCTGTGGGATTTATTTGTTTACCAGAAAAAAGTTTTTCGACTGACCGTTCGAGAAATCGAATCACTTTTCGTAGATACGGGTGCAGAGGTTGATACGCCAATTGTTCCGGCCACACCAGCCGCTCCGGCACTTCCTCCCGTTGTGATTATTCGGAAAAGATCAAACCCTGCGCGAGTCGCTTCTCCGGTTGTCGCCCCTCCGATTGTCGCCCCACCGGTGGTCACGGCTCCCGCTTCTCAGGAAATCATTACAGGGAAAATGATTGCAGACGCGATAGCAAAAAGAGCATCCGAACCGGCGTTGGCGGTAAAAATTGCCCGTTCGCTTGAAGAAGCACTCCAACCCAAACCGAACAACGAAAATTATTCAACTTGGCTAGAGACTCTCGAACAGTTGATGCCTGCTGGCATGGGCGTTAGACCCTCATCTTCAGACGTCTTAATTCTGGGTGAAAACAGCTCGATTGAAACGGAAGTCGGCGAGACGTTGGCCCTTTATGGAACTGATGAATTTACACCACGGGCGGCCAAGCTGATCCGTTTCCTTCGCAAAGAGTTGGCGCCCAGTTTGCCGGAACAAGTGCTTACTCAATATCGCGGTTGGCTAACGAGCTTAAAGAAACTGATTCCCAACCTTCAAGTAGCTCCGGGATCTTGGTTTGATAACAGGGTCTACGCTCAATGGGTTGGATGGTGGTTTGAGTTTGGCGTGGCGCTTGGGTTGGGAGCGCTCGTTTATTGGCAAACATCGTCGCCCGCTTGGGCGGCTGCGGCGTCGGCATTAACCTATTTCCTTCCGCATCCGGTTTTTGGCCGGATCTTTGGCGGCACTTGGACCCGAGGGGTTAATCTGTTCGTGGTGGACTTGACCCTGTTGATTTTGGGAGCGTCCTATGTGCTTTTTCTTGATGATTTCACCACTACACTGGGAGCATCTGCGGTTGCTTTTGTGACCTTGCTCCATTTCGTGAACAACTATTTCTCGTCCAATCTCACGAATAGAGACCTGGCCCTGATCAGGGAAGCGGTGGTGGAATCCCAGGCAAAAGGACATCTTCCGTCCAATTTGACCGAGGGTTTTGATCCGCACAAAGTGGATGTTGCGTTGAAGAAAGCCTCCTTTAAAATCCGCAATATGGAAAAGATTTCAAACACCGGCTTGAATGTTATCCAGGTCGATGAGGTCAGCGACGTGTTGGTTGAGCATCTGGTTTCGCGCGTTAAATTGTTCGCGCGTTCTCCCGAGGGGACGATCAACGGAGATTTGTTGCTGGTCAATGCGACCACTTCCGGCGCCGATGTGAAGGATTCTGTTCGTGACGCGCTCAAAGGCCGTGTTTCGGCCAAGGCCGTCGATGCTTATTTGTCTCGCGCCATTGTCTTGTCGGAAGTCCTCGATCCCGAATCGGTGGCGGCGCAGGCGAAATCCCTCAGCGGTTACGCGATCGATGACAAGATCCATGTAAATATCTACACGGCTTCCGCCGCGGGTTGGAATTTGTTCGCCTACGACATCAAGTTGGCGGGCCAATATGGCTGGTCCTTGTTCCAACTGTTAACAAACCTGAAGACCGCGCCGGTAACGGGCATGCTCCTCGACACCATCAAACAAAGCACCGCCAGCGACAACCAGGTCTAAGTTTTCTCGGACGTTTCAAGGCAAGGTATAGTATTGTCGTCGCACCCCTCCATAATTCTGTTTATTGGAGGGATGTGTGCCAATTATTTCGGCGTTTTATGGTGTCGTAATCCGGATGTTTTATTTTGATAACGCGAAGCACAAAGCACCGCATATTCATGTGCAATACGCGGACCAACATGTGGTTGTCGGTATTCCAGCGGGGAACGTGCTAGAGGGAAAGCTTAAACATGCAAAGCTTAGATTGGTTCAGGCCTGGATCGAGATCCATCGCGACGATTTAATGGCTGATTGGAAATTGGCAATTGCTGGCCAAAAGGTGTTTCGAGTTGATCCATTGAGGTAAAGATGACGCCAAAAATCATCAACGTTAAAGCCAAACCCAAGTACAAGTTGCAGGTTAAATTTAAGGGCAAAAGCGATCGCTTGTTCGATGTAAAACCCCTCTTAAATAAGGGTGTTTTTAAAGAACTTCGAAATAATAATTACTTCAAAAAGGTCCGGCTGGTATGGGGAGGGGTTGAATGGCCCCATCAACAGGACCTGAGCGCGGACACCCTCTATGCGCGTAGCGTCCCTGTGAAGGCTCCCCGTCGGAAACCGGCCGCAAAAAAAGATTAGGCATCCCAAATATTTATTGCTATATACCCGTCTCTTATGCAAACAGGAATACACCCCAAATACGAAGCAGCCACCGTCCGTTGCGCTTGCGGCAATGAATTCGCCACGCGCTCGACGGTGTCGCTCATTAAAGTGGACATCTGCTCGAACTGCCACCCGTTCTTTACCGGTCAACAAAAATTGATCGACGCGGCGGGCCGCGTTGAGCGCTTCGGAAAACGCTTCGCCAAGACCGATGGAAAAACCATCGTCCGCAAAGCGATGGTCCAGAAGAAGATCTCCAAAGCTCCGCCCAAGCCTAAGGGCAAAACCGTCCTCTCCTCGACTCCCGTCGCCAAAAAGAAAAAGGACCATTAGGTAGCCATTTAATTGCACCCGCCCGGTCGCATAGCGACTTGGCGGGTGCTTTTTTATTGCCCAAAGGACCCCATGAAAGACAAAGCCAAAAACATCATCGAAACCTTTAAATCGCTCGACCACGAGATGGCCGCCGTTTCCTCCGGCGACACTGCGCGGTTGACCGAACTCGCCCGTGAACGCAAACGTTTGGAACCGATCGTGGAGATGGCCGAAGCCTGGTTGAAGACCACGGAAGAGCTGGAGGAAGTGAACGCGATGCTGATCGGGTTTGACAAAGCCATGCAGGACATGGCCAAAGAAGAGAAACCGGCGGTCGAAGCGCGTTTGGCCGAGCAGAGCCAGAAACTCCGTCGCTTGCTACACCCACGCGACCCCAAGGCGGACCGCAACACCATCATCGAAATCCGCGCCGGTGCCGGCGGGGACGAGGCCGGTTTGTTTGTGGGGGATTTGTTCCGCATGTATACCCGCTACGCGCAGTCCAAGGGGCTCACCGTCAATGTTATGAGCGCCAGCGGCACCGGTGTCGGCGGAATGAAAGAAGCGATTTTTGAATTGTCTGGGACCAATGCCTATGGATGGTTCCGGTTTGAGCAGGGTGTTCACCGGGTGCAGCGAGTGCCAGAGACCGAAGCGCAGGGCCGTATCCACACCTCCACGGTCACGGTCGCCGTGTTGCCCGAGCCGACCGAAGTCGAAGTCAAAGTGGACGCGAAAGATCTGAAGATTGATACGTACCGCGCGTCGGGCGCCGGTGGCCAACATGTGAACAAGACCGAATCGGCGATCCGCATCACGCATGTGCCGAGCGGGATTGTGGTCGCCTGTCAGGAAGAGCGGAGCCAAGGCCAGAACCGGTTGCGCGCCATGAGTTTGCTGCGCGCCAAACTGCAAGAGGCCGAAGACGAACGCCAATTTAAGGAACGCCGCGACCTGCGCCGCAAACAGATCGGCTCGGGCGACCGCTCGGAGAAGATCCGGACCTACAATTTTCCGCAGGACCGGGTCACCGATCACCGGATCAATTTTTCCGTCTATAACATCGAAGGTTTCCTGGGCGGCGACATGGACCAGATGGTCCAGGAACTCGAGTTAAAAGAGCAGGAGCTGGCCGAGGCGGGGGACATCACCGAATGATGCACGCGGCAACATTGACCGTGAGCGATGTGCTTCAAACCGCCATTGTCGCGTTTATGAACGCGGGTTTCGAAGCGCCGGAAACCGAAGCGCGCGCGTTGTTGGCGGGGTTGCTCAATTGTTCGCGCACCGCGCTGTTGCTGCACCGGGACGATTTGATGGACGCCGATGAAGTGGAAACTTACCGGGAATGGGTGGACCGGCGGCTAAAACGGGAGCCAGTGGCCTACATCATCGGGCACAAAGGCTTTATGGGATTCAATTTTGAGGTGTCGCCGGAGGTGCTGGTGCCCCGCCCGGAGACAGAGCTTTTGGTCGAAGACGCGCTCATGGAAACGCGGGACCGCGGTCTGCAATCGGCGCACATTCTGGATGTTGGAACGGGGTCTGGGTGCATCGCGGTGTCGCTCGCGCGCTCGTTGCCCGAGGCGAATATTTTGGCGTTGGACATCAATGAAAAAGCGTTGGAGATCGCCGCGCGGAACGCCGCGAAAAACAGCGTCAATGTGCGGTTTTTGAAGAGCGATTTGTTCGCGGAATTGCCGCAAATTCAAGAGGGGGGTTTTGATATGATCCTCGGCAATCCGCCGTACGTCGCATCAACGGACCTTCCGCGCCTTGAACCCGAACTTTCTTTTGAACCTCGGCTTGCGTTGGACGGAGGCCAGGATGGCCTCGACCTGCTTCGCCGCCTCGTGCACGATAGCCGGACTTTTCTGAAGCCCGGCGGATTGCTGGCGCTGGAAATCGGGCACGACCAGGGAACACGGGTGCGCGATCTGTTGGAAGCCAATGGTTTTGAAAATATTGCGATTTTGAAGGACTACAGCGGTCACGACCGCATCGCCAAGGGGACAAAACGTGGATCAGTTTGAAATAGTTGGAGGAGCAAAGTTAAAAGGCCGGGTGACCGTATCCGGCTCGAAAAACGCCGCGCTTCCTTGTTTGTTCGCAACCCTCCTTACCGATGAACCCTGCACCCTCGAACAAGTCCCCGAACTCGCCGACATCGATACCTCCCTGAAACTCTTGGTCACCCTTGGAAAAAAAGTGGAACGCAAAGGGTCGACCGTCATCATCACCAAAGGCAAAGCGCTCACAGGCCACGCGCCCTACGAGTTGGTCCGCCGCATGCGCGCGAGCGTGCTCGTGATGGGGCCGCTTCTGGCGCGCCGGAAACGGGCGCAAGTCAGCATGCCCGGTGGCTGCGCGATTGGCGCACGCCCCGTGAACTACCACATTGATGGATTTGAGCGCATGGGCGTCGACATCCGCATTCACGAAGGCTATGTCGATTGCAAAACACCGGGACTGAAAGGCGCGTTGATTCCGTTGCCATACCCGAGCGTGGGCGCGTCCGAGAATTTACTGATGGGCGCCGCGCTGGCCGACGGTATCACCATCATTCAGAACGCTGCGCGCGAACCGGAAGTGGTGGACTTGGGCCACATGCTTCAGAAGATGGGCGCGTCGATCCAGGGACTCGAGACCTCCGAGATTGTGATCCAGGGTGTGAAGAAATTAGCTGGTGTGCACCACCGCGTGATCCCGGACCGCATCGAGGCCGGAACATTTTTGATCGCCGCCGCCGCAACGAAAGGTGACATTCTTATTGAGAACATCGATTTGTCGCACTTGTCCAAAGTGGTCCAGCCGCTCGAACGCTCGGGTTTCTCCATCAAGAAAGAAGGCAACACCGTGCGTGCCAAGTGGGTGAAACCCCTCAAGCCCATCAACGTCCAAACGGACGTTTACCCGGGATTCCCGACGGACGTGCAGGCGCAGTGGATTGCGATGATGAGTTTGGTCAAAGGCAAATGCGTGGTCAAAGAAACTGTTTTTGAGAACCGCTTCCTGCACGTGCAAGAACTGCTGCGTTTCGGCGCCGACATTCAGTTGAGCGGTCGTGAAGCCCGCATTACGGGCGTCAAACATTTGTCCGGTTGCAGCAGCATGGCGAGTGATTTGCGTGCGGGCGCGGCGCTTGTGATCGCGGGCTTGGCCGCAAAAGGAAAGACCACGGTGCTCCGCGTGTATCACTTGGACCGCGGTTACGAGAAACTGGAAAAGAAACTTCAAAAGCTGGGCGTGAAAATTAAACGGGTGTCGAAATAGTGGAAGAAAAGAAAGTCCGGGCCATCGTCGAAAAGATCATCGCCGGCGTGCGGAAGCGCGGGGATGCGGAGTTGATTGCGCTTGCGAAGAAGTTTGACAAGATCAATTTGTCGGCGAAGCGGTTGCGCGTTCCCGAAGGCCGCATTAAGCAGGCGCCGCGCAATATTGCGCCGGAGATGCGCCGCGCGCTTGAGTCCTGCGCGCGTCGCATTCAAGATTTTCACTATCAGGAAAAGAAACACACTCCGCAGTCGTGGACCTACCTCAAAGACGGCGTGCGTTTGGGTCAGAATTATTCGGCGATCAGTTCGGTGGGTATTTACGTTCCCGGTGGGCGATTCGCTTATCCGTCGACGGTGCTCATGACCGCGATCCCGGCGCGGCTCGCGGGCGTGGAGCGGATCGCCATCGTCACGCCGCCCGCGCGTTTGAGCGATGAAATATTGGCGGCCGCGCACATCGCGGGCGTTTCGGAAATTTATCAGGTGGGCGGGCCCGCTGCCGTTGCGGCACTCGCGATCGGTACCAAGACGATCGCGCCGGTCGATTTGATCATCGGTCCCGGCAACGCGTTTGTGACCGAGGCGAAGCGCCAGTTGTTCGGCGAAGTCGGCATCGATTTGTTGGCGGGCCCGAGTGAGCTCGTGGTGATGGCGGACGATTCGGCAAACCCGGTTTTTGTGGCGGCGGACATGGCCGCGCAAGCCGAGCACGATCCGGACTCGCGCAGCGTGCTGATTTCGTTGTCGAAAGAATTCATCAAGAAAGTCGCGGACGAACTGCCGCCAAGCCTCGCCAAACAATGCGATTTGATTTACGAACCGGATGTGAACAAGGCCGCCAAAAAAGCCGACGCGCTGGCCGGAGAGCATGTGCAGCTGATGATGCGCCGTCCGCAAGAGCTACTCGATACGTTAAAAAACGGCGGCACGTTTTTCCTGGATAATTGGTCGCCGGCTGTGATGGGAGACTATTGGGCGGGCCCCAGCCATGTTTTGCCGACGGGACGCTCCGCGCGGTTCGGATCGGGACTCTCGGTGATGACATTTATGCGCCGCTCGAGTTTCGTGGACATTTCCAGCGGCGCGTTCAAGAAAGGCGCGCCCGCCGCCTTGCAGATGGCCGAGGCGGAAGGGTTGGTCAAACACGCGAACGCATTGAAAGTACGAATGAACGAGGAAGAAAAATGAAGAAGCGAACGGCAGTCAAACACAGAGTCACCAAGGAAACCGACATCAAGTTGTCGGTGAACCTGGATGGACAGGGAAAATACAAGATCAAAACGACCTTGCCGTTCCTTGACCACATGCTCGAGCTTTTCTCGAAACACAGTTTGATCGATTTGAACGTGGACGCGAAAGGCGACACGCACATCGACGCGCACCACCTGGTGGAAGACATCGGCATCACGCTCGGCAGCGCCATCGATGCGGCGCTCGGAAACAAGAAGGGGATCCAGCGTTACGGTTTCTTTTTGCTGCCGATGGATGAGTCCCTCGCGTACGTGACCATCGATTTGTCGGGCCGCCCATGGATTGAATACGAGGCGAAACACTTCAAGCACGGCTGGCCCACGTTTGATTTGGACCTGATCGAAGATTTCTTTCAGGCGCTCGGCACCGTGGCGCGCATGAATTTGCACATCAAAATTCTGCGCGGCCGGAACAATCACCACATGGCCGAAGCGATGTTCAAAGGTTTTGCGAAAGCGCTGTCGATGGCGGTGGCCAAGGACCAGCGTTACAAAGGAATGCCGTCCACCAAAGGATCGCTGTAATTGAAAATCGGAGTCGTTGATTACGGAATGGGAAACCTGCACAGCGTGTCGAAGGCGCTCGCCTCGACGGGCGCCGACGTTGTTATTTCGGATGAACCGTCGGATCTCGCCATGAACGACATGCTGGTGTTGCCCGGTGTCGGCTCGTTTGGCGCTGCCGCGAAGAACCTCGCGCAGAAAGGGCTCGATCGGTTCGTGAAGCAGTGGATCGCCGATGAAAAGCCGTTCCTGGGGATATGTTTGGGGCTCCAGCTTTTGTTCGAGCGCAGCGAGGAATCGCCGTCGGCAAAAGGTCTGGGTGTTTTCAAAGGGTCCGTTGTGAAGTTTCGCGAAAAGAAAATGACGGTGCCCCACATGGGATGGAACACGGTGCTGCCGAAGCAGAAACAGAAGCTTGGCCTCAGCAAGTCGGACTATTTCTATTTTGTGCACTCGTATTTTCCCGAGCCGAAAGACAAAAAGATCGTTTTCACGCAGACCGAGTATGGACGCGGATTTTGTTCGGCGGTGGCCAAGAAGAACTTGGTCGCTACCCAATACCATCCTGAGAAAAGCGGTGAAGCCGGTCTGCGTTTGCTTAAGAACGTGGTGAAATACATGGAGCCCTTCGACTTCGCTCAGGGCAAGGAGGCGGCATGATTGTTATTCCGGCGATCGACCTGCGCGGGGGGAAATGCGTACGGTTGCGCCATGGGGAACTGAATCAAGAGACCGTTTATTCGGATGATCCGGTGGCGATGGCCAAGAAATGGCAGGCCGCGGGCGCGGAACGCATCCACGTGATCGATCTGGACGGCGCGTTTTCGGGCCAACCGAAGAACCTCGATTGGACTGTCCGCATCAAGAAAGAGACCGGCATGACGGTGCAGACGGGCGGCGGCGTGCGCACGCTCGAGACCATGGAGAAAATTTTGGCGGCCGGCATCGACCGCGTTATTCTCGGGACCGTTATTGTCGAAGAAGCGGGCCTCGCGAAAACGGCGTTTGAAAAATTTAAAGAGAAGATCATGGTGGCGCTCGATGTGAAGAACGGGCATGTGGCCGTGCGCGGCTGGAAAGACGATTCGGGCTGCCCGGTGGAAGACGCGATTTCGATTGTCGAGAAGTTGGGTGGCCGCGAAGTGATTTACACGGACATCAGCCGCGACGGCACACTCGAAGGCGTGAACATCAAGAGCGTGAGCGATGTAATGCGAGCGACGGGCATGCAGATCATTGCTTCGGGTGGTGTTTCAACGTTGCAGGACATCCAGCGTCTCAAAACGCTTGGTGTGCCGGCGTGCGTAGTGGGCAAAGCGATTTACGAAGGCAAGATCAAGCTGAACGAAGCCATCGAACTGGCCAAGTAGCATGTTGGCGCGGCGCATCATCCCTTGCCTGGACGTGGACAAAGGGCGCGTCGTGAAAGGGACCAAATTTCTCAATCTCCGGGACGCGGGTGACCCGGTCGAGATTTCGAAGCGGTACAACATGGAAGGCGCCGATGAACTGGTGTTTCTCGATATCACGGCCAGCTCCGATGCACGCGACATTTTGCTGGATGTGGTGAGTCGCACCGCGGAACAAGTTTTTATCCCGCTCACGGTCGGCGGCGGTGTCCGTACCGTGGAGGATTTCCGGATTTTGTTGTCGGCCGGCGCGGACAAGGTTTCGATCAATACCTCCGCTGTTAAAACACCTGACTTGATCAACGAGGCGGCCGAGCGGTTTGGCAATCAGTGTGTGGTCGTAGCGATTGACGCCCGGCGTCGCCAAACGACGGCTATGTCGGGGCAAGCCCGGTATGAAGTTTTTACGCATGGTGGACGCACGGCGACGGGATTGGACGTGGTGAAGTGGGCGAAAGAAGCGGAGCGCCGCGGCGCCGGTGAAATTTTGTTGACCAGCATGGACGCGGACGGCACCAAGGCCGGGTATGAGCTGGACCTGACCAGGGCCGTGTCGAAAGCGGTTAGCATTCCGGTGATTGCGTCGGGCGGCGCAGGAAACCAAAAACACTTTGCCGAAGCATTTAAAGCGGGCGCCAGCGCTGCGTTGGCGGCGTCCTTGTTTCACTTTAAAGAATTGGAAATTTCAGAGTTAAAGAAGTACCTGAAGAAAAACAAAATACCAGTAAGAGGAAAATAACATGACACAAACCAAAGAATTCGACTTGTCGGACATCAAATTTGATTCGAACGGGCTTATCCCGGCGATCGCGCAGGACCATCAGGATGGCGCGGTGCTCATGCTCGCTTACATGAACCTGGAATCGCTGAAGATGACGCTTGAGACCGGCACGGCCACCTACTGGAGCCGTTCGCGCCAGAAATTCTGGAAGAAAGGCGAAGAGTCGGGCAACGTGCAGAAAGTAAAAGCGCTTTACAAGGACTGCGACTCCGACGCGATCGTGATGAAAGTCGAACAGATCGGCGGCGCGGCTTGCCACACCGGGCAGCGCAGCTGCTTCTACCGCCAGGCCCAGGATGGAAAGTGGGTCGAAATTTCGAAGCCGCTGTTTGACCCAAAACAGGTTTATAAAAAATAAGAAAGTCGTCGCCCTGGAATGTCTTAATCCAGGGCCCATTTTAAATTGGATCCTGGATAGAGACATTCCAGGATGACGGAGTGAGAATGGAAATTCACCCAACATTCGAGGAATTTAAAAAGCTGGCGAAGCAGGGAAACCTGGTCCCGGTGTTTGCCGACGTACTGGCCGACACGGTAACGCCGGTCTCCTTGCTGGCGTCCAAATGGGACGCGAGCAAACATTGTTTTTTGCTTGAAAGCGTGGAGGGTGGCGAAAAAATTGGGCGCTACTCGATTGTTTCATTCGAACCTCAGGCGGTCGTTGAAGAACGGAATGGAGAAACCAAATTTTCATCGCCGGACGGAAAGACGTTCATGCATTTCCGGCAACCCGCGGTGGACGCGCTCGCGCGTTATATGCGCTGCGTGAAACCGGTGAACGTGCCCGGCCTGCCGCGTTTCTACGGCGGAGCAGTCGGCTACATGTCCTACGAGACCGTGCACAACATCGAACGCCTGCCGCGCACGAACCCGGACGTGTTGGGATGGGCCGACGCGTTATTCGTGATCACGGGCGACATGTTTGTGTTCGACAACACCCAACAAATCTTGAAGATCGTCACCACGGTACGTTTGGAGCCGAAGGTCAATCTCAAGGCTGTCTACAACGCCGCGGTCAAGCGCATCGAGGAGAACGTCCGTTTCATCCGCCGACATGGCGCGACGCCGTTTGCATCGAAGAATGGCGTTGGAAAAAAGGTCGCCGCGTTTAAGTCGAATGTGACGCGTTCGGAATTCATGAGCGCGGTCCGTAAAGCAAAAGAACATATCGGTAAAGGCGACATCATCCAGGTCGTGATCTCGCGCCGTCAGGAAAAGGACACGAAGCAGTCGCCGCTCAACATTTATCGCGCGCTGCGCGTGGTGAATCCGTCGCCCTACATGTATTTGGTGAAGATCAACGACCGTGCGATCATCGGATCAAGCCCCGAACAGTTGGTGCGGCTTGAGAACGGCATCGCCACCACTTGCCCGATCGCCGGTACACGCCGCCGCGGCGAAACATTTGAACAAGACCAAGCGCTTGAGATCGATCTTCTCAAAGATCCGAAAGAACGCGCCGAGCATTTGATGTTGGTGGACTTGGGCCGGAATGATTTGGGCCGCGTGTGCCGTTACGGCACGGTCAAAGTTCCGAAGCTTATGGCGGTTGAGCGGTATTCGCATGTGATGCACATTGTTTCGGAAGTAAGCGGCCGCCTCAAACCCAGCAAAGACGGTTTTGATTTATTGAAAGCGGTGTTCCCGGCGGGCACAGTTTCGGGCGCGCCGAAGATCCGCGCGATGGAAATCATCGATGATCTCGAGAAACACCAACGTGGCCCGTACGCGGGCGCGCTCGGCTATTTCTCCTATTCCGGCAACATGGACATGGCCATCACGATCCGGACGATTTTATGGAACAAAGGACGCGTTTCCATTCAGACTGGCGCGGGGCTCGTGGCTGATTCCAATCCGGCCGCGGAATACCAAGAAACCGAGAACAAGGCCGCCGGCGTCAAGCGCGCGGTGGAACTTGCCGAAAGCGGACGTCTGTTCGGGAGCGCCAAATGATTTTGATGATCGATAACTACGATTCGTTCACCTACAACCTGGTCCAATACCTGGGCGAGTTGGGGCAGGACTTGAAAGTGGTGCGCAACGACGCCATCGGTATTTCCGATATCGTGAAGATGAAACCGTCGCACATCGTGATCTCTCCGGGGCCTGGCCATCCGTCCGAAGCGGGCATCTCGGTCGACACGATCAAGGCGTTCGCCGGAAAAATCCCGATCTTGGGCGTTTGCCTGGGCCATCAGGCGATGTGCCACGCGTTTGGCGGGAACGTCACGCGGGCAAAACGTCTCATGCACGGAAAGACCTCCGAGATCATTCACGACGGCAAAGGCGTGTTCAGCGGAATGCCGCAGAAATTCTCGGCGACGCGTTACCATTCGTTGCTCGCGGAACCGGCATCGATCAAAAAACAATTCGTCATCAGCGCCAAGACCGACCGCGGCGAGGTGATGGGCGTGCGCCATAAACGATATAAAGCATTGGAAGGAGTCCAATTTCATCCCGAGTCGATTCTAACGGAGGGTGGAAAAACAATTTTGGCCAATTTCCTCAAGATGAGGGTCTAGTCTCTTTAGAGTTTAAGGTTTAGCTCTTAGTTCTTAGAGTTTCTCCTGCCAAGAAAACTCTGAAAACTAAATTCAAACTCTAAACCCTAAAGGGATATCAAGGATTTAAATGATTAAAGAATCGATAACACAACTACTAGAAAAGAAGACGTTGTCCCAAAAGGAAGCGTACGCGGCCATGAAGGAAATCATGGACGGTCAAGCCACACCGTCGCAGATCGCCGGTTTCCTGATCGCGCTCCGCGCCAAGGGAGAAACGGTGGATGAAATCGCGGGCTGCGCTCTCGCGATGCGTGATGCCGCGCGGCCGCTCTCCATCAAAGGCAAAGTGATCGTCGATAATTGCGGGACCGGCGGTGACGGACGCCACAGTTTGAACGTATCGACCGCGGCCGCTTTCGTGGTCGCCGGCGCCGGTTACACGGTGGCCAAACACGGCAATCGCGCCATATCCTCCAAATGCGGCTCGGCCGATGTGCTTGAGGCGCTCGGGGTTAAAGTGGATGCGCCGGTGGCAATCGTCGAGCAATGCATCAACGACAACGGTTTGGGTTTTATGTTCGCGCCGGCGTTTCATCCGGCGATGAAGTACGCGATGCCGACACGCAAAGAGCTCGGCGTGCGCACCGTTTTTAATTTGTTGGGCCCGCTGACAAATCCCGCGCGCGCGAACGTGCAACTGATCGGCGTCTATGCACCTGAACTCACGAATGTGATGGCAGAAGTGATGGGCCAGATGGGCCATACGGCGGGCCTCGTGGTCCATTCGCATGGTTGGGATGAAATCACGCTCGAAGGGCCGACGCACGTGAGCGAACTCTTCAAAAAGAAAGTGACGAACTACAAACTCACGAACAAAGATTTTGGTTTGCCGAAAGTGCCGACCAAGGAATTGGCTGGCGGCGACGCGGCGGAAAACGCGGACATGATCACGAAAATTCTGGAAGGGCTGGACCATCCGGCGCGCCACGTGATCGTGGCGAACGCGGCGGCGCTCATTTGGATCGCCGACCGGGCGACGAGCAACCCGAAAGCGACGCTCAAGGACGCTGTCAAGAAAGCGACCACGTCGATCACCTCGGGCGCCGCGCTTAAGAAACTCAAAGGCCTGGCCGAGACCACGCATCTGATCGAATGAGCCTGGTTAAGGACAAACTCGAAGAGATTTTGACGAGCCGCAAAGTCCAGTTGCAGAAAGCGAAAGCGCAGGTTTCGCTCGATCAATTGGAGAAGAAAGCGAAAGTGCAGTCGCCGGCGGATTTTTTTGCGGCCATTAGCCGGCCGGACCGCATAGCGGTGATCGCTGAGATGAAAGAGAAAAGCCCGTCGGCCGGTATCATCCGGCGCCGGTACGATGTGGACGAGATTTCGGAAGCTTACGAGCAAGGCGGTGCGGCCGCGCTGTCGGTGTTGACCGAACAGGTTTTCTTCGGCGGCGACATCGCCGATTTGTCGACCGCGCACGCGGCGAGTTCGCTGCCGATTCTGCGCAAAGATTTTATTTTCGATCCGTATCAAGTTGTGGAAGCCAAAGCGGCGGGCGCGAGCGCGGTGTTGTTGATCGCGGACATGGTGCCGGCCAGTTTGCTCAAAGAGTTGGCGGTCTGCGCGAAAGAAAACGGAATGGCGGCGCTGGTTGAGATTTTTAACGCGGGCGCTCTGCCGGACGCGCTGGCGACGGGATCAAAGATCATCGGCATTAACACGCGAAATTTGCGGACGCTCGAGATGACGCCGGGCCGCGTGGCGACGTTAGCCAAGGAAATTCCGTCCGATTGCGTGCTGGTGGCGGAGAGCGGCATCAAGACCGCGGACGATATGCAGAAGCTGAAACAGCTGCGCGTGTCGGCGGCGTTGGTGGGAGAATCACTTTTAAGGCAGGAGGATCTGGTTGAAGCGGTGCGCGCTTTGGCCGAGGCGGGGAAACGATGAAAGTAAAAATCTGCGGTATTACGAACAAAGACGATGCGATATGGGCCTTGAATTACGGCGCCGATTACATCGGGCTCAACTTTTGGAAGGAGAGCAAACGGCATGTGTCGGCGGCCACGGCCTCCGCGTGGGTGCAACAATTGCCCAAGTTCGCGGCGCTCATCGGCGTGTTCGTGAATCCGACGGCCGACGAAGTGCTGCACGTGCTGCAGAAAATTAATTTAAAGGGTATCCAGCTCCATGGCGATGAGACGCCGGCCCAAATTGCCGCGCTCAAGGTTGAACTTGAGGGGGCAGGGCACAAGGTATTTGTGATCAAGGCCTTGCGCGTCAAAGACGTGGAGTCTCTTGCCGCCGTCGACACTTACAAAGATGTCGTTGAATACCTCATGCTGGATTCGTACCACCCCGACCAAGTGGGTGGCACCGGCGAACGTTTTGATTGGAGCCTCGCCACGAAAGCCAAAGCAGCGGGCAAGCCCGTGTTTCTCGCAGGCGGTCTCAATCCCGAGAACGTGAAAGACGCGATCAAAAAAACACAACCGTTCGCAGTCGACGTGGCGTCGGGCGTGGAGAAGTCGCCCAAGAAAAAGGATTTGGAAAAAATGAAGGAATTCATCAGCAATGCCAAGCAATAAAGGAACCCTCACCCTTGATCCCTCTCCCCGAGGGAGAGGGAAAGTCCGGTTACCCGATCGCCGAGGGTATTTCGGGCCGTTCGGTGGCATCTACGCGCCCGAAACGCTCTACGCGCCGCTGATGGAAATTGAGCGCGGTTTTCGCCGCGCGCTGCGCGACAAAAAATTTGTCGCGGAGCTCAATACCTATTTGCAGGACTACGCGGGGCGGCCCACGCCGTTGTTTGAAGCAAAGCGCTTCGCGAAAGCGATCAACGGCCCGCGGATTTTCCTGAAACGCGAAGATTTGTTGCACACAGGCGCCCACAAAATAAACAACACGCTCGGCCAATGTTTGCTCGCGAAATATCTCGGCAAGCCGCGCGTGATCGCCGAGACGGGCGCCGGACAACATGGCGTCGGCACAGCGGCCGCTGCGGCGCTGTTGGGCCTTAAGTGCGAGGTGTACATGGGTTCCGAAGACATTCGCCGCCAAGCGCTCAATGTCTACCGGATGAAATTGCTCGGCGCGAAAGTCATCCCGGTTGAATCGGGCAGCAAGACGCTGAAAGATTCCGTCAACGAAGCGATGCGCGACTGGGTCACCAACGTCAAGGACACGTTTTATTGCATCGGTTCCGTGGTGGGGCCGCATCCTTATCCGGAAATGGTCCGCACATTTCAAGCCGTGATCGGACGTGAAGTGAAATCGCAAATGAAGCGCCAACTTGGACGCCTGCCGTCGGCCGTGGTGGCTTGCGTCGGCGGCGGATCGAACGCGATCGGTTTGTTCCAGCCTTTTTACAACGACAAGCGCGTGCGCATGATCGGTGTGGAAGCGGGCGGCGCTGGCATTTTCACGGGACGCCACGCGGCGACCCTGAGCGGCGGCACGATCGGTGTATTGCACGGAGCGCGCACCTACGTGCTCCAAGACAAAGACGGTCAGATCATTGAAACGCATTCGATCTCGGCCG